>JAUYKV010000018.1 GCA_030699825.1 Pseudomonas sp. | reverse complement strand
GCCAGACCGCTCCCGAATTGCATTGGGCTACGGAACTGTTCGGCCCTTGTAGCCCGGATAAGCGTAGCGCCATCCGGGACGCCACAATCCCGGATTGCGCCAAGACTTATCCGGGCTACGAGACTGCCGTTCTCGCTGGCGACCGAGTTGGGTGTGAGTCTGGGCGTCAGCGGCGGGCTCTAGCAGGCACTTGACCCGGATGCAGGAAGCCAAACCGCTCCCGAATTGCATTGGGCTACGGAACTGTTCGGCCCTTGTAGCCCGGATAAGCGTAGCGCCATCCGGGACGCCACAATCCCGGATTGCGCCAAGGCTTATCCGGGCTACGAGGCGGGATTGTCCCTGGTGGGCGCGCCAGTGTGCTGCCTGGTTATTCGGCCAGCCCGCGCACCTCGGTCAGGCTGTCTTCCAGGCCATAACGACCCTTTTCATCACGCACCACCCGGCCCATGGCGATATGCGGGTCGTGGGTAAAGACCAGGCGACCGCCGCGGGCCTGTAGATCGGCGAGCAAGGTCTGCTTCTCCTCGATCAGGCCTTCGGGGAAGCGGTCGTAACCCATGGTAATCGGCAGGTGCACCCAGGGCGCGCCGGGGATCAGGTCGCTGGGGAACAGCACCGGGCCGCCGGGCATGGCCACCTCGGGCAGCATCAACCCCGGGGTATGGCCGTCGCTCCAGTGCAGGCGCCAGTCCGGGCCGAGCAGTGGGCAGCGCTCGCCGTCCTCCAGCTGGATCAGGCGGCCGCTGCTTTCCAGCAGGCTCAGCAGTTGCGGGATATAGGAGGCGCGGTCGCGGGCGTGGGGCTGGCAGGCGCGTTGCCACTGGCGCTTGCCGGTGACGAATTGAGCGTGGGGGAACAGCAGGCGCGCCGGTTGATCTTTTGCCAGGCGGCGAGCAGGCCGCCGGCGTGGTCGAAGTGCAGGTGGGTGAGCAGCACGATGTCGATGTCGACATCGCTCAGACCCAGTTCGGCCAGGCTATCGAGCAGCACATGACGGTCTTCCTGGACGCCGAAGCGGTCTTTCAGCTCGGGGCTGAAGAAGGCGCCGATGCCGGTCTCCACCAGGATATTGCGTTCCTCTTCCTGCACCAGCAAGGCGCGGCAACCGAGGTCGATGCGGTTCTGTTCATCGGGCCTCATCCAGCGCTGCCAGAGGGCTTTGGGCGCGTTGCCGAACATGGCGCCGCCGTCGAGTTTCTGGCTGTTGCCGGTTAGGGAGGTCAGGCTGCGCATGCGCTTCTCCGCTTGTTTTCTACATTTTTCTGTTGTTTTCCGCGAGGCGCACCTTGCGGTTCGAATAAAAAAACGCGGCGCCTCGGTGCGGGACGCCGCGCAAACGCTCAACTATTTCTGCGTCACTGTTCAGAACTGCTCGGCGCCCAATTCATACAGCGGCGCGCTGCCGGCGCGGATGCTCGCTTCCAGGCTCAGGCTGCGCGGCAGCAGGCGGGCGAAGTAGAAGGCCGCGGTGGCCAGCTTGCCGCCGTAGAAGGCCTCGTCCTCGTCGCGCTTGGCCTCGGCCACCGCGGCCATGCGTGCCCACATATAGGCGTAGGCGACGTAGCCGAACAGGTGCAGGTACTCCACCGAGGCGGCGCCGACCGCATTGGCATCCGTCTTGGCCTGTTCCAGCAGCCAGCCGCTGACCGCTTCCAGGCGCTCCAGGGCGGTGACCAGCTCGCTGCCGTAGGGCGTTTCGTGCTGGTGGGCGAAGTGGCGGACTTCGGCCGCGAACTGACGCAGCCCGGCACCGCCGTTGGCCACCACCTTGCGCCCGAGCAGGTCGAGGGCCTGGATGCCGTTGGTGCCCTCATAGATCTGCGCGATGCGCACGTCGCGCACCAGCTGCTCCTGGCCCCACTCGCGGATGTAGCCGTGGCCGCCGAAGATCTGCTGGCCGTGTATGCAGCTGTCCAGACCGGTGTCGGTGAAGAAGGCCTTGGCCAGCGGGGTGAGCAGGGCGACCAGGGCGTCGGCCTGCTGGCGTTCCGCGGCATCGGCGGAGAACTTCGACAGGTCCAGTTGCTGGCCGACGTAGCAGGCAAACGCGCGGCCGCCCTCGGTCATGGCTTTCATGCTCAGCAGCATGCGCCTTACGTCGGCGTGCACGATGATCGGGTCGGCGGCCTTGTCCGGCGCCACCTTGCCAGTGGCCGCACGGCTTTGCAGGCGGTCGCGGGCGTAAGCGGCGGCGGCCTGGTAGGAGGCTTCGGCGCAGCCGATGCCCTGGATGCCGATCGACAGGCGCTCGTAGTTCATCATGGTGAACATCGCCGCCAGGCCCTTGTTGGCTTCGCCAATCAGGTAGCCGCTGGCGCCGTCGAAGTTGATCACGCAGGTGCTGGAGGCCTTGATGCCCATCTTGTGTTCGATCGAGCCGCAGCTCACGGCGTTGCGTGGGCCCAGGCTGCCGTCACTATTGACCATGACTTTCGGCACCAGAAACAGCGAGATGCCCTTGGGCCCGGCCGGCGCGCCCGGCAGCTTGGCCAGCACCAGGTGGATGATGTTCTCGGTCAGGTCCTGCTCGCCGCCGGTGATGAAGATCTTGCTGCCGCTGATCGCGTAGCTGCCGTCGGCCTGGGGTTCGGCCCTGGTGCGGATCAGGCCCAGGTCGGTGCCGGCATGGGCTTCGGTCAGGCACATGGAGCCGGCCCAGCGGCCTTCATACATGGGCGGCAAATAGGTGGTCTTCAGTGCTTCGCTGGCATGCGCGTCGATCGCCAGGCAGGCGCCGGAACTCAGCGCCGAATAGAGGGCGAAGCTGGAGCCGGCGGCGTAGAGCATCTCCTCGAATTGCACCGCGAGCATCTTGGGCATGCCCATGCCGCCGTAGGCCGGGTTGCCGGCCAGGCCGACCCAGCCGCCTTCGATATAGGTGGCATAAGCCTGTTTGAAGCCGGCCGGGGTATGCACCTCGCCGGCGACCCACTGCGCGCCTTCCTCGTCGCCGCTGCGGTTGAGCGGGGCGATCAGGCTGCCGGTGACCTTGGCCGCTTCTTCGAGAATGGCGTCGGCGGTGGCGGCGTCCACGGTTTCGGCCAGGGCCGGCAGGCGTGCCCACAGGGTGGGGGCGTCGAAGACTTCGTGGAGGACGAAACGCAGGTCGCGCAGGGGCGCGTTGTAGTCGGGCATGGGGCACCTCAAAGCAGAGTGCCGCAGGCGAACCTGCGGCGGGGGCAATTGATAACTAGGGTTATAGCGCGTCAGTCGACTTCAGGTGCGCCGCTGGTCTTGTCCTTGCTCGAGGCGAATTTGAGCAGGTGGGTGCGCTCGACCAGGATGTACAGCGCGGCACCGGCGGCCAGGCCCCAGCCCGCGCCGTAGACGGCCAGGACCACGCCCATGGTGCCGGCGACGCCGCGTTCGGTGTTGTTGTTGAGCTGTTCGAAGCCGACCATCAGACAAATATAGCCGGTGAGAATCAGGGTCAGCGACAGGGCGATCGGCAGTACCGGCTGGAAGAAGCTCACCAGCGGCAGGGCGAACAGGGCGATGAAACCGGTGATCCAGAAGGTCCCCGCACCGCTGTAGATCGAGTCCATCGCCTTGCGCCCGTACTTGTAGCGTTCGGCCATGGTCGCCGCCACGGCGGTCCACAGCGGTCCGGCCAGGCCCGGATACGGAGCGAAGAAAGCGTGCAGCGCGTTGCGCAGGGCGGTCACCAGGTGTACGCGGTCGATGTTGTTCTCGATCACTTCATCGGTGCGCAGTTCATCGGCGCGCTGCATCAGCGACTGGCCGACGATGATGTCGCCGAAGGCGATGATATAGGCGATCACTGCCGTCGGCACGGCCAGCAGGAACACGTCCAGGCCGGGAAAGCCGACGTTGAACGGCAGGTAGTTCCACATCTCGGCGAAGGCCGGCGCAGTGATGCCGAAGCGCACGTCGGGCATCTTGTACTCGCCGACGGCGATGCCGATGAAGATGGCGATCAGCATGCCCGGCACCATGCCGTAGTTGACGATCTTGCGCGCCAGGGGCACCCGCTCGGTGAGGCCCTTGAACGACACCGAGAACATCAGGTACAGGCAGATCAGGCTGCCCAGCGCCAGGGAGATCGGCGTGTTGGCCAGGCGCCCGCCGCTGGAGATTTCGCCCATCAGCGCGGCGATGCCGGCGCCGATGATGATCCCGCCCTTCATCGAGTTGGGGATGATCTTCACCAGGGTGCTGCCCAGGCGGGTGACGCCGAGCACCAGGAAGATCACGAACACCAGAAACTGCAGGGCGAACAGCGCCTGAATCGCCTCCGGACCCGGTTTGAAATTACCCAGGAACAGCAGTACCACCGGGATGCCCGGGGTGATCCAACCGGGCACGAAAGGTACGCCGAGCAGCGCCGGCAGCATGAAGCCGATGCCGCATACCACCACGTAGGCCAGGGCCACGTCGTAGGGCAGGCCGAGGTATTTTTCCAGCAGCGGAATCATCGCCAGGCTGACCACGAACATGATCAGCGCCTGGAGCATCTCCGCGGTTTCCCAGCGGTAGTGGATAAACGGCAGGCGCACCTTGAACGGACCGAGCGGCCAGTAGGGTTGTTCATCGCCGTCACGACGCTTGAAGACTTGCATGAGGTTGCTCCGTCGGCCGCCTGGGCCGGTTATTGTTGTTGTGCAAACGGTGTCTTGGGTTCGTAGCCCGGATGCGGGATCAGAGCGCCTTGGCCATGTCGCGCAGGACGAACTTCTGGATCTTGCCGGTGCTGGTCTTCGGCAACTGGGTGAAGACCACGCTTCTCGGTACCTTGAAACCGGCCAGGTGTTCGCGGCAGAAGCCGATGATGTCGGCCTCGCGGGTGCCCTGCTGGTCGACCTTGAGGGTGATGAAGGCGCAGGGGGTCTCGCCCCACTTCTCGTCCGGGCGGGCGACCACGGCGGCTTCCAGCACCGCCGGGTGGCGGTAGAGCACGGCTTCCACCTCGATGGTGGAGATGTTCTCGCCGCCGGAGATGATGATGTCTTTCAGGCGATCCTTGATTTCCACATAGCCATCGGGGTGACACACGGCCAGGTCGCCGGTGTGGAACCAGCCTCCCTCGAAGGCCTCGGCGGTGGCGCTGGGGTTCTTCAGGTAGCCCTTCATCACGGTGTTGCCGCGCATGAAGATTTCGCCAATGGTCTCGCCATCGCGTGGGGTCGGCTCCAGGGTTTTCGGATCGCCGACCATCAGCCCTTCCAGGGTCGGGTAGCGCACGCCCTGGCGCGACTTGATCTGCGCCCGCTGCTCCAGCGGCAGCTCATCCCATTCGGCATGCCAGGCGCACACGGTGACCGGGCCGTAAACCTCGGTCAGGCCGTAGACGTGGGTGACCTTGATGCCCATCTCCTCGACCGCGCCGATGACCTTGGCCGGCGGCGCCGCGCCGGCCACCATGGCGTTGACCGGGTGCTCGATGGCCGCCTTGGCCGACTCGGGCATATTGACCAGGGCGTTGAGCACGATCGGTGCACCGCACAGGTGGCTGACCTTGTGCTCGCGGATCAGATGAAGAATCTTCTGCGGGTCGACGCGACGGAGGAACACATGCACGCCGGCCAGGGCGGTGATGGTCCAGGGGTAGCACCAGCCATTGCAGTGGAACATCGGCAGGGTCCAGAGGTAGACCGGGTGGTGGCCCATGGCCCAGGTCATCTGGTTGCCCAGGGAGTTCAGGTAGGCGCCACGATGGTGGTAGACCACGCCCTTGGGGTTGCCGGTGGTGCCGGAGGTGTAGTTGAGGCTGATCGCCTGCCATTCGTCATCCGGCCATTGCCAGGCGAAGTGCGGATCGCCTTCGGCCAGCAGTGCCTCGTAGTCGAGGTCGCTGACCGCCTGGCCTTCGCCGTATTCCGGGTCGTCGACGTCGATCACCAGCGGCGGATGATCGAGCATGCCGACGGCGGCGTGGATCACTTCATGGAACTCGCGGTCGGTGATCAGCACCTTGGCTTCGCCGTGCTGCAGCATGAAGGCGATGGCCTCGGCGTCCAGGCGCACGTTGAGCGGGTTGAGCACCGCACCGATCATCGGCACGCCGAAATGCGCTTCGAGCATGGCCGGGGTATTGGGCAGCATCAGCGCCACCGTGTCGCCCTTGCCGATGCCGCGGCCGGCCAGGGCCGACGCCAGGCGCCGGCAACGGGCATAGGTCTCGGCCCAGTCGCGGCGAATCGAGCCATGGATCACCGCCGGGTAGTGCGGGTAGACGCTGGCGGTGCGTTCGAGAAAGCTCAGCGGGGAGAGGGCGATGTGGTTAACGGCGGCAGGCGCAAGGCCCTGTTCGTAGATCGACATGCGGGTACCCATGGCAGATTATTTGCTCTTGTAGCGCCTGGTCGGCTGGCGAACAGGCGTTTCTTGTTTCAACTGGGGCGTATTTATATATCTGACTAGTAAAATATGGAAGTTAAACCATAGTTCTATAGTATGTTTACTAGCTTGATTGGTCGGCTATATGCCTTGGTCGCTTTGCGTTGCGCGTGTGTTGCCTTGATGCTCGCGACTGGTCAACACACGCCTGCGGGCAGCCCGCTGTGAGGAAGCAGATTCGATGAGTGAAATCCGCGTGCAGTTGCACAGCTGGCTGGCGTTGCAACGTGAGGCGCTGCCCCTGGCGGTGCGTGCCGATGCCTTGCGCCGCACTTTGCACGCCTGCCCCGAAGTGCGTCAGGCGTTCTTTCTCGGCTGGCAGCCAGGCACCGGCATCTACAGCCATGAAGGCAGCGCCCCGCACCTGCCGCCCGGTTTTGGCGATCCCTTGCAGGCCAGCGATCAGCTGTTGTTCGAGGCGTTGGCGCAGCAGCCGCGCCTGGACCTGGCCGAGTTGCGCGGCTTGCCCTGCTGGCTGGCCGGACGTGTGCGCCGCGCCGCCCTCAGTCATGGTCAGGTGTTGGCCCTGCAGCTGGACGAGGGGCGCCCCGGCTTGCTGCTGATCGAACTGCAGGAGGGTGTCAGCCTCGATTGGCTCGGTTTCATCCACGAACTGCTGCTGGCCCTGCTGGCCAGCCTGCCCGCACAGACGCGCGGCCACGCCTTGCTCGGCGCCGACCCGCAGCCGAGTCTGCTGCTGGATGGGCAGGCGCAGCCGCTGCAATTGAATGCGGCCATGCTCGAACTGCTCGGCGAACGGCCGTTGCCGGCGCTGGCGACGTTGCTGCCGGTCAACGCGGCGCAGCTGGTGCGCGCCTGCCTGCAGCAGGATCGGCCGATCGAGGAGGTCGAGGCGCAGGTCGACGGGCAGATTCTGATCTGGCTGTTCGTGCCCGATTCCCTCGCACAGCGGGTGCTGGCCCGTTGTCGGCTGGCCACCGCCCAGGTGCGCGCCGAACGCGAGGCGGCCAAGGCCAGCCGGCTGTATCGCCTGATCACCGAAAACACCACCGACCTGATTTCCCGCCACACCCCGGACGGGCGCTTCCTCGACGCCTCGCCGGCCAGCTGGACGCTGCTCGGCTACTGGCCCGAAGAGTTGCGCGGCACCCGGGTGCAGGCGCTGTTCCACCGTCAGGATCAGGCCCAGTTGGTGCAGAGCACCCGCGAAGCGCTGGAGCAGGATGGCTATCACACCATGACCTTCCGCATTGCCCACCGCGATGGCCACTACCTGTGGTTCGAGACCGCCAGCCGGGCGATCCGCGAAACCTACACCGGCGCGGTGGTGGAAGTGGTCAGCGTGTCGCGCGACATCACCGCGCGGGTGCAGGCCGAGGAGAACAAGCGGCGTTTGGCCGAAGTGGTCGAGGCCAACACCGATCTGGTGCTGTTTATCGACCCGGCCGGGCGCCTGACCTACCTCAATCCGTCGGCTCGGCATGCCCTGCATATCGCCGCGGATCAGCCTCTACCAGAGCTGGATGCGCTGCTCGCCGAAGATGATTTGCAGCAATTACAGGCCCAGGGTTGGGCCACCGCCGATAGCCGTGGCGTGTGGAGTGCCGAGGTGCGCCTGCGGCCGCTGGGGCCGCGTGCGCCCTTGCCGGTGTCGCTGGTGCTGCTGGCCCATCGCGGTAGTGGCGGCGAGCATTACTACTCCCTGGTGGCCCGCGACATGACCGAGCGCGAATTGCGCGAGGCCCAGCAGCGCCATCACCAGGATGAGCTGGCGCACACCGCGCGGCTGGTCACCCTCGGCGAGCTGGCCTCGGGGATCGCCCACGAGATCAACCAGCCGCTGGCGGCGGTGGTCAATTACGCCAGCGCCAGCCAGCGTTACCTCAAGGCCCTGGGCACTAACCCGCAGGCGGCAGACAAGATCGCCCAGGGCCTGGAACGCATCACCGAACACGCCAATCACGCCGCCGAGGTGATCAAACGGCTGCGCGCCTTCCTGCGCAAGGGCCAGCGGCGCACCCAGGCCCTGGATATCGCCCAGGTGGCCCGCGAGGCGATGCGCCTGTGTCAGTGGGAGGCGAGCAACTGGCAGGTGAATATCGTCGAGCAACTGGCGGATAATCTGCCGCCGGTCTACGCCGACCGGGTGCTGCTCGAGCAGGTGCTGCTCAACCTGCTGCGCAACGCCATCGATGCCAACCGCGAAGCCCATCCGGGCCAGCCCTCGCGCATTGAACTGAGCGCCGGCGAGCGGGGCGGCCAGTTGTGCGTCTGGGTCAGTGACCAGGGCCCGGGCGTGGCGGCGGCGCAGCTGGAGCACATCTTCACCCCGTTCTACACCAGCAAGGCGGAAGGGCTGGGCCTGGGGCTGTCGATGAGCCGCAGCATTATCGAAGGCTTCGGCGGCGCCCTGGAGGCTCATCCAGGCCAGGCGGGCGGGCTGTGCCTGGAATGTCGCCTGCCGCTGGGGCGGGTTGACGAGGCCGAGAGCACAAACAACACGAGGAGCGGGGCATGAGCGGGCAAACGCAACAACAGGTGTATGTGGTCGATGATGACCAGGGCATGCTCGATTCCACCGTCTGGCTGCTGGAATCGGTGGGGCTCAAGGCCTTGCCCTTTACCAGCGGCCGGACGTTTCTTGAGGCCTGCACGACCGAGACCCGCGGTTGCTTGCTGCTGGATGTGCGCATGCCCGGCATGGGCGGCTTGAATGTGCAGGAAGCCCTGCGTGAGCGCGGCATCGACATGCCGATCATCTTCGTCAGTGGCCATGCCGATGTGCCGATCGTGGTGCGCGCCTTTCGCGCCGGCGCGGTGGACTTTATCGAGAAGCCCTACAACGAGCAGTTGCTGCTCGACAGCGTGCAGCAGGCGCTGAGTCGGCTGCCGGCGACCTCTGCAGTTGATGAGCGCTTGCAGGCGCTGCAGGCGCGCCTCGACAGCCTCACCTCGCGCGAGCGCGATGTCCTGCTGCCGCTGGTGTGCGGTTACACCAACCGGCAAGTGGCCGAACAGCTGGCGATCAGCGTCAAGACCGTCGATCTCTATCGCTCGCGGGTAATGAAACGCATGCAGGCCGAGACCCTCGCCGATCTGGTCGGCATGGCCATCGCCGCCGGCCTGGTGGACGCCCTGCAGCTGCGCAAGCCCTCAAACTAACCGCAACCCGAGAGTTGCTCTGACCGGCCTGCGGGCTGAGTGAACTGCTGGTAAATTGCTATCATGCGTTTTTCGCCGGTTTTTGCCTGGTTGCCGGCCGGTATTGGTAGTCCCGTCGAGTCCTTCCATGATCCTCAATTTTATCGAGAACGCTGCCCTGCTGATCGCGCTGTGCTGGCTGCACGCCCTGAATATGCGCCATGTCCAGCGGCCACTGCTGCGTCGGCTGCTTGCCGGTTGCCTGTTCGGGGCGATCTGCGTGGTCGGCATGTTGGCTCCGCTCACTCCCCGTGAGGGGGTAATCTTAGATGCCCGCAGCGTGGTGCTGAGCATGGCCGGCCTGTTCGGCGGCCCGCTGGTGGCAGGCATCGCCGGGCTGATGGCCGCTGCCTATCGGCTCTGGCTGGGTGGGGTGGGGGTCATTACGGGCCTGTCGATTATCCTCCTGTCGGTGCTGCTGGGCCTGTCCTATCGCGCCGCCTGCCAGCGCAACTGGCTGCGCATCGGCGTCTGGCAGCTGCTGCTGTTCGGTGCGCTGGTGCATCTGGTGCTGGTGCTGAGCCTGAACCTGCTGCCCGCCAAGGATTTCGCTCAGGTATTGCCGCAGGTGGCCGTGCCGGTTTTTCTGGTATTGACGCCGGCCACCCTGCTGCTGGGGCTGCTGTTGCAGGATATCTACCAGCAGGCCAGCGATCGCCAGGCCCTGCGCGAGAGCGAGGCGCGCCTGCGGGCGATCAGTGAGGCCAGCCCGGACCTGAGCCTGGTGCTGGACGAGGAGGGGCGCTACCTGGAGGTGATGGCCCCCGACCCGCAGCTGCTCTATGGCGGCGCTGAGGACCTGGTTGGCAAGCGCCTGGCTGATGTGCTGGCCGTGGGCCAGGCGGAGAAGTTTATGGCCTTGATTGCCCGTACCCTGGCCAGCGACAGCCCGCAGACCCTGGAATACGGCATGCGTACGCCTTCCGGCCAGCGGGTCTTCGAGGGTCGCGCCAAGCGCCTGGATACCCCGCTGCAGGGCAAGCGGGCCGTGGTGTTCATCGCCCGTGATATTACCGACAGGGTCAATTTCGAGCTGGATCGGCGGATTGCCGCGATTGCCTTCGAATCCCAGCAGGGCATGCTGATCACCGATGCCAGCACGCGGATTCTCAAGGTCAACCACGCCTTCAGCCAGATTAGCGGCTACAGCGCCGCCGAAGCCATCGGCCAGCCCACCCGGATGCTCAGCTCCGGGCGTCAGGGGCCGGAGTTCTATCAGGCCATGTGGCAGACCCTGATCGAGACGGGCATCTGGGAGGGGGAAGTCTGGAACCGGCGCAAGAATGGCGAAGTCTTTCCCGAGTGGCTGGCCATCAGTGCGGTGCGCGATGAGCGCGGGCGGGTCAGCAACTACGTGGCGTCGTTGACCGATATCAGCGAGCGCAAGTCCGCCGAGGAGGAGATCAAGCACCTGGCGTTCTACGATGCCCTCACCGGCCTGCCCAATCGGCGCCTGCTGCGCGATCGTGTGCAGCAGGCACGGGCGGTGAGCCGACGCAGCGGCCAGCATGCCGCGCTGGTGTTTCTCGATCTCGACAACTTCAAGAATGTCAACGACCTGTATGGCCATCAGGTCGGTGACGAGCTGTTGTGCCAGGTGGCCGAGCGCTTGCGCCGTAGCCTGCGTGAGCGCGATACCGTGGCCCGCTTGGGTGGCGACGAGTTCGTGCTGATGCTCGAAGGGCTGGAGACCCGTGCCGAGGAAGCCGCCTCCCAGGTCGAACAGCTTGGCGCCAAGGTGCTCGAAGCCCTGCGCCAGCCCTATCTGGCCGGCGGGCACAGCCTGTTCAGCAGCGCCAGCCTGGGCGTGGTGCTGTTCAACGACGAGCAGCATTCGGTGGATGAATTGATGCAGCGTGCCGACCTGTCGATGTATACGGCCAAGGCCGCGGGCAAGAACGCCCTGAGTTTTTACGACCCGCAGATGCAGGAGGCGGTCAGCGCACGCCTGCAGTTGGAAGCGGATATGCGTCGGGGGCTGCAGACCGGCGAATTCCTCCTGTATCTGCAGCCGCAGCTGGATTACCTGGGGCACCTGCACGGTGCCGAGGCGCTGGTGCGCTGGCAGCACCCGCGGCGCGGCTTGCTCGAGCCGGGTGCATTTATCGGCATTGCCGAGCGCTGCGGGCTGATCGAAAGCCTGGATATGCAGGTGCTCGGCGCCGCCTGCGAATTGCTCGCGCAGTGGGCACAGCAGCCGCACAGCGCAGGCCTGAGCCTGTCGGTGAACCTCAGCGCGCGCCTGCTCTATCGGACGGGCTTTGTCGAGGCGCTGCAACAGACCCTGCAGCAGAGCGGAGCCAACCCCCAACGCCTCAAGCTGGAACTGACCGAAGCATTGCTGTTGGCGGACATGGACGAAGCGATAGTGCGCATGCAGGCGCTGAGAGGCATGGGCATCGGTTTTGCCATTGATGACTTCGGTACGGGCTATTCGTCCATGGCCTACCTGCAACAGTTGCCGCTGGATCAGCTGAAGATCGATCAGTCGTTCATTCGTGAATTGCCGGACAATCCTGCCAGCCTGGCCATCGTCCGCGCGATCATCGCCCTGGCGCAAAGCCTCGAGCTGGAGGTGATCGCCGAAGGCGTGGAAACCCAGGCGCAGCGCGACAGCCTGCTGAGCAATGGCTGCTTGCATTACCAGGGCTACTTGTTTGCCCGGCCCATGGCCGTGGCGGATTTTGCCGCGTCCGATCTGTGGCGGTGCAGCCCCGAAGAGGCTGCGTCTGAGACTTGAGAACGGCTATGTACCCATTAACAGGCGTGAAGATCTACCCGTAGGAGATCCCCCGTCGTCCAGACGCCGCGCTGTCGCTCAGCAAACTGGCGGCATCGCGTCTATCGGCTTGTAGACACCCCTGTAGGAGCGAAGGGGGCGCCTAGTCTTTATTCGCGAAGCTTTTGCTCATTCGCGAGTTTTCGCGGATAAATCCGCTCCTACAAAAGCGCTATCACTCATGCAGCAGGTACATAGCTTGAAAACGCTGCCAGCCGTTGGCCTGAGGCGTCGGCTCAGGCGCTGCTGGCGCCGGCCGGCATGGACCACTGCTCGAGCATCTGTGGCGGCTCCGGCTTGCCGAACAGATAGCCCTGAAACCGCTGGCAGCCCAGGCGCAGCAAGGCGTCGCGCTGGGCTGGGGTCTCCACGCCTTCGGCAATTACCTGCAGGTCCAGGCTGTCGCCCAGTGCGACTATGGTGCGCACGATGGCCGCATCGTTGGGATCTTCGAGCAGGTCGCGGACGAACGAGCGGTCGATCTTCAGCTGGTTCAGCGGCAGGCGCTTGAGGTAGCTGAGCGACGAATAACCGGTGCCGAAGTCGTCCAGCGCGAAGCGCACGCCGCGCGCCTTGAGCTGGCCCATCTTGACGATCATGGTTTCCACGTCCTGCACCAGGTGGCTCTCGGTCAGTTCCAGCTCCAGGCGCTGCGGGTTGGCCCCGGTTTCATCCAGCACGGCGAGCACGTCGTCGACGAAATCACGGTGCTGGAACTGCCGCGCGCTGACGTTGACCGCCATGGTCAGTTGCGCGCGCCTGGGGTCTGCAGCCCAGGCCACCAGTTGCTGGCAGGCGCTGTGCAGGATCCAGCGCCCCAGCGGCAGGATCAGCCCGGTGCTTTCCGCCAGCGGGATGAATTCGCCGGGGGCCACCAGGCCGCGACTGGGGTGCTGCCAGCGTACCAGGGCTTCGGCGCCGAGCAGTTGGCCCTGGGCGTTGACCTGCGGTTGGTAGTGGAGGATGAACTGACGTGCGCCCAGGCTCTGGCGCAGGTCGTTTTCCAGGCTGGCGCGGGCGCTGACTTCGGCCTGCATCTCGGGGTTGAAGAAGCGCAGGGTGTTGCGTCCGGCGGCCTTGGCCTGGTACATGGCCAGGTCGGCGCGCTTGAGCAGTTCATCCACCGTGCCCAGCGCCTCGGAAAACAGGGCGATGCCGATGCTGGCGGTGCTGGTGTGGCTGCGCCCCTGCAGCACATAGGGTTTGGCCAGGACCTGGATCAGCTTGGTCGCCACCGTTTCGATCTGGGCGATGGCCTCGGAGTGCTGCAGGTGCAGCCCTTCGAGCATGAGCACGAACTCGTCGCCGCCAAGGCGGGCCAGGGTGTCTTCCACGCGGATATGGCGGCTCAGGCGCTGGGCCACCTGTTGCAACAGGTGGTCGCCCATGTCGTGGCCGAGGGTGTCGTTGAGGTCCTTGAAGTTGTCCAGGTCGATGAACAGCAGGGCACCGTCCAGCTGGTTGCGCTCGCATTGCGCCAGGGCATGCTGCAAGCGGTCGAGCAGCAGGCGGCGGTTGGGCAGGCCGGTGAGCAGGTCGTAGAAGGCCAGGCGATGGATCTGCTCGAGGTTCTTCTTGTGCTCGCTGATGTCGGTGGAGATGCCGCACAGGGCATAGATGCTGCCGTCCGGGTGGCGTAGCGGCAGCTTCACCGAGAGGTAGGTCTGCTCGAGGGTGCCGTCCGGGCTGCGGTTGATTTCCTCGGTTTCCACCCGCTCGCCGAGCAGCAGCACGCGGCGATCGTTCTCGCGCAGGTTGGCCGCAGTGGCTGCGTCGAAGAACTGTTCGTCGGTCTGCCCCACCACCTGCATCCGCGGCAAACCGAACAATTCGCAGACCTTGCGGTTGGCGTACTGGTAACGCAACTCGGGATCCTTGATGTAGATATAGGCTTCGACGCTGTCGAGGATGGTGCTCAGGCGCTGCTCGCTGGCCTTCAGGTGGCGGGTCTTCTCGGCGACCTGGCGGCGCAGCAGCAGGGCGCCGCCGAGCGCCGTCAGGAGCAGGCCGGCCAGGATGGCCAGGCCCCACCAGACGGTGGTTGGCACCAGCAGCCGGGGTGGTTGGCCGCCCCAGCGCTGCAGGGTCTGGTAGTAATAAGAGCTGGAAGAGCCTTGCCACTCGCGCAAATGGTGGTCGATGCGGCTCAGCAGATCGCTGTTGGCGCCTTGGCGGGTGGCATAGAACAGCTGCGCGGGCTGGAACATGATCGGTGTGCCATGCAGCCGGTAGTGCGGCGCCTGAAATTCGCCGTATTGTTGATTGGCCACTGCCGCATCGGCCTGCTGGTTGGCCACCAGCTCGAAGCCCTCGGCCAGGCTTTGCACCGGGATCAAGCGAGCGTGCAGGCCAAAGCTGTCGAGCAGCGTTTGCAGGTAGTTCTGCTGAATGGAGCCGGCCAGCACGGCGATGCGCTGATCCTCGAGGTCGAGGATCGATTGCAGCTTGGCCTCCTCGCGGCCATACAGCTGCGACCAGCTATACAGCGAGGGCTGCTGGTGAAAGTCCAGGTGCAGGGCGCGTGCTGCGCTGAAGGCCACATCCGGTAGTAGATCGATACTGCCGTCTTGCGCCAGCTGCAGGCAGGCCTGCCAGTCGCAGGGCACCGGGATCAGGTGCCAGTTCTCCTGGCGGGCGATCTCCCCCAGCAACTCGCCGAGGATGCCGGAGATTTGCCCGTTCTGCCCCAGCAGGATCTTCGGTTCGTTGGCGTAGACGCCCACCCGCACTTCGCGCGCTTGTGCCCAGGTCGACGAGGCGCAGGCCATGCACAGTGCCAGTAGGCCAGCAAGGCAGGTGTAGCGGATGTAGCAGGGGTGTGTCGAGGGTGGCTTCATGCGCTAACCGCTTTCAATCCAATGAACTTATTCAGCAACCATAGCCAGCATACGGCGCTATTGCTTGCGGCAGAAGGCCGTCATGGCTGCCTCAAGCCTAGTGAGCCCAACCGCGATAGACGAACGTCATCGGTCTGGGGCCTTTCAGGTAGCCCGTCTGCAGCTGCTCGATGGTGAAGCCGCCGGCCCCGATCAGCGTCGGGATATCGCGATTGAGGTGGCAACCGCCGGCCAGGGGTTTCCAGTAGGGCGTCAGGCGGTTCTGCCAGCGCACCACGGGGGCATCCGGGGCCAGGCCGTGTTCACAGAACAGCAGGCGGCCGCCGGGTCTCAGCACCCGGCGCATCTCTTTCAGCGCGGCCGCGGCGTCCGGGATGGTGCACAGGGTGAAGGTGCAGACGATGCTGTCGAAGCTGGCGTCGGCGGCCTGGATCTGGCCCAGCTCCAGGGCGATCATCTGCACCGGTATGGCGCTGCGCGCGACACGCTCTCGTCCCAGGCGTTGCATCTCGGCCGAGGGGTCGACGCCGACGATCGCGTTGACGTGGTCGGCGTCGTAGAACGGCAGGTTCAGCCCGCTGCCGATGCCGATCTCCAGCACCCGGCCCCGGGCCAGCGGGACGATCTGCGCGCGGGCCTGCATGACCTCGCCCATGCCGCAGGCGAACTCGATCAGGTGCGGCAGGATGTAGCGGTCATACAGGTGCATGGCGCGCTCCGCTGGAGAGTCAGTCGTCGCTGGCTTCGTCGTCGCTGTCGAGGTTGTCGCCGCTGATCGCCGCGAAGCATTTGATCTGGTGTTCGGTGCTGCCATCGCTCAGCAGCCAGCTATCCGTCTCGGCATCGAAGCGCGCCGCGCTCACCGTGGCCAGGGAGAACTGCCAGTGACGGCGAGCGCTGCCGTCGACGCAGTCGATGCTCAGCAGGGGCTGATCCTTGCTGTCGGCACTGGCCGAACCGGCGCTGACCTGGGCCAGTAGCTCCTTGTCCAGCTTGAATTGCCAGGCGTAAAGGTCGTCGATCTCCAGCATGTCGGCGGCTTCGAGGGCGTCGATCAGGCTGCTGTGGGTTGTGCTCATGGCTTGGCTCGATAAGGAAAGTAAGGGGTTAACGGCCGAGGCGGCGCAGCCGGTCGGACTCGATGACGCGCAGGCCGTGGTCTTCTTCCAGGGCCAGGCGCCAGAGGGCGCGGGCCAGGACGGTGGCTTCGATACCGTGGTATTTGCCCGGCAGGCAGCGCACCAGCGGTGCGGCCAGGCGCTCGCCGAGGCGCAATTCGTTGCGCGGGCCGAGCAGCAGGGAGGGCCGTGCCAGGGTCAGCTGCGGCCAGCCCTGGGCTTGCAGCGCCTGCTCCATTTCGCCCTTGACCCGGTTATAGAACACCGCGGACTTGGGGTCGGCGCCGAGGGCGCTGACCACCAGCAGGTGGCGCGCACCGAGCTCGCGGGCTCGCTGGGCGAAGGCCACGACCAGGTCATGATCGACGGCGCGAAAGGCCTCCTGCGAGCCGGCTTGCCTGAGCGTGGTGCCCAGGCAGCAGAAGGCCGTGTCGATGGGGCCGTTGAGTTGCGGCAACAGGTCGCGCAGTTCGCCCACCGGGTTTTCCAGGTGCGGGTGTTCGGCCAATGGCCGGCGGCTCGGCGCCAGCACGCGCGCGACCGTGGGTTCGTTGAGCAGGCGATCCAGCAGGTGTTCGCCGGTCAGGCCGGTGGCACCTGCAAGGAGGATGTGCTGGGGCGTCAAATACATGGTCGTGGGGTCTCCGCTGATATCAATCAGCTTAACAGGCCATTGAAAAACTACTGCGTGCTGTGCTCGATACTTTGTCCGCCAAGTGGGGCGGGGCTGGCGGCGGTCTGGTCGCCGCGGGCGGTGTTCAACGCGCGGCTGGCCTGTTGCTCGCGCAGGGCGCGCCAGTGTTGCAGGACCGCCTTGGCTGGCCAGATTTGCGGCTCGGAGGCCTCGAAGCCATCGGCTTGTTCGCGTTCGGCGACTTTCGCCTTGGCCAGTTTGAAGGCGCGTTGCAGGTCATCGGTCTGGTTGAGGGCTTCGGCGAACAGCGCGCGGCCGAAGTAGGTGAAGTCGTTTTCCTCCGAGCAGCCGAAGGACACCCGGTCGGCCCGCGCGGCGGTCATCACCAGGGTCTTGTCGTCTTGCAGCGGGGGAATGAAACCGCCGGAGTAGCAGGCCGAGATCACTACCACCTTGTGCCGTTCGCGCAGCGGTTGCAGGAGGACTGCCAGTTCGCTGGCCGGCAGGTCGCCGAGCTGCAGGCGCGGCTGGTCGAGATTCAGCTCATGCTGGCTCGAGCCGTGGCTGGTCAGGTAGATGAAGATCAGGTCTTCCGGCCCGCTGCGCTCGGCCAGTGCCTGCAGCGCGCGGCGCAGGCTTTCGCGGGTGGCCAGCGGGCGTTCGGCGATGTGCTCGCGGTGATTGGTCAGGCTGATGCGACCATGGGCGGCAAAGCGTTCGCCGAGCAGGTTGGCGACGTAATCGGCTTCGCGCATGAACACGCTCTGCTTGCCGTCGCCCGCCAGGGTCAGGGCGTACAGTTCGATGGCGGGGGTGGAGGCGGGCAGGTCGGCGATGGCCTGGTCGAGCAGGCGACCCTGCGCTAGCAGGCCGAGCTCCAGTGGGTCGGCCAGCATGCGCCCCTGTTCGTCGCGCAGGCGGCGGCCGTGCTGCCAGGTGCCGCTCTGCTGGTTGCCCTCGGCGAGCGTCAGGGTGCCGTTACCGGCATACTCGCCATGCTCGAAGTGGCCCCGGTAAAGGCTGCCATCGGCCAGCTGCAGGCGGCCCTGGCCGTGGTAGCTCCAGTTGCGGAATTCGCCAAGGTAGCGCTCGCCTTCGACGCCCTGAAACTCGCCCGCGCCTTTGACTGCGCCCTCGACGAACTGTCCGCTCCAGACATCGCCAGCGGCGCTCTGGTAGCGGCCTTTGCCATGGAACTGGTTGTCGTGGAAGGTGCCGCTGTAGAGGTCGCCGTCAATGCTCTCGAAGCTGCCGGGGCCTCGCAGCTGGCCCTTGGCGAACTCGCCGCTGAACTGGTTGCCGTACTCGTCGCGGCGCACGCCCTGACCATCTGGCAGGCCTTTGCTGAACTGGCCGCGGAAACTGCTGCCATCGGCGAGCTCGAGGCTGCCTGGGCCATGGAACAAATCGTCTTTGAATGCGCCGCGATAGACCAGGCCGTCCTGCTTGAGCGTGCCTTCGCCGGCAAACCGCCCCGCGACGAAACCGCCCTGGTAACTGCTGCCGTCAGGGTAGTGCAGCGTGCCCTGGCCATGAAAGGCGCCTTGCTCGAACTCGCCGACGTAGTGCTCGCCATCCGCGCCGTGCCATTCGCCAGGGCCATGCCGCTGGCCATCCTTGAAGGCGCCGACGAACCAGCTGCCGTCGCGGTAATCCAGGCGGCCGGGGCCCTGCAGCAGGCCTTCGACCACCTCGCCGCGATAGCGCGTGCCGTCGGGCAGGGTTGCGTCTGCGGGCAACAGGGGCTCGCCGTCGCCGCAGGCGGCAAGCAGCAAGGCGAGGCTCAGGGGAGCCAGGTAGGCGAGGCGGCGCATGGCAAGCATCCAGATCCAGGTGTTGCCGGAAGTATGCCGCAAACCAGGGACCCTGCGCTGCCGTGCCGCACAGAGCCGATGCATAACCGGCGTTCGCTCGGTCGAACGAACGCTGGTTTTGCCGGTGCAGATCAGACGAAGCAGAGGGTCAGGGGTTCGGCGACATAGGCTGGTTTTTCCTGGCCTTCGATTTCCAATACCGCGCGAGCCTTGAGCAGCCACTGGCCGGGGTTTTTCTCGCTGGCGTCGGTCAGGGTCACCACCAGACGTACCTTGGAGTCGACCTTGACCGGCTGGATGAAACGCACGCTGTCCAGACCATAGTTGACGGCCATTTTCAGACCCTGGGGCATGATCATGATGTCTTCCATCAGCATGGGGATCAGCGACAACGACAGGAAACCGTGGGCGATGGTGCCGCCGAAGGGGGTCTGCCTGGCTTTTTCCGGGTCGACGTGGATGAACTGGTGATCGCCGGTGCATTCGGCGAATTGATTGATGCGTTGCTGGTCGATGGTCAGCCAGGCAGAGCGTCCCAGTTCCTTGCCTACATAATTATTGAGTTCTGCTACGGGTACTGACGGCATAGTTCCTCCTTGAGGAGACGGGTAATTGTTGTTTTTCGAGTCGAACCGTTCGAGCCCTAGATCATCACGCGGCGTGCGCCGGGTCAAGCCTGCGATGCCTGGCTGAATAGCCGGCTATACAGAGCGGGCGCTTTGCCGGCCTATAATGGTGGCGCTGGGCCAAGTGCTCTGCTTGTGCGCTCGCCACTGTTCGTCAACCGATTTGGAGATTCACCCATGCTGTTACGCGGCTTGTCCTGGCTGGTGTTGTGCCAATTGCTCGGCACCGGGCTCAACGTCTTGTTACTGCCGATGTTGCCAGGGCCGATCATCGGCATGTTGCTGCTGTTGCTGTTCCTGCTGGTGCATGGCGAGGTCAACGAACCCTTGCACGTTGCCGCCAGCAGCCTGCTCAAGTACCTGCCACTGTTGCTGGTGCCGCCGGCGGTCGGGGTGATGGCCTATGCCGATGCGATTGCCGCGGACTTCTGGGCGGTGATCGGTGCGCTGGTGCTGTCGCTGGCGCTGTCGGTGGTATTTGCCGGCTGGATGATGCAGAAGTTGATCGAGCGCCAGCAGCGTCGCCGGGGGGACGTATGAGTCTCGATTGGCACGCGGCCTGGCAGGCGATCATCCATCACCCCTTGTTTGGCATCGGCATCACCCTGGGCGCATTCCAGTTGGCCGTTGCCGCCTACGAGAAGACCCGCTGGATGTTCCTGCAGCCGGTGTTGGTGTCGACGGCCATGGTTATCGGCGTGCTGTTGTTGTGCGGCCTGAGTTTCGCCGAATACAGGGTCAGCGCCGAGGCTCTGACCCTGTTCCTCGGCCCGACCACTGTGGCCTTGGCAGTGCCGTTGTTCCTTAACCTGCGGCGGATCCGCCAGTTGTTCTGGCCGACCGTGCTGACCTTGCTGATCGCCGGGGCAGTGGCGACGGTGCTGGGCGTGGCGCTGGCCTGGGGCTTCGGCGCCGACTCGATCATGCTGATGAGCATGGCGCCGAAGTCGGTGACCTCGCCGATTGCCATGTTGGTGGCCAGCCAGATCGGAGGTGTTGCCGCGTTGGCCGCGGTGTTCGTGATGATCACCGGGGTAGTCGGGGCGATGCTCGGACCGTCACTGTTGCGCCTGTGTGGTGTGCGCCATCACGCGGCAATCGGCATGGCCCTGGGCATGACCGCGCATGCGGTCGGCACCGCGCGGGCCATGCAGGAAAGCGAAGAGTGCGGCGCGTTCGCCGCGCTGGCGATGAGTCTGATGGGTATGCTCACGGCGGTATTGCTGCCGCTGGCGATTATCTTCCTGGATTGAGAGATAACCCCATGAAACTACCCCTGTTCCCGCTCAATACCCTGTTGTTTCCGGGGTGTCCGCTCGATTTGCAGATATTCGAGGCGCGCTATCTGGACATGATCAGCCGCTGCATGAAGCAGGGCGAAGGCTTCGGCGTGGTCTGCCTCCTCGAAGGGCAGGAAGTCGGCGAGGCTGCCGGCCAGTTCTCGGCGATTGGTTGCGAGGCGCGGATCTGCGACTTTCAGCAGCGGCCCAACGGCTTGCTGGGGATTCGTGTCGAAGGTGGCCGGCGCTTCAAGGTTCGCCGCGCCCAGGTGTTGCCGGATCAACTGACCGTCGCCGAGGTTGACTGGCTGGAGGAGGCGGCGGAGCAACCTCTGGGACTTGAACATGCGGATCTCGTCGCGTTGCTCGAGGCCCTTGCCGAGCACCCGCTGATCGCCGCACTGGGCATGACTGACGGGGTCAGCGATCAAGCGGCCCTGGCCAATCAACTGGCCTACCTGTTGCCATTGGCGCTCGAGCAGAAACTCCAGTTGCTCGAACTCGACACCCCGCAGGCGCGCCTGAGTCAACTACAAACCTGGCTCGACCAACTGCAGGACGAGAGTGGCGCGCCTCGGATGTCGTGAAAATATCGAGCGCAGTGGGCGAGAGTTTTTTCACCGCCTCTCATCAAACAACATGTATGCAATTGATTTTATAGGTTATTACGTTCTCTGTAGGAGCGGCCGGGCGGCGTTCCGCTTTAGCCGCGAATTCTTCGCGGCACAGCCAAAGCTTCGCGGCTGAAGCCGCTCCTACGACAGTGGGGCCCCGCGCTTCCAGTTTGCTGCGCGACAGCGCGGCGTCTGGACGACGGGGGATCTCTCAATAGCGATAGAGCAGCACGCCCTCCGACAGTTGCCAGGTGGCAATGGCGCCGAGCAGCCCCAGACACGCCGGCAGGATCAACCACCAGACCCTGGCGGGTAACGCCGGCAGTGGCGTGGACCATTGCGTCAGGCTCAGGCTGAGCGCACACAGACCTCCTGCCAGCAGGGCACCGGCGATGATATCGCTCGGCCAATGCACGCCCAGGTACACCCGCGACAGGGCAATGGCCATGGCCGGCAAACTGGCCAGCAGCAGCCAGGCCAGGCGCAGGCGCGCCGGTTGGCCGCGGCCAGCGAGTACGCCGAGGGCCAGGAAGAAAGCGAACGCCGCCGAACTGTGCCCGCTGGGCAGGCTGAAGCTGTTCAAGGGTTCGAGCAATACATCCGGACGATGGCGGGCGAACAGGGCTTTCAGTGCGCCGTTGGCCAGGGCGGTAGTGAGCAGGGCGCCGCCGCCGAACAACAGCGCCCGCCACTGCCGAGTCAGCAGCAGGATCAGGCAGAGCAGGGCGGCAACGGCCAGTTGGCTGTGGAAGTCGCCGAGTCGGGTGATCAGCACCATCAGAGTATCCAGGCTGGCACTGCGCTGTTCCTGCACCAGGGCAAGCAGGCCGTGGTCGAGCTGGTCGAGGCGCGGCCAGCCGATAAACACACCGAACAACAGCAGCAGGCTCAAGCCCGCGGCGATCCAGCTGGCGCGCCGGCGTTCGCCCAGGCTGTCATGCACGCTGAGCAGCAGCAGGGCGGCCAGGCCGGCAGCAAGTACCGCGGCTTGCGGCCAGAACCCCGCGGGCAGGGGCAGGCGCAACGCCGCGCCGGTGGTCCAGCCCGGCAGCAGGTAGGCGACCACCCAGCCGGTCGAAGCGAGCAGGCTGACCAGCACAAAGCGCCCGAACGGCATGTTGAGCATGCCGGCGATCATCGGCAGCATCGGTCGCAATGGGCCGATAAAGCGGCCGACCAGCAGGCTGGCGATGCCGTAGCGCTGGAAGTAGAGCTCCGCTCCCGCCATCCATTCCGGGTGGTGGCGCAACCCCGGCAGACGGCGGATGTCCTGGTGGAAGTAGCGACCGGTGGCGTAGGACAGCAGATCGCCGAGCAGTCCGCCGCAGTAGGCCAGGGCCAGGGTTTCACTGAGGGTCAGGGCACCGTTGCCGGCCAATACGGCGACCGCAAACAGCAAGAGGGTGCCGGGCACCAGGATGCCGACAATCGCCAGACACTCGGTGCAGGCGATCAGGAAAATCGCCAGGCCGAGCCACTCGGGGTTGGCCGTGAGCCAGAGGGTCACGTCAGCCAGCCATTGGCTCATCGATGTGCATCCTCGGGGCCGAGTAGATAGAAGTCCTGGCCTTCGACCTGGCCACGGCGTAATGGGTTGCGCGTGCAATGGCGGGCAAAGGCGGCGTCGACGAAGCGATAAGGCAGATGCTCGTCGCGTCCGGCGGGAATACCCAGGCGCGAGGTCTGCACTATCCGCGCCGGGCGCTCGCCGAGATCCTCGACGAACAGGCGCTGCGGATCGAAACGCCGCGCATCCCAGTCCGGCACTTTCAGGCCGAGCGCCTTGCACAGCAGGGTCTGTCCGCCACACAGGCGTTCCAGCGGGCGTGGCTGGCCCTGGCTGTCCGGGTTGTTGCGCTGCATCCGCGCCAGGCTGGCGTCGGGCGAAACCGGGTCGAGCCAGGGGAAGGCCGATTTGATCAGCACCGCGTTGCCCGGGCCCTGGGCGCTGAAGTTCAGCGAGTCGCCGCCGCGGGCGTAATACATATAGATATGCCCGCCGCCGAGGAACAGGGCCTTGCGTTTTTCCGTGTAGCCGAGCGAGGCGTGGCTGCCTTTCTCGTCCAGGTAGTAGGCTTCGGTCTCGATGATCCGTGCGCTCAGCCAGAGTTCGCCGCAGCGGTGGCGAATCACCTTGCCGAGCAGCTCGCGGGCGACCAGGCGCGCGTCGCGGTCGAAGAAGGCGTCGGCAAGGGGCTTGGCCTGCAGCCAGGGCAGACTTGAGGCGGCTGTGTCAGGCATGTGGGTTCGCTGGTTGAAAGCAGGCCTTGGTTGGGCGCGATGATAGCAACAAGCGTCTTGCCGATGTCGTGGTCAACCCTGGCAGGCGGGCGATTGTCCCGGCTTGTCGACTATCCGCCCGGCGCCGCTGTGCGCGGGGCCGTGGCGCCGCTATAATCAGCCGCTTTCCCTATTGCCAGGCCACCGAGACCATGACCGAGTCCGTACTCGACTATATGACCCGCCTGGGCCGAGCCGCCCGCGCCGCCGCCGGCGTGGTCGCCCGCGCCAGCACCGCGCAGAAGAACCGTGCCCTGCAGGCCACTGCCGAGGCCCTGGATGGCGCCCGCGCCGAGCTGACCGCCGCCAACGAGCTGGACCTGGCCGCCGGCCGCGCCAATGGCCTGGAGCCGGCGCTGCTCGACCGCCTGGCGCTGACCCCGGCGCGTATCGACGGCATGATCGAAGGACTGCGCCAGGTCGCCAGCCTGGCCGACCCGGTCGGCGCCATCCGCGACATGAGCTACCGCCCGTCGGGTATTCAGGTCGGCAAGATGCGCGTGCCCCTGGGCGTGATCGGCATCATCTACGAATCGCGGCCCAACGTGACCATCGACGCCGCCAGCCTGTGCCTGAAATCCGGCAACGCCACCATCCTGCGTGGCGGCTCGGAAGCCATTCACTCCAACCGTGCCATCGCCGCCTGCATCCAGCGCGGCCTGGCCGCCGCCGAGCTGCCGGCCGCCGCCGTGCAGGTGGTGGAAACCACCGACCGCGCCGCCGTTGGCGCGTTGATCAGCATGCCCGAGTTCGTCGACGTGATAGTGCCGCGCGGCGGCAAGAGCCTGATCGAGCGCATCAGCCGCGATGCGCGGGTGCCGGTGATCAAGCACCTGGATGGCATCTGCCATGTGTATGTCGACGCCCTGGCCGAGTTGCCCAAGGCCCAGGCCATCGCCTTCAACGCCAAGACCTACCGCTACGGCATCTGCGGGGCGATGGAAACCCTGTTGGTCGATCAGGCCGTGGCGGCGGTATTTCTGCCGGCCATGGAGCAGATGTTCGCCGAGAAGGGCGTCGAACTGCGTGGCTGCCCGCGCACCTGTGCGCTGATCCAGGCCAACGCGGCGACGGAAGAGGACTGGAGCACCGAGTACCTGGCGCCGATCCTGTCGATCCGCGTGGTTGACGGCCTGGATCAGGCCATCGAGCACATCAACCGCTACGGCTCGCACCACACCGACGCCATTGTCACCGAGCATCAGGGCCGCGCCCGGCGTTTTCTCGCCGAGGTCGATTCCAGCTCGGTGATGCTCAATGCGCCAACCTGCTTCGCCGACGGCTTCGAGTACGGCCTGGGCGCGGAGATCGGCATTTCCACCGACAAGCTGCACGCCCGTGGCCCGGTGGGCCTGGAAGGCCTGACCTGCGAGAAGTATGTGGTGATCGGCGACGGCCAGCTGCGCGGCTGATGGCGAAAAAAATCGGGATCTTCGGCGGCACCTTCGATCCGGTGCATATCGGCCACCTGCGCAGTGCGCTGGAAGTGGCGGAGTTCATGGCCCTCGACGAGTTGCGCCTGATCCCCAGTGCGCGGCCGCCGCACCGCGAGGCGCCGCAGGTTTCGGCGCACGATCGGCTGGCCATGGTCGAGCTGGCGGTGGCCGGTTTGCCGCCGCTGCGCGTCGACGACCGCGAACTCAAGCGTGACAAGCCGTCGTACAGCATCGACACCCTGGAGTCATTGCGCAGCGAGTTGGCGGCCGACGACCAGTTGTTCCTGCTCATCGGCTGGGATGCCTTCTGCGACTTGCCCAGCTGGCATCGTTGGAGCGAACTGCTGGAGCACTGCCATATCCTGGTGTTGCAGCGCCCGGATGCCGACAGCGAAGCGCCGGAAACCTTGCGCAACCTGCTGGCAGCCCGCAGCATCAGCGACCCGTTGGTTCTGACGGGGCCCGGCGGACAGATTTCCTTTATCTGGCAGACGCCCCTGGCGGTGTCCGCCACGCAGATCCGCTCGCTGCTGGCGAACGGCAAGTCGGTACGTTTTCTGCTACCCGATGCGGTACTTAGCTATATCCATGCGCACGGACTCTACCGTGCGTCGAACTGAACACAAGGCAAACGAGTTACTTATGAAGAAGCAAAAAATGCTCAGCGAAGACCTGGTCAAACTGGCCATCGCTGCCCTGGAAGACATCAAGGCGCAAGACATCACTACCATCGATGTGCGCGACAAGACCAGCATCACCGACTACATGGTGATCGCCAGCGGTACCTCCAGCCGTCACGTCAAGTCGCTGGTCGACAACGTGCTGGAGAAGGTCAAGGAGCAGGGTGTGCGTCCGCTCGGCAGCGAAGGGCTGGACACCGGCGAATGGGCGCTGCTCGACCTGGGCGATATCGTCGTCCACGTGATGCTGCCCACCGCCCGTCAGTTCTACGACCTCGAGCGTCTGTGGCAGGGTGCCGAGCAGAGCCGTGCGCAGTTCAGCCCCGAGCCGGAACAAGAGTAAGGACGCAGCAGCGTGCGGATCAAACTGATTGCCGTCGGCTCGAAGATGCCGCGCTGGGTCGAGGACGGTTGGCAGGAATACGCCAAGCGCATGCCGGCGGAGCTTGCCCTGGACCTGGTCGAGATCCCCTTGACCACCCGTGGCAAGAACGCCGACGTGGCGCGGATGATGCGCCAGGAAGGCGAAGCCATGCTGGCCAAGGTGCAACCGGGGGAACGCATCGTTACCCTGGAAGTCGAAGGGCGGCCGTGGAGCACCGAGCAGTTGGCGGTGGAGCTGGACAAGTGGCGCCTGAATGCGCGCACCGTCAACCTCATGGTCGGCGGTCCCGAAGGCCTGGCGCCGGAAGTACAGGCGCGCAGCGAGCAGCGTTGGTCGCTGTCGCCCTTGACCCTGCCGCACCCGCTGGTGCGTATCCTGATCGGCGAGCAGATTTACCGCGCCTGGACGGTGCTGTCCGGCCACCCGTACCACAAATGATTTTCCAGCCGATTTTCCACCCCTAATCAGCAGTCATCGATGCCGCAGCCGATTCGCCTCAAGGACCACGAAAAAGACGCGCGCCTGATTCGCCGGCGTGCCCTGGTCGGTGCCCTGGTGTTTCTGCTGCTGACCGCGGCCCTGGTCGCGCGCATGTATTACCTGCAGGTGGTGCAGTACGAACATCACTCGACCCTCTCGGAAAACAACCGGGTGCACGTGCAGCCGATTCCGCCGACCCGTGGGCTGATCTTCGACCGCAATGGGGTGCTGGTCGCCGACAACCGGCCGAGTTTCAGTCTGACCCTGACCCGTGAACGGGCCGGCGACTGGGCCCAGGTGCTGGATGTGATCGTCGAGGTGCTGGGGCTGAGCAGCGATGAGCGGGAGCTGTTCGAGAAGCGCGTGCGCCAGGGCCGGCGGCCATTCGAGCCGGTGCCGGTGTTGTTCGAGTTGAGCGAAGAGCAGATCGCCACCATCGCGGTCAATCAGTTCCGCCTGCCCGGGGTCGAGGTGGCGGCGCAGCTGGTGCGGCATTATCCCCAGCGCGAACACTTCGCCCATTCGGTCGGCTATGTCGGGCGGATCAACGAGAAAGAACTGAAGGAACTCGATCCGGTGGCGTACAGCGGTACTCACCATATCGGCAAAACCGGGATCGAGCGCTTCTACGAAGAGCAGTTGCACGGCGAGGTCGGCTACGAAGAGGTCGAAACCAACGCCCGTGGCCGGGTGCTGCGGGTGCTCAAGCGGATCGATCCGCTGCCGGGCAAGGATGTCATGCTGACCATCGATGTGCGCCTGCAGGAAGCCGCCGAAGCCGCGCTGGGTGGCCGCCGCGGCGCCATAGTGGCGATCCAGCCAAGCACTGGCGAGGTGCTGGCGATGGTCAGTCAGCCGAGCTTCGACCCCAACCCGTTCGTCACCGGCATCAGCTTCAAGGCCTATGCCGAGCTGCGCGACTCGATCGACCAGCCGCTGTTCAACCGGGTCCTGCGTGGCCTCTACCCACCGGGTTCGACCATCAAGCCGATGATGGCCGTGGCTGCCCTGGATGCCGGGGTGATCACCCCCACGTCGCGGGTGTTCGATCCGGGCTTCTATCAGCTGCCCAACCACAGCCACAAGTACCGCAACTGGAATCGCAATGGCGACGGCTGGGTGAGTCTGGAGATGGCGATCATGCGCTCCAACGACACCTATTTTTACGATTTGGCGCACAAGTTGGGTATCGACCGCATGCACGACTACATGACCCGTTTCGGCCTGGGCCAGCGGGTGTCGCTGGACATGTTCGAGGAAACGGCCGGGCTGATGCCGTCGCGCGAGTGGAAACGGTCGCGCTACCGGCAGCCCTGGTACCCGGGGGAAACCCTGATCCTCGGCATCGGTCAGGGCTATATGCAGACCACGCCGCTGCAGTTGGCCCAGGCCACCGCGCTGATGGCCACCCGCGGCAAGTGGATTCGCCCGCACCTGGCCAAGACCGTCGAGGGTTTGCCGCCGGTCGACAGTGAGCCGCTGCCGGATATCCGCTTACGTGACCCGCAAAGCTGGGATTCGGCGCGGTTCGGCATGGAGCAGGTGATGCACGGTCCGCGCGGCACCGCGCGCAAGGTCGGCGACAGTTCGGTCTATCGAATTGCCGGCAAGAGCGGCACGGCGCAGGTGGTGGCGATCAAGCAGGGCGAGCGCTATGACCGCGAGAAGATCCGCGAGCGCCATCGCGACCACGCCCTGTTCGTCGCCTTCGCCCCGGCGGACAACCCGCAGATCGCCGTGGCGGTAATGGTGGAAAATGGCGAGTCCGGCTCGGGTGTGGCCGCGCCTGTGGTCAAGCAGGTGATGGATGCCTGGCTGCTCGACGACAGCGGCGAGCTCAAGGCCGAATACGCCACGCCCGTGAGTGCGGAGGTCAGCCAGCGATGAACAGTAACTTCGATCGGGTGCTGTCCAGCGAGGACGTGTTGCGCCGCCGCGCCAGCCTGCTGCAGCGCCTGCATGTCGACGGCATTCTGCTGCTGCTGTTGCTGATCCTGGCGGTCGGCAGCCTGTTCATTCTCTATTCGGCCAGCGGCAAGAACGTCGACTTGTTGATCAAGCAGGCCAGCTCCTTTGGCATCGGCCTGGCAGGCATGTTCATCATCGCCCAGCTGGAGCCGCGCTTCATGGCGCGCTGGGTGCCTCTGGCTTATGTGGCGGGCGTCGGCCTGCTGGTGGTGGTGGATGTCATGGGCCACAACGCCATGGGCGCCACCCGCTGGATCAATATTCCCGGGGTGATCCGCTTCCAGCCCTCGGAATTCATGAAGATCATCATGCCGGCGACCATCGCCTGGTACCTGGCCAAGCGCAGCCTGCCGCCGAGTTTGAAGCACATCACGATCAGCCTGGCGCTGACTCTGCTGCCGTTCGTGCTGATTTTGCTGCAGCCGGACCTGGGCACCTCGTTATTGGTGATCGTCTCGGGGATGTTCGTGTTGTTCATCGCCGGCCTGCAGTGGCGCTGGATCATCGGTGCGCTGGCGGCGCTGGTGCCGGTCGCCGTGGCCATGTGGTTGTTCGTCCTGCGCGAGTACCAGAAGCAGCGGGTGCTGACCTTTCTCAACCCCGAGAGCGATCCGCTGGGCAGCGGCTGGAACATCATCCAGTCGAAGGCGGCGATCGGCTCGGGCGGGGTCTTCGGCAAGGGCTGGCTGCTCGGCACCCAGTCGCATCTGGACTTCTTGCCGGAAAGCCATACCGACTTCATCATCGCCGTGCTCGCCGAGGAATTCGGCCTGGTCGGCGTTTGTTTGTTACTACTGGTTTACCTGCTGTTGATCGCGCGAGGTTTGGTGATTACCGTGCAAGCGCAGACGCTGTTCGGTAAGCTTCTGGCCGGCGCGCTGACCATGACGTTCTTCGTCTATGTGTTCGTCAATATCGGTATGGTCAGCGGTTTGCTGCCGGTGGTGGGGGTGCCGTTGCCCTTCATCAGCTATGGCGGTACTTCGCTGATTACCCTGCTGGCAGGGTTTGGCATTCTGATGTCGATCCACACGCACCGTAAGTGGATTGCACAGGCTTAAATTGGGGTTATGAATTCAATGCACATATTGCGTGGCTGGGCTGCACGGCAAACACATTGGCTCGGTCTGGCCGTCGCCTTCGCCGTGGTGCAGCCGACGCTCGCCGCCGATTACCAGGATTCGCCGCTGGTCAGCGAATTTATCGTCGAGATGAACCGCGATTATGGCTTTTCCGCGGAGCAGCTGGGGCGCCTGTTCGCCGACGTGCAGCGCAAGCAAGCGATCCTCGACGCCATCTCGCGTCCGGCGGAGAAGGTCAAACCCTGGAAGGACTACCGGCCGATTTTCATCACCGACTCGCGCATCGCCCGCGGTGTGGATTTCTGGCGTGAGCATGAGGCGACCCTGGCGCGCGCCGAGGCCGAATACGGCGTGCCGGCGCAAGTGATAGTGGCGATCATCGGCGTGGAAACCTTCTACGGTGGCAACACCGGCAGCTACCGGGTGGTGGATGCACTGTCGACCCTGGCCTTCGATTACCCGCCGCGCGCGCCCTTCTTTCGCAAGGAGTTGCGCGAATTCCTCATGCTCTCGCGTGAGGAACAGGTCGATCCGACGACCCTCAAGGGTTCCTACGCCGGGGCCATGGGCTTGCCGCAATTCATGCCGAGCAGTTTCCGCGCCTACGCGGTGGACTTCGACGGCGACGGCCATATCAATATCTGGACCAATCCGGTGGATGCCATCGGCAGCGTGGCCAGTTACTTCAAGCGCCACGGCTGGCTGCCCGGCGAGCCGGTGGCAAGCCGTGCCACGGTCGCCGGCGAACAGGTCGATCAGGGCCTGAGCGCCGGCCTCGATCCGCAGCTGAACGTCGACGAGTTGCGCCGCCTCGGTTGGACCAGCAGCGACACGCTGGACGGCGAAATGCCGGTCACCGCCTTTCGCCTCGACGGCGCCGAGGGCGACGAGTACTGGCTGGGCTTGCCGAACTTCTTCGTCATCACCCGCTATAACCGCAGCGTGATGTACGCCATGGCGGTCAATCAGTTGGCCGAATTGCTGGTCGACGCACGAGGGGGCCAATAATGCCGGCTCTGTCGCTCAAGCTCGCCGCCTGTGGCGCCCTGGCGCTGTTGTTGGCGAGTTGCACGTCCAGCCGTGCGCCGCAACCGGTGGTGCCGGTCAAGCCGGGCGCGACCATCAGCGGTCCTGGTGATTTCAGCCGCCCGCACAAGGACGGCGCGCCCTGGTGGGATGTCGATGTCTCGCTGATCCCGGATGCCGTGCCCATGCCGCACTATGGCGCGGTCAAGGCCAGTCCTTATGTGGTGTTTGGCAAGCAGTACTACCCGATCTCCGATGCGCGCCGTTATCAGGCGACCGGGCCGGCGTCCTGGTACGGCACCAAGTTCCACGGTCAGGCCACCGCCAACGGCGAAACCTATGACCTGTACGGCATGACCGCCGCGCACAAGACCTTGCCGCTACCCAGCTACGTACGGGTGACCAACCTGGGCAATGGCAAGAGCGTGATTCTGCGGGTCAACGACCGCGGCCCCTTCTATTCGGACCGGATCATCGACCTGTCCTTTGCCGCCGCGAAGAAGCTCGGCTATGCCGAGAGCGGTACGGCACGGGTCAAGGTCGAGGGCATCGATCCCAAGGAGTGGTGGGCTCAGCAAGGGCAACCGGTGCCGCTGGTGCTGGCCGCGCAGCAAACTGCCGAGCTCAAGACGCTCGCCCAGCCGCTTGCCCAGCCGCTCGAAAAATACTCGCCACCCGCCCAGCAGCATGCCGCGGCCATGCTGCCGGTGCAGATAGACGCAAAAAAAAACGTTTCAGGCGCAGCCTCTGGCCTGTATCTCCAGGTGGGCGCCTTCGCCAATCCGGACGCTGCGGAGTTGCTCAAGGCCAAGTTGAGCGATACGGTGGCTGCCCCGGTATTCATCAGCTCAGTGGTGCGCAACCAGCAGGTCCTCCATCGCGTGCGCCTGGGCCCGGTGAGCAGCCAGGGCGAGGCTGAGCAACTGCAACTCAGCGTGCGCCTGGCCAACCTCGGCCAGCCCACGTTGGTCAAGGCGGATTGAGATGGCACTTTTGCGCACCGTTCCGGACTAAATACGCGGCTGAAAAGCGCAGCATGCTGCGGCTGCCAGTCTCACCTGATTTGCCCTTTGGGGCCTGTTCGACCATTAGCAACCTAGAGAGACGGATGAATATCACCAGCTTTGCCCAACGCGTTTTCTTCTCACTCCTGCTGCTCACCGCGCCGGCCGCCTGGGCCAGCCAGATGGTGATTCCGGCGCCGCCGCAGCTGGCCGCCAAATCCTACGTGCTGATTGATGCCGCCAGCGGCAATATCCTCATCGAGGAGAATGCCGACGAGCGCCTGCCGCCGGCCAGCCTGACCAAGTTGATGACCGCCTACCTGGTGACCCTGGACATCAACCGCGGCCAGATCAAGGCAAACGATCTGGTGCGCATCAGCGAGAAGGCCTGGCGCATGGGCGGCTCGAAGATGTTCATCGAGGTCGGCAAGGAAGTCTCGGTCGACGACCTGCTGCACGGCGTCATCATCCAGTCCGGCAACGACGCCAGCATCGCCCTCGCCGAACACATCGCCGGCAGCGAAGACGCCTTCGCCGACATGATGAACGCCACCGCCGAGCGCCTGGGCATGAGCAACAGCCAGTTCCGCAACTCCACCGGCTGGCCGGACCCGGAGCATTACTCCTCGGCCAAGGACATGGCCAAGCTGGCGCGCGCGATCATCTACGAAGATCCGCAGCACTACGCCATCTACGCGCAGAAGGAATTTCTCTGGAATGGCATCAAGCAGCCCAACCGCAACCTGCTGCTGTGGCGCGACAAGACCGTCGACGGCCTGAAGACCGGGCATACCGAAGAGGCCGGCTATTGCCTGGTGTCCTCCGCGGTGCGCGACGGCATGCGTCTGATCGCCGTGGTCTTCGGCACCTCCAGTGAGCAGGCCCGTGCCGCCGAGACGCAGAAGCTGCTGACCTATGGTTTCCGTTTCTTCGAGACCCGCACCTTCTACCAGAAGGGCACCGAATTGGCCCAGTCCCAGGTCTGGAAAGGCGCCAGTCGTCAGCTCAAGGCCGGCCTGGCCAATGACCTGACCCTGACCATGGCGAAAGGTCAGCTGGACAAACTGCAGGCCGGCATGACCCTCAATCCGCAACTGATCGCGCCCATCCAGCAGGGTGATGTGATCGGCAAGGTCGAAGTCAAACTGGGCGATGAGGTGGTGCACAGCGCCGATCTGGTGGCCCTGGAAACCGTCGAAGAAGGTGGCCTGTTCCGGCGTCTGTGGGATAGCATTCGCCTGTTCTTCTTCGGCTTGTTCAACTGATATCGTGACCTGCACGCCCCTGCCGACCCGCCGGGGCGTTGTTGTTGCCACGGCTTACGAGGCCGTTACTGCCATGAGTCAAGCTGACGTCAAATCGCACAAAATCGAATTCCCCTGCGCCGATTACCCGATCAAGGTGGTTGGCGACAGTGGTGCCAATTACAAGAACACGGTGATCGAAATCCTCAGCAAATATGCCAAGGTCGATCTCAGTACCCTGGCCGAGCGCCAGAGCCGTAATGGCAAATACACCACTGTGCAGCTGCACATCGTGGCAACCGGTGAAGAGCAGCTGCGCGATATCAATAGTGCCCTGCGCGCGACCGGTATCGTGCACATGGTGTTGTGATGAGCCTGGGTTTTCGCGAACTCGGCCTGGTCGACTACGAGCCGACCTGGCAGGCCATGCAGCGTTTCACCAATGAGCGCGATGCTGCTACGGCGGATGAAGTCTGGCTGTTGCAGCACCCGCCGGTGTTTACCCAGGGCCAGGCCGGCAAGCCCGAGCACCTGTTGCTGCCCGGCGATATTCCGGTAGTGCAGGTCGATCGTGGTGGCCAGGTGACCTATCACGGTCCGGGCCAACTGGTCGTCTACCTGCTGCTGGATGTGCGCCGCTCCAGGCTGGGCGTGCGCGAACTGGTGACGCGTCTCGAGCACAGCCTGATCGCCACCCTGGCCAGCTATGGTGTGACCGCCAATGCCAGGCCCGATGCGCCCGGGGTGTATGTGGATGGCGCGAAAATCGCCTCCCTCGGCCTGCGCATCCGCAACGGCCGAACCTTCCATGGCCTGGCCTTGAATGTGGACATGGACCTGGCACCGTTCCGGCGCATCAACCCCTGCGGCTATGCCGACATGGCCATGACCCAGTTGGCCGATCTGGTCGCCGGGCCGCTAGAATTCTCCGAGGTCAGCGCCCGGCTGCGCGAGCAGCTGGTCAAGCACCTCGACTATGCGCAGCAGCAGACCCTGGAAGGTGCAATAGACTGCTAAGCCGTGGTGCTGCTTAGCTTGTCCAGCGTGCGCTGGGCTTAGCGGATAAACCAACGCCTGGCCCCAGGCAAAGCCCGGGCTCAGGCGTTGTACGGCGCGGCCCGATCAGTTCAGATTGAGGGTCGGAATCAGGCTGCTGTCGACCTGCTGGCCCGGCACCGGTACAGGGGCGGCCAGGCCCAGGTTGTTCTTCTCGAACATCCGGTCGGCGCGGTAGCTGGAGCGCACCAGTGGGCCGGCAGCCACTTCCATAAAGCCCTTCTGCAAGCCGAGGTCACGCAAGCGATTGAATTCTTCCGGGCTGACCCAGCGCCTGACCGGCAGGTGGTTGCGGGTCGGCTGCAGGTACTGGCCGAGGGTGAGGATGTCCACGCCGATGGCGCGCAGGTCATCCATGGTCTGCAGGACTTCCTCGTCGGTCTCGCCCAGGCCCAGCATCAGGCTGGTCTTGGTCAGCATCTGCGGGCGATGGCGCTTGGCGTGCTCGAGTACGCGCAGGGTCTTCTCGTAGCCGGCGCGGGGGTCGCGTACTTCATGGGTCAGGCGCTTGACCGTCTCGACGTTCTGGGCGAAGACCTCAAGGCCCGAGTCCACCACCCGCTCGATGGCCTGCGGGTCACCGTCGAAGTCCGGAGTCAGGGCCTCCACCACCACATGCGGGGTGCGCTCCTTGATCGCCCGTACACAGGCGGCGTAGTGAGCGGCACCGCCGTCGTCCAGATCGTCGCGGTCCACCGAGGTCAGGACGATATAGCGCAGCGCCATCAGTTCCACCGATTTGGCGGTGTTCTGTGGCTCCTCCTGATCCAGCCAGCCGTTGGGGTTACCGGTATCCACCGCACAGAAGCGGCAAGCGCGGGTGCACACCGAGCCCATGAGCATGATGGTGGCGGTGCCGTTGGACCAGCATTCGCTCATGTTCGGGCAGTGGGATTCCTGGCATACGGTGCTCAGGCGGTGTTCGCCGACATTGCGCTTGACCGCTTCGAAGCGGCTGCCGCCGGGTGCCTTGACCCGTAGCCACTTGGGTTTGGGTTCGAACACCTGGGGTTCGCTCGAGGCGCGGTGCTTCTGCCCGTCCTTGATCGCGGTGGTGCCCTGAGTGGTGCGAAATTTTTCGCCGCTGACAACGGTTTTGGGTTGGGAGGTATCGGACATCGGCAATCTGGGCTCCGCTAGAGGCTCCGTGGACGAGGCGGCTTGTGGCCGCCGCGCAGTTTATCACAGTAGGCGTTTGCGCAGGCTGACGGCCGTCCATTGGCGGGCGCGCGACTGGCCTATCTGCGCGGCTGAACCTGCGCGACCGCCGGCATGCCGCGGTGTCGATGACCGGTCGTGGCGCAGCGCTGCAGTGCTCGAGCTGCGGCCAGCGTCCGCTGCGCGCCATTCATCGGCGGCGGGCAGCGAGTGCCGAGGAGTCGCTGCCATCGATCTGCTGGCGGGCGCTGCTGCGAGTTGTGGCGAAGGCGCTGGTGCCGAGCCAGCGCCAGAGGTTCTGCGCGTCCACGGGCGCGCCCATTACCCGCAACTCGCGGGCCTGGAGCACGTCCCCTGGGCTGCGTTCGCCACTCCAGACGTCGGTGAGGGCGCGCACTGTCGCGTCCACCACCAGAGTCGGCTCGCGGCCGGGATCGTCGCGGCACAGGTCGGCCACGCCCTGCTCGACCAGCAGCCACCATGCGGATTCGCCGGGCCGTGCATCGCGGAAGCTGAAATGGATGACCACCGGTCGCGACGGGAATTCGGCGAGGCACACGAAGCGGCGCACATCCCACATCAGCAGGCCGGCGTCGAGTTCGTCGTCGCGCAGGCGACTGCCGATCCAGTGTGCGCCCCAGTGGCCGAGCGCCATGATAATCGGGCGCAAATCCTCGCCCGCCTCGGTCAGGCGGTACTCCCAGATCTTGCCATTGGCCGTGCGCCGCACCACGCCGAGCTCCTCCAGGTGGCGCAGGCGCTGGCTCAGCAGGCTGGTGGACATGCGCGGTACGCCGCGGTGCAGGTCGTTGAAACGCTTGCTGCCGCATAGCAACTCGCGCACCACCAGCGGCGTCCAGCGTTCGCACAGCGCCTCGGCGGCGCGTGCGACCGTACAGAATTGGCCGTAGCTGTCATCCATCCTGAGCTTCCTCCGTTGCAACACCTGGGGCTCGAGGCGCCAGACTCAATACTTCAGATTCTGGACTAGTCTGCTCGATATGCCAGGCGCAGGCTGAGACTTCGATAGTCGATAGTGCCCAGGCACAGGAGAACATCATGACCATGATTGCCATCATCCAGCGCCCACCCGTGCTGCTCGATCGCGCCGCGACCCTGGCGCGAAGCGTGCAGTCGGTTGCCGAGGCCGCCGCGGCGGGAGCCGCGCTGGTGGTCTTGCCCGAGTTGTTCATACCCGGTTACCCGTCGTGGATCTGGCGCCTGGCGCCGGGCCGCGATGGTGCGTTGCTGAGCCAGCTGCATGGGCGGCTGCTGGCCAATGCCGTGGACCTCGCCAGCGCGGACCTCGACCCTCTGTACCAAGCGGCCCGCGAGCATGGCGTTACCGTGGTCTGTGGGCTCAATGAGTGCGAGCGGCGCCAGGGCGGCGGCACCCTCTACAACAGCGTGGTGGTGATAGGCGCCGACGGTGAGCTGCTCAACCGTCACCGCAAGCTGATGCCGACCAACCCCGAGCGCATGGTGCACGCGCCCGGCGATGCCGCGGGACTGCGCACGGTGGACACTCCGGTCGGCCGCCTGGGCACGCTGATCTGCTGGGAGAACTACATGCCGCTGGCACGCTACGCGCTCTATGCCCAGGGCGTGGAGATCTACATCGCGCCGACCTACGACAGTGGCGACAGCTGGGTCGGCAGCCTGCGCCACATCGCCCTCGAAGGTCGCTGCTGGGTGATCGGCAGTGGCACCCTGCTGCGCGGCAGCGACATTCCCGAGGATTTTCCCGGCCGCGAGCAGCTGTTTGCCGATCCGCAGGAATGGATCAACGACGGCGATTCGCTGGTGGTCGACCCCATGGGTCGGCTGGTGGCCGGTCCGTTGCACCGCGAGGAAGGCATTCTGTATGCCGACATCGATGTCGCCCAGGTGGCGCCGGCGCGGCGCACCCTCGACGTCAGCGGGCATTACGCCCGTGCCGACATCTTCGAATTGCAGGTGCGGCGTACGCCGGCAACAAGCCTGCGCCTGGACAGCGATATAGCAGGCCGTTGAAAAACGTAGGCGAGGCAGTCGAGACAATACCGATGGCGGCCCCGCAAAAACGGCCGAAACGAAGCGCAGCGCAGTAACAGCCGTAGGCTGGCCCCGAAGGGGTGAGCGCAGCGAATCAAAAGCGCAGTTTACGTGTTGTAAATGAGCATTTTGAGGCCGTTTTTAACGCAGTATCGACAACGCAGGTAGTTTTTCAACAGCCTGATAGAGGAGAGCAAGCATGAGTAGCCAACAGCCTTACCAGGGCCGCTGTTTCTGCGGCGCGGTCGAATTCACGGTCAGCGGCGAGCCGGTGGCGATGGGCTATTGCCACTGTCAGTCATGTCGGCAGTGGTCGGCAGGGCCGGTCAATGCCTTCAGCCTGTGGAAGCCCGAGGCGCTGAGCGTGACCCGCGGTGCCGACAATATCGACTGTTACAACAAGACGCCGGGCAGTAGCCGCAAGTGGTGCAAGCGCTGCGGCGGCCACCTGTTCACCGAACACCCTGGCATGGGCTTGGTCGATGTGTATGCCGCGCTTATCCCGCAGCTGATGTACCGGCCGACGCTGCACGTGCATTATCAGGAGGCGGTCCTGCCGATCAGAGATGGGCTACCGAAGCTGCGCGACCTGCCCGCGGAGATGGGCGGCTCGGGGCAGAGCCTGGCCGAATAGCTCAGAGGCCGTGAAAATATCGAGTGCCGTAGCGCAACGTCAGCAGCGGGCGTCTGGGGGCGGTCGCAGTAGGCGGGAGTTTTTTCACAGCCTCTCAGCCCTGCTCGCTCAGAGCGGCGTACGCAGCCGCACCAGCAGCTCCTGGGTCGGGTAGCCGTCGGCTGGCCAGCCCAGCTGCAGCTGGAAGGCGCGCACGGCCTTGCGCGTATTGGCGCCGATGATGCCGTCGGCCGGGCCTGGCTCCAGGCCGTTCTGCGCCAGCAGTTCCTGCAGTTCGATGCGCTCGCTGCGCCCCAGTTGGCGCTCCTCGCGAGGCCAGGCGGTGCGTACGCCTTCGCCACCGCGCAGGCCGTCGGCCAGCAAGCCGATGGCCAGGGCGTAGGAGGTCGAGTTGTTGTATTTGAGGATGCTGCGGAAATTGCTCAGCAGCAGGAAGGCCGGGCCGCGATGACCGGCCGGCAGCAGCAGGGTCGCCATGGTTTCGCTGGCGAGGTCCTGGGTTGGCGGCGTGAGCGGTTCGATGCCCAGTGCCGTCCACTCGGCCAGGCTGCGGCGCACTTCCGGATCGGCCAGGCTGTAGTCGAAGGCCTGCGGCAGGCGCACCTCGTAGCCCCAGGGTTGGCCTTTCTGCCAGCCCGAGGCCTGCAGGTAATGGGCGGCCGAGGCCAGGGCGTCAGCCGAGGACGTCCAGAGGTCGCGGCGGCCGTCGCCGTCGAAATCCACGGCATGTTCGTTGTAGGTGGTGGGCATGAACTGGGTCTGGCCCATGGCGCCGGCCCAGGAGCCGACCAGGCGCTGCGGGGTGATGTCGCCATGCTGGAGGATCTGCAGCACGGCAAGCAGCTGGCTGCGCCAGAACACCTGACGGCGGCCTTCGTAGGCCAGGGTGGCGAGCGAGCGGATCACGTTGTGCGTGCCGATATTGCTGCCGAAGTTACTCTCCAGGCCCCAGATCGCCACCAGGGTTTGCCGGTCGACGCCATAGCGTTTTTCGATGCGCGCGAGGGTGTTGCCGTGCTGCAGTAACAGGCTCTGACCGCGAGCGACGCGCTGGGGGGAGACCGCACCATCCAGGTATTCCCATACCGGCCGGGTAAATTCCGGTTGGCTGCTGTCGGCGACCAGTACCTTGGGGTCTAGGCTGACGCCGGCGAAGGCGCGATCGAACAGGGCCGGGTCGATGCCGGCGGCAATCGCATCGCTGCGCAGCAGGGCGCGCCAGTCGGCGAAGCTGAGTTTTGCCGCGGCAGCAGCCGGCTCGGGCTGCTTGTTCGGCGTGCTGCTCGGGCTGTCGGCTACCGTGGCCAGCGATTGCGCGGGCGCTTCGGCACAAGCGGTCAGGAGCAGAAGGAGGCAGGCTGAGGCGATGTGGCTCAGGCTGCGAAGTAGCAGGTTGGACATGGTGGTCTCAAGGCGTTTTTTTGCAGGCCGCTACCTTAGCACGATTGGGCTTGCAGGCGGGCTACGGCGGGGCTTCAGGCGACCAGAAGGACCGAAGCCTCCCAGTTTTGCTGGGAGGCTTCGCGGCGGTAGCTGCCTTTGCCTTTACCGGGTTTTTCCTGACGGCAGCGGAACAGCGGCTGGGCGATCAGGGATTTGGCCTTGTTCGGGCGTTGTTTGCGGTGTTTGGCCATGCTGGCTCCTCATTGGCGGCCCGCGACGCGCGGGTGCGTGAATGATGATCCGCTGGTTAAAAAATGTCCAGTGGGCAGCCGAAACGCCTGGTAGCCCGAATAAGCGCCAGCGCAATCCGGGATGTGTTCTGCCTCTCTGCGGTGCGTCCGGGCTGCATGTCCATACGGAGCAACGAGCAAGATGCGCGCATAAAAGGTTTATCCGCTGCCCTCTGTGGCGTCTAGCGGATCCTTTCGCGGACATGTCCGCTCCCGTAAGGGGCCGGGCAGTGCCTGCGGCTTTGCGTCACAGGTCGCCATCGCCAGCCAGGCGCAGGCGTTGTCCACTGAGGCTCAGGGTCAGCAGGCTCAGGCCGTTCCAGGGGTCGCCGGCGGCCTGGCCCTTGATCTGTGCGTCGATGCGCTGGGCGTCTTGCAAGAGCGCGGCCCAGCGTGCGGCGCTAAGGCGTTGCAGGGCCTTGCTGACCAACGGGCGGCGCTTGTCCCAGACCGGCGGACGCGCCGAGCTGAAGGCCTTGTCCAGCGGCATGCCCTGGGCGTATTGCTGGGCGATGGTGGCGAGCAGGCGGATTTCGCGGGCCAGGGCCCAGAGGATCACCGGCGGCTCGACCCCTTCGCCGTGCAGCCCTTCGAGCATGCGCAGGGCATGGGCGGCTTCGCCATTGAGCGCCGCATCGATCAGGCCGAACACGTCGAAGCGGGCGCTGTCGGCCACCGCGGCGTGTACCGTACTGGCCTCGATCTGCCCACCGTCGGCGAGCAGCTTGAGTTTCTCGATTTCCTGGGCGGCGGCGAGCAGGTTGCCTTCCACTCGCACGGCGATCATCTCGACCGCCTCCTGGCTGGCGCTCAGGCCGGCCTGGGCCAGGCGTTGGCGAATCCACTGCGGCAGCTGCTGGGCGTCCACCGGCCAGATCTGCAGGAACTGGCACTGCGGGCTGTCGATCAGGGCCTTGGCCCACTTGGTCTTCTGCGCGTTGCCGTCGAGTTTCGGCAGGCTGATCAGCAGCACGGTGTCATCCGGCAGGCGTGCCAGGTATTCGAGCAGGGCGGCCGCGCCCTTGTCGCCGGGCTTGGCGGACGACATGCGCAGCTCCAGCAGGCGTTTGTCGGCGAACAGCGACATGCTGGCGCCGGCCTGCAGCAGGTTGCCCCAGTCGAAGCTGGCGTCGGCGTTGAATACCTGGCGTTCGCTGAACGCCTGCTCGCGGGTGGCGGCACGAATTGCGTCACAGGCTTCCTGGCACAGCAGCGTCTCGTCGCCACTGACCACATAGACCGCCGCCAGATTGCCCTGGAGGTGTTTGCCGAGTTGTGCGGGGGTGAGTTTCATCGGGCGCTAACCAGGGGGCCGCAACTGCGGCCCGGGCGGTTCTATTGGCTGGGTGTCGGCAGTTGCACGGGCGACTGCTGCGGTTGTGCGGCTTCACGCTGGCGCGCGGCTTCCAGGGCATCGGCTTCGGTTTTGGCCTTGGCTTCGGCGCTCTGTTGCAGCTGGTCGAGCTGGGCCGGGGTGACCTGTTGCAGGCGCTGCACCAGTTGTTGCACCAGTTCGCGGCGCATTTCGCTGCGCAGTTGCACTGCTTCCTGGTCGGAGCCGACCAGGTTGTTGCCGTCCTGGGCGTAGAAGTTCTGCGCTTCCAGCTGGTTGCTGGTCAACAGCAGGTTCTGCGCGCCACGTATCTCGTAATCGAGGGTCATGGTCAGTTCGTATTCGGCGGTGCGTGCCGAGCTGGTGTAGCTGGCGGTGCGCTGGTTTTCCTGCTCGTCGCTCAGCACCAGGCGATAGGCCGCGCCGGGGTGGACGCGCACGCCGTTGTCCTGGAGGACTTCACGCACCTGCTTGAGCGTATCGCCATAGGCGTTGCGCGCGCTGACGTCGAGTTCCTTGAGAGCGAACTGGACGTCGCCGGTGCCACGCAGCTGGAAGCCGCAGGCGCCGAGCAGCGCGGCGAGACCGATTACCAACAGATTCCGTTTCATCATCTTTGCTATCCCCTTGGCCAGCCTCTCGACGTTCCGCTTGGCGGCCGCGTCGAGCTTCGTCGGTTGGCGACTATTTTAGTTGGCGTTAGTTGGCGACTATGTTGACCAGCTTGCCCGGCACCACAATCACTTTGCGGATGCTCAGGCCTTCGGTGAAGCGCAATACGTTTTCGTTGGCCCGCGCCGCTGCTTCGACTTCCTCGCGGGTGGCCGCGGCCGGCATGTCGATATGGCCGCGCAGCTTGCCGTTGACCTGGATCACCAGCTGCAGGCTTTCCTGCACCAGCGCCGACTCATCCACTGCCGGCCACTGGGCGTCGATGATCGCGCCCGGGTGGCCGAGTTCCAGCCACAGTTGGTGGCTGATGTGCGGGGTAATCGGGGCCAGCAGCAGGGCCACGCTTTCCAGGCCTTCCTGGAGCAGGGCGCGATCCTGTTCGGTGTCTTGGGCGGCCTTTTCCAGCACGTTCATCAAGGTCATCACCTGGGCGATGGCGGTGTTGAATTTGTGGTGCTGGCCGATATCGACGCTGGCTTGCTTGATCGCCAGGTGGATGGCGCGGCGCAGCTCTTTCTGACTATCGCTCAGGGCGGCGTTGTCGAGCGTGCCCGGCAGTCCGGCGCTGACATGGGCCTGGGTCAGGCGCCAGACGCGACGCAGGAAGCGGCTGGCACCCTCGACGCCGGAGTCCGACCATTCCAGGCTCATGTCCGGTGGCGAGGCGAACATCATGAACAGCCGGCAGGTGTCGGCGCCGTAGGCATCGATCATCGCCTGCGGGTCGACACCGTTGTTCTTCGACTTGGCCATCTTCTCGGTGCCGCCGATTTCCACGGCCAGGCCGTCGCTTTTCAGCTTGGCGGCGATGACCTTGCCCTTGGCGTCGCGCTCGATGTCGACGTCGGCCGGGTTGAACCAGTCCTTGCCGCCATTATCCAGGGTGCGGTAGTAGGTGTCGGCGATCACCATGCCCTGGGTCAGCAGGTTCTTGAACGGCTCGTCGGAGTTGAGCAGGCCCTCGTCGCGCATCAGCTTGTGGAAGAAGCGCGCGTAGAGCAGGTGCAAAATCGCATGTTCGATACCGCCGATGTACTGATCCACCGGCAGCCAGTGGTCGGCAGCGGCCGGGTCGACCATGCCTTTGCTGTACTGCGGCGAGGCGTAGCGGGCGAAGTACCAGGACGACTCGACGAAGGTGTCCATGGTGTCGGTTTCGCGCTTGGCCGGTGCGCCGCATTTCGGGCAGCTGCATTCGTAGAAGTTCGGCATGCGCGCCAGCGGCGAACCGGCGCCGTCCGGCACCACGTCTTCGGGCAGCACGACCGGCAACTGGTCTTCCGGCACCGGCACGTCGCCGCAGCTGTCGCAATGAATGATCGGGATCGGGCAGCCCCAGTAGCGCTGGCGGCTGATGCCCCAGTCGCGCAGACGGAACTGGGTGCGCGATTGACCGAGGTTGTTCTTCTGCAGGGCAACTTCGATGGCGTCGAAGGCACCCGGGAAGTCCAGCTCGTCGAAGTCGCCGGAGTTGATCAGGCTGCCGTGCTCGCCGTAGGCGTCCTGCCAGGGCGCCGGTGTTTCGTCGCCAGCGCTGGTGCGCACCACCGGCTTGATCGGCAAGTCGTACTTGTGGGCGAACTCGAAGTCGCGCTCGTCGTGGGCCGGTACGGCCATGACTGCGCCGTCGCCGTAATGGATCAGCACGTAGTTGGCGACCCATACCGGCAGCTTTTCGCCGGTCAGCGGATGTTCGACGAACAGGCCGGTGGGCAGGCCTTTCTTTTCCTGGGTGGCCACGTCGGCTTCGGCGACGCTGCCGCTTTTGCATTCGTGGATAAAGGCTTGCAGCTCGGCATTGTCTTGCGCGGCAAGTGTCGCCAGCGGGTGCTCGGCGGCGACCGCCACGTAGGTCGCGCCCATCAGGGTGTCGGGACGGGTGGTGAAGACCTTCAGCGTACCGGCCTGGCCGATGCTGGCGAGGTCATAGGGGAAGCTGACCTCCATGCCGCGGGATTTGCCGATCCAGTTGCGCTGCATGGTCTTGACCTGTTCCGGCCAGCCATCCAGGTCGTCCAGACTGCTCAAGAGCTCTTCCGCGTAGGCGGTGATCTTGAAGTAGTACATGGGGATTTCGCGTTTTTCGATCACTGCGCCGGAGCGCCAGCCGCGGCCGTCGATGACCTGCTCATTGGCCAGTACGGTCTGGTCCACCGGATCCCAGTTGACCGTGCCGTTCTTGCGGTAGATCACGCCCTTCTCGAACAGGCGGGTGAACAGCCATTGTTCCCAGCGGTAGTAGTCCGGCTTGCAGGTGGTCACTTCGCGCGACCAGTCGACCGCCAGGCCCAGGCTTTTCAGCTGGGTCTTCATGTACTCGATGTTTTCGTAGGTCCACTTGGCGGGCGCGACCTTGTTCTTCATCGCGGCGTTTTCCGCCGGCATACCGAAAGCGTCCCAGCCCATGGGCTGCAGCACGTTCTTGCCGAGCATGCGCTGGTAGCGGGCAATCACGTCACCAATGGTGTAGTTGCGCACATGGCCCATGTGCAACTTGCCGCTGGGGTAGGGGAACATCGACAGGCAATAGAAGGTTTCCTTGCCTGGCTGTTCGCTTACGACAAAGGATTTTTGCGAGTCCCAGTGGGATTGCGCGGCGGCTTCGATTTCGCGTGGCTGATACTGTTCGTGCATGGCTACTGGCGCTAAGGAAAGGGACTTTCGGGAAACGCCGTAGCATACATGACCCCCCGCAACTGAGGGAAACCCTGATTGCACTGCGCGGCAGGTGCCAGGGCCGACGCATCGCCGTTTGTCGCGGGGCCGGGCTGGTTCAAAGCCTGCCGCTAAGCTTGATATATGAGCTGGGCGATTGAGTTCGGCATGAGGTGACTGGATGGCTGAATTGCGACGAGCAGAGGCGTCGGGGGCAGGGGGGCTATATGAGCGGTTGTTGCAGCGCCTGTCAGTGGCGCTGGGTGAAGCCGACAACATGACTCGCCTGTCTACCAAAGCGCCGGATGAGTTGGAGTTGCGCGACCTGACCGCGGCCGAGCTGGAGTTGATTCGCGCGTATATGGATCATGATCTGAATTGGTTGCGTGGCTGGCATGCCGCGGCCGAGGAGTTGGCGGTGATCGAACACTGGCCCGCGCGCGCAGCCAAGACCAACCGTGCCACGCTGAGAACGGCGGGCAAGCCACTCGGCAAGATCAAACCGCTGGTCAAGCGCCGGGTGCAGCTGTGTTGTGCGCTCTGCGGTGTGGTTGCCAACTGGCGCCCGGGACAGGGCGTGCACGCCTGCAAGTCCTGTGGCTCGCAGCTGTTCCGGGCGAGCGATCCCCGTTAGGCTACCGGGCACCCGGGAGGTGTCCGATGGCTATTCGTTACCTGTTCAAACAACTGTTGCTGCCGCCGGGCGTGCTCCTGCTCTCGCTGCTTGTTGCCTGGTGGTTGCGCAAGCGTTTTCCGCGTGCGGCCGCCGCCTGTTTCGGCCTGGCAGTGGGCGGGCTGTGGTTGATGAGCCTGCCCGTCGCGGTGGAGTGGTCGGCGCGCCTGCTGGAGTCTGAGCCAGCGCTGGTCGAGGCGCGCTGGGGCGACCTGGCGCAGCAGGTGGATGCGATCGTCGTGCTCGGCGGCGGGCGCGAGCAGGGTGATCCGGCCTGGGGCGGCGATCAGCCCAGTTCGCTGGCCCTGCAGCGCCTGCGCTATGCCGCACGCCTGGCCAAGGCCTCGGGCTTGCCGCTGGCGCTCAGCGGCGGCCTGCATTATGGCCAGCCGCCCAGCGAGGCCGCGCTGATGGCCGAGGTGCTGGCGCGCGATTACGGCATGCAGGTGCGTTGGCGAGAAGAGGCGAGCCGCACCACCTGGGAGAATGCGACCCGCAGCGCTGAGTTGTTGCACAAGGACGGGATCAAGCGTGTAGTGCTGGTCACTCAGGCCTGGCATATGCCCAGGGCGCGCTGGTGTTTCGAACAGGCTGGTTTTCAGGTGCTGAGCGCGCCGGTTGGGTTTCTCGGCGTGGCCAACGGCCGCCCGGCCGGCGGATGGCTGCCGGAAAGCAAGGCGCTGTGGCAGAGCAGCCTGTTGCTCAATGAAGCGCTGGGCTTGTTGATCTATCCGTTGGTCTACGGTCAGCCTCTCAGATAAGCGCAGCGCAATCCGGGGTCGTCGCGATCCCGGATTGCGCCAAGGCTTATCCGGGCTACGGATGGCAGGCCTTGTCCATGAGCCTGATTGCGCCCACGCGGAGCCTGGGTACGATCAAGCTAGCAGCTGTCTCCTACAGCGTCCTGGCCATGCGTCCGGCCAGCAGCGCCCAGGCCAGCAGCAGGGCACAGAGGATCAGCAGCGGCCAGCCGCGCCAGTACAGGTAAGGCGTCAGCTGCTGCATGGGTACCACCTCGCCATAGAGCACGCCTTGTTCGAACTGCGGCAGTTGCTCGGTGATCCGGCCGAAGGGGTCGATCAGCACGGTCATGCCGTTATTGGTTGCGCGGATCATCCAGCGTCCGGCTTCGAGGGCGCGCATCTGGGCCATCTGCAGGTGCTGCAGCGGGCCGATCGAGCGGCCGAACCAGGCGTCATTGCTCACCGTCAGCAGCAGCTGGCTCTGTGCGGCGAGCCCTGCGGCGAACTCCGGGTAGACCACTTCGTAGCAGATAAAGGTGGCAACTTTGTAGCCCTTGGCCTGCAGCAGCGGCTGTTCGGCCGAGCCGCGGGCAAAGTCCGACATAGGCAGGTTGAAGAAGGCGATCAGCCCGCGCAGCACTTCCTGCAGGGGCACGTACTCGCCGAAGGGCACCAGCTTCTGCTTGAGGTAGTCACCACCGCCCTGGCCGAACACGCTGACCGCATTGTAGTAGCGCGGCTCGCCGCGCTCGTTGGCCTGGCGAATCGGCACACCGGTGATCAGCGCGGCCTGGCGTTCATTGGCAAAGCGACCCATGGCGTCGAGGTAGCCGCTGGCCTGCTCCTTGAGCACCGGCACCGCGGTCTCCGGCCAGATGATCAGGTCGGTCGGTTCGGCGCTGAAGCTCAGGTCGCGGTACAGCGCCAGTTGGGCGTTGAGTTGGGCCGGATCCCACTTCAGGTTCTGTTCGATATTGCCCTGCATGGCCGCGACCTTGAGCGGTTCGCCGGCAGGCGTAGTCCAGGCGTGACCCTTGAGGGCGAGGCCGGCGATCCAGGGGCCGGCCAGCAGCACCACGGCTGTGGCGAGAAAGGCCTTGCGCGCGCGCAGTTGCGCCAGGTTGACCAGCAGCGCGGCGCTCAAGGCCAGGACGAAGGACAGCAGCCATACTCCGCCGATGGGCGCGAGCCCGGCCAATGGGCCGTCGAGTTGGCTGTAGCCGGCGTAGAGCCAGGGAAAACCGGTGAGGAACCAGCTGCGAAAGGCTTCCTGGGCCAGCCACAGGGCGGCGAAGGCCAGCGCATCGGCCAGCGGTGCTTCGCTGCGACGTAGCCAGCGCGCCCACAGCCAGGCGGCCAGGGCCAGCAGCAGGCCGAGGCCGGCGACGAAGCCGAGGGTCAGGAAGGCCGCCAGGGCCGGCGAGGCGGCGCCATAGTCGTGGATACTGACGTAGACCCAACTGGTGCCGGCGGCGAACAGACCGAAGCCGTAGTACCAACCGCGCCAGGCCGCCTGGCGTGGGTTCAGGTCGCGCAGGCCAAGGTAGAACAGGGCGATCGAGAGCAGTGCCAGCGGCCACAGGTCGAACGGCGCCAGCGCCAGTGGGGTGATGGCGCCGGCCGCCAGGGCGATCAGGTTGCCCGGCCAGCCGGAGCGAGTTATCCAGTGCATTGAATGCAGATCCTTGGATTGGAGGTGGCGCAAGGGTAGAGCGGAATGCGGGGAGGGGGAAGGCTGGTGCCGGCGAATACCGCAGTTGTAGGCGTCAAGCGCTACTCAAGCAGAATGTAAGCTTATGTTTCATATGACCTTATTCAAGGCCTCGGAAAATCATGCGGCGCGTGGAAACGATGAGAATACCCCGTGAGTAGGAGCGGCTTCAGCCGCGAAGCTTTGGCTGTGCCGCGAAGGATTCGCGGCTAAAGTCGCTCCTGCGGACGGCGGATGTCCGGAGCATGGTTTTTTGCTCAGTCAGCGGCGAACACCTCGACCCGGTTGCGCCCGCCATGCTTGGCCAGGTAGAGCGCCTCGTCGGCCTGCTGGGTCAGGGTTTGGCTGCTCGCATCGCCCTGCAGTTGGGCGATGCCGCCACTGAAGGTGCAGGACAGGTCCAACGGCTGCGCCGGGTAGTGGATTTCGGCGAAGCGCTGGCGGATCTCGTCGAGCACCTGGCGGGCGGCCTGGGCGTCGGTATTGGGCATGACCACGGCGAACTCTTCGCCGCCGTAGCGGCCGATATGGTCGCTCTTGCGCAGGCGCTGCTTGAGGAACAGGGCCAGGCTCTTGATCACCCGGTCGCCCATGGGATGGCCATAGTTGTCGTTGACCTTCTTGAAGAAGTCGATGTCGAGCATGGCGAAGCTCAGCGGCTGCTGGTCGCGCTGGGCGCGGAAACGGGCATCTTCGAGCAACTGCAGGGTGTGGGTGTGGTTGTACAGGCCGGTGAGGCTGTCGCGCACCATGCGCGCCTTGAGGCTGCGCGCACGGGCGGCGCGGTTGCGCACGGTGGCGATCAGGTGGCGCGGCTTGATCGGTTTGGTGAGGAAGTCGTCGCCTGCTTCGCTCATGGCGTCGAGCTGCTTGTCGAGGTCGTCTTCGGCGGACAGGTAGATGATCGGCACACTGACATAGCGGTCGTTGTGGCGAATCACCTTGGCCAGTTCAGTGCCGTTGCACTCGGGCATGTACATGTCGAGGATGATCAGGTCGGGCTGGAATTCCGCCAGAACGGCCATTGCCTGGATCGGCTCGATCAGGGTGCGGGTGAGGATCCCGGCACTGTTGAGCGCCCGTTCGGTGTAGGTGGCCTGGGCGCGCGAGTCGTCGACGATCAGTACCTTGTAGGGTTCGTACTGCGCCACATGGGTGAGGACTTCGATGCGTTCGAGCAGGCTGGAGGCGTCCAGGGTGCCGGTGAAGAATTCCTCGCCGCCGGCACGCACCGCCGCCAGGCGGGTCGGCGTGTCGGTGTCCTGGTGGCTGTAAAACAGCAGGGGGATTTTCGCTTCCAGGTCTTGCTGCATCGCCTGGGCCAGTTGCAAGCCGGCTCCGGGGCCGGAGAAGTCCACGTCCATGAGGATGGCGGCCGGGTGCCGCTCGAGCATCGCCGAGCGAAAGGCATTGGCCGTGTCCAGCGCTTGCGCGGTCATGCCGAAATACTCCATCTGCTGCGTCAGACGCTCGGCCCGTTCGGAGTGCTGCAGGGCCAGGTACACCGGTTTGCGCAGCGGCGGCAGGGCGGTCTGCTCGAAGCTGTCGCCGCGGCGCAGCCCGGTACGCGACAGGCGCTGCAGGAGCTGGTTGAGCTGGCCGATCAGGTCGCTGTTGAGGCGCCCGCGATTGTCTGCGACCGCCTGCAGGCAATCGCCGATTGCTTGCGCCAACTGACGGTGCTCGGCCTGCTCGAAACGCTCGGCGTAGCGCTGCAGCAGCAACGTGGCCTCGCGCAGTTCATGCATGCCGTGTTCGTTCCACTCGCTGCGTTGCAGACGTTGCCAGACCTCCAGCGTTTGCCGTGCCTGATTGATCACGCGCTGGGCGAAGTGCTGCTTGAGGCGGTCGAGACTGGGGTCTTCGTGCTCGGTCATGGCCGGGTTCCGGTTGGGGTGGCGGACACAGTCTGCCGTGGTGGCTTCATGCTATCACTGCGGGTTGGTCCAGCAGTACCGCCGATCTCTCAGCCTGAGCCTTCGGTCACATTGACCGCAGTGCGAACCGGAGGTTGCCGCGCCGCCAAGTTTTCAGCCAGCGCTGCGCATTGACCCGTGCTTCATTTATAGTGCAAGGCTCTTATGCAACCCTGGGTCAAGCAGCCTGTCAGACTTAGGACTGTCCTACTGCGGAAAAGCCACTTGCTTTAGGTTGAGAGGGTCATTTTCTGCGCGCTTTTTCGTTAAATAGAGCGGCTATTCGTCTCAAAAGCGCACAAAAACTGCCTCAAACCGGACTCTCCCTCGCTACGGACGCCAAAGTCAGACAGGCTGTCTGGGTTGTGGTCGAACAGCCAAACACCAAACGCCGTAGATAAAAGGACACTGCCATGCTGGACTGGAAAAAACGCGCTGCAGGCGCGCGCGACAGCGTCGACGACTCTGTGGGCAACGTGCGCAGTCGCCTGGGAGGCGGCTGGCTCAGCCGCTCAATAGGCGGCCTGCTCGGCCTCTACCTGTTGCTGGCGCTAGTCGTCGGCTGGTACTGGAGCCAGGAGCCGGAGCAGTTTTCGGTGCAGCAGCGCGCCGAGGCGGCAGCGCAACGCGCGCAGCACCAGATGGTCAATGGTTACACCACGGCGGCCACCCTCAAGGAGGTCGCCAGCACCTTGCTGGACAAGCCCGGTGGTTACCTGTCCAACGACATCGCCCCGCCGGGGCTGTGGCTGGATAACATGCCGAGTTGGGAATTTGGTGTGCTGGTGCAGGTGCGTGACATCGCGCGCGCCCTGCGCAAGGACTTCACCCGCTCGCAGTCGCAATCCACCGAAGACCCGGACCTGGCCAAGGCCGAGCCGCGCTTTCATTTCGACAACAAAAGCTGGGCGCTGCCGGCCTCCGAGGCGGAATACCGTCAAGCGATCAAGTCACTGGATCGCTATATGGCGCGGCTGGGTGATCCAAGCCAGTCGAGCGGGCAGTTCTACACCCGTGCCGATAACCTCAATGCTTGGCTAGGCGATGCCGCGACCCGTCTGGGCTCGCTGTCGCAGCGTTTGTCGGCCAGTGTCGGCCAGGTGCGTCTGAATACCGATGTCGCTCTGCAAGATGTGGTCGAAGGCCAGGCGGTGCAGGTCAACGAGGGCGCTTACGAGACGCCCTGGATGCAGATCGACAATGTGTTCTACGAAGCCCGCGGCCAGGCCTGGGCGCTGTCGCACCTGTTGCGTGCCATCGAAGTGGATTTCGCCGATGTGCTGATGAAGAAGAACGCCACCGTCAGCCTGCGTCAGGTGATCCGCGAGCTGGAGGCCGCCCAGGAAACCCTGTGGAGCCCGGTGATCCTCAATGGCAGCGGCTATGGTCTGCTGGCCAACCATTCGCTGGTGATGGCCAACTATATTTCGCGAGCCAACGCCGGGCTCATCGATCTGCGTCAACTGCTGTCGCAGGGCTAGGCAATGGTTATTTCCGACGCCGAGATGGCGCACCGCGCCGCCTCCGATGCCGAGCTGATTGCCTGGGTCGACGAGCAGGATCGGCCGCTCGGTGGCGTGTTGCGCGCCGAGTTGCGCGAGCGCCGGCTGATCGGTCGCGGCACCTACATCCTGCTGTTCAACTCGGCCGGTGAACTCTGTGTGCACCGGCGAACCCTGAGCAAGGCGCTGTATCCGGGCTACTGGGATGTGGCCGCCGGTGGCATGGTGCTCGAGGGCGAAAGTTACGCCGAGTCGGCCGCCCGCGAGCTGGCCGAGGAGCTGGGCATCGAGAATGCGCCGCTGGTCGAGCACGCGCATTTTCTCTACGACGCAGCGGAAAGCCGGCTGTGGTGCAGGGCTTACTCGGCGGTGTCCGATGCGCCGCTGGTGCTGCAGCCGGAGGAAGTGCTGGAGGCGCGGTTCATGTCCCTCGACGAGGCCTTGGCCGATACCAAGTGCAAGCCCTATTGCCCCGACTCGCTGGCGGCGCTCGAACGCTATCTGGCGGCACGGCCTTAGGGTGCGCCATGCGCACCTGGCGTGCGGCATTCCGAGCGTTGTCGTGCAAGATGCAGAACAGCGTCGCCAATCCACCGATTAATGGCGCATCTTGGCACTTAGCATCGCGAGTTTTTGCCGTTACACTGCGCGCCCTCCAAGCCCGAGCCGTCCAGCTCGGGTGCGCCGCCCCTGCCAGAGTGGGGCTTCGCGGTCGATGCCCTAACCGGCGTTCAGTCGACCAGTCGCTATCCTGACCCCTCATGAGGAAAAGCCGGTGGTCAAGAAAGCTTCGTCATTCGCCGCCCTGAGCGGCCTGGTGTATTCCACCGACAGCGGCCGGCATTGCCCGGACTGCGCTCAACCGGTGGATGCCTGCATCTGCAAGAATTCCCCGATCCCCGCCGGTGACGGCATCGCCCGCGTGCGCCGCGAAACCAAAGGCCGTGGCGGCAAGACGGTGACCACCGTCAGCGGCGTGGCCCTGGCCGAAGAGCCGTTGCAAGACCTGGCCAGCGCCCTGAAGAAGCGCTGCGGCTGCGGCGGCTCGTTGAAGGAAGGGGTGATCGAGATTCAGGGCGATCACGTCGAACTGTTGCTCGCAGAACTGCTCAAACGCGGCTTCAAAGCCAAAAAATCCGGCGGCTAACCCCAGGTTTCCTAAACTTCCCCGGCACGTTGCCGGGTAATCGTCATTTCCAGACTTTAATCTGTACGGGCTCCGGTCGATCCGGAGCTGCAATCGCCAACATGGGAGACCTCGATGTCCGCACGACGCACACGCAAAGACGACGGCAGCCAGTGGACAGTAGCGGACAGTCGCAGCGTCTACGGTATTCGCCATTGGGGCGCGGGTTATTTCGCGATCAATGAACAGGGTCGCGTAGAGGTGCGCCCGAACGGTCTCGGAAGCACGCCGATCGACCTGTTCGAACAGGTCGACGAGTTGCGCCAGAGCGGCCTCAGCTTGCCGCTGCTGGTGCGTTTCCCGGACATCCTGCAGGACCGCGTGCGCCAGTTGACCGGTGCCTTCGACGCCAATATCGCCCGTCTGGAATACCAGAGCCAGTACACCGCGCTCTACCCGATCAAGGTCAATCAGCAGGAGGCGGTGATCGAGAACATCATCGCCACCCAGAACGTCTCCATCGGCCTGGAAGCCGGCTCCAAGCCCGAGCTGCTGGCCGTGTTGGCCCTGGCGCCGAAGGGCGGCACCATCGTCTGCAACGGCTACAAGGACCGCGAGTTCATCAAGCTGGCGCTGATGGGGCAGAAGCTCGGCCACAACGTGTTCATCGTCATCGAGAAAGAATCCGAGGTGCAGTTGGTGATCGAGGAGGCGGCCGAGCTCAAGGTCGCCCCGCAAATCGGCCTGCGCGTGCGCCTGTCGTCCCTGGCCTCCTCGAAGTGGGCCGATACCGGCGGCGAGAAGTCCAAGTTCGGCCTGTCCGCGGCGCAATTGTTGTCGGTGGTCGAGCGCTTCCGGGTTGCCGGGCTGGACCAGGGCATCCGCCTGCTGCACTTTCACATGGGTTCGCAGATCGCCAACCTGGCCGACTACCAGCACGGTTTCAAGGAAGCCATTCGCTATTACGGCGAGCTGCGCGGCCTGGGCCTGCCGGTCGATCATATCGACGTCGGCGGCGGCCTCGGGGTCGATTACGACGGCACCCACTCGCGCAACGCCAGCTCGATCAACTACGACATGGACGATTACGCCGGCGTGGTGGTCGGCATGTTGAAAGAGTTCTGCGACGCCCAGGAACTGCCGCACCCGCACATCTTCTCCGAGAGCGGCCGTGCGCTGACCGCGCACCACGCAATGCTGGTGGTGCAGGTCACCGATGTGGAGAAGCACAACGACCAGATTCCCAAGATCGAAGATGTCACCAGCCTGCCGGAAACCGTGCGTTACCTGATCGAGCTGCTCGGCCCGACCGACATCGAGATGGTCACCGAAACCTACTGGCGCGCCACCCACTACATGAGCGACGTCGCCAGCCAGTACGCTGATGGCAAGATCGGCCTGACCGACAAGGCCCTGGCCGAGCAGTGCTACTTCGCCGTGTGCCGGCGTCTGTACGACTCGTTGAAGGCCCGCCAACGCTCGCACCGCCAGGTGCTCGACGAGCTCAACGACAAGCTGGCCGACAAGTACATCTGCAACTTTTCGGTGTTCCAGAGCCTGCCGGACACCTGGGCCATCGACCAGGTGCTGCCGATCCTGCCGCTCAACCGCCTCGACGAAGAGCCGCTGCGTCGCGCCGTGCTGCAGGACCTGACCTGCGACTCCGACGGCAAGATCAAGCAGTACGTCGACGAGCAGAGCATCGAGACCAGCCTGCCGGTGCACGAAGTGCGCGAGGGTGAGGACTATCTGCTGGGGATCTTCCTGGTCGGCGCCTACCAGGAAATTCTCGGCGACATGCATAACCTGTTCGGTGACACCGATTCGGTGAACATCTACCAGAACAATGATGGCAGCGTGTACCACGCCGGGATCGAGACCCACGACACCATCGAGGATATGCTGCGCTACGTGCACCTGTCGCCCGAGGAGTTGATGACCCACTACCGCGACAAGGTCGCCGGCGCCAAGATCAGCCCCCGCGAGCGCACCCAGTTCCTCGATGCCCTGCGTCTGGGCCTGACCCGCTCGTCCTATCTGTCGTCCTGAGGCGCCGGTTTCCGTCGGGTGCACGGCGCACCCTTCGGCAACACTCGAGTCGTGCCGCCGGGCTACGAAGCTGACCCACAGACCGTAGGGTGCGCCATGCGCACCGGGGCGGCGCTAATGCCCAGGCTGCGCATGGACGGTTCTCAATCGGCAGAACGCGCAGGCATCGCGCCAAACCAGCGATCATCGCGGGTCAGCTGGTACGCGTAGACCCCAAGACAAAGGCTGCGCAGCAGCATAAAGCAGAGAAAGGCCAGCCACAGGCCGTGATTGCCGAAGGCTTGCAACTGCCAGGCCAGCGGCAGGCTCAAGCCGACGGCCAGGAGCATGGCGTTGCGCATCTCGCGGGCACGGGTGGCGCCGATGAACAGGCCGTCGAGCAGGTAGCTCCACACCGCCAGCAGGGGCAGCAGCGCCAGGTACGGCAGGTAGTCGAGGGCCAGGGCGCGCACCGGGGCGATATCGGTTTGCAGGTGGATGAACCAGTGTCCGCCGAGCAGGAAGAACAGGGCAAAGCCGAGGCTGGCCAGCAGCGACCAGCCGCCGGCGACGATTAGGCTGCGGCGCAAGGTCTGGCGGTCGCGGGCGCCGAGGGCGTGGCCGCACAAGGCTTCCACCGCGTGGGCGAGGCCGTCGAGGGCGTGGGCAGTGAGCAGCAGGCCGTTGAGCAGCAGGGCATTGGCCGCTACCGTGGCGTCGCCCAGGCGCGAGCCCTGCACGGTGATCAGGAAGAACACCAGCTGCAGGGCCAGGGTGCGGATAAAGATGTCGCGATTCACCGCCAGCAGCGGCCGCCAGTTCAGCCAGCGGCGCAGCGCCGACCAGTCGACCTGCCCGGCATAACCGTGTAGCGCGCGGCGTGCCAGCCACAGGCCGAGCAGCGCGCCACTCCATTCGGCGATCACCGAGGCCCAGGCCGCGCCGGCTACGCCCCAGTGCAAGCCGAGAACGAAGAGCAGGTCGAGGGCCACGTTGAGCAGGTTGGTGGTCAGCAGGATCGCCAATGGCCCACGGGCGTTCTGGGTGCCGAGCAGCCAGCCGATCAGGGCATAGCTGGCCAGCACCGCTGGCAGGCCGAGCAGGCGGATGTGCAAGTAGCTGCGGGCCAGCGCATCCAGCTGCGCCGAGGGTTGCATCAGGCTCAGCGCCGCGTCACTGAAGGGCAGCGCCAACAGGATCAAGGCCAACGCCAGCAGCCCGCCGAGCAGCAGGCCCTGCAGCAACACCTGGCGTAACGCGCTGCCGTCTTCCCGGCCGGCGGCCTGGGCGGCAAAACCGGTGGTGCCCATGCGCAGAAAACCCACGGCCCAGGTCAGCAAGGTAAACAGGCTGCCGCCGATCGCCACTGCCGCCAGTTGCTGGGCGTGGGGCAGGTGGCCGACCACCGCGCTGTCGACCAGCGCCACCAGCGGCACCGACAGGTTGGACAAGATCATCGGCGCAGCCAGCGCCCAGACCCGTCGGTGGGTGGGCGCGTGCTGCCAGGCAGCGAGCAGTGCGGACATGGCGACTCCGGGAAAACGCCGATTATAGGCCCAGACCCTGGGGCGGGTTCGATAGAGCTGTTTCGACTATGCCTGCCGCGCGATAGCAGCAAGCGTTTCTTGGCCGCGCCGTCGCCGGCGTCCAGGCTGACTAGACTTGAAGCAGGCAATCGGCGATGACCGCGAATAAAAACGGTCGAGGAGGTGGCTCATGCATATGGCACAAACCCTGGAGCGCAGCCTGCAGCGGGCGCACTGTCAGTTCAAGCTGGTCGAGCACATGCCCTCGGCGACCAGCCTGGAGTCGGCGCGAAAGGCCGGAATCCCCGCAGCGCGCATGGCTAAATCGGTGATTCTCGACGATCGTCGCGGGCACTACCTGATGGCCGTGTTGCCGGCCAATCGGCAGCTGGACCTGAGCAAGGTACACAAGGGCACGCAGCGTTGGCAGCTCAGTGGCGAGCAGTCGCTGGTGAGTCTGTTCAAGGATTGCGAGCTCGGCGCGATACCGGCGCTGGGCGAGGTCTATGGTCTCGACATGCTGATCGATCCGCTGCTGGTGCGTCAGCAGGACATTTACCTGGAAGCCGGGGATCACGAAAGCCTGGTGCACATGCCGGTCGACGAGTTCTTCAAACTGGCGCCCAGCGCCGAGGTGTGCGACCTCTGCGTCTGAGCGCTGTTTGCAACAAGTAGCGAGCGCTGGCGGGGTAGGGCGATATCAGCCGCGATGCCATTGACCAGACGCAGTGAGTCGAGTTGCGTGCGGCCTGTGGGAGCGGCTTCAGCCGCAAAGCTTCGCGGATAAATCCGCTCCCACAGGGTTATGGCATGCCTTCAAGCAGGGTGGCGGCGCTTGGCCTGTGTGCGATGCACGAGGCGAGTTTCGCCTGACAGGACGTTCAGCTAATCAAGCCGCCGAGCAACCACAGGCCGAAAAACAGCCAGATCAAACCGGTGATGATCGAGCGGCGCAAGAACGCGCGCACGGCAGCGTAGAGCAACAGCAGGCCGACGATCAGCACCAGCAGACCAAGCAGCGACGGGGTGATGCCCAGGGCCTTGGACATGCCGTTGATAAAACCGCCGAGCGCGTCGCCGAACAAACCGAGGAAGCCGCTCATCGCTTCGACGATAAAACGGATGACCGAGCCGAACGCCTGGCCGAGCCATTCGAAAAAACCTTCTACCTGCATAGCTGATGTCCCTGTGAATCCCTTGGTTGCCGGTGTGCTAGCGTGTGGCCGGCTAGTGTGCCAGCCATTTGCTTGCATCGCAGGCTTATCGGGCGTCTGTTCGATGAGCCGCGCTCAGCGTGCTGGACCACTGAACCACCCAGAGAGGCCACTTCACCCAGAGAGGCCAGAGAGGCCAGAGCGCGCGCCTGGAATTCAGTGTGGGTGACCGGCATTGTCTGACGCGTCCGCCGTCCTGCTGAGCTATCTTCAATCCCCATGGGCTGGCACGATGCCATCAAATGTCTGTGGCTATGGGGGGGTGGTTTTGCCGGATAAGTTCGCGATTGCTGGTCTTTTCGCCTGCTTGCGTCTGTGGGCTTGCATGCTGGTGCTGGTCAGCCCCATGGTGGCTGCCGAGCCGCAAGTGTTGCGGATCGATGGCAGCCGGTCGGCCATCGATTTGCAGCCCTATATCCGCTATCTGCGTGACCCGGCGGGCAGTCTGCAGATCGAGCAGGTTAGGCAGCGGGCCGAGCAATTTCGCCCGGCCAGTGAGCGCCGCGATCTGAATTTCGGTTATACCCATGATCATGTTTGGCTGAGTCTCGATCTGGTCTCCACGGCAGACGAGCTCGGCGATTGGCTGATCGAGATGAGCTACGCCTCGCTCGACCGGGTTAGCCTCTACAGTGTCTGGCTCGGCGATAGAGATGTTACTGCTCTCGCTGGGTCTGGCGGCGCGCTTCAATCAGCTCAAACGGCTGCAGGAAAAGGCGCAGAAGCAGGCGTTGGCCACCGCGCTACAGCAGGAAAAGGTGCTGGAACAGCGGGTTGCCGAACGTACCGAAGCGCTGGCCGAAGCCAATGCCCGGCTGGAAGCGCAGGCCATGCATGATCCGCTGACCGGGCTGGCCAACCGCACGGCCCTGGCCAGCCATATGCAGCAGGCCATGTTGCGCACCAGGCGGCGCGGTGAGTTGCTGGCGCTGGTGCTGATCGACCTGGATGGCTTCAAGGATATCAACGACGAGTGGGGGCATGCGGCCGGTGATCGGGTGCTGACCGAGGTTGCCGCGCGGCTGCAGGCGTTTGCCCGGGGTAGCGCTCTGGTCGCCCGACTGGGCGGCGATGAATTCATTCTGCTCAGCGAAGGTATCCTCGATCGGCAGGAAGTCCTGGCCGATCAGGCCATGTATCAACGCAAACGCAGTGGCAAGCAGGGGGTAGTGCTGTATTCGTCGTGAGTTGGCGGCTCGCCCGGCAGGTGTCAGGCCAGTTCGAGCCGATTGCGGCCCCTGGCCTTGGCCCGATAGAGGGCATCGTCGACCCGTTTGTAGAAGGTTTCCGCCGAGTCGTCGCACAGTGGCAGGAAGTGGCCGATGCCGAGGCTGCAGGTCAGCGCCAGCTCCTGCACTTGTGCCTGTACCAGCAGGGGCTGCTCGGCCAGCGAGGCGCGAAAGCGTTCGGCCAGCGGGATGGCCTGCTCCAGAGAGGTGTCGGGCATCAGCACGGCGAACTCCTCGCCACCCAGGCGTAGCAGGATATCGCTGTCGCGGCGGAACACCTGACGCATGCGTTCGGCGAAGGCCTGCAGGCCGAGGTCGCCGGTGCGGTGGCCGTACTGGTCGTTGACCTTTTTGAAGTAATCGATATCCAGCAGAACCAAGACCAGTTGGCTGTTTTGTCGGCGCGCGTTGGCCAGCCAGGCAGGCAGTAGCGCGTTGAACTGGTAACGATTACCCAGTTCGGTCAGGGCGTCGGTGCGACTCAGCCGGTCCAGCTGTTCGCCGTGCAGCAGCAGGCGCAGTTCGCGCTCGAGGCCGATGCGGTACTCGCGGTTCCAGCGATAGAGGACCAGACCCAGATAGCCCAGGTAGCCCACCAGAGCCACGGATTCGCCGATATCACCGATGCCCAGGTGGAACTTGACCGCACTACTGGGCAGGTAGGTCAGCAGGATGGCCAGCGTGCAACGGCCCATGCGCATGGGGTAGGTAAACGCCAGGGCAGTGGCGAATACCACCGCGCTGAGCATGGTCAGCAGGTGCGAGGCGGCTATCTCGGGGTGCAACTGGAGGATCGCCAGCATCAGGCCCCAGGTCATCGACTGGAGAAGGATGACGAACCAGTGCATATCCAGCCAGCGCTGCAGTTGCGCCGAGTCGAGCTGTGCGGAGGGGCGATGAAGGCTGCGCAGGGCGAAGAACAGCAGCAACAACAGAGTGCCGCCGCCCCACACCCAGAGGTTGTCCCAGGGGTGGCTGCTGCTGAACCAGAGCAGGGCCCAGGTGAGCAGGTAGTAATAGCCGGCAAACCTGGAGCGGACATGGGTATCGCTTGCCTCCCGCCACAAGCTGAGGCGGGTGCTGGGGGCCGCAGGCTCAGGTTTCATCGGCGCCGTACTCGCAAAGGTACAGTCTCAGCCTAGCCGAACGATGGCTATTTGCCTTTGCCGGCGCAACAGCATTCCCGGATTGCATCCGTATATGGGGGGGCGGGCTTGCATGGAAAGCCGCGAAGGAACATGGCTACGGGGACGGGGGGAATGCCTGGGGCAGAACGACCTGGCCGATCGGCGTCGGCGTTGCTCATGGCGTGTGATCACAAAAGTCGCTGGGCCCGGCCATAGTGCGTCAGTCAGGCCTGGAGTGTCACGTTGCCGTCATCACGCGAGTCGCCCGCTGCTGGGCGACTCGTTCTGCCCTAGCGCAGGATCAGCAGCGGGCTGACGCTGGTGCGCAGAAGGTGGCTGGTGGTGCTGCCGACCAGGAACTGACGAATCCGCGAGTGGCCGTAGGCGCCCATGGCCAGCAGGTCGATGTCGTGCTCGGCCTGGTAGGCGTGCAGGGTCGGCTCGACTTCGCCGGCGCGGATCGCCAGGTGCACCTCGCTGGCCGAATCCTGCAGCACCCGCTCGGCGGACTTGAGCTGCTCCCAGGCGTCGCTGGTGTCGGCGCCGATCATCAGCAGGTGGCACGGCAGGCCCTTGAGCAGCGGGCTGGCGGCGATCATCTCGATGCTTTTGCGCGCGGTGGCGCTGCCGTCGTAGGCGAACAGGTAGCTCTGTGGCGCCTTGAACTCGCCACAGCTGACCAGGATCGGCCGCTGCAGGGTGCGGATCACGTTCTCCAGGTGGCTGCCGACCAGTTGACTGAGGTTGTCGCTGGTTTCGCCCTGGCGGCCGATCACCAGCAGGCGAATGTCCTGTTGCAGTTCGACGAGGCTTTCCACCAGGTCGCCATGCCGTTGGCGCAGCTGGGCGTCGCTGACACCGGCCGTGCTGGCGCGGGCCTTGGCCGCTTCGAGCAGGTGATGGCCCTGCTCCAGGGCCAGCTTGCCGCGCTTCTCGTCGAGCGCCGCCAGTTCTTCCAGCAGGTGTTCGCGGCTGCCCAGGCCGATGGTGCCGGACAAGTCGCTTGGCTGCGGGTACTGCACCTGATCCAGGACATGCAGGAAGCACAGCGGTGCGCCGAGGCGCTGGCTGGCCCAGGCGGCGTAGTCGCAGACGCCGGTGGCGGAGTGCGAACCATCGATACAAGCCATTACGTGGGTCATGTTGTGCTCCTTTTTAGTGGCCCATCAGTCTAGTGGCCCATCAGTTGATCGACGGCGTCGGGTTTGTCGTGTACGCCGAAACGGTCGACGATGGTGGCGCTGGCTTGGTTGAGGCCGAGCACTTCGACTTCGGTGCCTTCACGGCGGAACTTGAGCACCACCTTGTCCAGGGCGGCGACCGCGGTGATGTCCCAGAAGTGCGCACGGGACAGGTCGATGCTCACCTTATCAACCGCCTCCTTGAAATCAAAGGCAGCGACGAATTTGTCGGCGGAGCTGAAGAACACCTGGCCGACCACCTTGTAGCTGCGCTGGGTGCCGTCGTTGTCGGCTTGCGAGCTGATGTACATGAAGTGGCCGATCTTGTTGGCGAAGAACATCGCCGCCAGCAGCACGCCGACCAGCACGCCATAGGCCAGGTTGTGGGTGAGTACCACCACCACTACGGTGGCGACCATGACGATGTTGGTCGACAGCGGGTGTTGCTTGAGGTTGCGCAGCGAGTCCCAGCTGAAGGTGCCGATCGACACCATGATCATCACCGCCACCAGGGCGGCCATGGGGATCTGCCTGACCCAGTCGCTGAGGAACACCACCATCAGCAGCAACACCACACCAGCAGTGAGGCAGGACAGGCGGCCGCGGCCACCGGATTTCACGTTGATCACCGACTGGCCGATCATCGCGCAGCCGGCCATGCCGCCGAGCAGGCCGGAGGCGATATTGGCCACGCCCTGGCCCTTGCACTCGCGGTTCTTGTCGCTGTTGGTGTCGGTCAGGTCGTCGACGATGGTCGCGGTCATCATCGATTCCAGCAGGCCGACCACGGCCAGGGCGGCGGCGTAGGGGAAGATGATCGCCAGGGTCTCGAAGGTCAACGGCACGTCCGGCCAGAGGAAGATCGGCAGGGTGTCGGGCAGCTCGCCCATATCGCCGACGCTGCGGATGTCCATGCCGGTGTACATATACACCCCGGTCAGCACCAGGATGCACACCAGCGGCGAGGGGATCAGCTGGCCGAGTTTCGGCACATAGGGGAACAGGTAGATGATCCCCAGACCGGCGGCGGTCATGGCATAGACGTGCCAGCTGACGCCGGTCAGCTCCGGTAGCTGGGCCATGAAAATCAGGATCGCCAGGGCATTGACGAAGCCGGTGACCACCGAGCGCGAGACGAAGCGCATCAGCGAGCCGAGCTTGAGGTAGCCCGCGCCGATCTGCAGCACGCCACAGAGCAGGGTGGCGGCCAGCAGGTATTCCAGGCCGTGGTTTTTCACCAGGGTCACCATCAGCAGGGCCATGGCCCCAGTGGCGGCGCTGATCATCCCCGGACGACCGCCGACGAAGGCGATCACCACGGCGATGCAGAAGGAGGCGTAGAGACCGACCTTGGGGTCGACCCCGGCGATGATCGAGAAGGCGATGGCCTCCGGGATCAAGGCCAGCGCCACGACCAGACCGGCGAGCACGTCGCCGCGGATATTGAACAACCAGGTGTTCTTCAGGCTTTGCAGCATGGCGTATTCCAAAAGGGCTGGGTTCCGCTGCCGCGCGCAAGCGCCGGGCGGACTGGGTGAATGACAGATTGAAAAATAAAACAGGCGCATGAGCGAACGGCGTTCGGCTACGCGAGGACGCACAACCGCGCGACCGGGAGAACCGGCGAGGCTATGCAGGAGGGGGCGTAACGCTAAGGCGGCTTAGGCAGCCAGCGTAATGGTTGGGCCAGTGTCATGACGACCGGTCTCTGTCCATATAAGCAAAAGGGCGCGCACCTTAACACAGTCGGTCGGCGCGCGCAGCCCGCGTGGGCGCTCTGCGGCGCGTGGCGGAACTTGGCCGGCGGCGCATGATCGAATGCGTGCGCCGAACTGGCGCGGGGTTTTCAGTTCTGTGCGTTCGCGTGCTGAACGCTGCTGAACTGCGCGGATTGCAACAATCGCGGGGCAGACTGCCTTTGCCCATCTGTCCGCGAGAGTGACTGTCGATGATGTCAACTGCCAAGGGGATGCTAGGACGGCTGCCTGTTTTAAGCCCATGGACATGGGCGCTGTTGTTGATCCTGCTGACCCTGGCTTATCAAGTGCGCACTCTGCACCTGGATGACCGCTTGTACTTCTGGATCCAGACTTCCTGGCACGAAACCGAATGGGAGAAGCGCAGCCTGTGGCTGCCGGAGTACCGGGTGCAAATCGACGCCAAGGCGGTGCCGGGGGTCAGCGATAACCTCTCCGGCTTGACCTATGACGAGCGCCGCGACCAGCTCTGGGCGGTGGTCAACAACCCGGAAGAACTGCTCGCCCTGAGTACGCAGGGCGAGGTGCTGGCGCGCTATCCGCTGAGTGGCTTCAGCGATGTGGAAGGCATCACCTACCTAGGCGACAACCTCCTGCTGCTGGCCGAGGAGCGCAACCAGGCGCTGCTGGTGGTCGAGGTGCCGGAGCAGCCCGGCGCCTTGTTCCGCGAGGATTATCGGGCTCTGACCCTGGGACTCGACGCGGGTGGCAACCAAGGCTTCGAAGGGGTTGGTTACGACCGCGACGGCGATCGGCTGTTCGTGGTCAAGGAGCACTCACCGCGCAAGCTCTACGAAATCCGCGGGCTGAAAGCGAGCATTGAGGGCGAGTTCAACCTCGAAGTGATCGACCGCGAGGCATGGATCGAGAACGTCTTCGCCACCGACCTGAGCTCGGTGCATTACGACGAACGCACCGACCATCTGGCCCTGCTCAGCGACGAGTCGAAGGTGCTGATGGAACTCGATGGCAAGGGCAAGCTGATCAGCTTCCGCTCGTTGCTCGGCGGCTTTGCCGGTCTGCAAGACAGCGTGCCCCAGGGCGAGGGCATGACTTTCGACGACCGCGGCAACCTCTATCTGGTCAGCGAGCCCAACCTGTTCTACCGCTTCGAGCGCCAATAGCGCGGCAATGCGAGCCGCTGGCGCAGTCCGTAGCCCGAATAAGCGCCAGCGCAATCCGGGAAGCCGCTCAGCCAGAATGTGAAGCTTTGCCGGCTGCCGGTGCTGCCTTACAGCGCCTTGTCGAATTGGATCAGGGCCACCCGCTGGTTCTGCGGATCACGCCGTTCGACCAGGCCGCTGAGGCGATAGCCAAGCTTGGGGTAGAGCAGCAGGCCGGCGCTGTTGGTGTTGAAGCAGGACACCTGCATGCGCCTGGCCTTGTAGTGGTCGTGTGCCAGTTGTTCCATCACCGCCACCAGGTAGTGCGCCACGCCCTGGCCACGGGCCCAGGACGCGATCATCAGGTTGCCCAGGGCGCAGAAATCGCCATGCTGCCACTGATAGAAATTGGCGAAACCGGCGACCCGGCCATCGAGCAGCGCCACGGTGCTGTCACGGCGCTCGGCCATGGCGGCGGCCAACTGCTCGACATCCAGCGGCCAGACGGCCTTGGGGTAGCAGAAGAACAGCTCGTCGGCGTTCTGCGGAAATTCGACGATGGCGCCCAGATCGGCGGCGCCGGCGGGGCGGTGGGTCAGCTTGGTGGTTTGTGGCATCGGGCGTCCTTGTTAGGGCATCGAGGTTGATTCGAGTCGGTTGCCTGGTCGCCGGATAAGCCTGGGCGCAATCCGTGAAGCACCCTCCTGGATTGCGCTGGGGCTTATCCAGGCTACGGTCTCTCCGGTCTATTGCCTGGCTGCCGTTATAGCCTGCTAGTGCGGCGGGTATTGGCTGAGGATCTTGGCTACCGTTTCGCGAATCTGCGTGCTGCGCTCGCTCGGGTTCGCTTGGTTGCCGCGCAGAATCCGTTCGCCGCTGCCGCGCCAGACCAGCTTGCCGTCTTTGCCGTCGTACAGGTCGATCTGCAGGGTGCCGGTCTGATAGTCCAGGGTGCGGGTTTCGCTGTAGCCCGGGCCGCCCCAGTAGCCGTGCCAGGGGCCGCCCCAGAAACCGCCGTAATGGGTGGTGAGCTGATCCTGGCGTCGATCGACGATCAACCAGGCTTGCACCTTGAGGTCGCCAGTTGCGCCGCCGGGCGCCGGGCGCAGGCCGTGCTGGTCGAGCTGCTCGCCGATCGCGGCGCGGATGCGTTGTTCGGTCAGGTCGCTCTGCAGGCGCGGGTCGTCGGGGCGGTATTGCACGGCCGGCTCCTGCCAGCTCCAGCTGCGGTAGGCGGCAAAGTCGCGGTTCGGGTCGAAGTCGCGATTGAGCTGGGTGGTTTGGCAGGCGCCGAGCAACAGCAGGGCGGGAATCAGCAGCAGGTGCAAACGCATGGTCGAGCCTCCAGGGTCTTGGGTAAATGCGCGCCGGTGCGTGCGCCAAGAACCGATGATTGCGGTGTATCAGGTTGGCGGGTAATTCTCCAGGGCCCGTCGCAGGGCCGCACGCAGCGCCTTGCCGCGTTCGGTCTGGCTACCGTCGCTGAGCATTTCGGCGCTGCCGCTCCACAGGGGGTGGCCGTCCCGGGCGTCGAACAGGTCGATGCGTACGATCAGCACTTCTTCCTCGTAGGTGCGTACCAGCGGTGCATTGCCCCACATGCCGTAGTCGTGCCAGTAGCGGCCGTGGCCGTAATAGCCACCGTAGTCCTCGCGAACCTGACGAATGCGCCGCTCCAGGTGCATCTCGGTGCTGACTTCGAGGTCGGCGCTGCCGGATTGGGCCGGGCGCAGGCCGCGCTGATCGAGGGCGTTGCTCAGTGCCTCTTGCACCAGGGCCGAACTGGCCCAGGCGCTGCCGGCCGGTTGCTGGCCATCGCGCCAGGTCCAGCTGCGGTAGCGCGCATAATCACGCGCAGGGGCTGGGTAGGCGCTGAGATCCAGCTGGCTGCCGGCAGGCACGGGGGCCGGCGGCAGCGGCTTGGACTGCGCCGTATAAGGGTTATGGCTCTGGCAGGCGGCCAGAACCACAGCCAGCAACAGTAACGGCACAACAGGGTTCATCGATGCCTCCCCTCAGCGCGGTCGGCAGATCCAGTGCAGGTAGCGGCCCATGCCGGCAAAACTCGGGTGGCGGCGGTAGGCCAGCTCCATTTCCAGCAGGTCGATCAGCTCGGCCTTGGCCTGGAACTCATGGGGCATATAGTCGTGGAAAACCCGCACACCACTCTGACTTTCGACCTGCCAATACGCCTCGAGTTGCGTCGCCAGCTCGCGCGGATCTATCGGTCGCTGCGGCGTCAGGCTCTGTTTTTCCCCGGCAAATTCGGCCTTGCGCAGCTTGCGGAAATGGCCCTTGAGCAGGTTGCGGTAGATCAGCGCGTCCTTGTTGTAGAAGGCCAGCGACAACCAGCCGCCGGGCGCGCAGAGCTGCTGCAGCACCGGCAGAATGGCCTGAGGCTGGGCCAGCCATTCGAGCACCGCGTGACAGACCACCAGGTCATAGGGTTGTTCGAGCTGGCCGAGCAGTTCCTGCCAGGGCGCCTGGATAAAGGTCGCCGGCTGGCCGGCCGCGGCGAAACGTGCACGGGCACCGGCGAGCATCGGTTCGGCGGGTTCGGCGAGGGTCACCTGGTGGCCGCGTTCGGCCAGCCACAGCGCCATATGGCCGAGACCGGCGCCGATGTCCAGCACCCGCAGCGGTCGATCCGGCAGGGCTTCGGCGAGGTCGGCCTGGAACACCGCCAGGCGAATCGCACCCTTGGCGCCGCCGTAGATCTTCTCGGCGAAGCGCGTCGCCAGTTCATCGAAATGCCGGTCGCTCATGGTGCGAAGCGCCGTTCGCTGTCGGCCAGCTTGGCGCGCACCGCCTGCTCCATGTCGATCCCCAGCTCGCTGCACAGCAGCAACAGGTAGAGCACGATATCGCCCACTTCCTGGCCGGCGTGTTGCAGCTGTTCGGGGGCGAGCTGGCGCGATTGTGCCTCGCTCAACCACTGGAAAATCTCCACCAGCTCGGCCATCTCCACGCTGGCGGCCATGGCCAGGTTTTTCGGGCTGTGGAATTGCCGCCAGTCGTTGCGGTCGCGGATGGCGTGCAGGCGGGCGGTGAGTTCGGTCAGGTTCATGCGGCTTCCCACGCAGAAAGATGGCGCATTGTCGCTCATAATCTGCCCGGGATCTCGCGGCAAGGCGCAGCGCAACGTTCCACTCGCAGCGACAGCCCGCCGGATGGCTGTCGTACCGATGAACCCTGGTGCACGGCCTGCGGATCGCGGGTTGCCCGAGTTGATCGGCCTCAGCCCAGGGCGTTTGCAGGCTGGCGCAGTAGGCGAGCGTTGTTTCGCAGCCTCTTAGCCGAGGAGGCGGATGTGGATATCGCTGAGGCCCGCTTCATCGGCCCGGCGTTCCAGACTGGAGCGCAGGTTCTGCTCCCAGGGGGCGTCTTCCACCATGCGTAGCTCGCCGGTGTGCTTGTGCAGCAGGCGTAGGCGCACCTGGTCGAGGGTGGGGTCGGCGAATTCGTCGAGGCTGAGGGAGTCGGGATGACCGTTGATGCGGTAGTCGACCTGGTAGTGCTTGAGTTCATGCATGGCGGGATGCTCCTGGGCTCTCTGAAGTTCGGACAACCGAATCAGCCGCGATTTCCCCGGAGGATTCGGCGGCGGTGAAAGTAGCCAGCGTAGCACCGCCGCTGGCCTTTGCCGGCGGCCGCAGCCGGCGAGGGGATTTCAGCACCGTTCAGCCCGCCTCCGGTTCGGCCGTGGGGTTGCTGGCCCGTTCGCCTGCCAGCAGCGCCGCCTTGCGCGCCAACCCCCAGCGATAGCCGCTCAGTGCGCCGTTGGCGCCGATCACCCGGTGGCAGGGCACCAGCAGGCCCAGCGGATTGCTCGCGCAAGCCCGCGCCACCGCGCGCGGGTGGCTGCCGATGCTGGTGGCCAGTTCGCCATAGTGCCGCGTCTGACCCGCCGGGATTTGCTGCAGGGCGCGCCAGACCTGGTGCTGGAACACCGTGCCGCGCAAGTCCAGGGGCAACTGTGCGGCGCGTTGCGGTTCCTCGATTTGGCCGATGACCTGCTGCAACCAGTCGCCCAAACCGCCATCGTCGCGTTGCAGTCGGGCGGCAGCGAAGCGCCGGCACAGTTCGCTTTCCAGTCCCTCGGGGCTGTCGCCGAACAGCAGGGCGCAGACGCCCTTGGCGCTACTGGCCAGCAGCAAGTGGCCGAGCGGACAGGCGGCGATGGCGTAGCGCAGGGTTTCCCCGGCGGCCTGGCGGCGGCGCTGCGCCGGGCTCAAGCCATCGTGCTGTTGATACAGCGCCCTGGTGTCGGAGTAGCCGGCGGCTAGCGCGGCATCCAGCACCGAATCGGCCTGCGCCAGGCTGGCCTCCAGCTGCGCGCGGCGCTGGGCGTTGGCCCAGGCCTTCGGCGTCAGCCCGGTGCGCGCCTTGAACGCGCGGGCCAGGTGCGAGGGCGACAGGCCGATGCGTGCAGCGAGCTGGGCGAGGTTGGGCGTTTTGTCCTGTTCGACCAGCAGGCGGCAGGCCGCACTGACCAGTTGGTCGAGCTGCTCGGCCGGACTGGCGCCCTGCGGCGTACAGCGTTTGCACGGGCGAAACCCCGCCGCTTCGGCGCTCGCCGGGGTGGCATGAAAGCTGACGTTGGCGCGCAGTGGCCGTCGCGCCGGACAGCTCGGCCGGCAATAGATACCGGTGGAGCGCACGGCGAAGACGAACTGGTTATCGCGCGCGGCATCGCGCGCGCAGACGGCTTGCCAGCAAAGGTCGGTGTCGAGCATGGCACGGCTCCGCTAAATGATGAGTCGATTGTCGACCCTTGCGCCGGACACGCCAATGCCAATCGCGCTTTCAAACCAGCCGCTCACGGCAGCCACTTGCTGGCGCAATGGTCAGGGTCCGGCGAGGCATTGCCCCGGTATTTATCGATCCGCTAATGGACACATGGCCATCCGTGGGCTGGGCGCTGCCCGAGGATTGCCGTATAACGGGCGGTATACGCGAATAGGGCAACACAGGACCCACGATTAAAGCTAATGAAGACGCCAAAACGTATTGAACCCCTGGTCGAGGCTGGCCTGGTCGACGAAGTGATGCGCCCGCTGATGAGTGGCAAGGAAGCCGAAGTGTACGTGGTGCGCTGCGGTGATGAGCTGCGCTGCGCCAAGGTCTACAAGGAAGCCAATAAGCGCAGTTTCCGTCAGGCAGCGGTCTACCAGGAAGGCCGCAAGGTGCGCAGTAGCCGCGATACACGGGCCATGACCAAAGGCACCAAGTACGGCCGCAAGGGCCAGGAAGACTCCTGGCAGAACGCCGAAGTAGCCGCCTTGTTCCATCTGGCTGGCGCCGGAGTGCGGGTGCCCAAGCCCTACGACTTCCTCGAGGGCGTGTTGCTGATGGAGCTGGTCCTGGACGATGAGGGCGCCGTTGCGCCGCGCCTCAACGATGTCGACCTGCACCCGGAAGATGCCCGCGAATTCCATGCCTTCATGATCGGTGAAGTGGTCAAGATGCTCTGCGCCGGTCTGGTGCATGGCGATTTGTCCGAGTTCAACGTGCTGCTGGGGCCGGAAGGCCCGGTGATCATCGACTTGCCCCAGGCGGTCGATGCCGCCGCCAATAGCCATGCCTTTAGCATGCTCGAACGCGATGTTGGCAACATGGCCGCCTATTTCGGCCAGTTCGCCCCGGAACTCAAGTTCAGCAAGTACGCCAAGGAAATGTGGGCGCTGTACGAGGCCGGCGAGCTGACCCCGGAAAGTCCGCTGACCGGCGAGTTCGACGACCCTGACGAGGCCGCCGATATCGATGCGGTGCTGCGCGAGATCAAGGCCACCCTGGCCGAAGAGGCGCGTCGCCAGGCCCTGCTGAATGCCGAAGACGCGCCCGCCGGCGAAGAGCCGCCGCCGCCCTGGGCGCAGTAGCCAGCCGCACGCCGGGCGAGGATTGCGGCGGCGCGCCGTGGCTTCGCCATCTCCAGGCATGCCGCGGTGTCGACCTGCCGGGGCGTCAGTTGCCCGGGTAGTCGCCGAGTACGCGCTCTTTGCCCTGCTGGTCCAGGCCGATGACCTGGTAGGCCTGCTGGCGATCGCCCATCTCCATGCCCGGCGAGCCGGCCGGCATGCCCGGTACGGCGGCGCCGAGCAGGTCCGGCTGCTGGCGCAGTTTGAGGATGTCGGCCGCGGGCACGTGACCCTCGACGAACTTGCCGTCGATCACCCCGGTGTGGCAGGAGGCCAGGCGCGGCGGCACGCCGAGGCGCTGCTTGACCGCGCTCATGTCGCTTTCGACGTGGTCGTTGACGCTGAAGCCGTTGTCCTGCAGATGGCTGATCCAGGCCTTGCAGCAGCCGCAATTGGCGTCACGGTGCACATCGATGCTGATCGGCTCGGCGGCCTGGGCGAGGCCGACGAATAGACCGGCGATAAGAATTAACGGACGCATGCTGGCACTCCACTGTGGATCGTTGGCCGAGCATAGCGCTGTCCCGGCAGGGAGCCAAATCAGCGGTTGTATCCGGATACGTTCCAGGCAGCCTATGCTGCACGGACGATTATCGGGACAAGGGAGCTGGCGATGTTGTTTGCACGGGTGATTCTAGTCATTCAGCTGGTGGCGCTGGCCGGTTTGGGCCTGGCCTACTTCGTTCGGCCCCATGAAATGGCCAACCTCAGCGGCATGCTGCTGATGGCGCCTGCCGCGGCGACCGATGTGCGCGCCTATTACGGCGGCCTGCAGATCGGTCTGGCGGCTTTTCTTGGTCTGGCGCTGACTCGTCTCGAGCTGATCCGCGCCGCCCTGACTCTGCTGGTGCTGCTTTACAGCTCGCTGGCGCTGGCGCGCATCGGCGGCCTGTGGCTGGACGGCGGCGCCCAGCAAACCTTCAACCTGCTGGCCTTGCTGATCGAGGTGGTTTCCGCCGGGCTGGCCTTCTGGGCCTTGCGCGGGTTGCGGCGCGCGTAGACGGTGGCTGGCGCTGCGCTGCGCCGTGAGGCCAGCCTAGCGCCGCTCCAGCAGTACCCCCGACTCCATGTGGTGGGTGTAGGGGAACTGGTCGAACAGCGCGCAGCGCGTGACCTGGTGGGTATCGCTGAGCTGGGCGATGTTGGCGGCCAGGGTCTCGGGGTTGCAGGAGATATAGAGGATTCGCTCGAAGCGTCGGGTCAGTTCGCAGGTGTCCGGGTCCATGCCGGCGCGCGGCGGGTCGACGAACACGCTGCCGAAGTCGTAGCTTTTCAGGTCGATGCCGGCCAGGCGGCGGAACGGCCGCACCTCGTTCAGCGCCTCGGTCAGCTCTTCGGCGGACAGGCGCACCAGGGCCACGTTGTCCACGCCGTTGTCGGCCAGGTTGGCCAGGGCGGCGTTGACCGAGGATTTGCTGATTTCGGTGGCCAGCACCTTGCGCACCCGGCTGGCCAGCGGCAGGGTGAAGTTGCCGTTGCCGCAATACAGCTCCAGCAGATCGTCGGCGCGCTCGCCCAGTACCTCGTAGGCCCAGCCGAGCATCTTCTGGTTGACCTCGCCGTTGGGCTGGGTGAAGGCGCCTTCCGGCTGGCGATAGCTAAAGGTACGGCCGGCGACTTGCAGTTTTTCCTCGACGAAATCCCTGCCGATAACGATGCGCTTGCCCTTGGAACGGCCGATGAGGCTGACCTGCAGTTCGCTCGCGAGCTGCTCCGCCGCGGCTTGCCAGGCCGCGTCCAGCGGGCGGTGGTAGCACAGGGTGATCAGCGCGTCGCCACTCAGGGTGGTGAGGAATTCGACCTGGAACAGCTTGAAAGAGAGAGCCGAACTCATCTGCCAGGCGCTTTTTAGACGCGGCATCAGTGCATTGATCTGCGCGCTGGCGATGGGGAAGTCGTCGAAGAAGATCGGCGTGCGTTTGTCGCCGGTCTCGAACATCGCGTAATGGCGCTTGCCGTCTTCGCGCCACAGGCGGAACTCGGCGCGCAGGCGGTAATGCTCGCGCGGCGATTCGAACACCTGCGGTTGCGGGGCATCGAAGGGCGCCAGCAGCTCGACCAGGCGGGCTTTCTTTTCGGCGAGTTGGGCGGCATAGCTGGCGGGATCGAACTGGGAGCGGCTCATGTGTACTCGGACGGTTGGCGGGCGGGCATATGTCCACCGACGGATTAAAGATATAGCTGTCTGCGGTACTCGGTATTCGGTGTAGGAGCCAGCTTGCTGGCGATCTTTGTCGGTCAAAAGCATCGCCAGCAAGCTGGCTCCTACATCGTAGGCTGCGCGACAGCGCTCCGTTGAAGAGGGCGCGCCCTCCTACAGACAAATTGAGTCGCTAAGCGAACCAGCCCAGCTTGATCACGAACAACACCGACAAGATCACCAGCGCCGGGTTGAGGTCGCGCCAGCGGCCGGCCAGCAGCTTGATCAGGGTCCAGGCGATGAAGCCGAAGGCGATGCCGTTGGCGATCGAGAAGGTCAGCGGCATGGCCAGGGCGGCGACCACCACCGGCGCGGCGACGGTGAGGTCGTCCCAGTCTATCTGCGCCAGGCTGCTCATCATCAGCACGGCGACGAACAGCAGCGCTGGTGCAGTGGCGAAGGCCGGCACGGCGCCGGCCAGCGGGGCGAAGAACAGGCTGAGCAAAAACAGCAGGGCGACCACGCAGGCGGTCAGGCCGGTGCGCCCGCCGGCGGCGATGCCGGCAGCAGATTCGATATAGCTGGTGGTGGTCGAGGTGCCGAGGGCGGCACCGGCCATGGTCGCGGTGCTGTCGGCCAGCAGGGCACGGCCGAGGCGCGGCATCTTGCCGTCCTTGTCCAGCAGATCGGCCTTCTGCGCCACGCCGACCAGAGTGCCGGAGGTGTCGAACAGGTCGACGAAGAGGAAGGCGAAAATCACGCTGAGCAGGCCGATGTCCAGGGCGCCCATGATGTCCAGTTGCAGCAGGGTCGGCATTAGCGAGGGCGGCATCGACACCACGCCGCTGAGCTGCGACAGGCCGAGCAGGATCGACAGGCCGGTGACCAGCAGGATGCCGATCATCACCGCACCCGTGACCTTGCGGTAGGCCAGGGCGGCAATCACGAAGAAGCCCAGGCAGGCCAGCAGCGCGCCGCCCTGGCTCATGTCGCCGAGGGTCACCAGGGTGGCCGGATGGTCGACCACGATGCCGGCGTTCTTCAGCGCGATGATCGCCAGGAACAGGCCGATGCCGGCGGCAATGCCGGCGCGCAGGGCCATGGGGATGCTGTTGATGATCCACTCGCGGATCCTGAAGATCGACAGCGCGAAGAAGATCACCCCGGAGAGAAACACCGCGCCCAGCGCCACCTGCCAGGTGTGGCCCATGGTCAGGACCACGGTGTAGGTGAAGAAGGCGTTGAGGCCCATGCCCGGCGCCAGGGCGATCGGGTAGTTGGCGACCAGGCCCATGATCGCCGAACCGATGGCCGCCGCCAGGCAGGTGGCGACGAATACCGCACCCTTGTCCATGCCGGTTTCCGCGAGCATGTTGGGGTTGACGAAGAGAATGTAGGCCATGGTCAGGAAGGTGGTGAGACCGGCCAGGACCTCGGTGCGGACCGTGGTGTGATGCGCTTTGAGGTGGAAGATTCGTTCCAGCATGCAGGGCTCCCTGTGGCGCCACGGCGCCGTCAATGTGCAGACCGAAAGCAAAGCACATCCATGCACATGTGCACGATTTTGCTGGCGATCTGGAAAAAGGCGCGCATCATAACAGCTCGTCCGCAAGCGGTGCAGGCATGACCCTGCGGGCATTTTTCGTTGGGTTTATCGAGGAGGCAAACATGACTTCACGTGCCCTTGTCACCATTGCCGATGGCGTCGAAGACATCGAATGCGTGACCTTGATCGACGTGCTGCGGCGCGCCGAGGTCGAGGTGGTGGTCGCCAGCATCGAAGGCCGGCGCATGGTCACCTGTGCCCGCGGCAGCCGCCTGACCGGCGACGCCATGCTGGTCGACGTCCTCGCCCAGGAGTTCGACCTGATCGTGCTGCCCGGCGGCATGCCCGGCGCCCAGCGTCTGGCCGAGCATGAACCGCTGGCCGAACGGGTGCGCCGGCAGGCCAAGGCCGGCAAGTTGTTCGCTGCGATCTGCGCGGCGCCAGCAGTGGCCCTGCAGGCATTCGGCGTGCTGCAACAACGGCGCATGACCTGCTACCCGAGCTTCAGTGAGCGTCTCAGCGGTTGCACCTTCGTCGACCAGCCGGTGGTGGTCGACGGCAACTGCATCACCAGTCAGGGCCCGGGCACCGCGCTTGAATTCGCCCTGACCCTGGTCGAACTGCTGCGCGGCAAAGGTACGCGTAAGCAGGTGGCCGAGGCGCTGCTGGTGCATTGAGATCTTGTGAAAACCGCTCGCCTACTGCGCTCGTTTTTCACAACCCTGAGCAGAGGCTCAGGCGGTTTTGCTTGGCTCGAACTGCGGGCTCAGCTGATCGCGTCTTGCCAACTCCGGGAGCAGTTTGATCCAGGTGCCGCTGACCAGCAGGGCGCCGACCCCGCCGAGCAGCACCGCGAACGTGTCCATGGAAATACTGTCGAACACTGCGGGGCCCGGCCAGCAGCGACTCCAACGAAGCCTTCTTCAGTGGCAGTTGGTGCGCCGACACCCTCTCAGCATCGTTGACGACTCGCACAAGCCTGCGGCGCGACAAATAACCACACCGACAAGTGCCAGGGGAGGCGCTACCCTCAAGCCAATACTTGATCAGGATCAAGACCCGTGTTGGGTTTTTCTGGATGGCCTTCTAGGCTCCACCTGCCGCGTCACCCCATATGACAAGAACAATTGCACCCTATTTATTGCGCTCCCGAGTTTATTGCGCTCCCGAGCGCGTGCGCAGGGCGGTGCCCTGAATAACCTGAATGAGGATGCTGCATGTTCGGCATAGAGGCGCTCGACCTGGCGCGAATCCAGTTCGGTTTCACCATTTCCTTCCACATCATCTTCCCCGCCATCACCATCGGCCTGGCCAGCTATCTGGCGGTCCTGGAAGGCTTGTGGCTGAACACCCGGCAAACCGTCTACCGCGATCTGTACCATTTCTGGGCGAAGATATTCGCGGTCAACTTCGGCATGGGCGTGGTCTCTGGCCTGGTCATGGCCTATCAGTTCGGCACCAACTGGAGCGCCTTCTCGGATTTTTCCGGGGCGATCACCGGGCCGCTGCTGACCTACGAGGTGCTCACCGCCTTCTTCCTCGAGGCGGGCTTTCTCGGCGTTATGCTGTTCGGCTGGCAACGCGTCGGCCCCGGTCTGCACTTTTTCTCCACCCTGATGGTGGCCATCGGCACCCTGATCTCGACCTTCTGGATCCTCGCCTCCAACAGCTGGATGCACACCCCCCAGGGCTTCGAAATCATCGACGGCCGGGTGATTCCGGTTGACTGGTTCGCCGTGGTATTCAATCCGTCGTTCCCCTATCGTCTGGCGCATATGGCTACCGCAGCCTTCCTCGCCACGGCGTTCTTCGTCGGCGCCTCGGCGGCCTGGCACCTGCTGCGCGGCCGCGACACCCCGGCGCTGCGCAAGATGTTCTCGATGGCCCTGTGGATGGCGCTGATCGTCGCGCCGATCCAGGCGGTGATCGGCGATTTCCACGGCCTCAATACCCTCAAGTACCAGCCGGCAAAGATCGCCGCGATCGAGGGCCACTGGGAAAACCACGGTGATGAGCCGACCCCGCTGATCCTGTTCGGCTGGCCGGACATGCAGCGCGAAGAAACCCGTTTCAAACTGGAAATCCCGGCGCTCGGCAGCCTGATCCTGACCCACAGCCTGGATCAGCAGGTGCCGGCACTCAAGGAGTTCGCTCCTGAGGATCGGCCCAATGCGACTATCGTGTTCTGGACCTTCCGGGTGATGGTCGGCCTCGGTCTGCTGATGATCCTCACCGGCCTCTGGGGCCTGTGGCTGCGCGCGCGCGGTCGCCTCTACCAATCGCGGGCATTCCTGCATCTGGCCGTGTGGATGGGACCTTCGGGCATCATCGCCATGCTCGCCGGCTGGTACACCACCGAGATCGGCCGCCAGCCGTGGATCATCCAGGGCCTGATGCGTACCGCCGATGCCTCGTCCGGGCACAGCTTCGCGCAGATGAGCCTGACTCTGGCGCTGTTTGTGGTGGTGTACTTCGCCCTGTTCGGTGCCGGGATCGGCTACATGATGCGCCTGGTGCGCAAGGGGCCGGTCACCGATCAAGGCCAGCACGCCACCGAAGGCGGGCCGGGACGCAAGCGCACGCCGTCACGGCCCTTGTCCGCCGCGGATGAAGAGCCGGATGACAGCGACACCTCGAGTGCAAGGAGTTGAATATGGGCATCGATCTTTCGTTGATCTGGGCCGTGATCATCGCCTTCGGCGTGATGATGTACGTGGTCATGGATGGCTTCGACCTAGGGATAGGCATCCTCTTTCCCTTCGTCAAGAGCAAGGGCGAACGCGACGTGATGATGAACACCGTGGCGCCGGTCTGGGACGGCAACGAGACCTGGCTGGTGCTCGGCGGCGCAGCGCTGTTTGGCGCCTTCCCGCTGGCCTATGCGGTGGTCTTGAGCGCGCTCTACCTGCCGTTGATCCTGATGTTGCTGGGGCTGATCTTCCGTGGCGTGGCCTTCGAGTTCCGCTTCAAGGCCAAGGCGGATAAACGCCACCTGTGGGACAAGGCCTTTATTGGTGGCTCGTTGACCGCGACCTTCTTCCAGGGCGTGGCCCTGGGCGCCTATATCGACGGTTTCGAGGTGGTGGATAGGGTGTTCGTCGGTGGTTCTCTGGACTGGTTCACGCCGTTCTCGCTGTTCTGCGGCCTGGCGTTGATCGTCGCCTACGCCTTGCTCGGCTGCACCTGGCTGATCATGAAGACCGAGGGCCGCCTGCAGCGGCAGATGCACGACCTGGCGCGGCCGCTGGTGTTGGTCATGCTCGGCGTGACTGCCGTTGTCAGTCTGTGGACGCCGCTGGTCCATGCCGAAATTGCCGAACGCTGGTTCAGCCTGCCCAACCTGTTCTGGTTCCTCCCGGTGCCGCTGCTGGTGCTGCTGTGCACCTGGGCACTGCTGCGCGCGGTGGCGTGCAACGCCCACTATTCGCCGTTCCTGCTGACTCTGGCGCTGATCTTTCTCGGCTACAGCGGCCTGGGTATCAGCTTGTGGCCGTACATCATCCCGCCGTCGATCAGCATCTGGGAGGCCGCCGCACCGCCGCAGAGCCAGGGTTTCATCCTGGTCGGCGCGCTGTTCATCATCCCGGTCATCCTGATGTACACCGCCTGGAGCTACTACGTGTTCCGCGGCAAGGTGACCGAGGAAGACGGCTATCATTGAGGAGCCCGCCATGCCGGAGCAACAGGAGAAGAAACCGCTGTGGCAGCGCCTCGGCTGGCTGCTGGCGATCTGGGCCGCCAGCGTGTTGGCGTTGGCCGTGGTGGCGGGCTTGCTGCGCCTGTTTATGCAGGCGGCGGGGATGGGGACACCCTGATCGGCTGCCGATGTACGAGCTTTTCGTCGGGAGGGTTAGGCGCATGGCTGGATTGTCCTGCGTTGCGCCGGTATTTGCTGCGCCGTAACCCACCATGGCGGCGACTCGGGCTTGTGTCTGGTGGGTTACGCGGCACCCGAATAGCGCTGCTGCTTGTGCATAAGGCGTTCCGTGCCGCTAACCCACCCTACGGTTTGGCAGCGTGCCGGGCTTATTTGATCGCTTTCAGCACCACGAACTTGGGTGTGGCCGCGACCTGCTCGACGCCGCGGAACAGCCGTTTGAGTTTGGCGTGGTAGCCCAGGTGGCGGTTGCCGACTATCCATAGTTCGCCGCCGGTGACCAGGGCGGCGCGAGCCTGCTGGAACATGCGCCAGGCGAGGAAGTCGCCGACCACCTGCTGCTGGTGGAACGGCGGATTGCACAGCACCAGATCCAGCGAATCCGCCGGCTGCTCGGCCAGGCCGTCGCCGGCGCGGATCTGCACCGGGCGTTCGCCCAGGGCTGCGCGCCAGTTCTCCTGGGCCGATTGCACCGCCATATAGGATTCGTCGACCAGTGTCAGCTCGGCTTGCGGGCTGCCCAGGGCATAGGCGATGCCCAGCACGCCGTTGCCGCAGCCGAGATCCGCCACGCGCATGCGGCTGAGGTGTTTGGGCAGATGGGGCAGGAAGGCGCGTGTGCCGATGTCGAGGTCTTCGCGGCAAAATACGTTGGCGTGGTTGAGCAGTTCGATGGCCGGTTTGTCCAGGCGGTAGCGCGTGGGGTAGGGCGATACCGGCGCTGGCTTGTCTTCGGGCGTGGCTAGCAGCAGGCGCGCCTTCTTGACCGCCAGCGAGGCCTGCACCGGGCCGATGTATTTTTCCAGCAGGTCGCCGGCGGCGCGCGGCAGGTGCTTGAGCATGCCGGCGGCGATAACCCGGGCGTCGGGCGCGAGCTGGCCGTGCAGGCGGATCAGTTGTTCTTCCAGCAAGGCCAGGGTCTTGGGTACGCGGATCAGCACCACGTCGAACGGGCCCTGGGCGGTTGCGCTGGCCGGTACGAAACTGACCGCGTCTGTCGGCAAGTGATTGCGCGCCAGGTTGGCCTGCAAACCCAGGAATCCCAGGTGCGAATCGCCACTGTTGGTGACCCGGGCATGGCCAGCCAGGCTGGCCGCCAGGGCGCCGAAGCTGTCGTTGAGCACCAGCACGCGTGCGTTGGCAGGCAAGCCCTGCTCATGCAGATGGTTGAGCAGGTACTCGTCGGCGGCATCGAAGGCCTGCAGGGGTTCGGCCTGCTGTTCGGGCTGGCGGATCAGGTCGAGTCTGGCAAAGGGCGTATCGAATATAGGCATATAGACTGCTGGTGTTTGTTGAGGGCGCTTTGCGCGACACTGTGACAGGCCGTTGAAAAACTACTGCGCTCGGCTATGCCGCGTTGAAGTTGGCCTTCGCTCGCTACGTTTTTTAACGGCCTGCCAGATCTTCGGCACAGCAGGGGGAGTGAAGTATGACCGCCAGCGAAGACAAGTTCACCCGGCAGATCTTGAGTGACGTGCATGTGTGGTCGCCAAACCTGTTCAGCCTGCGTTGTTCGCGGGACTCCGGGTTTCGCTTCCGCGCCGGACAGTTCGTCCGCCTTGGCGTGCAGAAGGCCGACAGCACTGTGGTCTGGCGTGCCTATTCGATAGTGTCGGCGCCCCATGACGAGTTTCTCGAGTTCTTTTCCATCGTCGTGCCCGGCGGCGAGTTCACCACCGAGCTGAGCCGGCTCAAGGCTGGCGACAGCGTGCTGGTGGACAAGCAGGCCTTCGGTTTTCTCACGCTCGATCGTTTCGTCGATGGTCGCGATCTCTGGCTGCTGGCCAGCGGCACCGGCCTGGCGCCCTTTCTGTCGATTCTGCAGGACTTCGAGGTCTGGCAGCGCTTCGAGCGCATCGTCCTGGTCTACAGTGCACGTACCGTTGGCGATCTGGCCTATCAGCCGCTGATTCACAACCTCGAAGCCCAGGAGCACCTGGCCGAGTATGCCGGTAAGCTGACCTATCTGCCGCTGGTGACCCGCGAACAGGCGCCAGGCTGTATGCACGGGCGCATCACCAGGCTGCTGACCAGCGGCGAACTGGAGCGCGCCGCCAGCCTGAGCCTGAAGCCCGAGCACTCGCGGTTGATGCTCTGTGGCAATCCGCAGATGATCGACGACACGCGACAATTGCTGAAACAGCGCGACCTGCAGCTGAGCCTGACCCGTCGGCCAGGTCAGGTGGCGGTGGAAAATTACTGGTGATTGCGGCGAGTGACATCCGGATCGCGGGTTTTTCAGGTAATTGGGGCCACACAGTAGGGCGGCTTCGGAGCGCAGCGACAACCCGCCAGCTTTTGTGCCGCGCCGGTGAACCCTGGTGCACTGCCTGCGGGTAGGGCGGCCTCGGAGCGCAGCGACAGCCCGCCAGTATTTGTGTCGCGCCGATGAGCCAATGGTGCACTGCCTTCGGCGAGGGCGGTGTTCCACTCTATTCCTTGCTTTGCTGGGCCTTGAGCAGGTCACGAATCTCGGTCAGCAGGGTTTCTTCCGGGCTCGGCGCGGGCGGCAGGGTAGGGGCTACGGCTTCCTCGCGCTTGAGCCGGTTGAGCACCTTGACGGCCATGAAGATGGCGAAGGCAACGATCAGGAAGTCCAGCAGGGTCTGGATAAACTTGCCGTAGCTGAGGATCACCGCCGGCAGGTCGCCTTCGGCGGCCTTGAGGATGATCGCCAGGTCGGTGAAATCGACGCCGCCGATCAACAGGCCGATCGGCGGCATGATCACGTCGCCGACGAAGGACGAGACGATCTTGCCGAAAGCCGCACCAATGATGATGCCCACGGCCATGTCGACCACGTTGCCCTTGACTGCAAAGGCCTTGAATTCGCTGACGATACTCATGTGTCACTCCCTGATTTAGATAATGTGCAGAGTGTAATGCAGCGCGTTGTACTTACCAGGCGAGCGCCCGGTGCTGGTGAAAAAATTCAGGGGTTTGAGCTATTCAGTAGGGAAAGCGAATCTCGGGCAGGCTCTCGAAACCCGGTTTGGCGAACAGGTAACCCTGAAACAGCTCCACGCCCATGTCGCGTAGCGCATCGAGTTCAGCGGTGGTTTCGATGCCTTCGGCGATCACCCGGATATTCAGCTTGCGACACATCTGCAGGGCGGCCTCGACCAGGATCTGCCGCACGCTGTCCTGGTCGATATTGCGGATCAGTGCCATATCCAGTTTGATCAGGTCGGGCTGGAAGTCGGCGAGCAGATTGAGACCGGCATAACCCGCGCCGAAGTCGTCGATGGCGGTCATGAAACCCTGTTTGCGGTAGGCCCGCAGGATGCCGGTGAGGTGGTCGACATCCAGTACCTGTTCCTGCTCGGTGACCTCGAAGATGATCCGTTCGAGCGGGAAGTTGTAGCGTTGAGCGGCTTCCAGGGTGGCGCGGATGCAGGTTTCCGCGCGGTACACGGCGTTCGGCATGAAATTGATCGAGACCATGGCCGGCACCCTCAGCTTCGCCGCCCATTCCACCGCCTTGATCCGGCAGCTCTGGTCGAAGGCGTAGCGGTTGTCGGCATTGACCCGGGCCAGCAGGCTGCCGGCCGATTCACCCGCCACGCCACGAACCAGGGCCTCGTGGGCAAATATTTCTTGCCGAGCCAGGTCGAGGATGGGCTGGAAGGCCATGGTAATGGGGAACTCCAGCTTTTCCCCGTCTCGGCAGGCGGAACAGCCTGAAGAAGTGTTCATGCGTATTCTCTCGTGTGGGTCATGGTTGCCAGCTAAGCAAACAATGTCGCGCCTGTCCTGCTTGTTCGCCAGTAGTCTAGGATTTCAGTGTGAGGCGTCGGGCTGAGCTAGTCTGATACATACATTAGGAGGGTGTCTCCATGCCATTGCAATATCATCCACTCAGACGCGAGTTCCCGCAGTTTGAAACACAAATGCACGCCTTGCTGAAGGCAGACGGTCATTTTGCCCGCTTGGCCGAGGAGTACGAGCAGTTGGATAAACGCATCTATGCAGTGATGGATGGCCGGGAGGCGATGGACGAGTTGCAACTGCAGGGCCTGAAGATGCAGCGGGTCACTCTCAAGGACGAAATCGAAACCCTGCTGCGCAACGGCGCGGCCGGTTGATCCGGGTCAAGGGGCGAGCGAGTACAGAGGCATATGCTGGTTGCAGTCATTCCTGGAGTATCAGCATGCATATCGACCATCACCCCCTGGTTCATGATTTCCCCGAGCAGCGTGCCGAGTTGCACGATTTGCGTCAGACCGACCCGGATTTCGCCCGTCTGGCCGACGAATACGAGGCGCTGGACAAGCGCATTTGCCGCATCGAAGAGGGCATCGAGCTGTTGGCCGACGACGCCTTGACCGCCTTGAAGCAGCAGCGGGTCGAGCTCAAGGACCGGGTGGCCAGCCGGCTCAAGCCGGCGACCACCTGTTGCGGTTGCTGCCAAGGCTGATCGTGCTGCCGTTGAGCGGCTGGTAAAGGCTATGATGCGGACTTTCGTCTGACGGAGTCCGCTTGATGGCCAAGGCCAAGCGCATGTATGGCTGCACCGAGTGTGGCGCCACCTTTCCCAAGTGGGCCGGGCAATGCGGCGAATGCGGCACCTGGAACACCCTGACCGAAACCATGATCGAAGCCCATGCGCTTGCGCCCAGCGGACGCAGCGGCTGGACGGGGCAGCAGACCCAGCTGAAAACCCTGGCAGAAGTCAGCGTCGAGGAAATGCCGCGATTCTCCACCGCCTCCGGTGAGCTGGATCGGGTGCTCGGTGGCGGTCTGGTCGATGGCTCGGTGGTGCTGATCGGCGGCGATCCCGGGATCGGCAAATCGACCATCCTGCTGCAGACCCTGTGCAATATCGCCCAGCGCTTTCCCGCGCTCTATGTCACTGGTGAGGAATCCCAGCAGCAGGTCGCCATGCGCGCCCGCCGCCTGGGCCTGCCGGAAGACAAGCTCAAGGTCATGACCGAGACCTGTATCGAAAGCATCATCGCCACCGCGCGCCTGGAAAAACCCAAGGTCATGGTGATCGACTCGATCCAGACCATCTTCACCGAGCAACTGCAGTCGGCTCCCGGCGGCGTGTCCCAGGTGCGCGAGAGCGCGGCCCTGCTGGTGCGTTACGCCAAGCAGAGTGGCACGGCGATCTTCCTGGTCGGTCACGTAACCAAGGATGGCTCGCTGGCCGGCCCGCGGGTGCTGGAACACATGGTCGATACCGTGCTGTACTTCGAGGGCGAGTCCGATGGCCGCCTGCGTCTGCTGCGTGCGGTGAAGAACCGCTTCGGCGCGATCAACGAGCTGGGCGTGTTCGGCATGACCGACAAGGGCCTCAAGGAAGTCACCAACCCGTCGGCGATCTTCCTCACCCGTGCTCAGGAAGAAGTGCCGGGCAGCGTGGTGATGGCCACCTGGGAAGGCACCCGGCCGATGCTGGTGGAGGTGCAGGCGCTGGTCGACAGCAGCCATATGGCCAACCCGCGCCGCGTCACCCTGGGCCTGGATCAGAACCGCCTGGCCATGCTGCTGGCCGTGCTGCACCGCCACGGCGGTATCCCCACCCATGATCAGGATGTGTTCCTCAACGTGGTCGGCGGGGTCAAGGTGCTGGAAACCGCCTCCGATCTGGCGCTGATGGCGGCGGTGATCTCCAGTCTGCGCAACAAGCCGCTGGCCCATGACTTGCTGGTGTTCGGCGAGGTTGGTCTGTCCGGCGAGGTGCGCCCGGTGCCGAGCGGTCAGGAACGCCTGAAGGAAGCCGCCAAGCACGGCTTCAAACGCGCCATAGTGCCCAAGGGCAACGCCCCCAAGGAGGCGCCACCGGGTTTGCAGGTGATCGCCGTGACCCGCCTGGAACAGGCGCTGGATGCGTTGTTCGACTGAAACCCTGGCTCCTGCGGGATGGTCAGTCAGTCCCCTCGCCCAGCGCCGCCAGTTCGCGTTCCAGCAGGGCTTCGTCGCCGAGGTTGAGTTCCACCAGGCGGCGCAGGTGGCTGATCGAATCGAGGTCGATATGCCGGCAGGCGAAGCCGAGCAGCTCGCCCTGGTTGCGCGTCAGGACCACTTCCATCTGCACGCGGGCGTCATCGGCGAGCTGGATGCTGGCGTCGAAGGGCTGATTGGGGTCGCCATCCCACTGCGGCGGACGTTTGACCAGCAACCCCTTGAGCGAGACGTCATGCAGCTCGACAGTCCAGCGCCGCTCGCCCTGAATGATCCCGGTGGGGGCATCGAAAGCGATGCGCTGAAAACGCCTGCGCTCGTTGCTCGTGTCGCTCATGCAAAAACTCCTGCGTGGTTTTGTCCACTATAGCCAAGGCCGCTACGGCTGGCTTGGCTTTATGCGGCGCGCCCTGGGTAAAGGCCCGATGCCTGGCGGGAGAGCAGGGTGATCATCAATCGCTAGCAGCCAGGCGCTTGTTGTTGCACCACTAAAAAGCCCGCCTATTTTGGCGGGCTTCTGCGTGCTGCGGTTGAGCTTAGTGGCCGTAGACCGGGAACCTGGCGCAGAGCGCCTTGACCTGCTCGCGGATGCGCGCTTCGACCGATTCGTCGCCCAGGTTGGCGAGGATCTCGCAGATCCAGCCGGCCAGTTGGCGGCACTCGTCTTCCTTGAAGCCACGGGTGGTCACGGCCGGGGTGCCGATGCGCAGGCCCGAGGTGACGAAGGGCGAGCGCGGATCGTTGGGCACGCTGTTCTTGTTCACGGTGATGAAGGCGCGACCCAGGGCGGCGTCGGCGTCTTTACCGGTGATCTCCTGCTTGATCAGACTGAGCAGGAACAGGTGGTTCTCGGTGCCGCCGGAGACCACGTCATAACCGTTGTCGATAAATACGCCGGCCATGCTCTGGGCGTTCTTCACCACCTGCTGCTGGTAGGCCTTGAACTGGGGCTGGAGGGCTTCCTTGAAGCTCACCGCCTTGGCCGCGTTCACATGCTCCAGCGGGCCGCCCTGACCGCCCGGGAACACTGCGGAGTTGAACTTCTTCTCCAGCGCTTCGTTGGCACGGGCCAGGATCAGGCCGCCGCGCGGGCCGCGCAGGGTCTTGTGGGTGGTGGTGGTGACCACGTCGGCGAACGGCACCGGGTTGGGGTAGACGCCGGCGGCGACCAGCCCCGCCACGTGGGCCATATCGACAAACAGATAGGCGCCGACCTGGTCGGCGATGGCGCGGAAGCGCGGGAAATCCAGGATCTGGGAGTAGGCGCTGAAGCCGGCGATGATCATCTTCGGCTTGTGCTCGACGGCCAGGCGCTCGACTTCGTCGTAGTCGATCAGGCCGTTGCCGTCGATGCCGTACTGCACGGCGTTGTACATCTTGCCGGAGAAGCTGACGCTGGCGCCGTGGGTCAGGTGGCCGCCATGGGCCAGGCTCATGCCCAGCACGGTGTCGCCCGGGTTGAGCAGGGCCATGTACACGGCGGCGTTGGCCTGGCTGCCGGAGTGCGGCTGGACGTTGGCGTAATCGGCGCCGAACAGCTGCTTGGCACGGTCGATGGCCAACTGCTCGACCACATCGACGTATTCGCAGCCGCCGTAGTAGCGCTTGCCCGGATAGCCTTCGGCGTACTTGTTGGTCAGCACGCTGCCCTGGGCTTCCATCACCGCGGGGCTGGTGTAGTTTTCCGAGGCGATCAGCTCGATATGTTCTTCCTGGCGCTGGGCTTCTTGCTCCATCGCGGTAAACAGTTCGGCGTCAAAACGAGCAAGATTCAAATCACGGCTGAACATGGCAAATCCCCTGAGAAAACCAGCTGGGCGGTAGAAAGAGGGGGCGAATTCTACCCCATCTCGGCTGCACAGGGGTATGCAGCGCAGTCATGTGGCGGACAAGTGGGCTTCATGTGCAAGTCAGCCGCAAGCTTGCAGTTTCGTAGCCCAGATAAGCGCCAGCGCAATCCGGGAGCTTTTGCCGCAGGCAACGCAATCCCGGATTGCATCCGTGCTACGGGGCTGTGGGAGGGGCTTTAGCCGCGATTGGTCTTGGGCTTCGCTGCGCTCAACACCAACCTACACCATCGCGGCTGAAGCCCCACCCACACGGCGTGCACTCGGGTTCAACAATGTACAAAATGCGCCTAGCTGAGCATAAACAGCGCGGCGCCGCTGAACTGGGCGGCGAACTGGTGGGCGGGCATGGGCCGGCCGAGCAGGTAGCCCTGGACTTCGTCGCAATCGTGGATGCGCAGGAAATCCAGCTGCGCCTGGGTCTCCACGCCTTCGGCGATTACCGAAAGGTTCAGGCTGTGGGCCATGGCGATGATGGCGCGGGCGATTTGCGCATCCTGTTCGCCCTGCGGCAGGCCGTCGACGAAGCTGCGGTCGATCTTCAGCACGTCGATGGGAAACTGCTTGAGGTAGTTGAGCGACGAGTAGCCGGTGCCGAAGTCGTCGATGGCGATGCACAGGCCAAGGCTTTTCAGGTCGTTGAGGGTGCGCAGGGCGCTCGCCACATCCTGCATCAGGATGCTTTCGGTCAGTTCCAGCTCCACGCAGGCCGGGGCGACCCCGCTGTCCTCGAGAATCGCGGCGATGCGCTGAGCCAGCGCGCCCTCGGTGAACTGCCGGGCCGACAGGTTGACCGAGATCTTCGGTACGCGGATCTTTGCTGCATGCCAGCTCTTCAACTGGCGGCAGGACTCGGCCAGGACCCAGTCGCCGACCTGCACCACCAGGCCAAGCTCTTCCAGTACCGGGATAAAGTCATCCGGTGGCACTAGGCCGCGCACGGGGTGCTGCCAGCGCAACAGGGCTTCGACGCCGGTCAGGCGTTGGCCGTTGCCGGAGAACTGCGGCTGGTAATAGAGGATGAACTCCTGCCGTTCGAGGGCGTGGCGCAGATCCCGCTCCAGTTCCAGGCGCTCCAGGGCGCTGGCGTTCATGTCCGCCTGATAGAACTGGAAGTTGTTCTTGCCGTGTTCCTTGGCGTGGTACATCGCCGTGTCGGCGTTCTTCATCAGCTGGCTGAGTTCGTTGCCGTCCTGCGGACTGAGGGCGATGCCGATGCTGGCGGTGACGAAGAATTCGCGGCCTTCGAGCACGAACGGCCGCGCCAGGCTGGCGAGAATCTGTTCGGCGACATGGATCGCCCGGTTCAGTGCGCCCTCGCGAGTGGCGTGCGACTGCAGCAGCAGGGTGAATTCGTCGCCGCCCATGCGCGCCACGGTGTCGTCGCTGTCGACGCAGGCGGACAGGCGCACGGCGACGTCCTTGAGCATGCGGTCGCCGGCGGCGTGGCCCAGGGAGTCGTTGATCGGCTTGAAACGGTCGAGGTCGAGGAACATCAGCACCACCCATTCCTGATGCCGTTCACCGTGTTGCAGCGCGGAGTGCAGGCGATCCTGGAACAGCGTGCGGTTGGGCAGCAGGGTCAGGGCGTCGTAGTAGGCCAGGCGATGGATGCGCTGTTCGCTGGCCTTGCGCTCGCTGATGTCGCTGAAGAAGCACACGTAGCTGACCAGGTCGCCATCTTCGTCCTGCACCGCGGTGATCCCGACCCAGGCCGGGAAGCTCTCGCCGTCGCGGCGCTTGAGCCAGATTTCGCCTTCCCAGCTGCCGCGCTGATTGAGTTGGTTGAGCACGTAATGCAGGTGGCTGGCTTGCTGGCGGTCGGCGGTGAGCATGCCCGGCAGTTGGTCGAGAACCTGGGCCGAGGAGTAACCGCTGACCCGGCTGAAGGCCTTGTTGACCTGGACGATGTAGCCGGCCGGGTCGGTGACCAGGATCGCCGCGGTGGAATGCTCGAATACCGTGGCGGCCATGCGCAGGTCTTTTTCCGAGCGGCGCTGCTGGCTGATATCGCGACCCACACCGAGCAGGCCTTCGAAGCGGCTGTTCTCATCCCACATCGGCACCAGGCGCAACTCGACCGGGATTTTCCGGCCGTCGGCGCGCAGGCAGTCGAAGATAAACAACTGCGGCTGGAACTGCTTGCGCAGTTCGATCATGCGCAGGGGGTTGCCGAGCGCGCCGCGAACCCGGTCGAGCAGGATCGACAGGCCGGCCAATTGCTGCGGGTTGGCGGCCAGGTTGTGGAGGTTGTTGGCCAGGAACCATTGTGGTTGATGGCCGAGCACCGCTTCCACCGAGGGGCTGACGTAGTTGAGGTGCAGGCTGTTGTCGGTGGAGAAGATCACATCGCTGGTGCTCTCCGCCAGCAACCGGTAACGCTGCTCGCTGTTGCGCAACGATTCGCTGCTTTCGATCTGTTCGGTGATGTCCTTGGCCACCCCAATCAGGCGGCTGACCCGGCCGCGGGGGTCGCGGGCCAGGGCCTGCTCGCGGATGCTGAACCAGCGCCAGCTACCGTTGCGGTGGCGCCAGCGCAGTTGCGATTCGAGCAGGACGCCGTCGCTGACTACTTGCTGCAGATTGCGGATGCGCCAGTAATAGTCGCTGTCGTCGGGGTGCAGGATGCGCTCCCAGAAGCGCTCGCCCAAGGCGTGCAGTTCGGCCGTGCTGTAACCCAGCTGCAAACCCAGGTGATGGTTGCTGAACAGCACGCGCTTATTCAACATGTCATGCACGTAGAGGGTGTCCGGTACCGTGCGCACCACCTCCGACCAGAAGCGCTCGCGCTCGATCAGTGACAGCTCGATGCGCTTGCGGCTGGTGATGTCGCTGATGCTCAGGGTCACCGCGTTCAGTTCTTGCGCGCTGTCCGGCAGGCGCAACACCAGCCATAGGTGGCGTTCGTGGCCTTGCGGGGTGCTGATCCGGCTCTCCAGTTCGAGCTGGCCGGTGCCTTCGAGCAGGGCACTGAGCAGCTGCACGCGGAAGCCCTCTGGGCGCAGCGAACCGCTGTCGATCAGGTGCCGCCAGGCTTGCTCGATGGAGTCGACGCCGAGCAGGCGCAGGGCCACCTGGTTGGTCTCGGTGAGGCGTATCTGCTGCAACAGTTCGCCATGCCGCTGCGGATGAGCGAGCAGCCAGCGCCTCAGGCTTGCGCCGTCATGGATCTGCTGCTGGTGCAGGTGATCCGGCAGCGTGGCCAGGTCCAGTACGCAGAGCGCGGTGCCGGTGCCTTCGAAAATATCCTGGTAGCGTCGGCGGGTTTCCTGCAGCACACGGCTGGCCTGCTGCTGTTCGGTGACGTCGCGCAGCACCCAGACAAAGCCCAGGCGCCTCGCGGCTTCGCCGAGGCTGCTACGGCTGATAGCGAACAGGCGGGGCATGCCGTCCTGCCTGATCTCGACCAGGTCGGGCTCAAGGCCGCCGCTTGGCGTGCCGCTGTCGTGCAGCCGCAGCGGATCGAGGCGCGGCAGCAGTTGCAGCAGGTGCCAGTCGTGGGCGTCGCTGTTGCGTAAACCGAATAGTTTCTCGGCCTGGGGGTTGAGGTAACTCAGCTGGCCATTGCTGTCGGTGACCAGTACGCGTTCCTCGATGACCCCCAGCGCGCTGGCCGCCTGGTGCAGCGAACGCCGTGAGGCCGCATTGAGTTCATGCAGGCTGCGCTGTTCGCGCAGCAGGAGGTACAGGGCGAGCAGGGTCAGCACGGAGCAGAGGATGAACAGCAGGAATTTGCTGGCCAGCTCGGGTAGCAATTGGGCGCGGGCACTGCGCTCGTCGAACAGGGCGCGCAGTTGCCAGTCGCTGCCCTTGAGCGGGGGCAGGAGAATGCTCTGTTGCAGACTGGCAGCGCTCACCGGCGCAATGCTTGAGTTGTCGGCGGCGAAGTCGCCCTGCTGGCTGGCCATCGTGCGTTGAGTCTGATGGTCTTCCAGCTGCCAGCCATAGCGACTCTGGTGATGTTGATACAGCCAGTTGCGCAATGCCTCGGTGGTCAGGCGCAGGACCCAGTAACCGCTCGGGTTGCTGTCCTGGTTCTGCCGCAGCAGCAGGTAGATCAGGTTCTCGTCGCTGGCGCTGGACGCATAATGATAAGCCGCGCCGTTGCTGCGCTGGATCAGGCTGGGCAGGTAGTGGCCGTCACCCGTCTGGGGTTGGCTGTCCGCCAGGATAGCGCCGCGCGGGCCAAGCCAGGCCAGGCTGTGCAGGCTGCTGAAAACCCCTCGCAGGCTGCGCAGCAGGTTCTCGTCGATCGCGTCTGGGCCTGGCGCCGAGGTGCTTTGTCGCAGCAGCGCCACGCCGGCCTGGGCCTTCAGCTCCATGCTCAGGCTGAGATGGTTGGCCAGTTGTGCGCCGAACTCATGATTGAGCTGGCGCTGGTTGTCGAGCAACTGCCGCGACTCCAGGTGCAGTTGCCACAGCAGCAATCCCAGCATGCCCAGCACCAGCGCGACCAGTGTGCCCTTGATCGAGCGGCGCAAGGGGAGCGTCAGCGGTTCGCCCGGGGCGCGGGGTAATGGTGGAGATGTGTGGCTTGGCACTTGATGACGATCCTGCAACTACGGCTCGATGAAAGCAGGGCGGACCGTCTTCTCTTCTGAACACGGCGCGGGCGGGGCGCTAGCATGCCATAACCGTGGCGAAGTGCCAGTGGAGCCGACGAGCGTCGTTTGCCCTGCACCGCGCATTCCGGTAGCTTTGGCGCATGCGCGCGGAAGCTGTTACAGGCGATTTCGATACACCTGCTGGCGTCTGGCGCAGGGTTTAGCGCCGGGCAGATGTCGTCATCCATGGCCCTGCGTTTGCCGCGCGACCCGCAACCATTCTTCAGTTTTCTGTCTTAGAACCAAGGTTATTCATGGCCCAATACGGCCATCTGCGCTATTAAGTTTTAGTCGCGTTTTTCGATCTGCAGTCGAGCCCTCATAGCCACTAGGTTTCCAGCATCCCCAGCATCTTTCCCCTCTCAATTCTGTGTCAGAGCCGAAATTTTAGTTAGCTTTTGCTGATTTTGGGTCAAATTTAGGCTCCAAAACTTAACTTTTTGTAAGTGTTCCTGTGATCGCTTCTTGTCAGGTATCGCCAGCCGATTTCCTGTTATGAGGCAGTAAATAAAGTTCTTCTTATACAAGCAGTGCTGGTGAAGTGATCACGGACGTCTAGGTTACCCCTCCGCGACGAACTCAATCATCTCGTAGTTGTGATCAGCATTCGAACTCATAGACCCATACCTGCCTTCAGCAAATTAGCGGCAACTTTGCTCTCTCTCGGCCCCCCCACTCTTATCGCGTCAGCGAGGGCCAGGTAGTGATAAAGAGTCCGGTCTTTCTTTACTGCATCAGGAACGGATTTGTACAGAGGCTCAATGGCTTGCCCCCTCTCCTTGCCCAGCGGGTCAGGCCAGACAGGAATCAGATCACCCGCACTTTTGAGATGCTTGGACAAAGCTGGCGCTCCAAAGCCTGTTGGAATGCCACGCACAATCGCCCCCAGTTTCACAGGGTAGAAGTATTTGAGCGCGTGCTCTGCAATACCCAGTAGCGCCCGACGGTTCACCTTTGGTAACGAGGTCTCGAAATCTTTGGTCAGAAGCCCTGATTCGCGGCAACGAGCGATGGAATTTGAGACCTCACTCTTGCTTAGGCCTAGGGAGGCTGAAAGGGCTCTGAGCGAATAGCATTCGGCCCAGTTGGTAATCGGAGGCTCAGGCACAGGGTCATCCCACCCCTTCCAGCCTTCCAGGGCCTGCTCCCCCCATTCTGAGGTGGCAGAGCTGAACAGCCCCCAGTTCTGATAGTGCGCCGACGCTATGGACTCAGTGGCCGAGGCAGAGTCGGGCTGTGGTCCGGCCTGAAGGTCTGACCTTCGAGTTTCATCCACGGAGCGAATGTAGTCTTTTGTGGCTGGCGCGGATGCTTCGCCCGCCATCGGTACACTTTCTTTCTGGACATGTAGGCTGGCCATCTTGAACAACAACAAAATATCTTGACTCTTCATAATAAACTTCCGCTGCCTGTCCACGTTCCATAAAACGTGGACAGTTGTCGCATGCGTAAAACTGGAGAGTCAAGCTGTTTTAAATGTCGTTAGCGAAGAGTGCAAGAAGCTGTCAATGCCAGAGGCCAGCAAAAGAATGGTTGGAGTGCAGATGCTTAGGTCGAATAGTCGCTGGTAACTGATCGCTACTGGCCCTTCTCTGCCAATCGCGACAGGGGCTCGCTCCGGTCAAGTCGAACGCAATCCGTGGCCAAAGCCAATGCGAATTGTTGGTCAAGGGGAGTGCAATTTCGCAATTAAGCGAACGGCGCGCTCAGAAAGAGGCTTTTGACTACAGCGGGCGGTACATGCGGGGTTGCATCGTGCCATTACCGATAACGTTCCAAAACCGCTTTGAAATCGCCTTAGGGACGGCCTTCATAGGCCGTACCCCTGCCACACGACCCGACATGCGAGTCCGTACCGGGAGGTTCGAGAGATTGAGGTCAGGAGAGATGCAGTAATCCCAGGCTGTGGAACCGCGCAATATTAAGTACTCGATTGTGGCGAAATGGCTGTTGCGCCACCCACGGCACGGCTTTCTTGCCACCTTCTTCGCAACCTCCTCGTTTACCCCAACGTGAAGTTCAGAAGACAAAACCCGACTCCCCTTGGTCGAGCCGCTGCATAATGTCTTCAAGACGACCTTCCGCAACCGCTTGGCGCGGTGTCAGCCCGTTTAAGAAACTCATGGGCTGATTCAGCCAACGCTCAGCTTTGTCTGGCGAACCCAAGAATTGAATCGCGCGTTGTTTCAGCTGCTCGGTCTGGCTTTCCTGATCCCAATGCTTGGCCAACTCATCAATCCGATCAGTGAAGCGCGGCGTCTTGGAAAGGACGAGACATTTGATATTTCCGACGAACTCTTCGGCCAAGTACAGCGTCTCGCCGATCCCTAGTCCCATCTGTTTCAGGAGCTCGTCTGGCAGCTCGATGATCCCGTCGCCGTTTTCGGCTTTTTGAATACGTGTGCGCATGACTTTTCCCGATGATGGCTACGAGAAAACACACCATAACAACGCTTTCAAAATACCGATATACGCTTCTTGAAATGTCACGTAAACGTTCTTTCATGCCTATTTTCGCCCGTCACTGCGGACTCCACTCTATTTGGACCCTCAGCCCACGCTTATCCGGACTGGCAGTTGGAGCGTATCGACGCAGGTATTGGATTGTCAGTCTAAGTCATTTGGTGCCGTCAATTTCTTCGTCTGATTTCTCATCGATTCGCCCCAGAGGTTGATCCAGTCGAGCACTGGCATGGCTGAAAAACGATCCCTCCCTGCTCGACGCCATCCTCGATCGCCTGGCGCACAACGCCTATCGAATCGTGATAAAAGGCGAGTTACTGCGGCGGAACAATACGGAGGAAGAAGCCGCATCGTGACCGATGCGGCTACAATCAAAAACCGGCGCAACCGGAGTGAAAGCACCGGTCACGAGTTAGCGAAATGAGCGGTCAAGCTCTCCAATATCCACAGTTGAGAGCCAGTGTTCGGCCTTTTCGGCGTTGCTGAAGATGGCTACGTCCAGTGCAGTGACGTGCGCGCCCCGTGCTTAAGTGTCGGGATCGGCAGTGTCTTCAAGTTGGCATTGAGCGATCAGATCTTCCAGCCGAAAGCGTGGTTTCAGTGGTGTGCACTGATAAGGTGATTCCGCGAGCCGTTACCTCCATGTGCAGCGTGTCACCCACCTTAATACCAAGTTGGGTGAGCAGTTCCTCCGGCAGGAGAGTTGCGGCGTCGCCGTCCCAGTTCGCGATCCGTATCTGAATCAAAAGCTCTTATGGCTTCTGACACACTCGCGGCGATTTAGGTTGACCAGTCCACCGACAAAATAGACCAGGCGATAAACGATGACATTACCGTATGAGCGCACCCGCAGCGTTGTTCAGACCCGCGAATACCTGCTTGAGATCTCCCAAGATCCGGCACTACCGGAGGCAATGCGCATCGAGGCCAAGCGGCTGCTTCGACATTTCCCAACAGCGGATGAGGTGCTGCGAGCCGGGGCTGCCGAGGAGCAAATGTATGAGTTGGCTACTTTACCCGGGGGGGAGGAAGTCCTGAAGACGAAGGTGATCGGTATGTCGTTGCATTCCCCAGTGTTCAGTAGCCGAACCACATGGGATTAGTGCGTTGGATTGGTTGAAATGTGCAGGTTAAGTCCGTCGCTAACTGGTCGGCACGGCTCCATTCGACCCAAGTCGGTAAGTAAATTGATCAGGTTGACTCCGCTGATGCGATCAGCAGCAGGCTTAACCTGACCAATCGCAATTGAGCGTTTCATGGAAAAGGATGCTGGTGCCGTCTCGCACTGGTATGACCTGGATGAAGGTCTGGCGCTGAAGGGGCTTCTGGTGTCGGTGGCGAGGAGCTGCAGGTGTAATCGTTCGTCAGATAGCGCAGAACGTCCACTTCTGCTTGCTTTTGGAAGTCATCCTACCTCTACCTGCAGCTCTTCCACCTCAAGTTTTACAACCCTCAGAAGATCTTGAACTGTCAGGTCAGGGTTCCTCTGTAAGTAGCTCAAGGTAAGGAGAGAGAGCATGTGTATCCCCATCACCCCACAAAGCTGCTCCAGCTTTTCAATCGTGGGGGCTTTGATCCCCCGTTCAAGCGCGCTCATGTAGGTTCGACTACTCACATCAGAAAACGCTTCCTGAGTGAACCCCCTGGCAACACGAGCCTGCTTAAGCGATATTGCAAACGCTGCTTTCAGTTCCATTTGCTTAACTCACAAAAGGAACTATGAAGCCTTTTCGAATACTATAGGACTACAACCTATAGTGTTCATTTTGGTGATGCAATGTTCCTGACGTTCGACGATGCGAGAGACCCTGCAAGCTTTAGCGCCTTGGGCGTAAATGTGTGGAGAGCCGTGGAGTACGGTCCTGAAAGGCCATGGTTCCACGTTATCGTCAGGGAGACTTGCGATGGACTGACCAGGACGCCCAAGATTTTCGTCAGTGAGCTTGAAACCTTGGTTAGCCTCATCGAGGCTTCGAGCGAGGCTTTTAAGATTCTTGATATCAGTGCAGTCACACCTGATCACACTACCAAGCCAGCTACCTGGAGAATGCTCACCCTGGCAGAGGTAGCGATTCTGGAGTTCCCCTCATGTGAAGTCTTTTCCTACACAACTGAGTGCGGCTTAAAAATTGTGGAGAGTGACTTGGATGAGAGTGAACAACTGGTATCTTGCCGAGTGATTTTTTCGCTTAATCAGTACACGTAGCCTGGCTTGTACCATAAGGGTACGCGCCACGCCGGTCTATGCCCTGAATCATGACGAGCGTGATTAGGCTTCGCCTTCATCTCATCGGCAGTCAGTGGCGCATCAGCACCTCCGCCCAGTCCCGCTGTTGCAAGGTCGTGCAGGCTTGTGGAGCACCGCCGAAGCAGCGCTGCGAAACGGTGGCCATGTCCGACTCGGTTCGGTAGCTGATCGGCTGGCCATCCTGATCCAGCAGCGCCCCGCCACAGGCCCTTAGCAGCGCGTGACCGGCTACCACGTCATGGGCTGACAGAGGGTACAACGAGATAGCACACACGCCGTCGCCAACGGCGACGCGGGCGAGCCGGTAGGCAATGCTCGGCATGGCCAAGAACTGCCCTGGCGCGCAGAGTTGGGCGTTCAACTCTGGCTTGGACGCTGCAGCGGCACTGACCATGACGACGCTGCCGGCGACCAGGTACTGCTGGCTCAGATCGACGACGACCGCCTGGCCATTGCGTAGCAGGTTAGGCAAACCATCGGCCCAGGCGATGCAGTCGGGGCCACGATCCTCAGTCACCGGCGCGTACACCACACCTAGCACCGGAACGGAATCGCGCAGCAAACCTACTGAAATCGCCGAGCCTTTCCGGCCCTTGAGGAAGTCACTGGTGCCATCGTTCGGGTCGATCACCCAACACCACGAATGGCCAGTCAATACATGCCCGGTTTCTTCGCCCCAGAAGTCGCAATTCAGCAGCTGCAGCAGGGACTTGCGAAGCTGCTGCTCGATCTCGACATCCACCTCGGCCTTGTCGCCCAGGCCACGGGGCCCTTCGGGTCTGACCCACTCGGCGACCAGCAGCTCACCCACCTGGATCACGTGGACCATCACCTGATCTAGCAGTTTTGCGAGGTTGATCTCTTGCATGGGCAGGGCCTGAGCTCAGCGAGCGGAAATGGTCAGTGATAGGGGCTGTTCAGCGTGCAATCGAAGAACTGAAGATAGGTTCGAATAGCCTGACACGTATAGCCCAAATATCGCTGAGCCGGAGCGGAGCTTTCTGTCCGACCTGTTTCCCTTTGTTCCAGGGCTGCCGGCTAGCAGTGATCGAGGTTTCATGGCATGACCTCCACGTTAGGGCGGTCTAGGGTGGATCAGCATTGGAGCGCGCTGTTCAGAAGCGAACGGACGGTCGCGATCCGGCCAGAAGCGGACTTATGGAGCAAGCTAAAATAGACCCGACGGTTCCGGTGGGAATCGGCAGAAATCGGACAGAATGGAACTTCGCGGCAATGCTCATATGGCCCTCAGGGCAAAATGCCATGTAACTTGATCGACTGCTGATTACAATGAGCGCTAGCAATGGAATCGCGGCGACGTAGCTGCGGCAATGGAGGAACAGTGTCTACCAATATCAACGATGATGTGCACTACAACGCTATTCGCAAAGCCCTAGCCAACGGTAATGCGGCTGTAATGGTAGGCGCCGGTTTCAGTCGGAATGCAGAGAATGGTGAACAGTTAGCCATGTGGTATGACGTAGCCAAAGAACTTTGGCGCGAGTTGAATCCGACAGATGGTGAACTGAGAGATTTTTCAGCGGGCATGGTGACGCAACTGGGCGAACAATATGCCCGTGTTTTTTCAAAGCCTGCACTTGAAGAAGTTTTGAAACGCCTAATTCCGGACGATAGGGTGCGTCCAGGCACTCTGCATAACCAATTACTTCAACTGCCGTGGTCGGAAATTTTCACTACTAACTATGACACTTTGTTGGAGCGAGCGGCGGACGACATCGTTGAGCGCGCCCATTACACAGTGATTTGTCGCGAAGACATACCTCAATCGAAAATACTTGGCAGGCGACGCATTGTCAAATTGCACGGATCTTTTCCCTCCCAGCGACCGTTCATCTTCACGGAGGATGACTATAGGCGCTATCCGGAGTTGTTCGCACCTTTTGTGAATTTAGTGCGTCAATCCTTGCTTGAAAACGTGTTCTGCCTTGTTGGCTTCTCCGGTGATGATCCTAACTTCCTGCACTGGATCGGATGGGTTCGTGACATGCTTGATAAACATGCGCTACCCATTTATCTATTTGTCAGTCGTCCTCCATCACTTGGGCAGCGAACACTACTCGAAGCACGTCAAGTTACCCCAGTGGTTTTACCAATGCTAAACGGCGTAGAGGAGTGGGACTACCTTTCCCGCTTCGACGCTATGTTTCGTTTATTAGCAAAGCCGATTGATGGTGAAGATTCGGAGTGGGGGGATCTTCCTCCTCTGGATCAGGTATCACGCTTACCTGCCCAAGATGTTGAAGAGCGGCGAAATCGTCTTTTGAGCGTATATGCTCCTGTTGTAAATCTGCGTAGAACTTACCCGGGGTGGTTAATAGCGCCTATCTCAATACGCCGACGCTTTCAGCGTAGTATTGAAAATATTCCTGGATTTATTAATGGAAAGGATTTGCACGATAAGCTACTGCAGGACACGCCGCACGTAGGAGTAGCTGTGTTCGCGGAATATTCGTGGCACCAAGAAGTACTGCTCCAGTGCCTCGATGATTCATTGGCCATTGCGGCGTTGTCTTTGATCAAGGCGACAGGCAAATATTCAGCCACTACGTTCGATAAGCAGAAGGCAGAGCTTAAGCGCTTCCAGATTGAATCGATTAAAGAGTTTCAGCAGCGCTGGCGTGAACTTGGACTTAGCCTTCTGCGCTGGGCTAGGCAAGAGCTTCGTCGAGATAGCTTCGAAACTCTGACAAAACTTCTTGCTTCTGTGCTCCCGAAAGACCTTCAGCTTCACGACGAAATTGCACATGAGTCAATTTTACTTGCCCTTTATGAGGGTGACCGTGATATCGCCCATCGTTTGCTTAGCGAGTGGCATATCCGCTCGTCAGACAGTTATATGCATGTTCGAAAAGGTTTGCTGTTAGGTGAGGCCGGAAAGCTAGAGGCAGGTATTACTGTCAGCTTGAAAGGGCTGCAGCTGTTGCGTAGCAATCAACGATTGCGCTCTAGCGATACGCAATATTTGTCTCAAGAAGCATGGGCATGCTTGGCGATAAGTCATCTACAAAAATCCAAAAGTTGGGATTTACTTTCTCCTGAAGATGACCCTGGCGATGCCCTTGTGTCCGAGCAACTTAGTCGAAGGCTGGCGGATCTTGCGGCGAAAGGATTTGACTCTCAACGTGAGTTGCAACAGCTCACAGCAGCGTTGAATGCCGAGACACCTCCTCCATCGGAGCCAACAAGTTATACTCCTCAGTTTGATCTAGGTCGCTACTCAACAACTAAACAGTTAAGTGGGTCCTATGAGCTAAGGGAGAAGATATACTCAGCATTCTCTTGGCTGACTTTGAGCGATCGAGTCGCACTGGTGCCACGTATTGGTAATACGACCTTCGACATTGGTTCATTTGCTCAAGCTGCGTGGTGGGTGCAATATGCGGACTCAATGCAGCGGGTGCTGAGTGTAATGATAAGAACTCTCAGCAAGGACATGTTGAAACCGAGAAATTCCACTCAATTGCTGCACAAAGCAGGCTGGCTATCTCGTTACCAAGTTGCTCGCACTGAAGAGTCACTTGCGCTGCAGATTTGCTCTCGCTCTCTAAGCTTGGTAGAGCGTATGTTCAGCAGTCCAGCTGATGGCGAAGATCTGAAGCGTGTAACTGGATTCCACATAGCTGTATTCGCGCGACTGGTCATCCGCATTAGTGATACAGCCAAAGTATATTCTTTCATGGAACGAGTCATTGCTCTGCACCACCAGCCGTTGCTTTGGCGCACTCAGCAACTTTGGAGAGAGCTTGCACTTGCACTCTCACGCTGTTTTGAAGCGCTGCCGGCGGATCATCGAGCAAGAATTTCTCCATCAATTACTGGTATTCCAGACTTAACCTCTATGCCGATCAGGAACTGGGACTTTGATCATGATTGGATATGTTTTCACATGCTTTATCGGCGCGCCAGCGACTTAGTAGCCTCTAATGAAATTCATGATGTTTCGGCCATTGTTGATAACCTGATTTCAAAATTACAGCCGTTAGAGTTAAGCCAGCACCAGAACAACGCCCCAGGCCCAACCAGGTTGAAAGATGCCTGGCAGCGTTTATTCTGGCTGAATGACTGGGGCTTTGTTACGGATATGCAAAAAGCGACTATTAGGCGGTATCTGATTAAAGACGAATCTTGGCCGCTGATACCAAGCCACCAGCCTTGGGCTGCCTTAACTTGGCTAGAGGGTGATAAACTCAATGCTGACCAAGTTTTTAGAAAATGGATTACGAGTCAAGAGCTAGAAACTTTCGCGGCGCCATCATCTTTTATTGTGAACTCTCCAGACTCCCAAAGATCTTGGAGCCCCAGCGCTAGCAATGAGCTTTTACAGAATTGGATTTTCTCGCTGGAAAGAGAGTCATGGCCGGAAAGCGACATGCTCGCAGGCTTGAAATTAGTAAAGCGGTGGTGGGATAGTGAGTGGCAGGATATCCGTAAAGATTTATACAAATTAGACGAGTTACGCGAAGCAGTAAATCAGCGCCTTGGATTGCTTGATGAAATCATTGCCGCAACGGTTGTAAATGAGAGCATACCTGACCTGCTCAGTGATCAAGATATAGGTGAGTGGCTTAAGTCGGTCTTAGATCAAGGTGAAGATATTGGAGCTAACTTCTGGCGATTCCGTCTTGCAAGAGCTCTAAAGCAGAACAATGAACATGACCTGCGAAAGGTGGAAGCTGAACTTGCAGATCAACTCTTGGACTCGAATGTCCCTCAAGTGAATAATGCGTCTAAAGTGATTTCCTACTGGATTCGTCGATCTAATGTTAGCCAATCAAATAGGCCGGCATTGTTGATTAATACAATTTCTGGGATTATTGCGACGCGACGTGTTCCGGCACTGCCGTGGGGGCTAAGCTTGATGTTAGATATTGCAATCAACCAAGGCGCATGGATTACCGAAAGCGCGTTTTCGGTAATTGACTCGGGATTGAAAAAAATGCTCGTGGAGCTTTCATATGAGGACAGACCTCTTGGCTCTGGTATCCCTGACGATAATGTCCCAACGCTACGATGGAGTTGCGCACGACTTGCGCGAGAACTCGCAAACAGTAGCCCCCCAAGGGTTTCTAATAGCATTACGACTTGGCTCAAACTAGCCTCCACTGATCCACTCCCAGAGTTGCGTTTTCTTGATGAAACTTCTGAAGCTAAATTTGAAAAAGCTGACGTCGAATCAGATGCTGAAGTTCTGACCTATTAGCTGGAGACAGTCTGTTTGGGTTGGTGACCGCAGTTTAGCGGCGACCGCTTCTGGCCCAGACCGTGTAAAAACGCAACGAGTGATGGCAATCAACTGCCGGGGATTTTCTCAGTGTCCGGGAGGCCGTCGGAGGCCCTATCAGGCGCAATCGGTGATTCTGGTTGTTATATGGGTGCTTTCGGCATCGGCGCGC
>JAUYKV010000004.1 GCA_030699825.1 Pseudomonas sp. | reverse complement strand
CTTGTTCAGGAAGACAACGATGTAAGGAACGCCAACCTGACGGGACAGCAGGATGTGCTCGCGAGTCTGCGGCATCGGGCCGTCGGCAGCGGAGCAAACCAGGATAGCGCCATCCATCTGCGCAGCACCGGTGATCATGTTTTTCACATAGTCAGCGTGGCCCGGGCAATCTACGTGAGCGTAGTGACGGATGTTGGAATCGTATTCAACGTGGGAAGTATTGATCGTGATACCACGAGCTTTTTCTTCCGGAGCGCTGTCGATCTGTGCGAAATCGCGAATGGCGCCACCGAAAGCTTCGGCACACACCTTGGTCAATGCAGCAGTCAGGGTGGTTTTACCGTGGTCGACGTGACCGATGGTGCCAACGTTGACGTGCGGTTTGTTACGTTCAAATTTTTCTTTAGCCACGACAATTAACTCCTTGCCTAAAGGACTGAATCAGCCTTGTTTTTTGGTTACAGACTCGACGATGTGCGACGGAGCTGTATTGTATTTTTTGAATTCCATAGAGTAGCTTGCGCGACCCTGAGACATGGAACGGACGTCGGTCGCATAACCGAACATCTCACCCAGCGGAACTTCGGCGCGAATTACTTTGCCGGAGATCGTGTCTTCCATACCCAGAATCATGCCGCGACGGCGGTTAAGGTCGCCCATCACGTCACCCATATAGTCTTCAGGGGTAACAACCTCTACCGCCATGATCGGCTCGAGCAACTCACCACCGCCCTTCTGGGCCAGTTGCTTGGTCGCCATGGAAGCAGCCACCTTGAACGCCATCTCGTTGGAGTCGACGTCGTGGTAGGAACCATCGAACACGGTAGCTTTCAGGCCGATCAGCGGATAGCCGGCAACAACACCGTTCTTCATCTGCTCTTCGATACCCTTCTGGATAGCCGGGATGTATTCCTTCGGAATCACACCACCCACTACTTCGTTCACGAACTGCAGACCTTCCTGACCTTCGTCAGCAGGTGCAAAGCGAACCCAGCAGTGACCGAACTGACCACGACCACCAGACTGACGTACAAACTTGCCTTCGATTTCACAGCTCTTCGTGATGCGCTCACGATAGGAAACCTGAGGCTTGCCGATGTTGGCTTCGACGTTAAACTCGCGGCGCATGCGGTCGACCAGGATGTCCAGGTGCAACTCGCCCATACCGGAGATGATCGTCTGACCAGTCTCTTCATCAGTTTTGACACGGAAAGACGGGTCTTCCTGAGCAAGCTTGCCCAGAGCGATACCCATTTTTTCTTGGTCGTCCTTGGTCTTAGGCTCTACGGCAACCGAGATAACCGGCTCCGGGAAGTCCATGCGCACCAGGATGATTGGCTTGTCAGCGTTGCACAGAGTCTCACCAGTGGTGACGTCCTTCATGCCGATCAAGGCCGCGATGTCACCAGCGCGCACTTCCTTGATCTCTTCACGGGCGTTTGCGTGCATTTGCACCATACGACCCACGCGCTCTTTTTTGCCCTTGACCGAGTTGATCACGCCGTCACCGGAGTTCAACACGCCCGAGTAAACGCGGACAAAGGTCAAGGTACCCACGAATGGGTCGGTAGCGATCTTGAACGCCAGAGCCGAGAACGGCTCGCTGTCGTCTGCATGACGCTCCAGCTGAATTTCCTCGTCATCCGGGTGGGTACCCTTGATGGCAGGAATGTCGGTAGGCGCTGGCAGGAAGTCGATAACGGCATCGAGAACCAGGGGAACACCCTTGTTCTTGAAGGAAGAGCCGCAAACAGCCAGAACGATTTCGCCAGCGATAGTACGCTGACGCAGAGCGCCCTTGATTTCCTCAATAGTGAGCTCTTCACCCTCGAGATACTTGTTCATCAGCTCGTCGTTGGCCTCGGCCGCAGCCTCAACCATATTGCCGCGCCACTTCTCGGCCTCTTCCAGCAATTCCGCCGGAATGTCCTTGCGAACAGGGACCATACCCTTGTCAGCATCGTTCCAGTAGACAGCTTGCATGTTGATCAGATCAATCTGACCCTGGAAGTTATCTTCAGAACCGATAGCCAACTGGATCGGCACCGGAGTGTGACCCAGACGCTGCTTGATCTGAGCGATCACGCGCAGGAAGTCAGCACCGGCACGGTCCATCTTGTTGACGTAAACCAGACGTGGAACGCCGTATTTGTTGGCCTGACGCCATACGGTTTCCGACTGCGGCTCAACGCCCGAGGTGCCACAGAAGACAACGACCGCGCCGTCTAGCACACGCAGCGAACGCTCAACTTCAATGGTGAAGTCAACGTGGCCGGGGGTATCGATGACGTTGAAGCGATGCTCATTCTTGTACTGCTTCTCGGAGCCTGTCCAGAAAGCGGTAATGGCAGCAGAAGTAATGGTAATACCACGCTCCTGCTCCTGCACCATCCAGTCAGTGGTCGCGGCGCCGTCATGCACTTCGCCCATCTTGTGGCTTTTGCCAGTATAGAAAAGCACACGCTCAGTGGTCGTGGTTTTACCCGCGTCCACGTGAGCCACGATACCGATGTTACGGTAACGGTTAATCGGTGTAATACGAGCCATAAAGCCCTCGCAAATTTAGAAGCGCGATAATTAGAAGCGGTAGTGCGAGAAGGCCTTGTTGGCTTCAGCCATGCGGTGCACGTCTTCACGCTTCTTAACTGCCGCACCCTTGCCTTCAGCGGCATCCATCAGCTCGCCAGCCAAGCGCAGAGCCATGGACTTCTCGCCGCGCTTGCGGGCGAAATCTACCAGCCAACGCATGGCAAGAGCATTACGACGGGACGGACGAACTTCGACCGGAACCTGGTAAGTAGCACCGCCTACACGGCGCGACTTCACTTCGACCAGCGGAGCGATGGCGTCGAGAGCTTTCTCGAAGATTTCCAGGGGATCGCTGTTCTTACGCTCTTTAACCTTGTCCAGGGCGCCATAAACGATACGCTCGGCAACGGCTTTCTTACCGCTCTCCATCACGTGGTTCATGAACTTGGCCAGGATTTGGCTACCGTATTTTGGATCGTCAAGCACTTCGCGCTTGGCTGCTACACGACGTCTTGGCATTTGATAAGCCCTCAAACGGTCTTCAGGTTAGCTCGGGACTGCCTCACAAAGATGGCGCCCGACCTTACTCTTATCGACTCAGAAAAATAGAAAACTGCAATTCAGTTCAAGCACCGAGTACTTCGGACGCCTATTACTTAGGACGCTTAGTACCGTACTTCGAACGACCCTGGTTACGACCCTTGACGCCGGAAGTATCCAAGGAGCCGCGCACGGTGTGGTAGCGCACGCCTGGCAAGTCTTTTACACGACCGCCACGGATCAGCACCACGCTGTGCTCTTGCAGGTTGTGGCCTTCACCGCCGATGTACGAGGAAACCTCGAAACCGTTGGTCAGGCGCACCCGGCAGACTTTACGCAGTGCCGAGTTCGGTTTTTTCGGCGTAGTGGTATACACGCGAGTGCATACGCCACGACGTTGCGGGCAATTCTGCAGCGCAGGCACGTCGGATTTCTCGACGATACGCTTACGCGGCTGACGTACCAGCTGGTTGATAGTTGCCATCTACTAGCTCCACTGTTGTCTTTCGACGCTATTTATTTTCAACAAAAGCAATTTGGCAGGGCACGTGCCCTGCCAAATTTAGGGGTGCATGAGTCTAATGAGACTCACACGCCCCGTCAAGCTACAACCCCACTACCAAGGCAGCAGGGCTGCTCACTCAATTACCGCTGGAGTTCAACGCTTCGGTCAGTGCAGCTTCCACTTCACTGGCGCTGACACGTAGCGGTTTGTCGGCTTCACGCTTGCGCTTACGCTCGGCGTGATAGGCCAGACCGGTACCCGCAGGGATCAGACGCCCCACCACCACGTTCTCTTTCAGGCCGCGGAGGAAATCGCGCTTGCCGGTAACAGCTGCTTCGGTGAGCACCCGGGTTGTCTCCTGGAACGAGGCAGCCGAAATGAACGACTCGGTCGACAACGACGCCTTGGTGATACCCAGCAGCACGCGGGTGTACTTGGCCACGAACTTGTCGTCTGCTGCCAGACGCTCGTTCTCGCCCAAGACCGCAGTCAGCTCCATCTGATCGCCCTTGATGAAGGTGGAATCGCCCGACTCGGCCACTTCGACCTTGCGCAGCATCTGGCGCAGGATGGTCTCGATGTGCTTGTCGTTGATCTTCACACCCTGCAGACGGTACACGTCCTGAATCTCGTTGACGATGTACTTGGCCAGGGCGCTGACACCCAGCAGACGCAAGATATCGTGCGGATCGCTCGGACCGTCGGAGATAACCTCACCCTTGTTGACCTGCTCACCTTCGAACACGTTCAGGTGACGCCACTTCGGAATCAGCTCTTCGTACGGATCGCTGCCATCGTTCGGGGTAATGACCAGGCGGCGCTTGCCCTTGGTCTCTTTGCCGAAGGCGATGGTGCCGCTGATTTCAGCCAGAATCGAGGCTTCTTTCGGGCGACGCGCTTCGAACAGGTCGGCCACGCGCGGCAGACCACCGGTGATGTCACGGGTCTTCGAGGTTTCCTGCGGGATACGAGCGATAACGTCACCCACACCCACCTGAGCACCGTTGGCCACACCGACGAAAGCGTTGGCCGGCAGGAAGTACTGGGCCGGTACGTCGGTACCCGGCAGCAGCAGATCCTTGCCATCGACACCGACCATCTTCACGGCCGGACGAATGTCCTTGCCGGCGGCCGGGCGATCCTTCGGATCCAGCACTTCGATGTTGGTCAGACCGGTCAATTCGTCGGTCTGGCGCTTGATGGTGATGCCTTCTTCCATGCCCACGTAGGTCACGGTACCTTTCATTTCGGTCACGATCGGGTGGGTGTGCGGATCCCACTTGGCGACGATGGCGCCAGCGTCGACCTTGTCACCTTCCTTCACGGAGATAACGGCACCGTAAGGCAGCTTGTAGCGCTCGCGCTCACGACCGAACTCGTCGGCAATCGCCAGCTCGCCGGAGCGGGAAACCGCAACCAGGTTGCCGTCCAGACGCTCGACGTGCTTGAGGTTGTGCAGACGAATCGCACCGCCATTCTTCACCTGGACGCTGTCAGCAGCGGAAGTCCGGCTTGCCGCACCACCGATGTGGAACGTACGCATGGTCAGCTGGGTACCCGGCTCACCGATCGACTGAGCAGCGATAACGCCGACTGCTTCACCGATGTTGATCTGGTGACCACGAGCCAGGTCGCGACCGTAGCACTTGGCGCAGATGCCGTAGCGGGTTTCACAGCTTATCGGCGAACGCACGATCACTTCGTCGATGCTGTTCAGCTCGATGAATTCAACCCACTGCTCGTCAACCAGGGTGCCAGCCGGCACGATGATTTCGTCAGTACCCGGCTTGAACACGTCACGGGCGATTACCCGACCCAGTACGCGCTCACCCAGCGGCTCGACCACGTCACCGCCTTCGATGTGCGGTGTCATCAGCAGGCCATGCTCGGTGCCGCAATCGATTGCGGTTACCACCAGATCCTGCGCCACGTCGACCAGGCGACGGGTCAGGTAACCGGAGTTCGCGGTCTTCAACGCGGTATCCGCCAGACCTTTACGCGCACCGTGCGTGGAGATGAAGTACTGCAGAACCGACAGACCTTCGCGGAAGTTCGCGGTGATCGGCGTTTCGATGATCGAGCCGTCCGGCTTGGCCATCAGACCACGCATACCGGCGAGCTGGCGGATCTGCGCAGCAGAACCCCGCGCACCGGAGTCGGCCATCATGTACATGGAGTTGAAGGACTCCTGGTCGACTTCGTTGCCATGACGGTCGATGACCTTCTCTTTCGAGAGGTTGGCCATCATCGCCTTGGACACTTCGTCGTTGGCCTTGGACCAAAGGTCGATCACCTTGTTGTACTTCTCACCCTGGGTTACCAGGCCGGAGGCGTACTGCGATTCGATCTCTTTGACTTCCTCGGTGGCGGCATCGATGATCCGCGCCTTCTCATCCGGGATAACGAAGTCATTCACACCGATCGACACACCGGAGATGGTCGAATAGGCGAAACCGGTGTACATCAGTTGGTCGGCGAAGATCACGGTGTCCTTCAAGCCAACGGTGCGGTAGCACTGGTTGATCAGCTTGGAGATCGCCTTCTTCTTCATCGACTGGTTGACCACGTCGTAGGACAGGCCATCCGGCACGATCTGGAACAGCAACGCGCGGCCGACAGTGGTGTCGACGATGCGGGTGTTCTTGGTGATGGTGCCGTCGCGGTCACGGATGACCTCGTTGATGCGCACCTTGACCTTGGCGTGCAGCGAGGCTTCGCCACCGCGGAATACCCGGTCAACTTCCTGCAGGTCGGCGAATACGCGGCCTTCGCCCTTGGCGTTGATCGCTTCGCGGGTCATGTAATACAGACCCAGTACCACGTCCTGGGACGGCACGATGATCGGCTCACCGTTGGCGGGCGAGAGGATGTTGTTGGTCGACATCATCAGCGCGCGCGCTTCGAGCTGGGCTTCCAGCGTCAGCGGTACGTGCACGGCCATCTGGTCGCCGTCGAAGTCGGCGTTGTACGCGGCGCAGACCAGCGGGTGCAGCTGAATCGCTTTACCTTCGATCAGAACCGGTTCAAACGCCTGGATGCCCAGACGGTGAAGGGTGGGTGCACGGTTGAGCAGCACGGGGTGTTCGCGAATCACTTCGGCGAGAACGTCCCACACCTCTGGCAGCTCGCGCTCGACCATCTTCTTCGCAGCCTTGATGGTGGTCGCCAGACCACGCATTTCCAGCTTGCCGAAAATGAACGGCTTGAACAGCTCGAGAGCCATCTTCTTCGGCAGACCGCACTGGTGCAGACGCAGAGTCGGGCCCACGGTAATAACGGAACGACCGGAGTAGTCCACGCGCTTACCGAGCAAGTTCTGACGGAAACGACCTTGCTTACCCTTGATCATGTCAGCCAAGGATTTCAGCGGACGCTTGTTCGAGCCAGTGATGGCGCGACCGCGACGGCCGTTGTCGAGCAGGGCGTCGACCGCTTCCTGAAGCATGCGCTTTTCGTTGCGCACGATGATGTCCGGCGCGGACAGATCGAGCAGGCGCTTGAGACGGTTGTTACGGTTGATTACGCGGCGATACAGATCGTTGAGATCCGAAGTCGCGAAGCGGCCACCGTCGAGCGGAACCAGCGGACGCAGATCTGGCGGCAGAACCGGCAGAACGGTCAACACCATCCACTCGGGCAGGTTGCCCGAACCGAGGAAAGCTTCCATCAGCTTCAGACGCTTGGACAGCTTCTTGATCTTGGTTTCCGAGTTGGTTTGCGGAATCTCTTCGCGCAGACGGCCAATCTCGTGCTCCAGGTCGATCGCGTGCAGCAGTTCGCGAACGGCCTCGGCACCCATGCGGGCGTCGAAGTCATCACCGAACTCTTCGAGGGCTTCGAAGTACTGCTCGTCGTTGAGCAGCTGGCCTTTTTCAAGGGTGGTCATGCCCGGATCGATAACGACGTAGCTCTCGAAGTAGAGAACGCGTTCGATATCACGCAGGGTCATGTCCATCAGCAAACCGATACGACTCGGCAGCGACTTGAGGAACCAGATGTGGGCAACCGGCGAAGCCAGTTCGATGTGCGCCATGCGCTCACGACGAACCTTGGCCAGTGCAACTTCAACGCCACACTTCTCGCAGATCACGCCGCGATGCTTCAAGCGCTTGTACTTACCGCACAGGCACTCGTAATCCTTTACCGGGCCAAAGATCTTGGCGCAGAACAGGCCGTCACGCTCAGGTTTGAACGTACGGTAGTTGATGGTTTCCGGCTTTTTAACTTCACCGAACGACCACGAACGGATCATCTCAGGCGAAGCAAGACCGATGCGAATGGCATCGAACTCTTCGACTTGACCCTGGTTTTTCAGCAAATTCAGTAGGTCTTTCAAGGCCTTTCCTCCTGGCGGAGCAGAGAGCGGGCTGTGGTGCCCCGCTCTCGATTCGCGTCACGTGTTATTCGGTTTCCAGATCGATGTCGATACCCAGCGAACGGATCTCTTTGATCAGTACGTTGAAGGACTCGGGCATGCCCGGCTCCATACGGTGATCACCGTCCACGATGTTTTTGTACATCTTGGTACGGCCGTTCACGTCGTCCGACTTCACGGTCAGCATTTCCTGCAGGGTGTAGGCGGCGCCGTAGGCTTCCAGTGCCCAGACCTCCATCTCACCGAAGCGCTGACCACCGAACTGCGCCTTACCACCCAGCGGCTGCTGGGTAACCAGGCTGTAGGAACCCGTGGAACGCGCGTGCATCTTGTCGTCCACCAGGTGGTTCAGTTTCAGCATGTACATGTAACCAACGGTGGTCGGACGCTCGAACTGGTTACCAGTTCGGCCGTCGATCAGGCGCATCTGGCCACTTTCTGGCAGGTCTGCCAGCTTGAGCATGGCCTTGATTTCGCTTTCCTTGGCACCGTCGAACACCGGAGTGGCCATCGGCACACCGCCACGCAGGTTCTTCGCCAGGTTGAGGATTTCCTGATCGCTCAGTTCATCCAGATTTTCCTGACGGCCGCCGATCTCGTTGTAGATCTGCTGCATGAACTTGCGCAGCTCGGAGACCTTGCGCTGCTCTTCGAGCATGCGGTTGATCTTCTCGCCCAGACCTTTGGCTGCGAGGCCCAGGTGGGTTTCGAGGATCTGCCCGACGTTCATCCGCGAAGGTACGCCCAGCGGGTTGAGGACGATATCGACCGGCGTACCGTTGACGTCGTGCGGCATGTCTTCGACCGGCATGATCACCGAGACCACACCCTTGTTACCGTGACGACCAGCCATCTTGTCGCCCGGCTGGATGCGCCGACGGATCGCCAGGTAGACCTTGACGATCTTCAGCACGCCCGGCGCCAGGTCATCGCCCTGTTGCAGCTTGCGCTTCTTGTCTTCGAACTTGTCGTCGAGCAACTGACGGCGGTCGGAGATGTAGGCCTGGGCCTTTTCCAACTGCTCGTTCAGCGCGTCGTCGGCCATGCGCAGCTTGAACCACTGGCCATGTTCCAGGCCGTCGAGCGCTTCGTCGGTGATCTCTGCGCCTTTCTTCAGGCCCGCGCCGCCTTCGACCTTCTTGCCGAGCAGGGCTTCACGCAGACGCTCGAAGGTTGCGCCTTCGACGATGCGGAACTCTTCGTTCAAGTCCTTGCGGATCTCGTCGAGCTGGCTCTTCTCGATCGACAGGGCACGGGCATCACGCTCGACGCCGTCGCGGGTGAAGACCTGTACGTCGATAACGGTGCCTTTGGTACCGGTCGGCACGCGCAGGGAGGTGTCCTTAACATCGGACGCCTTCTCACCGAAGATCGCACGCAACAGCTTCTCTTCCGGAGTCAGTTGGGTCTCGCCTTTCGGGGTGACCTTGCCGACCAGGATGTCGCCAGCGCCGACTTCGGCACCGACGTAAACGATACCGGCCTCGTCCAGCTTGTTCAGCGCAGCCTCACCGACGTTCGGAATGTCGGAGCTGATCTCCTCCGGCCCGAGCTTGGTGTCACGCGCCACACAGGTCAGTTCCTGAATGTGGATGGTGGTGAAACGGTCTTCCTGAACCACACGCTCTGAGAGGAGGATGGAGTCTTCGAAGTTGTAACCGTTCCACGGCATGAACGCGACGCGCATGTTCTGCCCCAGCGCCAGTTCACCCATGTCGGTGGACGGACCGTCGGCCAGGATGTCGCTGCGCTCGACCTGATCACCCTTGCTCACCAGCGGACGCTGGTTGATGCAGGTGTTCTGGTTGGAGCGGGTGTACTTGGTCAGGTTATAGATGTCGACACCGGCTTCACCGGTCTCGACTTCGTCGTTGTTGACCCGAACCACGATACGGCTGGCGTCGACCGAGTCGATAACCCCGCCGCGACGGGCCACCACGCAAACGCCGGAGTCGCGCGCTACGTTGCGCTCCATCCCGGTGCCTACCAGCGGCTTGTCGCAACGCAGTGTCGGTACCGCCTGACGCTGCATGTTCGAACCCATCAACGCGCGGTTGGCGTCGTCGTGCTCGAGGAACGGAATCAGCGACGCTGCAACCGAAACCACCTGCTTCGGCGAAACGTCCATCAGGGTGACGTCTTCCGGCGCCTTGACGGTAAATTCGTTGAGGTGACGCACGGCCACCAACTCATCAACCAGCTGACCCTTCTCGTTCATCGTGGCCGAAGCCTGGGCGATCACGTGATCGGCCTCTTCGATTGCCGAGAGGAAAACGATTTCGTCGGTCACCAGGGTGTCGTTCACCACACGGTACGGGCTCTCGAGGAAACCGTACTGATTGGTGCGCGCGTAGGCCGCCAGGGAGTTGATCAGGCCGATGTTCGGACCTTCCGGCGTTTCGATCGGGCACACACGGCCGTAATGGGTCGGGTGTACGTCACGGACTTCGAAACCGGCACGCTCACGAGTCAGACCGCCCGGGCCAAGAGCCGAAACACGGCGCTTGTGGGTAATCTCGGAAAGCGGGTTGTTCTGGTCCATGAACTGCGACAGCTGGCTGGAACCGAAGAACTCTTTCACCGCCGCCGCAACCGGCTTGGCGTTGATCAGATCCTGCGGCATCAGGCCTTCGCTTTCGGCCATCGACAGACGCTCTTTGACCGCGCGTTCGACACGCACCAGGCCAACGCGGAACTGGTTCTCGGCCATCTCGCCTACGCAGCGAACACGACGGTTACCCAGGTGATCGATGTCGTCGACGATGCCCTTGCCGTTACGGATATCGACCAGGGTCTTGAGGACCGCAACGATGTCTTCCTTGCACAACACGCCCGAACCTTCGATTTCGGTACGACCGATACGACGGTTGAACTTCATCCGGCCTACGGCAGACAAGTCGTAACGCTCAGGGCTGAAGAACAGGTTGTTGAACAGCGTCTCGGCGGCATCCTTGGTTGGCGGCTCGCCAGGACGCATCATGCGGTAGATTTCGACCAGCGCTTCCAGCTGATTGGTGGTGCTGTCGATTTTCAGGGTATCGGAGATGAACGGACCGCAGTCGATATCGTTGGTGTACAGCGTTTCGATACGGACGACCTGGGCCTTGACTACTTTGGCCAGGATCTCGACGTTCAACTCGGTATTGCACTCGGCGATGATTTCGCCAGTCGCCGGATGCACGATGGCCTTGGCCGAGGTACGACCGATCAGGTAATCGATCGGCACTTCCAGCTCTTTGATGCCGGCCTTGTCCAACTGATTGATATGACGCGCGGTAATCCGGCGGCCCTGCTCGACAATGACCTTGCCCTTCTCGTCCTTGATGTCGAGAACGGCGATTTCACCACGCAAGCGATGCGGCACCAGTTCCAGGTTGAGGCTTTCGCCCTTCACATGGAATACGTTGGTCGCATAGAAGGCGTCGAGCACCTCTTCGGTGCTGTAACCCAGGGCGCGCAGCAGCACCGAAGCCGGCAACTTGCGGCGGCGGTCGATACGCACGAACACGGCGTCCTTCGGGTCGAACTCGAAGTCCAGCCAGGAGCCGCGGTAAGGAATGATCCGCGCGGAGTACAGCAGCTTGCCCGAGCTGTGCGTCTTGCCACGGTCATGATCGAAGAATACGCCCGGGGAGCGATGCAACTGGGAGACGATGACGCGCTCGGTACCGTTGATGACGAAGGTACCGTTCTCGGTCATCAGGGGAATTTCCCCCATGTACACTTCTTGCTCTTTAATGTCCTTGATCGCTTTGTTCGACGATTCTTTGTCGAAAATGATCAGACGCACTTTTACCCGCAGCGGCACGGCGAATGTGACGCCGCGCAACACACATTCTTTTACGTCAAATGCCGGATCGCCCAAGCGATAACCAACGTACTCCAGGGCCGCATTGCCGGAGTAGCTGATGATCGGGAAAACGGACTTGAAGGCCGCATGCAGGCCGATGTCACGAAACTGGTCCTTGGTCGCTCCCGCCTGCAGGAATTCGCGATACGAATCCAGCTGGATGGCCAGGAGATAAGGCACATCCATGACATCCGGCAACTTGCTAAAGTCCTTGCGGATACGTTTTTTCTCAGTGTATGAGTAAGCCATCAGCGTTCCCCAGCTTGGTCACCTGCTTATTTGGCCTCTCCGATGGGAGCAGCCAGAAACTCTTGCAAACCCTATGGTTTGCGCCACCGCACTGGGTGGGTTGTTCCGGTGAAGGCCGACCAATCAATAGCCGACCTACAACGGAAAAAGGCCGGTGGCAAAAGCCACCAGCCATCAGCCTTACGCGAGTCGCTCAGGCTGTCGACGCAAGGTCGTCGCTTACTTGAGCTCGACTTTGGCGCCAGCTTCTTCCAGGACCTTGACTGCGGCTGCAGCTTCGTCCTTCGAAACGCCTTCCTTAACAACACCAGGAGCGCCATCAACCACTGCCTTGGCTTCTTTCAGACCCAGGCCGGTCAGTTCGCGAACAGCCTTGATCACGTTTACTTTCTTCTCGCCAGCTTCCAGCAGCACGACGTTGAACTCGGTTTGCTCTTCAGCTACAGCGGCAACGGCAGCAGCCGGGCCAGCAGCAGCAGCGGCAGTCACACCGAACTTCTCTTCCATTGCCTTGATCAGTTCAACAACCTGCATCACGGACATGTCGGAAACGGCGTTGATGATGTCTTCGTTGGTCAGAGCCATGACTCTAAATTCCTGTATTGGGGGACAGCCTTCGCGGCCATCTAATTAAACAAATAAGATTGAAAGACGACGCAGCCAGCCTTAGGCCGCTGCAGCTTCTTTCTGGTCGCGAACAGCCGCCAAAGTACGCACGAACTTGCTGGTAGCGCCTTGCATCACGCTCATCAGCTGAGAAATCGCTTCGTTGTAAGTCGGCAGAGTTGCCAGTACGTCGATCTGATTGGCTGCGAGGAACTGACCCTCGAACGCAGCTGCCTTGATCTCGAACTTGCTCTGACCCTTGGCAAAATCCTTGAAAATACGGGCAGCAGCGCCCGGATGTTCATTGGAAAACGCAATCAGGGTCGGGCCTTTAAACACGTCGTTGAGCACGTCGAACTGAGTGCCCTCAACGGCGCGGCGCAGCAGGGTGTTACGCACGACTTTCACGTACACACCAGATGCGCGGGCCTCTTTACGGAGTCCGGTCATTGCAGCTACGGTCACGCCACGGGCATCAGCCACGACAGCGGACAGGGCAGCTTTGGCAGCCTCGTTGACTTCAGCGACGATGGCCTTTTTGTCTTCGAGTTTAATTGCCACGGGTTTACTCCTGGATGTTACCGTTTCGCCCAACCGAGGCTGGACGGCGTTTTGGTGTCTGATTCGGTAAGAATCGGGAGCACCATCTGCGTAGGCTGCTGGCGATCACTCGCCAGGTTTAAGGCTTGCGCCACCTACGGTCTTGGATAGCCCCCGCCAGGCAGGGACCCCAATTTTGCAGACCGCCGCAATCGCTTGCGCCGGCCAAATTCATTACGCGTCGAGCGAAGCCTGGTCGATAACCAGACCAGGGCCCATGGTGGTGCTCAGGGTCACGCGCTTGACGTAGATGCCTTTCGAAGTCGACGGCTTGAGGCGTTTGAGATCGGAGATCAGCGCCTCAACGTTTTGCTTCAGCTTCTCGGCGTCAAAACCAACCTTGCCCACGGAGCCATGGATGATGCCGTTCTTGTCGGTACGGAAACGCACCTGACCAGCCTTGGCGTTGCGCACAGCGGTGGCAACGTCAGGAGTAACGGTACCGACTTTCGGGTTAGGCATCAGGCCACGCGGGCCGAGCAGCTGACCCAACTGACCGACAACGCGCATGGCATCCGGGGATGCGATGACCACGTCATAATTCAGATCGCCACCCTTCATCTCGGCAGCCAGATCATCCATGCCAACGCGGTCGGCGCCGGCAGCCAGAGCGGCTTCAGCAGCCGGGCCCTGGGTGAACACGGCAACCCGTACGCTTTTACCGGAGCCATTCGGCAGCACGGTAGCGCCGCGCACGACTTGGTCGGATTTACGCGGGTCGACGCCGAGGTTCACTGCGACATCAACGGACTCGGAGAACTTGACTACGGACAGTTCAGCCAACAGTGCAGCAGCTTCGACGAAGTTGTAAGCCTTACCAGCTTCGATTTTCTCGGCGATTGCCTTTTGACGCTTGGTCAACTTAGCCATTACACACCCTCCACGTTGAGGCCCATGCTACGGGCAGAACCGGCGATAGTTCGCACGGCCGCATCCATATCAGCGGAAGTCAGATCAGCCTGTTTGGTCTTGGCGATCTCTTCCAGCTGAGCACGAGTCACGGTGCCAACCTTGACGGTGTTCGGGCGAGCCGAACCACTGGTCAAGCCGGCAGCCTTCTTCAGCAGAACCGAAGCCGGGGTGCTTTTGGTTTCGAAGGTAAAGCTGCGGTCGCTGTATACAGTGATGATCACTGGAGTCGGCAGACCGGGTTCCATACCCTGGGTCCTGGCATTGAATGCCTTGCAGAATTCCATGATGTTCACGCCATGCTGACCCAATGCCGGACCTACTGGCGGGCTCGGGTTAGCCTGTGCAGCCTTTACTTGCAGCTTGATATAAGCCGTTATTTTCTTAGCCATGAGCTACTCCAATTACGGGTTCTAGCGCCTTAACGGCTCCCCGATGATTTACGCATTTATCCCAGTGACGACAAAACCCCGCAGCTTGCGACTGCGGGGGTAGGGGATGCTTGTGTCAGTTATGCCTTTTCGACCTGACTGAACTCCAGCTCGACCGGGGTAGAGCGACCGAAAATAGTCACTGCCACCTGGATGCGGCTTTTTTCATAATTAACTTCTTCGACTACGCCGCTAAAGTCAGCGAACGGCCCGTCAACAACGCGAACCATCTCACCCGGCTCGAACAGGGTCTTCGGCTTGGGTTTATCACCACTATCAGCGACCCGGCGCAGGATGGCCTCGGCCTCCTTGTCGGTAATAGCTGCCGGCTTATCGGCAGTGCCACCGATGAAGCCCATGACCCGAGGCGTATCCTTGACCAAGTGCCAAGTGCCTTCGTTCATGTCCATCTGCACCAGCACATAGCCAGGAAAAAACTTGCGCTCGCTTTTGCGCTTCTGGCCATTGCGCATTTCCACGACTTCTTCAGTGGGAACCAGAATCTCGCCGAAACCATCTTCCATACCGGCGAGCTTTACGCGCTCGATCAACGAGCGCATCACATGCTTCTCGTAACCCGAGTAAGCATGCACAACGTACCAACGCTTAGCCACGGGACACCTTTAACCGACTACAAACGAAACAAGCCAACCGAGCAGAGCATCTAAACCCCACAACAGCAGCGCCATAACCAGAACAACAGCCACGACAATCAACGTGGTCTGCGTAGTTTCCTGGCGGGTTGGCCAAACGACCTTACGAATTTCAATGCGCGCTTCTTTTGCCAGCTCGAAAAAAGCCTGCCCTCTGGTCGTCTGCAGCGCGACAACACCTGCAACGATGGCGAGCACAAGCAAAGCCAGCACACGATAAAGGATCGGCTCAGCAGAAAAGTACTGATTACCAACCACACCCACCACCACCAAAGCGGAGACTACAACCCACTTCAGCAGATCAAAGCGCGAATCTTTGGCTTCAGCCTTAACAGTCATTTACGAGGATCCTGTGTGAAGACACGCCAAATTCGTTAGAAAATGGCAGGTCAGGAGGGAATCGAACCCCCAACCTGCGGTTTTGGAGACCGCCGCTCTGCCAATTGAGCTACTGACCTAAAACTAAAATCAGGCCGACCATTATGCCGGCCTGACGGGGACAGATCAACCGATTACTCGATGATCTTGGCTACCACACCTGCACCAACGGTACGACCGCCCTCGCGAATTGCGAAGCGCAAGCCATCTTCCATGGCAATCGGAGCGATCAGGGTAACAATCATCTTGACGTTATCGCCAGGCATTACCATTTCAACGCCTTCCGGAAGCTCACAGTTACCGGTTACATCGGTAGTGCGAAAATAGAACTGCGGACGATATCCCTTGAAGAACGGCGTATGACGACCACCTTCCTCCTTGGACAGCACGTACACCTCACCCTCGAACCTGGTGTGCGGCTTGATGGTGCCTGGCTTGGCCAGAACCTGACCACGCTCCACATCATCACGCTTGGTCCCGCGCAGCAAAATACCGCAGTTCTCGCCGGCACGCCCCTCATCGAGAAGCTTGCGGAACATCTCAACGCCGGTACAGATGGTCTTGGTGGTATTACGAATACCAACAATCTCCACCTCTTCCTGAATCTTGATGATGCCGCGCTCGATACGACCAGTCACCACAGTGCCGCGCCCGGAGATCGAGAACACATCTTCGATCGGCATCAGGAACGGCCTGTCGATCGCACGCACAGGCTCGGGAATGTAACTGTCCAGGGTCTCTACCAGCTTGCGCACAGCAGTGACACCCATTTCATTATCATCCTGGCCATTCAGCGCCATCAACGCAGAGCCGATCACGATCGGAGTGTCGTCACCCGGGAAGTCGTAAGCCGACAACAGGTCACGCACTTCCATCTCGACCAACTCCAGCAACTCAGCGTCATCCACCATGTCAGCCTTGTTCAGGAAGACAACGATGTAAGGAACGCCAACCTGACGGGACAGCAGGATGTGCTCGCGAGTCTGCGGCATCGGGCCGTCGGCAGCGGAGCAAACCAGGATAGCG
>JAUYKV010000045.1 GCA_030699825.1 Pseudomonas sp. | reverse complement strand
GACCTCGAAGCCGCTCGGCAAATGGTGCTCGCCCATCTGCGCTTTGTCGTGCATATCGCGCGCAGCTATTCCGGTTATGGCCTGCCCCAGGCCGACCTGATCCAGGAAGGCAACGTCGGCCTGATGAAGGCGGTCAAGCGTTTCAACCCGGAAATGGGTGTGCGCCTGGTGTCGTTCGCCGTGCACTGGATCCGTGCCGAGATCCACGAGTTCATCCTGCGCAACTGGCGCATCGTCAAGGTCGCTACCACCAAGGCGCAGCGCAAACTGTTCTTCAACCTGCGCAGCCAGAAGAAGCGTCTGGCCTGGCTGAACAACGAGGAAGTGCATGCCGTGGCGGAAAGCCTGGGTGTCGAGCCGCGCGAAGTGCGCGAGATGGAAAGCCGTCTGACCGGCCACGATATGGCCTTCGACCCGGCTACCGAAGCCGATGACGAAAGCGCCTTTCACTCGCCCGCCCAGTACCTGGAAGACCACCGCTACGACCCGGCGCGTCAGCTCGAGGCCTCGGACTGGAGCGACAGCTCCACCGCCAACCTGCATGAGGCCCTGGACGGACTCGACGAACGCAGTCGCGACATCCTCTACCAGCGCTGGCTGGCCGAGGAGAAAGCCACGCTGCACGAACTGGCTGCCAAGTACAACGTCTCCGCCGAGCGCATTCGCCAGCTGGAGAAAAGCGCGATGAACAAGCTCAAGGGCTCGATCGCCGCGTAGTCGATGTCCTACCCGAACAAGCCGCACCCAGGTGCGGCTTTTTTCTGTCTGGAGAATGCTTTTGAACCTGCCGCCCCTGCGCCTGCAGCATGGCCTGATTTTCGTTGCCGTCGCCCTGCTGTTCTTCGCCTGGGGCGCCTGGCTGAAGCGCCCGCAACCTGCGCCGGCGCCGCTGCCCTGGCTGGCCGAGTGGCAGGCCGCGGTGCTCGTGCCCCTGGCCGATAACCGCCTGAGCCTGGCCATGTTGCGCGCTCAGGTGCAGGGCGAACTCTGGCTGCAGCCGCGTCTGGACGGGGCGCGCTTGCTCTACCGCGCGGACTGGCAGGCGAGTGGCGAGCCTTGGGCGCTGGAGGCCGAGCTCGAGCTGGACGAGGCCGAGCGCGCCAGCCTGATGGCCGCGGCCGGTTTGGGTGAGCGCGACGACGCGCAGCCGCTCGGCAGGCAGCTGCTGGCCGAACTGGGCAGCCATGCCATCGTCGGCCTGACCCTCAATCCGCAGCAGGCCGTGGCTGCCGAGCGTTTGCTCAGCAGTCTCGGCCAGCCGCGCCTGCGCCTGGAGTTGGACGAAGGCCAGGCCTGGGTCTATCCCGAGGCGGGGCTGACCGTGCACACCGCAGACGAGCAGCTGCTGTTGTTGCAGGTGGTGCCACGCGCCGCGCTGCGTCAGCGCAATCTGTAGCCCGGATGTAATCCGGGGGCTTGGTATTCGTCCCGGATTGTATCCGGGCTACGGGGCGGCGTTTGCGCGGGGTTTCAGGCTTTCAGCCAGTGCGGCCACCAGTCCGGACGCGCCGCTTGCAAGCGGTTGAGGTAGTGGCTGCCGCCGAGTTGACGCATCTGCTGGCGGATCCAGGCCGCGCGGCGGCTGACGTGTGCGTTCGGCCGACTGGCGCTCCAGCTTCGCGGGTTCGGCAGTACGGCGGCCAGTTGGCTGGCCTGCCGGGTCGACAGGTAGGGCGCGCCGGTATTGAAGTGATGGCGCGCCGCGGCTTCGGCGCCGAATACGCCGTTGCCCCACTCGGCGCTGTTGAGGTACACCTCGAGGATTCGCTGTTTCGGCCAGAGCAGCTCGATAAGACCGGTAAACCAGAGTTCGATGCCCTTGCGCAGCCAGCTGCGGCCGGACCAGAGAAACAGATTCTTCGCCACCTGCTGGCTCAGCGTGCTGGCGCCGCGCAACGAGCCGCCTTGCTGATTGTGCGCCAGCGCCGCGCGGATTGCCGCGACATCGAAGCCCCAGTGCTCGGCGAATTTCTGGTCTTCGCCGGCGATCACCGCGATCTTCAGGTCGTCCGGCAGCTCGCTCCAGGGGCGCCAGCTGCGCTGCAGGTCGATGGGCTTGCCGTCGACCCAGGATTCGATCTTGCGCTCGACCATCAGGGCCGTGCCGGGTGGCGGCACCCAGCGCAGGACCAGTACCAGCAGAGCCGAGCCGGCCATCAGGCAGAGCAGCAGTTTGAACATGAGGCGGCGGATGGAGCGAAACATGCGGGCTTGGCCAGGCTGAGTTTGCCGGCCATTATAGCGGCCGCAGTTCCCTTGTCTGGAGTGATGCATGGCGCGTCTATGGTTGTTGCTGTCCGCCTTGACCGGTTTCACCGGTGTGGCCCTCGGGGCCTTTGCCGCCCATGGCTTGAAAAGTCGGCTCAGCCCGGAGCACCTGGCGGTGTTCCAGACCGGCAGCCACTACCAGTTGATTCACGCCCTGGCGCTGTTCGGCGTCGCCCTGCTGGCGCTGCAGGCGCCGGGCCGCCTGGTGAATCTGGCCGGTGGCTGTTTCGCCCTGGGCATTCTGTTGTTTTCCGGTAGTCTGTATCTACTGACCCTCAGTGGCATCGGCGGGCTCGGCATCATCACCCCGTTCGGCGGCCTGGCCTTTCTGGCCGGCTGGCTGTGCCTCGGCCTGAGGGCCTGGCGCTTACCCGGCCGCTGATGATGGCGGCTGGCGTGGCACATGGCGTTGCCCAGTGCCGCCTAACCTGACCTGCACGTCAGAATGCCGGGCGGATAGTATCCTTTGGCCTTGGTCATCGTCCGTGATCGGGCTAGAATGCCCGCCCCTTCCCACGTTGTGACAGCCCTGCTATGCGTATTCAGTTGAACGGTGAATCATTCGAGCTGGCCGATGGCGCCACCGTTGCCGACCTGATCGGCCGTCTGGATCTGACTGAACGCCGGGTAGCGGTCGAGCTCAACCTGGATATAGTGCCGCGCAGCCAGCATGCCGCCACCGCGCTCCGCGACGGTGACCGGGTCGAGGTGGTGCACGCGATTGGTGGTGGTTAATCTGCCCTGGAGTTTGCAATGAGCCAAGTTCGTAGCGACAAGCCCTTTACCCTGGCCGGCCGTACCTATCAGTCGCGTCTGTTGGTCGGCACCGGCAAGTACAAGGATCTCGACCAGACCCGTGCGGCCATCGAAGCCTCGGGAGCGGAGATCGTCACGGTCGCCGTGCGCCGCACCAATATCGGCCAGAGTCCGGGTGAGCCGAACCTGCTCGACGTGATCCCGCCGTCGCGCTACACCATCTTGCCCAATACCGCCGGCTGCTACGACGCCGACGAGGCCGTGCGCACCTGTCGCCTGGCCCGTGAGCTGCTCGACGGCCACAAGCTGGTCAAGCTGGAAGTGCTGGCCGACCAGAAGACCCTGTTCCCCAACGTGATCGAAACCCTCAAGGCCGCCGAAGTGCTGGTCAAGGACGGTTTCGATGTCATGGTCTACACCAGCGACGACCCGATCATCGCCCGCCGGCTGGCCGAGATGGGCTGCATCGCGGTGATGCCGTTGGCCGGCCTGATCGGCACGGGCCTCGGCATCTGCAACCCCTACAACCTGCGCATCATCCTCGAGGAAGCCACCGTGCCGGTGCTGGTCGATGCCGGTGTCGGCACTGCGTCCGATGCCACCATCGCCATGGAGCTGGGCTGCGAGGCGGTGCTGATGAACAGCGCCATCGCCCATGCGCAGAACCCGGTGATGATGGCCGAGGCCATGAAATACGCGATCGAAGCCGGTCGCCTGGCCTACCTGGCCGGACGCATGCCGAAGAAACTCTATGCCAGCGCCTCTTCGCCGCTGGACGGCCTTATTAAGTAACAAGTTACGAGCACAGCATGACTGATTTGCAGCAACAGCCTGAGCCGGCTGAAGACACCTCCAAGCATCGCGCCATCAAGAGTTTCGTGATGCGTGCCGGGCGCATGACCGAAGGCCAGCAGCGCGGCCTCGATCAAGGCTGGGCCAAATTTGGTTTGCAGCTGGATGCAGGCGCCGCGGATTTCGATGCAGTATTCGGCCGCAGTGCCCCGCGTACCCTGGAAATCGGTTTTGGCATGGGCCAGTCCCTGCTGGAAATGGCGGCGGCGGCACCCGAGCAGGACTTTATCGGCGTTGAGGTGCATTCGCCGGGTGTCGGCGCCTTGCTCAACGGCCTGATGACCCAGAACCTCGGCAATGTGCGGGTCTACAGCTGCGATGCCATGGAAGTGCTGCGCAACTGCGTGGCCGACGCCAGCCTCGACCGCCTGCTGCTGTTCTTTCCCGATCCCTGGCACAAGTCGCGGCATCACAAGCGCCGGATCGTCCAGCCGGCGTTCGCCGAGCTGGTGCGGCAAAAGCTCAAGCTCGGTGGTGTGCTGCACATGGCCACCGACTGGGAAGCCTACGCCGAATACATGCTGGAAGTGATGAACGTGGCGCCCGGTTACCGCAACCTGGCGGCCGACGGCCGTTGCGTGGAGCGCCCGCCGGAGCGGCCAACCACCAAGTTCGAGCGCCGCGGCGAGCGCCTGGGCCATGGCGTGTGGGACCTGAAATTCCAGCGCGAGAACTAGCCGCAAAACAGCTTCAAGCGCTGCCCCCGGCAGCGCGACCCGGCTGCACGACAGCCACAGGACGCTTGCACAAGATCGGGACCACCCGGCGCCCGGACACCAACGGCCTGGTCACCGCCGACCAGGTCGACTCCTACAACGGTGCGCCGGATCGCTACGAGTGGCAGCTGCTCGGCAAGCAGGAGATGCTGGTGCCCTACAACAGCTACAAGGTGCACCAGCAGGGCATTGCCTACCAGCGGATCCTCAAGCGCAACACGCTCAACCCCGAGCTGCTGCGCTATGAGCTGCACCGCGTGTGGGTGGTCGACGCCGAGCTGCGCAAGGGCTTCCGCCACCCCTATGGCAAGCGGCGCTTCTACCTCGACGAGGACAGCTGGCAGATCCTCGCGGTCGACCTGTACGACCAGCACGGTGCGCTGGTCGGCCTGCAGGAAAGTCACCCGATCAGCTACTACGAGGTGCCGATGTTCGGCAGCACCCTGGAAACCCTCTACGATTTGCAGGGTGGCCGCTACTTCGTCGACGGCCTGGACAACAACGAGCCGATGTACGACTTCAACGCCCGCCTGAGCCCGCCCGCCTGAGCCCGCGCGACTTCAGCCCGCAGGCGCTGCGCCGCGAAGGTAATTGAGGCTCAAGCCAATTGCAATAAGCCGCCCCGCTGGGCGGCTTTTTGCTGTGCGCGGCGCCATCCTCGCTTGTGGCGATTGGGCGCTGGTGCGCGAGGAATAGGTGTCCCTGGGTTGGTGCGGTGGCCGCGACAGGGGGGAGTGCCAGGCACTCGACGCGCCAGCCGGTTGTGCCGAGCGAGCGCGTTAGGCAGTGCGCATCAGGCGACGGCGTAGACCACCAGCTCCACCAGCATTTCCTCGCGGGCCAGGCCGGCGATGACCATGGCCGCGCGGTTCGGGTAAGGCGCGCTGAAGTATTCGGCGTAGACCGCGTTGACCGTGGCCAGGTAGCTGCGGTCGGTGACGTAGATCAGCACCTGGGTCACTGCGCCCATGTCCAGGTCAGCGGCTTCGAGGGTGTGCTTGAGGTTGTCCAGGGTCTGCCGGGTCTGCGCCTCGATGCCGCCGGGCACCACCTGGCCCTGGGCGTCGATGGGGATCTGCGCGGTGTACAGGGTGCCGTTGCCGATCACCGCCCACTCCAGCGGGGCCTTGGATGGGAACAGCTGGGTTTTCACGGCCTGTTTCATGGCGTGCTCCTATTTGCTAGGGAATAAAAAAGAGGGAGGCGGCTGCCGCACTCCCTCAAAGGTGGGGATTAGAGGCCTTGCTCGTCGGCCATGTGCCGGGCGATCTGCGGGGCGTTCCACAGGGCCGGCAGCAGCACTAGGGACACTGGCACGGCGGTGATTACGATGAACGATTGCAGGGCGCTGATGCCCCCCGAGCCGATGGAGATCAGCAGGGCCGCCACCACGCCCATCATCACGCCCCAGAACACGCGGATCTCCGAGCGTGGGTGGTCGGTGCCGGTCATCACCATGGAGATGGTGTAGGTCATCGAGTCACCGGTGGTGGTGACGAAGATGATGGTGAGGATCAGGAACAGCACCGAGATCAGGTAACCCAAAGGCAGCTGCGCGGTGATCGCCAGCAACGCGCCGGGCAGGTTGAAGCCGGCGAACGCTTCGGACACCGAACCGGGGTTGCTCAGCTCGAAGGCCAGGCCGCTGCCGCCGACTATGGTGAACCAGAAGCAGGTGATCACCGGCGCGACTATCGAGATCATGGTCACCAGCTCGCGGATGGTGCGGCCACGGGAGATGCGCGCGACGAACATCGCCATCAGCGGGCCATAACCGAGGAACCAGCCCCAGAAGAACACCGTCCACCAGTCCAGCCAGGCCGGGTCGGCGCGGAATGTGGCCATCGGGATGAACTTGTCCAGATAGATACCCATGGACTGCACGTAGGCATCGAAGATGAACGCGGTCGGGCCGAACAGCAGGATGAACAGCATCAGCACCACCGCCAGCACCACGTTCAGCTGGCTGAGCAGTTTGATCCCGCGGGTCACCCCGGATACGGCGGAGAGGGTGTAGATGCCGACCAGGATGAAGATGATGGCCAGCTGGGTGCTGTAGTCGTTAGTGATGCCAAACAACTTCTCCAGGCCGAAGCTTACCTGCAGGCCGAGGAAGCCGATCGGCCCGATGGTGCCGGCGACCACCGCCAGCACGCAGCAGGCATCGATCAGGGCACCGAACCAGCCGCTCATGACGCGCTCGCCGAACAGCGGGTAGAGCAGGGTGCGTGGCTTGAGCGGCAGGCCTTGTTCATAGTGCAGGTGCATCAGCACGATGCCGCTGAGGCTGCCGAGAATCGCCCAGGCGAGGAAGCCCCAGTGCATGAAACTCTGCGCCAGCGCGTTGTAGGCCGCCTGCGGGGTGCCCGTCTCGCCGCCGTACAGCGGTGGTGGCGAGAGGAAGTGGGCCATCGGCTCGGCCGCCGCCCAGAACACGCCGCCGCCGGCGAGCAGGGTGCACATGATGATCGACACCCAGGTGTAGGTGGGCATCTCAGGCTTGGCCAGGGCGCCCAGGCGCACCCGGCCGGTACGGCCCATGGCGAGGAACAGGCCGATGACGAAGGTCAGCAGCAACAGCACCTGCCAGTAGGCGCCAAACAGCTTGGTCGACCAGGCGAAGGCGCTGTTGACCCAGAGTGTCATCGACTCGATGTCCCACAGGGCGAGGGCGGCAAACAGCAGGATGAAGCCGCCGCTGATGAGGAACACCGGTACATCGACATCATGCAGCAGCTTGTTCTTGTAGTTCATGGCGGGACTCCCGAGGTGGGTCGCCGGTTGCGTGCTATTCATTACAGCCTCCTGACAAGAATCTTGTACTTGTTGGTTGTTCAGGGCAGTTACGGGGCGGGCTTGAGGCCCTGTTCCAGGGTGTTGAGCCAGTTGAGACCCATGACCTTGGCGGTGTCTTCGACGCTGAAGCCGCGCTGCAGCAGGCCTTGGGTGATGTTCGGGAAGTCGCGGCTGTCGCCGAACCAGGTCAGCGGCTTGGGCCAGTCGGCGTTGCTCGCCGAGCCTTCGCCGTAGTCGACCTGCTTCGACCAGCGGCCGCTGCGCATCCACTCCAGCACCGACTGCGGCTGGTTCTGGCACAGGTCGGTGCCGATGCCGATGTGCTCGATGCCCATCAGGTCGGCGGTGCGCGCGACCATGTCGCAGAACTGCGCAAGAGTGCAGTCCGAGCCGTTGTGCAGGTGGAAGGGATACAGGCTGAAACCGAGCAGGCCACCGGAACGGCCCAGCTCGCGCAGCACCGTCTCCGACTTGTTGCGCTTGGCCGGATGGAAGAAACCCGGGTTGGCGTGCGAGATGATGATCGGTCGGCTCGACAGTTCGATCGCCTCCAGGGTGCTGCGTTCGGCGCTGTGCGACATGTCGATGAGCATGCCGACCCGGTTCATCTCGGCGATCGCCTGCTTGCCGAAGCGGGTGATGCCGCTGTCGCTGCCCTCGTAGCAACCGGTGGCCAGCAGGCTCTGGTTGTTGTAGGTCAGCTGCATGATCAGCAGGTTGAGCTGGCGGAACACTTCGATCAGGGCGATATCATCCTCGATCGGCGAGCAGTTCTGCGCGCCGAAAAAGATCCCCACCTTGCCCTGCTGCTTGGCCCGGCGGATGTCGGCGGCGCCCGCCACCGGCATGATCAGGTCGCCGTGCTGCTCGAAGCGGCGGTTCCACTCGCCGAGACGGCTCAGGGTTTCGCGGGCATTCTCGTGGTACACCAGGGTCACGTGCACCGCAGTGACTCCGCCCTGGCGCAGCTGGGTGAACAGCTCGCGGTCCCAGTTGGAGTACTGCAGGCCGTCGATCACGATCAGGTCGTCATGCATGGCACACCCCCTCAGGCACGGATGTAGGTGGTCTTGACCACGGTGTAGAACTCGCGAGCGTAGGTGCCCTGCTCGCGCGGGCCGAAGCTGGAGTTCTTGCGGCCGCCGAACGGCACGTGGTAATCGGTGCCGGCAGTCGGCAGGTTGACCATCACGCAGCCGGTCTTGGCGCGGCGCTTGAAGTCGCTGGCGTACTTCAGCGACTGGGTCATGATCCCGGCTGTAAGGCCGAAGGCGGTGTCGTTGAGGGTGGCCAGGGCCTCCTCGTAGTCGGCGACCTTGATCACGCAGGCGATGGGGCCGAATACCTCGTCGCGGTTGATCTGCATGTCGTTGCGGGTGTCGACGAACAGCGCCGGGCGCATGTAGAAGCCCTCGTATTCCTCATCGATGCGTTCGCCACCACAGGCCAGCACCCCGCCATCGGCCTTGGCCTGCTCGATGTAACGCAGGTTCTGTTCGAGCTGCTTGCCATCGATCACCGCGCCGATCTGCACGCCCTCGCGCAGCGGGTAGCCGACCTTGAGCTGACCCATGCGCTCGACCAGGGCGGCGACGAAGCGGTCGTGCATGCCGGCGGTGACGATCAAGCGCGAGGAGGCGGTGCACTTCTGCCCGGTGCCGAAGAAAGCGCCGTTCAGCGCGCAGTCCACGGCCAGCTCCAGATCGGCGTCGTCCAGCACGATCAGGGCGTTCTTGCTGCCCATTTCCAGCTGGCAGCGGACGAAATTGGCGGCGGTGGCGCTGGCGACCTTGCGTCCGGTCTCGACCGAGCCGGTGAAGCTCAGGGCATCGATCTTGGTCGAATGGATCAGCGCGTCGCCAACCGTGGCGCCGCTGCCCATGAGCAGGTTGAAGGTGCCGGCCGGCAGGCCCTGGCGGGCGATGATCTCGGTCAACGACCAGGCGCTGGCCGGTACCGCATTGGCGGGCTTGAACACCACGGCGTTGCCGAAGGCCAGGGCCGGGGCGATCTTCCAGGCCGCGGTGGCCATGGGGAAGTTCCACGGGGTGATGATGGCGACCACACCGACCGGCTCGCGGCGGGTTTCGATTTCCACGCCGGGGCGCACCGAATCGGCGGTCTCGCCCATCTGCCGTAGCACTTCGGCGGCGTAGTAGTGGAAGAACTGGCCGGAGCGGTAGACTTCGCCCATACCTTCGGCGAGGGTCTTGCCTTCTTCGCGGGCCAGTTGCTCGCCCAGTTCGGCCTTGCGGGCGATCAGTTCGTCACCGATCGCGGTCAGCACCTGGTAGCGCTGCTCCAGACCGCTGCGTTGCCACTCGAGTTGACCGGCGATAGCCGCGTCGAGGGCCAGCTCAATTTGCCCGGCGTCGGCCTGGGCATAGTCGCCCAGCACATCCTGGATGTTCGCGGGGCTGATATTACGGGTAGTCGCGGAGCCCGTGAGCCACTCGCCATTGATGTAGTTAGCAAAGATATCGCCGGACATATGCACCTCCTCTCAAACTGTTAGCGAATGGTAGGCGCCGTTTTCGATAAACTAAAATCAGTTGTAAATATTGTTTGATAAGGAAAACTTACCGTGCTTCCCGACCTCAAGATCGTCCAGCTGCGGCACTTCGTCTGGGTGCACGAGCTGCAAGGCTTTCATGCCGCAGCGGAAAAGGCGCACCGCACCCAGCCGGCGATTTCCCTGTCGATCCGCGACCTGGAGGGCAAGCTCGGCCAGGCCCTGTTCGAGAAGCGCAACGCCCGCGCAGCCAGGCCGGAACTGACCCCCTTCGGCGTGCAGTTCATGGCCTACGCCAAGGAATTGATCGCCCACCATGACCGGGTGATCAAGGACATGAGCCTGATCGCCCAGCACAAATCCGGGCATTTGCGCATCGCCTCGGTGCCGTCGATCGCCAGCCGCCTGCTGCCGGACATCCTCACCCGCTTCATCGGTGATGCCACCGACCTGCACGTCAGCCTGTTCGACGACAGTTCCGAGGTGGTGCTGGCGATGGTCGAGAACCAGCAGGTCGACTTCGGCATCGCCAGCCTGTGGGAGGCGGAGAGCGACATCCGCTTCATCCCGATCTGGGAGGACAGCATCGGCGTGGTCTGTCGCAACGACCATCGGCTGGCTGATGAAGTCGAGTTGAGCTGGCAGCAACTGCGCGGCGAGCGGCTGATCGCTAACGGCACCTCACGCCTGCTGGCGGACACCGCCGCCGAAGAGCTGGTGGTCGACGCGCAGTTCTATATGTCCAACATGATTTCCCTGCTGGCCATGCTCGAGGCCGGCATGGGCATCACCACCCTGCCACGCTTCGCCTTTCCGCTGGAGCACAGCCAGCTGCGCTTCATTCCGCTGAGCGAGCCCCTGGTGGTACGCGATATCGGCATCGTCTGCCTGGCCAATCGTTCGCTGCCGGTGGCGGCCCAAGCGCTGTTCGACTTCATCCTGCGTGACAACGAGCTGGATCCGGAGCAGGTCTGAATGCGCTTTAATCTGATCGCTACGGCACTTTAGATAAGTTTCCCTTATCGGCTGATAGGGCGATCTGAATTGCCCTGCGCCAGCCCTTGCACCACCATCGACGGCAGATAACAACAACTCGCCGTGTCCCGCTTGGCCCTCAGTAGGCCCAGTGCCGGGTACGGCTTGCGCCAGTCGAGGGCACCTGTATGAGCATTCCTTCAAGCGTCGACTCTGCCAAGCCCGTGGCCCAGGCGATCCGTCTGCGTCCGGCCCATGTGGTCATGGACCTGGAGCGCCTCGGCAGCCTGCATCAGAGCCGTCTGAGTTTCATGCGCAGCCTGGTGCGCAAGATCATGCGCGAGGGCTGGCAGATCGAGGCGCGGCGTTTCGAGCTGGATGCCGAGGGTTACGGCACGGTGGTCTACCGCGTGCAGACCAGTGGCGACCTGTTCAGCTTCGTGCTGTTTTCTCAGTACCTTGACCCGGACAAGCGCAACGACCGGGTGATCGCCAGCGAGTGGGATCTGACCATGGCGTTGTGCGAGGGCGAGGTGGACGACGCCTACGTTGAGTACCTGCGCCTTAACGTGCCGCTGCAGGAAGCCGGCCGCCTGGACTCACGGGTGATGGTGTTGTCGCGGGCCAACCGCAGCGTGCGCAATTTCGACAGCGTGGTGGCGGCGCTGAGCGCCGGCCAGCAACCCGAGGTGAAGCAGATCGCCAAGGTCGGCTACCTCTATCGCACCACCGCGGTGTACGGCAGCGGCAAGCTGGGCATGGCCGACTGGGAGAAGGTCAGCAGCAAGCACCCGGACTTCGCCCGACCCTTCGCCGCCGAGATGTTCAACTGCTTCATGCTGCGCAACTTCAGCCTGCAGCAGGCCGAGCACATCGCCCGTCAGCGCGCGCCGGACACCGCTGTGCCGATGCAGCCGGCGCTCAAACGCTACTTCGGTATCGGCAACTCCACCGGCCTGGGCATGGCGCCCTACCTGATCAATCACCCGCAGCTGATCAGTCGCTGGATCGAGATGCGTGAGCTGGCCCTGGCGCGCGTGCGCGGCCTTGGTCAGGTCACCGCCGAGCGCCTGGCCCGCCTGCAGGCGCTGGTCGTGCGCGGCATCGCACATATCCAGCAGACCGTCACCGAGGACGACTGGCAGACCGGCAACAACCGCCAGGTGCTGGAAGACTTCGCCGCGCTACAGGACTGGCTCGCCAGTCACCCGCTGCGCAGCTGGGAGCAGTTGTCGACCTGGGCTGAGCAGCGGCTCAGCCTGCAGGGGCAGGAGCTGCTCAACTGCATCCTCCTGGAGCTTTACCCGGAGCTGGTCGACAGCCTGGAAGACAGCTTTTCCCTGGTCGAATCCCTCGAGTTGCAACCCGAGATGCCGGCCGCCGAACTGCAAGCGCTGATCGAGCGGCACTACGCCTGGGCCCTGGCCATCGACTTCACGGCCGACGGCGCCAGCGAAACCTTCTGGTACCGCTCCGAGGAGAAGCAGGAGCCGCGTCTGGGCAACTGCAGCCTGGAGAGCGGCCGTGACAAGCAGATGCCGCTGGGCATTGGCTACCTGGCGCAGCAGTGTCATCGCCAGCTGTGCGCCTACCTGGCCGAGCAGCCCGCGCAGTGTACCGCCAGCTTCCTCCTGCGCCACCCCGAACAGCGCGGCATCGTGCGGCGCATGCAGAGCATGGCCAAGACCCATTACGGCGAGATCCAGGCCAACCTGCTCGATCGCGACGTGCTGCCGATGCACCTGCTGCGCTGCAAACTGGCCTTCTTCGGGGTGAGCAAGTTCGATCCGCGCTCGCGCCTGTGGGTGCGCAACACCATGTTCCAGGGTGCGCCGCTGCTGGAGGACATCGGCCAGCCGTTCGACGACGACTGGTTCCTGCCGTTGGCCCCGTCTCAGGAGAAATGCTGATGCTGATTTCATCGAATGAACTGACCGCCCTGCTCAAGCGGGTATTTGAGGGCATGGGCTATCCGGTCGGTTACTACGAGGACGCCGCCGCCCTGGTCAAGTGGTTGCAGGTGCATGGCGAACAGGGCTTCGGCGAGCTGCAGCGCGCCTTGCCCTATGTCGCCGACAGCCAGCGCCCGTCCCTGCAGCTGCTTGCCGAGGAGAGCCAGGCGCTGCTGTTCGACTGTCATGGCCGCAGCGGCCTGAACTGCTTGCCGAGCATCGTCGAGCTGGCCCAGACCAAGGTGCTGGAGCAGGGCTGCGTCAACGTCAAGGTGCGCAACTGCCACAACCGCAAGTTCATCCTCAAGCTGCTGGTCGACAGCGCCCGTTGCGGTAGCAGCGTGCTGGCCTACTGGCAGAACGGTAAGCAGCCGGTCAGCGAGCATGTCGCCAGCATCGCCGCCGGAGCCCGCTACCCCAGCTACAGCGAGGCCCTGCTGGCCGATCCCGCCACGGCCGATACCCAGACCCTGACCCTGCTGTTCAGCACGCGGATCGACCTGCAGGGGCAGTTGCACGGCAGCGCAGGCCAGCGCAGCGGCTATCGCCAGGTCAGTCCGGAGCAATTCGCCCGCGCCGGCCAGGGCGCCCTGGAAGGCGGCATGGATATCTCCATCGAGCTGTGGCAACAGCTCAACCAGTTGGCCGAAGCGGTGCTGGTGGAAAATTCCGAGCAGTCGCGCAGCGGCGCCGGTGGGCGTTAATGCAGCCGCGGCGGGCAGGCATTGATGGACTACAGCGGCAGCGAATGCCTGGCGCTACTGATCGTCCTGGGCGGCAGCCTGGTGCAGGGGCTGCTGGGCATCGGCTTCGGCCTGCTGGCGGCACCACTGCTGTATCTACTGGAACCCGGTTACGTGCCCGGCCCGGTGTTGTTGCTGGGTTTTCTCCTGGCCAGCTGCATGCTCCTCGGCAACCGCCAGGCACTGGCCTGGCGTCGGCCCTTGCCGGCCATTCTGGCGCGGCTGCCCGGCGCCTGGTGCGGCGGCCTGTTGCTCGGCGTACTGCCCGGCGCCTGGCTCGGCCTGCTGCTCGGTGCCTGCGTACTGCTGGCGACCCTCAGCAGCTACCGCTGGCTGGAGGTTCGCTGTAACCCGCGCAACCTGGCCATCGCCGGTTTCTGCTCGGGGCTGATGGGCACCGCCACCTCGGTCGGCGGCCCGCCCATGGCCCTGGTCTACCAGACCTGCGGCCGCATCAGCGCGCGCGATGAACTGGCCGCCTTCTTCTTGCTGACCACCCCGGTCTCGGTACTGTTCCTGCTGTACCAGGGACGCATGCCGCTGGACGACCTGCACAGCACGCTCAAGCTGGCGCCTGGCGTGGTGGTCGGCTATGCCCTGGCCCGCTGCCTGGACGGCCGTTTCGACAAGCGCAGCCCGCGCCAGCTGTTGCTGCTGCTCTCCCTGCTGGCAGCCGGCGGACTGCTAACGCACAGCCTTTGGCAGTTGTGGGATTAGGGCGAAGCGTCGGCCTGTCGACGGGCTTCTAGCAATTATCCAGGCAGCGGCGGCTGCTTAGCTGCGATCGGCCAGCACGCCGATCAGGAAGAACACCAGCAGCAACACCGGCGCCAGGGTGTAGTTGTTGAAGTGGCCGAGGCCCTGGGCCAGCCAGGGGGTGAGGAAGACCATTGCCAGGCCGTAGCCGACCGCGCAGATCAGGACGAAGATCAGGGTGCGAAAGAAGAAGTTGAGGCCGCCGATCGCGCGCTGCACCCAGGCGTTGAGGCCGGGGCCGAACAGCACCAGCAGGGTGACCATGATGGCCAGGGCGATGTCGTGCAGGTGGCCGCGGCTCCAGCGCGACAGAGTGGCGATCAGGTCGAATAGCAGATCCAAGCGGGGTCCTTAGCGCAGCGTGGCGCACAGCAGGTCAGGGCAAGTCAGGGTAGAAAGTGTTGCAGCAGATCGTTGAGGAACAGCTGGCCTTCGCGGCTGGCGACCAGGCGGGCCGGGTCGCGCTGCAACAGGCCGCGCTGCTCGGCTTCCTCGCGCGCCGCGGCCAGTACCGTCAGAGGCAGGCCGGTGCGTCGAGTGAACAGGGTGCTGGCGACGCCGTCCGTGAGGCGCAGCACATTCATCAGAAATTCGAAGGGCAGTTCGTCCGGGCCGAGCAGGCGTTCGCCGGCGCTGAAGCCCTTGCCGGGATCCAGGTAGTCCTTGGGCAGGCGGGTTTTCCAACTGCGCCTGATCACCCCCTGCGGGCTGCTCAGCTTGGCGTGGGCGCCGGCGCCGATGCCGAGGAAGTCGCCGAAGCTCCAGTAGTTGAGGTTATGCCGCGCCGCCTTGCCGGGCTGGGCGTAGGCGGACACCTCGTACTGGGCATAGCCGTGTTCGGCCAGCAGCGCCTGGCCGGCTTCCTGGATGTCCCAGAGGATGTCGTCCTCGGGCATCACGGGCGGCTGGTTCCAGAACACCGTGTTCGGCTCCACCGTCAGCTGGTACCAGGACAGGTGGGTCGGGCTCTGGGCGATGGCGATGCGCAGGTCGCCCAGCGCATCCTCGATGGACTGCTCGGGCAGACCGTGCATCAGGTCCAGGTTGAAGTTGTCGAAGCCGGCGGCGCGCGCCATGTCGGCGGCGCGGATGGCTTCGTCACCATCGTGGATGCGGCCCAGGGCCTTGAGCTTGGCGGCCTGGAAGCTCTGTACGCCGATCGACAGGCGGTTGATGCCGAGCGCCCGGTAGTCGCGGAACTTGGCCTGCTCGAAGGTGCCTGGATTGGCTTCCAGGGTGATTTCGATATCGCCGGCGAACGGGATGCGCTGTTCCACGCCTGCCAGCAAACGGCCCAGGGCCGCGGCCGAGAACAGGCTGGGAGTACCGCCGCCGAAGAAGATCGAGCGCAACGGTCGGCCATGCACCTGGGGCAGGTCCTGGTCGAGGTCGGCGAGCAGGGCGTCGACGTACTCCTGTTCCGGCAGCGTCGGGCCGGCGGCGTGGGAGTTGAAGTCGCAGTACGGACACTTCTTCACGCACCAGGGGATATGGATATACAGCGCCAGTGGCGGCAGCTCGAAGTGCGCCTGGCCGCGCGGGGCGTTGTTGCCGCTTGCCGCGCCATGCTCATTGAACATCAGTCAACTCCGCTGGCGCGGCTGCGCGGCGCCTAGCCCCGCATCGCCCAGGCTGTCTTCGCGGTCAGCCGGGTTCAGCCCCAGGCGCTGCTTGAGCAGGGCCATGGCGCGGGCGCGGTGGCTCAGTCGGTTCTTCTCGCTCGGCGTCAGTTCGGCGCTGGAGCAGTCACGCTCGGCGACCCAGAACAGCGGGTCGTAGCCGAAGCCCTGGGTGCCGCGCGCGGCATGCAGGATCTGCCCGTGCCAGCGGCCCTCGCAGATGATCGGCAGGGGGTCTTCGGCGTGTCGCAGCAGGGCCAGGCAGCAGACGAACTGGGCGCCGCGCTCGGCATCCGGGACGTCCTGCAGGACCTCGAGCAGCTTGGCGTTGTTCGCCGCATCACCCCGGCCATCGGCATAGCGTGCCGAGTAGATGCCCGGGGCGCCGCCGAGAAAGTCCACGGCCAGGCCGGAATCGTCGGCCAGCGCCGGCAGGCCGGACACCCGCGCCGCATGGCGGGCCTTGAGGATGGCGTTTTCGACGAAGGTCTGGCCGCTCTCCTCCGGCTCGACGTCGCTGAACTCGCCGACCGAGCGCACGCGCACGGTAGCGCCGAGCATGGCCTGGAGTTCCTTGAGTTTGCCGGCGTTATGGCTGGCCAGTACGAGTTCAGTGAGCGGCATCATCAGTCGGGGAAGAGTTCCTGGTTGAAGTCGAGGCTGTGCGTGTTACCGCCGCCGGCCTGGATTTTAAGGCTGAAGCGCAGCATCTCCTGCTGCTCGATGGGGAACTGGGCCAGGTAGTAGATGGCCTCGCCTTCGCTCACCTGCTTGAAGCTCAGGCTGCGAACCTGGCCGAGCAGGTTGCGCATCTCGCCGCTGACCATGGCTGCGGCCGGTTGGCCGGCCTTGAGCACCGCGATATTCAGCACGCCCTGTGTCTTGCTGCGGCTGAGGCCCGCTGCCGCGGCGATCTCCGGTTGCAGGAAGCTGGAGTTGAAGGCGCTGTAGTGCACGTCCAGGTCGCCGAAGCTTTGCTTGCGTTCGGCAAGTGCCGGCAGGCTCAGGCACAGGACGATAAACAGTAGGGCGATGCGACGCATGGTGATTCTCCTCAAGGGGATTCGATTATTGGCAGGCTCAGGAGGCGATCTGTGCGTTTGTGGCGCTCGATCCGCTGATCCGGTAGATGCCGATCTCACCTAACAGATTAGGCCAAATGCGGCTGGTCCAACCGTGCAGATGATCGCGATCCACCGCCAGGCGATTCAGCACCCTGGCGTTTTGCGCCAGGCACAGGCGCTCGAAGTCCTCGAAGGTGCAGAAATGGATGTTCGGCGTGTTGTACCAGGTATACGGCAGGAAGTCGGACACCGGCATGCGCCCCTTGCTCGCCAGGTACCAGCGGCAGCGCCAGTGGGCGAAGTTGGGGAAGGTGATGATGCAGGTCTTGCCGACGCGCAGCATCTCCGCCAGCACCTTGTCGGGGAAGTGCAGGGCCTGCAGCGACTGGGTCATCACCACTACGTCGAAGCTGTCGCTGGCGAAGTTGCCCAGGCCCTTGTCGAGGTTCTGCTCGATGACGTTGACGCCCTTGCCGACGCACTGGGCGATGTTGTCCGGGTCGATTTCCAGGCCATAGCCGCTGACCCCTTTGTGCTCGGCCAGCCAGGCGAGCAGTTCGCCATTGCCGCAGCCGAGGTCGAGCACCCGGCTGCCGGCGGGGATCCAGTCTTGGATGATGTCCAGGTCGGCTCTCATGGGCGCCTCATACTGCGATTCGGTTCATATAGCTGCTGAAAGCCTGCAGGTAACGCGGGATCGGGATCAGGAAGGCGTCGTGGCCTTGCGGCGCGGCGATTTCCAGGTAGCAGACGTTCTTGCGCGCGGCGATCAGGGCATCGACGATCTCCCGCGAGCGTGCCGGCGAGAAGCGCCAGTCGGTGGTGAAGGACATCACGCAGAAGTCCGCCTGCACCCCGGCCAGGGTCTGGGCCAGGTTGCCGTCGAATGCCGCCGCCGGGTCGAAATAGTCCAGCGCCTTGGTCATCAGCAGGTAGGTGTTGGCGTCGAACCGCCCGGAAAACTCCTCGCCCTGGTAGCGCAGGTAGCTCTCGACCTGGAACTCGACGCTGTGGAAGTCGTAGTTGAGCTTCTCGCTCTTCAGGCCGCGGCCGAATTTCTCGCCCATGGCGTCGTCCGACAGGTAGGTGATGTGGCCGACCATGCGCGCCAGCATCAGACCGCGCTTGGGGATCACCCCGCGCTCCTGGAAGTGCCCGCCATGGAACTCCGGGTCGGTGAGAATGGCCTGGCGCGCCACCTCGTTGAAGGCGATGTTCTGCGCCGACAGCTTGGGCGCCGAGGCGATCGCCAGGCAGTGGCGGATGCGCTCGGGGTAGCTGATGGCCCACTGCATGGCCTGCATGCCGCCGAGGCTGCCGCCGACCACCGCGGCCCACTGGCCGATGTCGAGGGCGTCGGCCAGGCGCGCCTGGCTGTGCACCCAGTCTTCCACGGTCATCACCGGGAAATCCGCGCCAAAGGGTTTGCCGGTGGCCGGGTTGAGGCTGCTGGGGCCGGTCGAACCGTTGCAGCCGCCGAGGTTATTCAGGCTGACGACGAAGAACCTGTTGGTGTCGATCGGCTTGCCGGGGCCGATGCAGCTGTCCCACCAGCCGGGCTTGCGCTCATCGGCGCTGTGAAAGCCGGCGGCATGGTGGTGGCCGGACAGCGCATGGCAGATCAGCACCGCGTTGCTGCGCGCGGCGTTCAGTTCGCCATAGGTCTCGTAGACCAGTTGGTAGTCGGCCAGGCTGCGCCCGCAGGCGAGCGCTAGGGGTTCGGCGAAGTGCAGCACCTGCGGGGTCACCAGGCCAACAGAGTCTTGGGGAAAGGCAGTAGACATCGACCCTGCTCGCAGTAAAGGAAGTGCCGCAGTCTAAAGAGCGCCGCCCCGGGCGGCAAGCATGCGGGGCGGCGGACAATGCCTGGTCGCGCTGCGGCCGACGTTTATTCGCCGACGCTGTGTGTCCGCGTCATGCCGGGCAGGTTGACCACCTTGCCCTGGCGCTGGATTGGCGCGGGGCGGCGCAGGCCGCGCAGCATCTCGCCGGACTGGGCCAGTTGCTGTTGCAGCTCGTCGCGATAGCCGGCCAGTTGCTGGCCGTGTTGGCGGGCCTGTTGGGTTTGCTGGGCCAGGGCCTTGAGCCGCAGCATGTGGCTTTCCAGCAGCTGTTTGTGTTCCAGGGTGTGCTGCATCAGCGGCATCAGCGCGTCGTTGGCCCACTGCCCGGCCTCGACCCGCAGGCGCTGGTGCAGGCCGATCACTTCCTGTCCCAGGGTGGCGAAGAAGCGCCGGGTCAGGCTGCGCTGTTCGGTGAGCAGGGTTTTCAGGTGCAGGCGGAACTGGTCGGCCTGGGTCTGCAGCTGTTTGAGTTCGCCCAGGTAGCGTTTGATGTTGAACTGCGGCGCATCGACGCCTTGCAACGGATTCTCCTGGTTGTGCCGGTGGTAGATGGCGGCGACCATCTTGTTGGCCATCTCGGCTTCATGGGCCAGGCTGTCCAGGTCATGTTCCACCGCGCGGAAGAAGTGCAGGATCGCCTGGTTGATGCCCAGGGTGGTCCAGCTGCCGGCGAGGTTCTTGCGCACCTTGTTCAGGTGTTCGTCGAGGCGTTCCGCGCGCACGGCGATCTGCAGCAGCTCGCCTTGGCGCTTGAGCAGGCGCTGGTTGGTTTTCAGGCCGAGCAGACGCTTGTGGTGCTGGCTGTGGTCGTCCTTGGTCCTGGCGGTCAGCTCGAACAGCAACTGCCCGTTGTCGTGCTGATGATTGCTCAGTAGCGCGTGTTGTTCGTTGACCTTGTCCAGGCGCAGGTTGAGCAGATGCTGGCTGCTTTGCAGCAGGGCGAGTACCTGGTTGACCACGCGCTCTTCGATCAGGCGTTCCTTCTGGCTGACAATGCGCTCGCACAGCAGGTTCTCCAGGTTGCTCATCTGGCTGCGGGCCAGCAGGGCCGGGTCCTTGCGCACCTTGGCCAGCAGCGCCTGCTTGGCCGACAGCGGCAGCACCTCCTCGGGGCGGATGCCGAGTTGCCTGGCCGTGACGCTCTGGATCTGCGCGATGGTGTTCTGCACGAAGGCTTCGCCGGCCAGGTCGTCCCAGAGGATGTCGATCTTGTTGAGCACGGCGAACAGGCAGGTCTGGGTGTCGTCGTCGAGCTGGCGAATATGCTGTTGCCAGACCACCATGTCGCTGGCGGTGACTCCGCTATCGGCGGACAGCAGGAAGATGATCGCCTGGGCGCTGGGCAGCATCGACAGGGTCAGCTCGGGTTCGCTGCCCAGGGCATTCAGGCCGGGAGTGTCGAGGATACGCAGGCCCTGGCGCAGCAGCGGGTGGTCGAAGTTGACCAGCGCATGGCGCCAGGCCGGCACCAGTACCTGGCCGGGTTTGCCGGTGCTTTCCAGCGCGTCGGGGTGAAAGCCCAGCTGGATGGCTTGCTCCACCGGCATGGCTTTGCTCTTCGCCACCTGGGTGAAGGCCTGGATCATGTTGTCCGGGTCGCTGAGGTCCAGCGGGATGTTCACCCAGTGCCGGGGAATCCGCTTGAACTGGGCGACGCTGGTCTCGGTGGCGCGGGTCTCGATCGGCAGCAGGCGGATGTAGGAATGTTCCGAGCGGGGGTCGAAGAACAGCTCGGTGGGGCACATGGTGGTGCGCCCGGCCTGGGACGGCAGCATGCGCTGGCCGTATGCGGAGAAGAACAGGCTGTTGATCAGCTCGGTCTTGCCGCGCGAGAACTCGCCGACGAAGGCCAGGGTGATGTGGTCGCTGCGCAGTAGCTTGAGCGCGCGCTCCAGCTTGGCGTCCAGCGCCTCGGAGGTGAGCCGGTTGTTCACCAGCCAGCTGCGGTAGCGGGTGATCTGGCGCATCAGCTCGCGCTTCCAGCCGACGTAGGCATCGACCTGTTGACTGAGACGTTCCATGCTCATCCTGGCGTTCCTCTGGCTGGCGCGGCAGCGCTGTTACCGGCGCGGGTCTGCCCGGCAGCGCATGGCGGGCGCCGATGCTCCGGGCAGGCGAGCATTATGCGGGGCGCGCAGGGGGTGTCAATTGGCTGGTATTTCGATCCGCCCTGATGGTCGCTCAGGTGGGTCGGGCGGTCAGTTCGAGCACGGCGGGCAGCTGCCGCGGCTGCTTGATGCGCACGCGCTTCTGCCGGCTTTGCTGGCCGCTTTCCAGGCTGACCTGGCTCTTGCTCACGGCAAAGGCGTCGGCGACAAAGGCCAGCAACTTGGCGTTGGCCTTGCCGTCGACTGGCGGCGCGGTGAGGCGGATCTTCAGCCGCTCACCGTGCCGCCCGGCGAACTCGTCGCAACTGGCTTTGGGCTGCAGGTGGCAATCGAGGATCAGGTCTTCGCCGTCCCAGCGATAGAAGCTCATCGGGTTCTCGCGGTCAGATCGCCAGGCTGAGGCCCTTGAACATGCCGGTCATCACCGCCAGGTTGCGAATCACCAGCATGTCGATCAGGTTGAGAATCAGGAAGGCCACGATCGGCGACAGGTCGAGCCCGCCCAGGCTCGGCAGAATGCGGCGGATCGGCGCCAGCAGCGGTTCGCAGATCTGGTTGATCAGTTCGGCCGCCGGATTGTGGCTGCCCTGGGCAACCCAGGACAGGATCACGCTGATGATCAGGGCAAAGAAGAACACCTTGATGAACAGGGCGGTGACGCCAATGATCGACCAGACCAGCAGTTGCAGCGGATTGTCCAGTCCATAGCCCATCAGCATCAGGACCAGGGCCATGAGCACCAGTTGCACCAGGATTGCCAGCACCAGCGAGGCCAGGTCGAGCCCGGCGAAACTGGGAATGACCTTGCGCAGCGGTCTGAGCAGCGGGTGGGTGGCGCGCACGATGAACTGGCTGAGCGGGTTGTAGAAATCGGCCTTCACCAGTTGCAGGATGAAGCGCAGCAGCACGATCAGCAGATACAGGCTGCCGATGGTTTGCAGGATATACACGGCTGCGGTACTCAGTCCGATCATTATTGACTCCTTAATTGGTCCATCTATTCATGGGCTGAGCTGTTTTATTGGCCAAGCTGCTCGGCCAGTTCCGCCGAGCGTTGGGCGGCGGCATTCATGGCCTGTTCGACCAGGGCTTCGAAACCGCCCGCCTGGAAGGTCTTGATCGCCGCTTCGGTGGTGCCGGCCGGCGAGCAGACGCGGCGGCGCAGTTCGCTGGCCTCGACATCGCTGCTGGTGGCCATGCGCGCGGCGCCGAGGGCGGTATGTGCGCTCAGTTGGGCGGCGACCTCGCGGGGCAAGCCGAGTTTTTCCCCGGTGGCGGTCATGGCTTCGATCAGCAGGAAGAAATACGCCGGGCCGCTGCCGGACACGGCGGTGACCGCATCGATCAGCTGTTCTTGGTCCAGCCACAGGGCCAGGCCAACCGCGCCCAGCAGCTGTTCGGCCTGCTGGCGCTGCGCCGCCGAAACCAGGCTGTTGGCATACAACCCGCTGACGCCCTGGCGCAGCAGCGCCGGAGTATTGGGCATGCAGCGCACGAGGGCACGGGCGCCGAGCCAGTTTTCCAGGCTGGCGCAGCTGATCCCGGCGGCGATGGACACGATCAGTTGATCCGCGCCGAGATGGCCGGCCAGTTCCAGGCAGACGGCTTTCATCACCTGCGGTTTGACGGCCAGAACGATCACGTCGGCGCCCTGAATGGCCTCGGCGTTGCTGGCGAAGGTTTCGATGGCGTATTCGCTGCTGATCCTGGCGCGTTGCTCGGCGCCATGGTCACTGGCGCGAATGCTGCCGGCGTCGATGCCTTGGGCGCGCAGCCCGCCGATCAGGCTAGCGGCCATATTGCCGGCGCCGATAAACGCAATGCGGGGGGAGGTCATAGCGGTTTTCCTTTAAGTGAGTCGAGTAGAGCGGCGCTTATGAATAGTCGCGCTCGCCAAACAGCGCGGTACCGATGCGCACCCAGGTTGCGCCTTCGGCGATGGCCGCCTCAAGGTCATGGCTCATGCCCATGGACAGGCTATCGAGGTCCAGGTTCAGCTTGGCTTGCAGCTCCGCCAGGCGGGCAAAGGCGGCCTGTTGCGTCGCGCGGTCGTCGCTTGGCTCGGGAATTGTCATCAATCCACGTAGCTTGAGGTTGGGCAGTTGTATAACGGCCTGTGCCAGTGCTGGCAATTGTTCGGGGCTGCAGCCTGATTTGCTGGCCTCGCCACTGACATTCACCTGCAGGCAGATATTCAATGCTGGCAGGTGCGGTGGGCGTTGCGCGGACAGGCGTTCGGCGATTTTCAGGCGATCCACCGAATGCACCCAGTCGAAGTGCTCGGCGATCGCCCGGGTCTTGTTCGATTGAATGGGGCCGATGAAATGCCAAATCAAGGGCAGATCACCCAACTCGAGCTGTTTTTCCAGGGCTTCCTGCAGGTAGTTCTCGCCGAAGTCATGCAAACCGGCCGTATGGGCCTGACGAATGGCCTCCGCGGGTTTGGTTTTGCTCACTGCGAGCAAGCCGATCGTTGCACAATCTCGCTCCGAGGCTTGCGCCGCCTCACGGATGCGTGCTCCGACCTTTGCAATATTCTCTGCTATCGTGGACATTACTTGCGCCAGCCGCCTTAGGGTTTAGCAGGCCGTTGAAAAATGTAGCGAGCGACGGTTAGGCAAGGCGAAATCAGCCGAGGAAGCGCAATGTACGAGTTGTACATGAGCATTCCGAGGCTGATTTCAACGCCGCATAACCGAGCGCAGTAGTTTTTCGACGACCTGCTAGCGGCATTCTACCGTCATTAGGGAGTCCCATGGATATCACTGAGCTGCTTGCCTTCAGCGCCAAGCAAGGCGCGTCGGACCTGCATCTCTCTGCTGGTCTGCCGCCGATGATTCGGGTCGACGGCGATGTGCGCCGGATCAACTTGCCGGCCCTGGATCACAAGCAGGTGCATGCACTGATCTACGACATCATGAACGACAAGCAGCGCAAGGATTTCGAGGAATTCCTCGAGACCGACTTCTCCTTCGAGGTGCCTGGGGTCGCGCGCTTTCGGGTCAACGCGTTCAACCAGAATCGTGGTGCCGGTGCGGTGTTCCGCACCATTCCGTCCAAGGTGCTGACCATGGAAGACCTCGGTATGGGCGAGGTGTTCCGCAAGATCACCGACGTGCCAAGGGGCCTGGTGCTGGTCACCGGTCCAACGGGTTCGGGCAAGTCGACCACCCTGGCGGCGATGCTCGATTACCTCAACGGCACTAAATACCAGCACATCCTGACCATCGAAGACCCGATCGAATTCGTTCACGAGTCGAAGAAGTGCCTGGTCAACCAGCGCGAGGTGCACCGCGACACCCTCGGCTTCTCCGAGGCCCTGCGTTCGGCGCTGCGCGAAGACCCGGACATCATTCTGGTCGGCGAGATGCGCGACCTGGAGACCATCCGCCTGGCGCTGACCGCCGCGGAAACCGGCCACCTGGTGTTCGGCACCCTGCACACCACCTCGGCGGCCAAGACCATCGACCGGGTGGTCGACGTGTTCCCGGCCGAAGAAAAATCCATGGTCCGCTCGATGCTCTCCGAATCCCTGCAGGCGGTGATCTCCCAGACCCTGCTGAAGAAAGTCGGCGGCGGTCGGGTGGCGGCCCATGAAATCATGATCGGCACCCCGGCGATCCGTAACCTGATCCGCGAGGACAAGGTGGCGCAGATGTATTCGTCGATCCAGACCGGCGGTTCACTGGGCATGCAGACCCTGGATGCCTGCCTGAAGACCCTGGTCGCCAAGGGCCTGGTCACCCGCGACAGTGCGCGGGAAAAAGCCAAGACTCCGGAAAACTTCTAATCCTTGTCTGGTCGGTCGCGAGGCTGGCCAGAACCCAGATTGCTGGCGAGGCGCGCGCCCCAGCAGCGGGTGGTTGACCACGCGCGTGACAGTGATGGGCGAGATAACGCATGGAATTCGAAAAACTGCTGCGCCTGATGGTCGAAAAAGGCGGCTCGGATCTGTTCATCACCGCCGGCGTACCGCCGTCGATGAAGGTCAATGGCAAGATCCTGCCGGTGACCAAGAACCCCATGTCGCCCGAGCAAACCCGGGAAACCGTGCACTCGGTGATGAACGAGCAACAGCGCCGCGACTTCGCCGAGAGCCACGAATGCAACTTCGCCATCAGCGCCCGTGGCGTCGGTCGCTTCCGCGTCAGTGCCTTTTACCAGCGTAACCTGGCCGGCATGGTGCTGCGCCGCATCGAGACCAACATCCCGACCCTGGATGAGCTCAAACTGCCGGAAATCCTCAAGAAGCTGGCGCTGACCAAGCGCGGTCTGGTGCTGTTCGTCGGTGCCACCGGTACCGGCAAGTCGACCTCGCTGGCGGCGATGATCGGCTACCGCAACAAGAACAGCAGTGGTCACATCATCTCCATCGAAGACCCGATCGAGTACATCCACCAGCACCAGAGTTGCATCGTCACCCAGCGCGAGGTCGGCATCGACACCGAGTCCTTCGAGGTGGCGCTGAAGAACACCCTGCGCCAGGCGCCGGACGTCATTCTCATCGGTGAGGTGCGCACCCGCGAGACCATGGACCATGCCGTCGCCTTCGCCGAAACCGGTCACCTGTGCCTGGCAACCCTGCACGCCAACAACGCCAACCAGGCGCTGGACCGGATCATCAACTTCTTCCCGGCCGACCGGCAAAACCAGGTATGGATGGACCTGTCGCTCAACCTCAAGGCCATAGTCGCCCAGCAGCTGATCCCGACCCCGGACGGCAAAGGCCGTCGCGCGGTGATCGAGGTGCTGATCAACACCCCGTTGGCCGCCGACCTGATCCGCAAGGGCGAGGTGCATGAGCTCAAGGCCCTGATGAAGCGGTCCACCGAACTGGGCATGCAGACCTTCGACCAGGCGCTGTACAACCTCTACAGCCAGGGTGAAATCACCTACGAAGATGCGTTGCTCTACGCCGACTCGGCGAACGACTTGCGCCTGCTGATCAAGCTCGGCTCGGAAACCGACGGCGACCACCTGGCCCATATGAGCGACGGCCTGTCTCTGGAAGTCGCCCCGGAAGACCCGGGCCGGCGTTTTCGTTGAGCTAGCGACGTCTGATCCAGCCCGCGCTCGCGGGCTTTTTTTCAGCGAGCGGTAAACCCAGCGTGGTCTTGCCGGTCTCATTGGTACCATTCAGCAGCTTAGGAGCAAGGCATGGACGTAACAAAGGACACCCATAGCAAGGTCATCGGTTATCTGCTGTGGATCTTCGGGTTTCTCGGTGCGCACCGCTTCTATTACGGCAAGCCAGTCACCGGGACCATCTGGTTCTTTACCCTCGGCCTGCTGTTTATTGGCTGGATCATCGACCTGTTCCTGATCCCGGCGATGGATCGCGAGGCCGATCTGCGCTTCACCGCTGGCGACACCGATTACAACGTGGCCTGGATTCTGCTGACCTTCCTCGGCATTTTCGGTGTGCACCGCATGTACCAGGGCAAGTGGATCAGCGGGATCCTCTACCTGCTCACCGGTGGGCTGTTCCTTATCGGCGTGCTCTACGACTTCTGGACGCTGAACGAGCAGATCTCGATCAAGAATGCCCAGCGTAGCTGAAGGCCTGATAAAACATCGACCGCACTGGGTGAGTGTCATTCGCCGATGAGGTTCAACCCTGCCGTGGGAGGGGCTATCGGCTCTGGCATCCTGCTTCGCACTACCTCCTGCATCCATGCAGTCGTAGCCGCGATAGAGCCGTTAAAAGCTCGCCGCTGAAGCGCCTCCCACATAGCCCAGCCACCCTTATGCGTTAGTAGTCACGCCTGGTAGCTGATGCGTCCGTCCACCAGGGTGTAGCGCACCGCGCCCGGCAGGCAGTGACCGATAAACGGGCAGTTGGCACCTTTGGAATACCAGCTTTCCCCGGCCAGGGTCGAGGCCTGTGGATCGAATAGCAGCAGGTCGGCCGCTGCGCCCACGTTCAGGCGTCCGGCAGGCAGGCGCAGGGCCTGGGCCGGGCCGCTGGACAGGCGCGCGAGCAGGGTTGGCAGGTCGAGCAGGCCGTCTTGCACCAGGCTCATGGCCAGTGGTAGCAGCAGTTGCACGCTGCTGATGCCCGGTTCGGTGGCGCCGAAGGGGGCGAGCTTGGCGTCGCGTTCATGGGGCTGGTGATGGCTGGAGATGGCTGAGATCACCCCGTTTTTCACGGCCGCGCGCAGGCCGTCGCGGTCGGCGCGGGTACGCAGTGGCGGTTGCACGTGATAGAGGCTGGAGAAGTCGCTCAAGGCCTCATCGGTGAGGATCAACTGATACAGCGCCACATCCGCCGTCACCGGCAGGCCGCGGGCCTGGGCCTCGGCGATCAGTTGCGCGCCGCGGGCGCTGGTCAGTTGGCTGAAGTGGGCGCGCACGCCACTTTGCTCGACCAGCAGCAGGTCGCGAGCCAGGGCCACGGTTTCGGCGCTTTCCGGGATGCCGGCCAGGCCGAGGAAGCTGGCCGTAGCGCCTTCATGGGCCAGGCCGCCCTCGGCCAGGTCGTGATCCTGGGAGTGGAAGATCACCGTCAGGTCGAAGGTGGCGGCGTATTCCAGGGCGCGGCGCAGGGTACGGGTGTTGCGGAAGCTATCCAGACCGTTGCCAAAGGCCACGCAACCGGCGTCGCGCAGGGCCACCAGTTCGGCCAGCTGTTCACCGTCCAGCCCCTTGCTCAACGCGCCTATGGGGAAAACCTTGGTGTGACCGGCCTCGCGGGCGCGGTCGAGGATCAGTTCGGCCACCGCCGGGGTGTCCAGCACCGGTTTGGTAAAGGGCGGGCAGCACAGGCTGGTGACGCCCCCGGCTGCTGCGGCGAGGGTTTCGCTGGCGATGCTGCCTTTACGGCTGTACCCGGGTTCGCGCAGGGCGACGGACAGGTCGACCAGGCCGGGCGCGGCCACCAAACCCTGGGCGTTGATGATCTTCTCCGCGACGAAACCGGCCGGGGTCTGGCCGATGGCGATGAGCTTGCCGGCGTCGATGAACAGGTCGGCGACCTGGTCGAGGTTGCTGCTGGGGTCGATGACGCGGGCGCCAAGGATTGCGATACGCATCAGTTGGACTCCTCGGCTTCCTGGTTGAGTTGGCGCTGGGCATTCTGCCCGCTCATGGCCATCGACAGCACGGCCATGCGCACGGCGATGCCGTAGGTGACCTGGTTGAGGATCACCGATTGCGGGCCATCGGCCACCGCCGACTCGATTTCCACGCCGCGGTTGATCGGCCCCGGGTGCATCACCAGGGCATCCGGTTTGGCCAGGGCCAGGCGTTGTTCGGTGAGGCCGAACAGGCGGTAGAACTCGCCCTCGCTGGGCAACAGGCCGCCGGTCATGCGCTCGCGCTGCAGGCGCAGCATGATCACCACGTCGACGTCCTTGAGTCCGGCGGCCATGTCGCTGTAGACGGTCACGCCGTACTGCTCGATGCCGACCGGCAACAGGGTCTTGGGCGCGATCACGCGGATGTCCGGGCAGCCGAGGGTCTTGAGTGCCAGCATGTTCGAGCGGGCCACCCGCGAGTGCAGGATATCGCCGACGATGGCCACCGACAGATTCTCGAAGCCACCCTTGTGCCGGCGGATGGTCAGCATGTCGAGCATGCCCTGGGTCGGGTGGGCGTGACGGCCGTCGCCACCGTTGATGATCGCCAGGTTCGGGCATACGTGCTCGGCGATAAAGTGTGCGGCGCCCGAATCGGCATGGCGCACCACGAAGATGTCGGCGGCCATGGCCTCGAGGTTGCGCAGGGTGTCGAACAGGGTCTCGCCCTTGCTGGTCGAGCTGGTCGACACGTTGAGGGTGATGACGTCGGCGGACAGGCGCTGGGCGGCCAGTTCGAAGGTGGTGCGGGTGCGCGTGGAGTTCTCGAAGAACACATTGCACACGGTCTTGCCGCGCAGCAGCGGCACCTTCTTCACCGCGCGCGCACCGACTTCGAGAAAGGAGTCGGCGGTGTCGAGGATTTCCGTCAGCAGCTCGCGCGGCAGGCCGTCGAGGGTGAGGAAGTGGCGCAGTTGGTCTTGGTCGTTGAGCTGCAGCGGGCGCTTGCCGTCCGTAGGGGTCATCGCGATCATTCTCAGTTGGCCAGCATCTGGAGTTCGAGGGTTAGCGGCGTGGGGCCGGACAGTTTGACCCGTTGCCCGGCGTCCAGCGACAGGCTGGCACCGACCACGTCGGGACGAATCGGCAACTCGTGGGCATTCAGGTCGAGCAGGCAGACCAGGGTCACGCTGGCCGGGCGGCCGTAATCGAACAGCTCGTTAAGGGCGGCGCGAATGGTGCGTCCGCTCATCAATACGTCGTCGATCAGCACCAGGTGCTGGCCTTCGACCTCGAACGGCAGCTCGGACGGCTGTACCTGTGGGTGCAAACCGTTCTGGGTGAAATCATCGCGGTAGAAGGACACGTCGAGGATACCCAGCGGCGCCGGATTGCCCAGGCTCTCCAGCAGCGCTTGAGCGACCCACACGCCGCCAGTGCGGATGCCGATAAAGCGTGGTTCGCTGATCTGCCGCTGATTGAGATGCTTGATCAGCGCCGCGGCCATTTGTGGCAGCAGTTCGGCAGGGTTGGGTAGGCTCATGGCAACACTCCAGATACAGACTCGGTGGGCGGTCAGCCCGAACAATTTTCTTCTAGCCAGCCCTGCAATAAGAGTGCGGCGGCCAGGGCATCGACCGGGCGTTCGCGGTAGCCGCTGTTCTGCCCCTGTTGCAGGCGCTGGCCCTTGGCTTCATAGGTGGTCAGGCGTTCGTCGTGGGTATGCACGGGCAGGTTGAAGCGGCCATTAAGGCGGCGGGCAAACTTCTCGGCACGGTCGCTCATCTCGCTTTTCGTGCCGTCCATGTTCAAGGGTAAGCCAACGACTATGGCATCCGGCTGCCATTCCTTGATCAGGGTTTCGACCTTTTGCCAGTCCGGCACGCCGTTCTGCGCCTTGAGGATGCACAGCTCGCGGGCCTGACCGGTGATCACCTGGCCGACGGCAACGCCGATCTGCTTGCTGCCGTAATCGAAACCCAATAGCAGGCGCAGCGGCTTGGCCTCGCTCATCAGGCGTGCCCGGCTTGCGAGGTGAGCAGGCTGAGGTTGACGCCCAGGCACGCGGCGGCGGCGTTCAGGCGCTGATCGAAGGGCAGATCGAAGAGGATGGCGCTGTCGGCCGGACAGGTCAGCCAGGCGTTGTCGGCCAGTTCGGTTTCCAGTTGCCCGGCATCCCAGCCGGCATAACCGAGGGTGATCAGGTATTTTGCCGGTCCCGTGCCGTCGGCAATCGCGAACAGCACGTCCTGGGAGGTGGACAGGCCCAGTTCACCGAGTTCCAGGGTGGCCTGGAACTGCGGGCCGGCCGGGTGCAGGACGAAACCGCGATCGGTCTGCACCGGGCCACCAGAGAAAATCGGCAGGTCCTGGCAGGGCACCGGCGGTTCACTTCCCGGGCGCAGTTGCTCCAGCACGTCGGCCAGGCTGAGACCGTTCGGGCGGTTGATCACCAGACCCATGGCGCCCTGCTCGTTGTGTTCGATCAGGTAGATCAGGGTCTGCGCGAAATGCGGATCGGCCATGTGCGGCATGGCAATCAGGAACTGGTGCTTGAGGTAGCTCGGGTTGGCGTCTTTCATGGGCATTAGTTTCAGGCCTGGAGCCGAGAGCTTCAAGCGTCACGCGGCAGGCTGCAAGAAAAAAACCGTGTTGAATCGGCCGCGTCAGTTGCTGGACAGGCGGTCGCCGCGCTCGAAGCGCCAGGTGCGGATGATTTCCAGGCGGTCGATATCGGCCAGGTCGCCGGTGAACGGGGCGTAGGGCGCGGCCAGGCGTACGATACGCAGGGCGGCCTGGTCGAGCAGCTGCTGGCCGGAGGACTGCAGTACCTGGACTTCGTAGAGGGTGCCGTCGCGGTTGATCGAGACCAGCACCCGCAGGCTGCCGTAAATCTGCTGGCGGCGCGCATCGTCCGGGTAGTTGAGGTTGCCGATCCGTTCGACCTTCTTGCGCCATTCGTCCTTGTACCAGGCGCCCTTGTCGCGCATGGTCGAGGCCGCGCTGAGGCGGTGGATCTTCGGCCGTTTGGCGTACTGCTGGATGTCGTTGGCCAGGTCGGCTTCCAGGCTGGCAATTTCCGCAGAGAGCTGGGCGCTATCGAATACCGGTGCCGGGGGTGCCTTTGCCGTGGGTTTGGCGGCTTCGCGTTTGACCGGGGTCTTTTGCTGTTGCGGGGCGCGGGTCGCTACCGCGGCTTTTGGCGCTTCCTGGCGCACCGCCGGTTGCGCCGGGGCGGCGGGCGGCGTCACGCGCTTGACCTGGGTGTCCTGAAACGGCGCCTGCTCGGTAGTTGTCGGCGCGGCCTTGTGTTCCAGGGTGCCGCTGCCCTGCTGGTTGTCCTGGGCGAGGAAGTCGGCTTCTTTCGGTTTCTCCTCGCTCTTGAAGGTCGACAGGGTGATTTCCAGGGTTTTGCTGATTTGGCTGGGTTCGGCCAGGCTGAAGCCCAGGCCGAGAATCAGCGCGGCGTGCAGGGCCGCGGCGAGGAACAGGGTAAAGCCCAGCCGATCCGCTGGGCGGACGCCAGTGGCGGTTCGGTCGGGTGGGGGGATGGCTGCGTTCATGCGATTTCGGGTCTGTTCAGGTTGCCGCGCAGTCTGACGGCTTGGAGCCGCCAGCTGCAAGCGACACGCGCCAAGCTGCAACCTGCGTCATGCTTTCAGCTTATGACTCACGGCTTCAGCTTGCCTTCGATGGCATCCATCAGGCGCTCGCCGATACGGGTGTCGTAGGCCTCATCTATCTCGCGAATGCAGGTCGGGCTGGTCACGTTGATTTCGGTCAGGTAGTCGCCGATCACGTCCAGGCCGACGAACAGCAAACCTTTCTCGCGCAGGGTCGGGCCGATGGCAGCGGCGATCTCGCGGTCGCGCTCGGTCAGTGGACGGGCTTCGCCACGGCCACCGGCGGCGAGGTTGCCGCGGGTTTCGCCGTGTGCCGGGATGCGTGCCAGACAATAAGGTACCGGCTCGCCATCGATCATCAGGATGCGCTTGTCGCCCTCGAGGATCGCCGGCAGGTAGCGTTGCGCCATGATCTGCTGTTTGCCGTGGGCGGTCAGGGTCTCGAGAATCACCGAGAGGTTGGGATCGCCCTCGCAGTGACGAAATATCGAAGATCCGCCCATGCCATCCAAGGGTTTGAGAATGATGTCACGTTGCTCTTTGGCAAACTCGCGCAGAATGTCGGATCGGCGACTGACCAGGGTTGGCGGCGTGCATTCGGGGAACTGGGTGGCAAACAGCTTCTCGTTGCAGTCGCGCAGGCTCTGCGGGCGGTTGACCACCAGCACGCCGGCCTGCTCGGCCTGCTCCAACAGGTAGGTGGAGTAAACGAACTCGTTATCGAAGGGTGGATCCTTGCGCATCAGGATCACATCCAGTTCGCTCAGTGCGACGTCGTGTTCGGCGCCCAATTCGAACCAGCGCTCGGGGTCATTGAATACGTTGAGCGGGCACAGGCGGGCGCGTGCTTCACCGCTGGCCTGGTAAAGGTCTTTCTGCTCCATATAGAAGAGCGACCAGCCGCGCGCCTGGGCGGCCAGCAACATGGCCAGCGAGCTGTCTTTTTTAAAGGCGATCTGGGTAATGGGGTCCATGACAATGCCGAGGCGAACGCTCATGGGGGATTTCTCCGTGAAAGGCAGCGGTTTAGAGGGTGTTGGGACGAGCATGTGGCGTCAGGGTGGCGCTGGCAAGGCGGGTGGTCAAGGAAAAACCCAGCCCCGCGCGGCTTATAGCTTGCATGGGGAGAGTGTGCTAAAAAGACCCGATGATTGGGTTGCAACCCGTCGCTGGTAAGGCCTCAGGCGCACTGATTAGAACGCAAAATAACGACTCACCGAGGCGATGGTAGGGCAAACATGGAACAACATTCCGAGGGTTTGAGGGTGATGGTGATCGACGATTCGAAAACGATTCGGCGTACCGCGGAAACCCTGCTGAAGAAAGTGGGTTGCGAGGTAATTACCGCAGTTGACGGCTTCGATGCTTTGGCAAAGATCGCCGACACCCACCCAAATATTATTTTTGTCGACATCATGATGCCGCGGCTCGATGGCTATCAGACCTGTGCCCTGATCAAGAACAACAGTGCTTTCAAGTCCACCCCGGTGATCATGCTGTCCTCCAAGGACGGCTTGTTCGACAAGGCCAAGGGACGCATCGTTGGCTCCGATCAATATCTGACCAAACCTTTCAGCAAGGAAGAGTTGCTCGGCGCGATCAAGGCCCATGTCCCTGGCTTCACCCCGGTGGAACAGGCATCCTGACGTCTGCTCCCTAGCTGTAGACGCCTTTTAATGTATTGGGAAACACCATGGCTCGAATTCTGATTGTTGATGACTCGCCGACCGAGATGTACAAGCTGACCGCCATGCTGGAAAAGAATGGCCATCAGGTACTCAAGGCGGAAAATGGCGCGGATGGCGTTGCCCTGGCCCGCCAGGAAAAACCCGACGCCGTGTTGATGGACATCGTCATGCCGGGCCTCAATGGTTTTCAGGCGACCCGTCAGCTGACCAAGGACGCCGACACCAGCCACATCCCGGTGATCATCGTCACTACCAAGGATCAGGAAACCGACAAGGTCTGGGGCAAGCGCCAAGGCGCCAAGGACTACCTGACCAAGCCGATTGACGAAGCGACACTGCTGAAAACCCTGAGTGCCGTATTGGCCGGTTAATGGCGTGCCTGTAATCCAATAAGAAGAAGGCCGCGGCTGGCATGTCGGACGCACAGACCCCTTTTCAAATCCTCCTCGGAATCGACCAGCGTTGCCGGCTGCTGGCGGCTGGCTTGCCGTTGCAGCAGGCTGCCGTGCAAACCTGGAGCGGTATCGGTTTTCGCATGGGCGAGCGGTTTTTCGTCGCGCCCATGGGCGAGATCGGCGAGGTGCTGCATGAGCCGCGCCATACCCTGTTGCCCGGGGTCAAAAGCTGGGTCAAGGGCGTGGCCAACGTGCGCGGTCGCCTGTTACCGGTGATGGACCTGTGCGGCTTCTTCGGCAACGAGTTGTCGCCGCTGCGCAAGAAGCGGCGGGTGCTGGTGGTCGACCATCAGGACATATTCGCCGGGCTGACGGTTGATGAGGTGTTCGGCATGCAGCATTTCCCGGTGGATGCCTTCTCTGAGCAGCTACCGCCGCTCGAAGCGTCCATCGCGCCCTTCATTCATGGCGTCTTCCAGCGCGAGCAGCCCTGGTTGGTGTTCAGTCCTCATGCGCTGGCCCAGCACCAGGGGTTTCTCGATGTTGCGTTTTAACAGTTTTTCGGTTGGGTCGGCACTGTCGGCCTGTTGGGGTTGTGTGGGAACCGTAGCGCGGTCGGTCCAGGCGGGGGCCAGAAAATGAAAAAACTAAATGCAGGCAATTTATTCGCGAGTACGCGCAGCAGTACGCTGATCGCCGGGCTGTTTATCGTCCTGATCGTCTCCATCGTGCTGTTGTTCGCCAACTTCGCCTACATCAATACGCAATCCAATTACGATACCGAATACATCGGCCATGCCGGTGAGCTACGGGTTCTGTCCCAGCGTATCGCCAAGAACTCCACCGAAGCGGCCGCCGGTACTGCCGAGGCCTTCAGCCTGTTGCGCGAGGCGCGCAACGACTTCGAGACCCGCTGGGGTTACCTGACCGACGGCAACCAGGAGAGTGGCGTGCCCTCGGCGCCGGAGCCCGTGCAGGCGCAGATGACTGCCGTGCAGCAGGACTGGGATAATCTGCGCAAAAACACCGACGCCATTCTGGCCAGCGAACAGACCGTTCTGTCCCTGCACCAGGTGGCTGAGACCCTGGCGGAAACCATCCCGCAGCTGCAGGTCGAGTACGAAGAGGTGGTCGACATCCTCCTGGAAAGCGGTGCGCCGGCCGCCCAGGTGTCGGTGGCCCAGCGCCAGTCGCTGCTGGCCGAACGTATTCTCGGTTCGGTGAACAAGGTACTGGCCGGTGACCAGGACTCGGTACAGGCCGCCGACATGTTCGGCCGCGATGCCAGCCTGTTCGGCCGGGTCTTGAGTGCCATGCTGGAAGGCAACGCAGCGATGGAAATCACCAAGGTCGAGGATGCAGAGGCGCTCGATCGCTTGGCGGAGATTTCCGAGTTGTTCGAATTCGTCTCCGGTTCGGTGGACGAGATTCTCGAGACCTCGCCGGAACTGTTCCAGGTGCGCGAGTCGGCCAACGGTATTTTCAGCGTCTCGCAGACCCTGCTGGATAAAGCCTCCGAGCTGGCCACCGGCTTCGAAGACATGGCCGACGGCCGCGCCATCAACACCCTGGCCGGTTATGTGCTGGGCATTCTGGCGTTGGGCTCGATCATCCTGATCGGCATCGTGATGGTGCGCGAGACCAACCGCCGCCTGGCCGAGACCGCCGAGAAGAACGAGCGTAACCAGGCGGCGATTCTGCGCCTGCTCGACGAAATCGCCGACCTCGCCGACGGTGACCTGACCGTTGCCGCGACCGTAACCGAAGACTTCACCGGCGCCATCGCCGACTCCATCAACTACTCCATCGACCAGCTGCGCGACCTGGTAGTGACCATCAACCTGACCGCCGTTCAGGTCGCCGGCGCCGCCCAGGAAACCCAGGCCACGGCGATGCACCTGGCCGAAGCCTCGGAGCACCAGGCCCAGGAAATCGCCGGTGCCTCGGCGGCGATCAACGAAATGGCCGTGTCGATCGACCAGGTATCGGCGAACGCCTCGGAATCCTCCGCGGTAGCGGAGCGTTCGGTGGCCATCGCCAACAAGGGTAACGAAGTCGTACACAACACCATCACCGGCATGGACAACATCCGTGAGCAGATCCAGGACACCTCGAAGCGGATCAAACGCCTCGGCGAGTCGTCCCAGGAGATCGGTGACATCGTCAGCCTGATCAACGACATTGCCGACCAGACCAACATCCTCGCCCTCAACGCCGCGATCCAGGCCTCCATGGCCGGTGACGCGGGCCGCGGCTTCGCCGTGGTGGCGGACGAGGTCCAGCGCCTGGCGGAACGTTCCTCGGCGGCGACCAAGCAGATCGAGGCGCTGGTCAAGACGATTCAGACCGACACCAACGAGGCGGTGATCTCGATGGAACAGACCACCTCCGAAGTGGTGCGTGGTGCCCATCTGGCGCAGGACGCCGGGGTTGCGCTGGAAGAGATCGAGAAGGTATCCAAGACCCTTGCGGCCCTGATCCAGAACATCTCCAACGCGGCGCGCCAGCAGGCCTCTTCGGCCGGCCACATTTCCAACACCATGAACGTGATCCAGGAGATCACCTCGCAGACCTCCTCCGGTACCACGGCTACCGCCAAGAGCATTGGTAACCTGGCCAAGATGGCCAGCGAGATGCGCAAGTCGGTTTCCGGCTTTACCTTGCCGGAAAGCGGCGAACAGGCATAAACGCGCGTGACGTGGCGGCCTTGTCCGGTCGCCGCGCAACGCCTATGGCCATGAGCGGGAGGCACGACATGCAGTCAGGCGCCTGGGCCTTGCAACCGGTGATGGACATGGCGGCCGCCGAGTTTCGCGCCTGGCAGACGCTGCTCGAAGAGCGTACCGGCGTGGTGATCAGCGAGCAGCGGCGGGCGTTCCTGCAGACCAACCTGAGTGCGCGGATGCGTGAACTGGGGGTCGCGGATTACGCCAGCTATTACCGACAGGTTACGGATGGCCCACGCGGGGCGGTCGAGTGGTCGACCCTGCTGGATCGCCTGACCGTGCAGGAGACCCGTTTCTTTCGTCACCGGCCCTCGTTCGAGCTGCTCGAACGCTACCTGCGCGAGCGCCTGCAGCAAGGATTGAGCAGTCCCTGGGAGTTCTGGAGCGTGGGTTGCGCGAGTGGCGAGGAGCCTTATTCGCTGGCGATCACGGCGGCTGAAGTGCTGCGCGACAGCGAGCAGCCCGAGCTCTTTGGCGTAACCGGAACCGATATCAGCCTGAACGCGCTGAGCAAGGCGCGCGATGGGCAGTATGGCGCACGCAAGCTGGAACAAATCGATACGCCGCTGGGTCAACGCTACTTCGTGGCCCAGGCCGATGGACGCTTCAAGGTGATACCGAGTCTGGCCGCGCGAGTGTGTTGCGCCAGGCTCAATGTGCTGGAGCTGGCCAAGGCGCCAATGTCTGGTATGGACGTCATTTTTTGTCAGAACTTGCTGATCTATTTTCGTCGCTGGCGTCGCCGCGAGATCCTCAACCGCCTGGCCGAGCGCCTGGCACCGGGTGGTCTGCTGGTGGTGGGAGTGGGTGAAGCGGTCGGTTGGCAGCATCCGGACTTGCTTCCGGTGGCCGACGAGCGAGTGCTGGCGTTTACCCGCAAGGGATAGGTTTATGAGTGGAGTGGCTATGGGGGATCGGCACGATTATGTCGCCCTGGAATGGGTCAAAGGCGAAATCGCGGAAACCCTGAAACAGGCGCGCCAAGCCCTGGAGGCATACGTCGAGAATCCGCAGGATTCGACGCGCATGCGCTTCTGCCTGACCTATGTGCACCAGGTACACGGCACTCTGCAGATGGTGGAGTTCTACGGTGCGGCGTTGCTCGCCGAAGAAATGGAGCACCTGGCCCAGGCGTTGATGGAAGGTCGTGTGGCCAACCAGGGCGAAGCCCTGGAAGTGCTGATGCAAGCCATCCTGCAGTTGCCGGTCTACCTCGACCGCATCCAGACCGCCCGCCGCGACTTGCCGATGGTGGTGTTGCCACTGCTCAACGACCTGCGTGCTGCTCGCGGCGAAAAGCTGCTCTCGGAAACCAGCCTGTTTTCCCCGGATATGTCCGTGCGCGCGCCGGCCCTGTCGGTCGAGTCCCTGGGCGAACTGCGCACCGCGGAACTGCCGGTGCTGCTGCGCAAGCTGCGGCAGATGCTGCAAGTGGCCCTGGTCGGGGTCATTCGCAATCAGGATCTGCCGACCAACCTGGGCTACATGGCGCGGGTGTTCGGCCGTCTCGAGACGCTGTGCAAGGACGCGCCGCTCGGTCCCTTGTGGCAGATCGCCTCGGGCCTGGTCGAAGGCCTGGCCAACGGCGCTGTGACCAACGGTACCTCGATGCGTACCCTGCTGCGCGAGGTCGATAAAGAGCTCAAGCGCCTGCTCGAGCAGGGGGTCGACGGCATCAACCAGCCCGCCTCCGACGAGCTGACCAAGAACCTGTTGTTCTATGTAGCCAAGGCGCCGGCGCAGTCGCCGCGTATCAGGGTCCTGAAGGAACAGTTCCGTCTCGACGACGCCTTGCCGGACACCGATATCGTCGATGAGGAGCGGGCTCGTCTGGCCGGTCCGGATCGCGATGCCATGCGCTCGGTGGTCGGCGCGCTGTGTGAGGAGCTGGTGCGGGTCAAGGACAGCCTCGACCTGTTCGTGCGCAGCGACCGCAATCAGGTGGCCGAGCTGGATAGCCTGCTGGCGCCGCTCAAGCAGATAGCCGATACCCTGGCCGTGCTCGGTTTCGGCCAGCCACGCAAAGTCATCCTCGATCAGATCGACGTGGTGCACGGCCTGGCCCTTGGCCGGCAGGCGCCGAGTGATGCCGTGCTGATGGATGTTGCCGGTGCCCTGCTGTATGTCGAAGCGACCCTGGCCGGCATGGTCGGCCCGGTCGCCGACGGTGGCCGCGAAGAGAGCCATCTGCCCACCACCGACGTGGCGCAGATTCACCAGCTGGTGATCAAGGAAGCGCGCAGTGGTCTGGAGCAGGCCAAGGACGCGATCATCGAATTCATCGCCTCGCAGTGGAATCACGAGCACCTGGCGCGTGTGCCGGCGCTGCTGACCCAAGTGCGTGGCGGCCTGGCCATGATTCCGTTGGCGCGCGCCGCAGCGCTGCTCAATGCCTGCAATCGCTACATCGAGGAGCAACTGCTGGCGCGCAAGGCCGTGCCGAACTGGCAGAATCTGGACTCCTTGGCCGATGCCATCACCGGCGTCGAGTACTACCTCGAGCGCCTGGCCGAAGACCATGGCAGCCAGGGCGAGCTGATTCTCGATGTGGCCGAGGAAAGCCTGGAAAGCCTCGGCTATCCGCTGAAAGAACAGCCCTCGATCCTCGATCCGCGCGAACCACGGCGAGAAGATTTGGCACCGCTTGCCGACCCCCTGGATGACCTCGAAGTACTGGCCGATGAGCCGGCCGAGGCGCTGGCGCCGACTGCGCCGCAGCAGGACACGCAGCCCGAATTGGCGCCACCAGAGGCGCCGAGCGCCGAATTCGGCGAGATCGGTTCGACGACGGTCGAGGCCGCAGAGCCGCTTGACGACGATGACGGCGACGGCCCTGCCCCGCTGGCAATCGATCCGTCGGTGCTCGATCTGGATCTCGAGTCGCCCTTGCCGGCCCTCGATCTCAGTGACGAAGCGCAAGCGCCGCTGGCGGACTTCGGCGGCGCTGTCGAACCGTTCGATGACGCGCCGCTGGAAGACTTCAGCCTGGACCAGCCGAACAGCGCTGGCCACTGGGATGAGGCCGAACTGGCGTCGCTGGGCGTGCCCGCGGTTGAACTGCCGAGTGCGCCGCTGGCGGGCGCCGAGCCGGCCACCGAGGCCGACAAACCGTTGTCGCTGGCCGATGTCATGGCCGTGCCGCTGCAGGCAATCAATCCGCCGGCTCACGATGTGCCACCGAGTTTGCTGCCACCGCCGGCCGATGAACAGCCGATCGACGAAGAATTGATGGACGTGTTCATCGAGGAAGTCGGTGAGGTCCTGGACACCATCGCCGAGTACTTCCCGCGCTGGTGCGCCGATAGTGAGAACAAGCAAGCCCTGGCGGAGATCCGCCGGGCCTTCCACACCCTCAAGGGCAGTGGTCGCATGGTCCGCGCGCTGGTCATCGGCGAGCTGGGTTGGGCGATCGAGAACCTGCTCAATCGGGTGCTCGATCGCAGCATTCAACCGACTGCCGAGGTGCAGCAGGTGGTGGCCGAGGTGGTTGCGCTGATGCCGGCCCTGGTCGACGAATTCGCCGCCAAGGCCCAGCGCCAGCGTGACGATGTCGACCTGCTGGCTGCCACCGCGTATGCGCTGGCGAAAGGCCAACGCCTGCCGACAGCCGTTGCACCGGCGGTTCAGGTAGCCCCGCTTGCGGGCGAAATCGAGGCTATCGCGGCAGACGCTGAACAGCTCGACGCCCTCGGTGGCGAACCCCTCTATGGTGAGCCCCTCTATGGAGAGCCCCTCTATGGAGAGCCCCTCGACGGCGAGCCCCTCGATCCGCAACTGTTGGAGATATTCCGCAACGAGGCGGAAACTCACCTCGATACCCTGGTCGGCTTTCTGGCCGATTGCGCCCAGGAACTGCCACAGCCGGTCACCGACGACCTGCAGCGAGCCTTGCACACCCTCAAGGGCAGCGCCTACATGGCCGGGATTCTGCCGGTAGCGGAGATAGCTGCGCCGCTGGAAAAAATGGTCAAGGAGTTCAAAAGCAACTTGATCTCCATGGACCTGGCCGAAGCCGAATTATTGAGCGCCGCCGAGAAGCTGTTCCGCCTGGGCCTGGCGCAGTTGGAAACCCAGCCGCTGGCGCCGCTGCCCGGAGCACCGGAGTTTCTCGAGCGCGCGCACAAGCTGCATCAGGATCGCCTCGAGGCCGCGCAAAACAGTCGCCAGAGCGAGCAGGGCGAGATCCGCGACCCGCAGCTGATCGGCATTTTCCTCGCCGAGGGCATGGACATCCTGCTGGATGCCGAGGCCTTGTTGCAGCGCTGGCGCGAGCACCCGTCCGAACGTCAGGAGCTGAGTGCCTTGCTGGACGAGTTGACGACCCTGGGGCGCGGCGCGGAAATGGCCGAATTGCCGCAGATCGATGAGCTCTGTGAGGCCCTGCTCGATCTCTATGGTGCCGTGGAAGAAGGTAGCCTGGCGGTCAGCGAGCGTTTCTTCTGCGAGGCCGAACAGGCGCATGAAGCACTGATCAGTATGATGGATCAGGTCGCCGCCGGTTTGCAGGTCAGCGCCGAGCCTGCGCGGGTCGAGGCGTTGCGGCGCCTGCTTGGCGAAGCGCTGGATCCGCGCGCGCTGGCGTTGTTGTCCGCGGACGGTCAGGTGGGGCTGCAGCCGGTCGAACTGGATGCCGCCACTGCGGCGCTCGAACAGACACCCTGGTCGCGGGACAACGACGGCGAAACCCTTACGGCCGTCGAGTTGCAGGTCGATGAGGACGCCGGCTTGATGGCCGAGTCCGAGCCTGCCGCTGCCTCCGGCTATGAGTCGCTCGATGCCGAGATGGTCGAGATCTTTCTCGAGGAGGCCGTGGACATCCTCGAGAGCGCCGGTCAGGCGCTGGCGCGCTGGAGTGACGACCCGGGCAACAAGGCCGCCTTGTCGTCCCTGCAACGCGATTTGCACACCCTCAAGGGCGGCGCGCGGATGGCCGAAATCCGGCCGATCGGCGACCTCGCCCATGAGCTGGAGTCCTTGTACGAAGGCCTGGTGGATCGGCGCTTCAGCCATTCCCCGGCGCTGGTCGTCCTGCTGCAGCAAAGCCATGACTGCCTGGCCCTGTTGCTGGAGCAGTTGCAAAAGCAGGCCGAGCTGCAGCAGCCGCACGAACTGATCGAGGCGATTCGTCGCTTCCGCCAGGGCGATGGCGCGCAGGTCTTGCCAGCGGTGACGACGGCCCCCGAGACTGATCCCGAAGCCGAAGCCGAAGCCGAAGCCGAAGCCGAAGCCGAAGCCGAAGCCGAAGCCGAAGCCGAAGCCGAAGCCGAAGCCGAAGCCGAAGCCGAAGCCGAAGCCGAAGCCGAGAGTGAGGTCGAACACCAGCTGTTGGCGTTGCTGCAAGGCGAGGACGAGAGCGAGCCAAGTCTGTCGGCGGTCGACGATGCCGGGCCTGAATCTGAACCTGAGTCGGATCCGTTGCCAGTCGACTCGCCGAGGCCGTCGCCGGCCGTCACTGAAACCGCGGCAAGCGACGCTGGCATGCCTTCGGCAGCAGCGTTCGAGGATCAGCCCGATCAGGAACTGGTGGAGATCTTCCTCGAGGAAGGTTTCGACATTATCGACAGCTCCGGTGCGGCCCTGCAGCGCTGGATGGACGACGTCGACAACAGCCTCGAGCTGGAATCCCTGCAACGCGACCTGCACACCCTCAAGGGCGGCGCGCGCATGGCTGAAATTCGCGAGATTGGCGACCTCGCCCATGAACTCGAATTCCTTTATGAAGGGCTCGCCGATGGTCGGTTGCGCCCTGGCCAGGACCTGTTCGGCCTGCTTCAGGCTTGCCACGATCGCCTGGCCGAGATGCTCGATGCCGTGCGTGACAAGCGCGCGCCAGCCGATGGCGATGCGTTGATCGAGACGATCAAGCATTTCCGCGCCAACCCGGATCAGCAACTGAGCATGCCGACTGCCGTGCAACTCAAGGCGGTGGCGCAGAGCCAGGATCGGGACGATGACGAAGCGGACATCCTCGATATCTTCCTGGAAGAGGCCGACGACCTGCTGGAGGCGATGGAAGTCGCCATGGGCCGCTGGGATCAGCGCCGCGACGATGGCGCGGCGATCGATGACATGTTGCGTGTTCTGCATACCCTCAAGGGCGGCGCGCGGCTGGCTGGGCAGAACCGCCTGGGCAACCTGACCCATGACCTCGAAACGCACCTGAGCGAGGCCCTGCTGCAGGGCGCGCCCTGGCCGGAAAGCCTGTTTCTCGATGTGCAGTCGGGTTTCGAGGGGCTGCAGAAAGAACTCGATCAATTGCGTCAGCGCCTGCAGGCCAGTCTGGCGGCGGAAGAGGGTGCGGCCGCTGGCGTTGAGCCGGTTGCGCCCACGGTGCCCGGCCTGGTCGCCCCGATAGTCGCGGCCAGCGACCTGCCGGCCCGCGAACAGGTGACCAAAGTCCTGCCGTTCGTCCGTCGCGCCCAGGAGGCGGCGCAGGAAGCCGCCGCCCGTCGCGCCCCGCAGGAGCTGGTCAAGGTGCCGGCCGAACTGCTCGAAGGCCTGGTCAACCTGGCCGGCGAGACCTCGATCTTCCGCGGTCGGGTCGAGCAGCAGGTCAGCGATTTCGGTTTCACCCTGAGCGAGATGGAAGCGACCATCGACCGGGTGCGCGATCAGCTGCGCCGCCTGGATATCGAAACCCAGGCGCAGATCCTCAGTCGCTACCAGGCCGAGGCCGAGCGCGCCGGTTACGAGGATTTCGATCCGCTGGAAATGGACCGCCACTCGCAGTTGCAGCAGCTGTCGCGGGCGTTGTTCGAGTCGGCCTCCGACTTGCTCGACCTGAAAGAAACCCTGGCCATGCGCAGCCGCGACGCGGAAACCCTGTTGTTGCAACAGGCGCGGGTCAATACCGAGCTGCAGGAAGGCCTGATGCGCACCCGCATGGTGCCCTTTGACCGCCTGGTCCCGCGGCTGCGGCGGATCGTCCGGCAGGTCGCCGGTGAGTTGGGCAAGCAGGTCGAATTCGTCCTCGGCAACGCCGACGGTGAGATGGACCGCAGCGTGCTCGAACGCATTGTCGCGCCGCTGGAGCACATGCTGCGCAACGCGGTCGACCATGGCATCGAGCCGGCCGAGGTACGCCGCGCTGCCGGCAAGCCGGAGCAGGGCACTATCCGCCTGAACCTCGGCCGCGAGGGCGGCGATATCGTCCTGACTCTCAGCGACGATGGCGGCGGGATCAGGCTCGATGCCGTGCGGCGCAAGGCTATCGAGCGTGGCCTGATGGACGAGGAGTCGGATCTGAGCGATCACGAAATCCTCCAGTTCATCCTCGAGGCCGGCTTCTCCACCGCCGCGGCAGTCACCCAGATTTCCGGGCGTGGCGTCGGCATGGACGTGGTGCATTCCGAGGTCAAACAACTCGGCGGCTCCATGAGCATCGACTCGACGCCGGGCGCGGGGACCCGCTTCGCCATCCGTCTGCCGTTCACCGTGTCGGTCAACCGTGCGCTGATGGTGTTGTCGGGCGAAGACCTGTACGCCATCCCGCTGAACACCATCGAAGGCATCGTGCGGATTTCGCCCTACGAACTGGAGGCGCTCTACGAACAGAGCGCCACGGGCACCACGGATACGCCACACTTCGAGTACGCCGGTCAGGCCTACGAGTTGCGTTACCTCGGCGACCTGCTGAATAACGGCCAGCAACCCAAGCTGGTGGGGCAGAGCCTGCCGCTGCCGGTGATCCTGGTGCGTTCCAGCGAACATGCGGTGGCGGTGCAGGTCGACTCCCTGGCCGGTTCGCGCGAGATCGTGGTGAAGAGCCTCGGCCCGCAGTTCGCCGGCGTGCACGGTATTTCCGGGGCGACCATCCTCGGCGATGGCCGTGTGGTGGTGATTCTCGACCTGCTGGCCACCATCCGCGTGCTGCATGCGCATCTGCTCAACCAGCTCCAGCCGCGCAAGCTCGGCCACACGGCGAGCGCCGCGGAAATCGAGGCGGATCGGCCGACCCTGGTCATGGTGGTGGACGACTCGGTCACCGTACGCAAGGTCACCAGCCGTCTGCTCGAGCGTAACGGCATGAACGTATTGACCGCCAAGGACGGGGTGGACGCCATCTCCCAATTGCAGGAGCACAAGCCCGACATCATGTTGCTGGACATCGAAATGCCGCGCATGGACGGTTTCGAAGTGGCGACCCTGGTGCGTCACGACGAGCACCTGAAAGACCTGCCGATCATCATGATTACCTCGCGTACCGGCGAGAAGCACCGCGAGCGCGCCTTGGCCATCGGCGTCAACGAGTACCTCGGCAAGCCCTATCAGGAGTCGCTGTTGCTCGAGAGCATTGCGAAACTGGTGGACCGCCACCCGGCAGAGCGCCACCCGATGGACAGTCGCTCGACGGATCGCCGCCCGGACATGCCGGCATGACGGAAAACACTGCGGCACGCATTGCGGTCATTGCCGACACCTCCCTGCAGCGCCATGTGCTGCAGCAGGCGTTGACCGGGAGTGGCTATCAGGTGGTGCTCAACAGCGATCCGGCGCGCCTGGACGAGGCGACCCTGGCGGCGTGCGAGACCGATCTGTGGCTGGTCGACCTGGCCCAGTCCGAGGATTTCCCCCTGGTCGACGAGCTGATGGAAAAGGCTAGCGCGCCGATCCTGTTTGGCGAAGGACATGCTCCGGAGCGGCATTCGGAAAATTATCCGCGTTGGGAGCGCCGCCTGTTCGGCAAGCTGAAGAAGCTGGTCGGCGACCCGTCGCAAGCGGTGGGGCCGAGTCTGCAGGCTTTGCTGGCCGAGGCGCAGCGGCCGACCCGTCTGGATCTGCCGCAGGTGCTCGCGGATACGCCGCTGGTGGTCGGTGAGCCGGCCCGCCAGGTCTGGTTGCTGGCCGCCTCGCTCGGCGGCCCGGCGGCGATCAAGGCGTTCCTCGACGCCTTGCCTGGCGGTTTGCCGGTGGGCTTCGTCTATGCTCAGCATATCGACCCCAGTTTCGAGTCGGCGCTGCCGCAGGCGGTTGGTCGGCATAGCCAGTGGCGGGTCAATCCGGCGCGGCACGGCGATACGGTGCGCTGCGGCGAGGTGGTGGTGGTGCCGATCAGTCGTGAACTGGGCTTCAGCGACGCAGGCACCATGCAGATCAGCGAATGTGCCTGGCCGGAACCCTACAGCCCGTCGATCGATCAGATGATGCTCAATCTGGCCCAGCACTTTGCCGGCCTCTGCGGCGTCATTGCCTTCAGTGGCATGGGCAGCGATGGCAGCGCCGCGGCGGCCTATGTGCGGCGCCAGGGCGGGGCGATCTGGACCCAGCGTGGCGACTCCTGCGTCTGCCCGAGCATGCCGGACAGCCTGCGCGAGGGTGGCTACAGCAGCTTCAGTGCCGACCCGCGCGAGCTGGCCGCGGGGTTGGTCAATCATCTGGCCGAGCAGTGCAGTTAATCCGGGGCGTCGCCCTGTATAGGATGTTTTCATGAGCCAAGCGATAACCACCCCGAACACCGTCAACAGCCTGACCGCCTTGCTGGTGCCGTTGGCCGACCGCACCCTGTTGCTGCCCAACGTGGCCATCGCCGAGTTGATTGCCTATCGCGCGCCGCAAGTCAGTGCCGGCATGCCGGCCTGGTTCCTCGGCCAGATTGGCTGGCGTGACCTGAGTCTGCCGCTGTTGTCGTTCGAGGCGGCCTCCGATGGTCAGGTCCAGGTCGGTTCCGTGGCGCGGGTGGCGATCATCAACGCCCTCGGCGGGCGCGCCAAGGTCAAGTTCATCGCCCTGCTGGTCCAGGGCATCCCGCGCTCGGTAAAGGTCGGCGCCGACCTGCTGCGCGCCGACGTGCCACTGTCGCCCCTGGAGCTGGACGCGGTGCTGATTGGCGAGGATGTGCTGAAGATTCCCGACCTGATCGGCCTGGAGCAGAAATTGGCAGATGCCGGGTTGATCTGAGAGGTTGTGAAAAACTCCCTCCTACTGCGACCCATTACCTCGAGCAGTCCGCGATTCGTAGGGTGTCACTCGCCGCAGGCAGTGCACCATGGTTCATGGGCGCGGCATAAATTCTGGCGGGCTGTCGCTGCGCTCCGAGGCCGCCCTAGCTCCGATCGGAACGCCGCCCGGACCGCCCTACCCGCAGGCGGTGCGCCGTGGATCACCGGTACGACACACCTCCGGCGGGCTGTCGCTGCGCCTCGCCCGTCTACGTACGCGTCAGCAATTTTTTAGAAGTCCCCCCACAGCTGCTGCGCCACGCTGAGCGCCACCACTGGCGCGGTTTCCGTGCGGAGCACGCGCGGCCCCAGGCGTGCGGCGTGGAAGCCGTGGCTCTTGGCCTGTGCCACTTCGGCGTCCGTCAGGCCGCCTTCGGGGCCGATCAGAAAGGCCAGCGACTGCGGTTTGCCGTGACTGGCCAGCGGCTCGGCCACCGGGTGCAGCACCAGCTTCAACTCCGCCTCGCTCTGCTCGAGCCAGTCGGCAAGAGCGAGGGGCGGGTGAATGAGCGGAATCACCGAGCGGCCGCACTGTTCGCAGGCACTGATCGCCACCTGGCGCCAATGGGCCATGCGCTTGTCGGCACGCTCGTCTTTCAGGCGCACCTCGCAGCGCTCGCTGACAATCGGGGTGATGGCATTGGCTCCCAGTTCGCTGGCCTTCTGGATCGCCCAGTCCATCCGCTCGCCCCGCGACAGGCCCTGGCCCAGGTGGATATGCAGCGGCGACTCGGCCAGGCCGGTGAAGGCTTCGCGCAATTCAACACGCACGACCTTCTTGCCGACCTCGATCAGCTCGCCGAGAAACTCGTTGCCGCTGCCGTCGAACAGTTGTACGGCATCGCCAACGGCATGGCGCAATACGCGGCCGATATAGTGAGCCTGGGTTTCCGGCAACTGATGCTGGCCGAGAGCGAGCGGGGCGTCGATAAAGAAGCGGGATAGGCGCATAGGAGGCGAACCTGAAGCAAAGGCGTAAATTCTAGCCGTAGGGTGCGCCGTGCGCACCGCTTTCCGGGTGGATGAGGTTCTTTTCATCCGCCGCAATAGCGCAAGGGTTGATGGCTGAAGCGCCATCCGCCCTGCGACTTATGTCGTCAACCCGGATCGCGAAAGCCCGGGTAGCGATTGTTGCCCACGGCCACGCTGACCGAGTTGCGCGTGGCGATATCGATGCCTTCGCTGGCCACCTCGGCGAGGAAGTCGATCTGCTCCTCGGTGATCACATAGGGCGGCAGGAAATACACCACGCTGCCCAGCGGGCGCAGCAGGGCGCCCCGTTGCAGGGCGTGCTGATAAACCTTGAGGCCGCGCCGTTCCTGCCAGGGGTAGGCGGTCTTGCTCGCCTTGTCCTGGACCATTTCGATGGCCAGGGCCATGCCGGTCTGGCGCACTTCGGCGACATGCGGGTGATCGACCAGGTGCGCGGTGGCGCTGGCCATGCGCGCGGCCAAAGCCTTGTTGGCCTCGATGACGTTGTCCTGCTCGAAGATATCCAGGGTCGCCAGGGCTGCGGCACAGGCCAGCGGATTGCCGGTGTAGCTGTGCGAGTGGAGAAAGGCGCGCAGGGTGTTGTAGTCGTCGTAGAACGCCTGGTAGATGGTGTCGGTGGTCAGGCAGGCGGCCAGCGGCAGGTAGCCACCGGTCAGGGCCTTGGACAGGCAGAGGAAGTCCGGACGGATGCCGGCCTGCTCGCAAGCGAACATCGTCCCGGTACGGCCGAAGCCGACGGCGATCTCGTCGTGGATCAGATGCACGCCATAGCGGTCGCAAGCCTCGCGCAGCAGCCTGAGGTAGACCGGATGGTACATGCGCATGCCGCCGGCGCCCTGAATCAGCGGCTCGACTATCACCGCCGCCACCTCATGGCCGTGCTCGGCCAGGGTTTGCTCCATATGGGCGAACATGGCCCGCGAGTGGGCTTCCCAGCTCACGCCGTCGGGGCGCAAATAACAGTCCGGGCTGGGCACCTTGATGGTGTCCAGCAGCAGCGCCTTGTAGGTGTCGGTGAACAGCGCGACATCGCCGACCGACATGGCCGCGATGGTTTCGCCGTGGTAGCTGTTGGTCAGGGTGACGAAGCGCTTTTTCTCGGGTTTGCCGACGTTCAGCCAGTAGTGAAAGCTCATCTTCAGCGCGACTTCGATACAGGATGAACCGTTGTCGGCATAGAACACCCGGTCGAGGCCGGCCGGGGTCAGCTTGACCAGGCGCTCGGACAACTCGATTACCGGCTGATGGCTGAAGCCGGCGAGGATCACGTGCTCCAGTTGGTCGACCTGGTCCTTGATGCGCTGGTTGATCCGCGGGTTGGCATGGCCAAACACGTTGACCCACCAGGAGCTGACGGCGTCGAGGTAACGCTTGCCGTCGAAGTCTTCCAGCCAGACCCCTTCACCGCGCTTGATCGGCACCAGGGGCAGCTGTTCGTGATCTTTCATCTGGGTGCAGGGATGCCAGAGCACATTCAGGTCGCGCTGCATCCAGTGGTCGTTCAGGCTCATCTAGGGTCTGTTCCCGTTTTATTCGCGGTCGCGCCGGAGCCTGTTTTTACGCGAGGCAAGGCACGAGATGCGAGGTTTGGTCATTCCAAATAGGCATCGAGAAACGCTGCATCGCGTAAAAACAGGCCCGGCCCGCAGGGTTGCGCGGGAAATGGCCCCCCGCTGTTGTTGCAGGACTTGGCAAGGGAGCGACCATTACCTGCGTCCTGCGCCTAACCGGGGGCCATTTCTCGCTGCAACGCGGCTCGCGAATGAAACGGGAACAGACCCTCGGTCTCTCTTGATCATCAGTGGCAAGCCTATCAGATGCCTCCCTGCCCATGTGCACCATGGTCGGCGAGGTGAAATTCACAGCCTAAGCATCGTATTTCCCGATATTTCAAAGCGAAAAATTCCGCTTTTAATCGATAGATTTGCCGCTACCCTTGCCTGATCATTTTCTTGGCGAACTTTCTGTGCGGGCCTTCTCGATGCAGTGGCGCAACACCCCCTCCCATTACGGTTTGATCAGCATCGCCTTGCATTGGCTGGTGGCAGTGGCGGTTTTTGGCCTGTTCGGGCTGGGCTACTGGATGGTCGGCCTGGATTACTACAGCAGTTGGTACAAGACCGCGCCGGATCTGCACAAGAGCATCGGCATCCTGCTGTTCATGGTCATGCTCGGGCGCATGCTCTGGCGCTGGATCAGCCCGCCGCCGGCCAGCTTGCCCAGCCATGACCGGCTAACCCGACTGGGCGCCAGGCTCGGTCACGCCTTTCTCTATTTGGGCTTGATCGTGTTGATGCTCTCCGGCTACCTGATTTCCACCGCCGATGGCCGGAGTATCGGGGTGTTCGGCCTGTTCGCGGTGCCAGCGACCATCACCGGCATTGCCAACCAGGAAGATATTGCCGGCCTGGTGCATGAATACCTCGGTTGGGCTCTGGTGATTTTTGCCGGCATTCACGCCCTGGCCGCACTGAAACATCACTTTATCGACCGTGACCGCACGCTAAGCCGCATGTTCGGTCGCTGAAACCGTTCCAGGTGCGCGGGACATTTCGCGTGCCGAATTGCTCAACCTCACAAGGAGTATGCCCATGTTGAAGAAAACCCTCGCCGCCCTGGCCCTCGGTACTGCACTGCTCGGCGCAGGTCAGGCCATGGCCGCCGATTACGCCATCGACAAGCAAGGCCAGCACGCCTTCGTCAATTTCAAGATCAGTCACCTGGGTTACAGCTGGTTGTACGGCACCTTCAAGGACTTTGACGGCAGCTTCAGCTTCGACGACAAGAACCCGCAAGCGAGCAAGGTCAGCGTGACGCTGAACACCGCCAGCGTCGACACCAACCATGCCGAGCGCGACAAGCATCTCCGCAGCGATGACTTCCTCAGCGTCGACAAGCACCCGACTGCAACCTTCGAGTCTACTTCGGTGAAATCCACCGGCGAAGGCACGGCCGACATCACCGGCAACCTGACGCTCAACGGCGTGACCAAGCCGGTGGTGATCGCCGCGACCTTCATTGGCCAGGGCGAAGACCCGTGGGGCGGCTACCGCGCCGGCTTTGCCGGCAGCACCACACTCAAGCTGAAGGACTTCGCCATCGAGAAGGATCTCGGTCCGGCGTCTTCTGAAGTCGAGCTGATCATCTCGGTCGAAGGCGTGCGCCAGTAAGCCAAAGCCGTGTAGCGCAAAAAAAACGCCGACCCCAGGGTCGGCGTTTTTGCGAGTGCAGAAACGACAACGCCGACCCTGAGGTCGGCGTTGTGGTTAACAGCGTTGCTTAGCTTTCGCGATTACGCGTCAGCAGTGCAGGCTTCTCGCCGCGCGGACGACTGCTCGGCAGCTGGTCGAGCTGCTCGGGCGTCGGGAAGCGCTCGGTGCTGCGCGATCCCTTGTGCACGATCACCGGCTGCTTGTCGCGCGGGCTTTTAACGGCGCCCTCCTGACGTGGCAGTTCGTCGCGGTTGAGCGACGTGGTGATCTCGCGCGAGTCGCGTGACGGACGGGCACGACCGGAGCTATTGCGCCCTTGGCCGCCGCCAGCACCCTGACGTTTGCCTTGGTTGCCGGCACCTGCCCCTGCGCCGCTGCGCGGGTTATTGCTGGGGGTACGCGGCGCCTGACCAACACCGTTGCTGGCGCTGGGGCCCGAAGCAGGCGCACCGGGCCGACGGCCACGGTTCTGCTGCTTGTTCTGGTGTGGGCTGACATAGTCGGCCCGATTACCGAAGTTATCGATTTCGTCGTCGCGGAATTCATCCGGCGCCCGATCCGGCGGCAGGGCGGGTACTGCCGGTGCGGCGGCGCGGCCGGTTTGTGCGCTGCGTGGCTGCTGCGAGCGGGCGGCCTGAGGCTTGGCCTTGCCGCTGTCCTTGCCCTTGTCCTTGCGCCCGCCGCCGTGGCGTTCGCCTGCGGGCTTGGCGCCGCGGGGCTGGCGTGGCTTCTGCGGCTCGCGCACTTCCGGACGCTCGGCCTCGACCGTGCTGGCGTCGAAACCGAGCAGGTCGCCATCGGCGATCTTCTGCTTGGTCATGCGCTCGATGCCCTTGAGCAGTTTTTCTTCATCGGGCGCGACCAGCGAGATCGCCTCGCCGCTACGACCGGCACGGCCGGTGCGGCCGATGCGGTGGACGTAGTCTTCCTCGATATTCGGCAGCTCGAAGTTGACCACATGGGGCAACTGGTCGATGTCCAGGCCGCGGGCGGCGATGTCGGTGGCGACCATGATTCGCACGTTACCGGCCTTGAAGTCGGCCAGGGCCTTGGTGCGGGCGTTCTGGCTCTTGTTGCCATGAATCGCCACGGACGCCAGGCCGTGCTTGTCGAGGTACTCGGCCAGGCGGTTGGCACCGTGCTTGGTGCGGGTGAACACCAGCACCTGTTCCCAAGCGCCGGCGCTGATCAGGTGGGCGAGCAGGGCGCGCTTGTGGCTGGCCTGCAGGCGGAATACCCGCTGTTCGATGCGCTCGACCGTGGTGTTCGGCGGCGTGACCTCGATGCGCTCGGGGTTGTGCAGCAGCTTGCCGGCCAGATCGGTGATGTCTTTGGAGAAGGTCGCCGAGAACAGCAGGTTCTGCCGTTTGCTCGGCAGGCGCGCGAGGACCTTCTTCACGTCATGCACGAAGCCCATGTCGAGCATGCGGTCGGCTTCGTCCAGTACCAGGATTTCCACGTGGGACAAATCCACGGCACGCTGGCCGACCAGGTCGAGCAGGCGACCGGGGCAGGCCACCAGGACGTCGACGCCCTTGGCCATGGCTTGCACCTGAGGGTTCATGCCGACACCACCGAAGATGCAGGTGCTGACGAACTTCAGGTCACGGGCATAGACCTTGAAGCTCTGGTGGACCTGGGCCGCCAGTTCGCGAGTGGGGGTCAGCACCAGCACGCGTGGTTGTTTCGGGCCGTGACGGTGCTCGCGATCCGGATGGCCGTTGGGAAACAGCATTTCGAGGATTGGCAAGGCGAAACCGCCGGTTTTACCCGTCCCGGTCTGGGCGGCAACCATCAGGTCGCGGCCTTGCAACACGGCGGGAATGGCCCGCTGTTGCACTGGGGTGGGCTCGGTGTAGCCCGCTGCCTCGATGGCGCGGACTAAAGCCTCGGAGAGACCGAGGGAGGCAAAGGACATGAGTAATCCTGTTTAGTGAGGGCGAGGCCCTATGGGGTGTATTGCCTGACTTGAATCGCGCTTGGGGGGCGCAATCCCGTCCGGTACTGCTGGTCTCTGGGGACTAGCATCCGGGCGCAAGCCTGGCGGGAAGGCCGGAGTATAACAGAGAGGCTGAGAAAAAATCGCTTACCTGCTGCGACCGCCGCCGGGCGGCTGCAACTGCGTTGCGCTACGCAAAAAACTTCGGTCATTTGGCTCGCCAAACTCCCTCGTTTTCACGGAGCGCGCCTTGTTTCGCTCGCCCGACGACGCTCTCGCGACGGCCTTCGATATTTTCCCAGCCTCAGAGCAATGCCCTTGTGCAGCGTTAGCCTGCTTAATGGTTTGCCGACTGGTTCGATGGGTCGCCTGCCAGTCGGGCGTGAGCCGGGTCGTCGTAGCGTGCTTGCAGGGCTGCATAGGCCGGCTCGCGCTTGAAACGGCGCAGTTCGTTGGCGAAGCGCCGGGCCAGCTGCTCAAGTCCGGCATCGCGGCGCAGTCCCAGGTACATACGGTCGCGACTGATGACCCGCGGATGCTGACGGACCTGCTTGTCCAGGCCGGCCTGGGCCAGGGCGAAGTGGCCGCCACGGCGGTCGTTGATCACCAGGTCGACCCGTTTGCGCACCAGCTTGCCGAAGTTGGCCACGTGGCTGGGTGCCGACTCACGGGTGAACAGGGTGGATTCACGAAAGGCCCGGTCGCTGTACCAGTAGCCGGCGGAAACGCCGATTTTCAGCCCGCGCAGATCGGCGAGGCGGTGAAAGGGATGGGGGTTGGTCTTGGCGTAGAACAGCACGAGCTCGACCTGTGACAGTGGCTCGTCGGCAAACAGCATCGAGGCTTCGCGCTCCGGGGTGTGGAAGACGCCGAGGATGCCGTCGGCCTGACCCTGTTCCATTGCCATCAGGCAGCGCCGCCACGGCAGCATTTGCCATTCGACCTCGACGCCCAGACGTTGCAGGACGGTGTGCGCGGCTTCGTAATCAAGGCCGCGCAGGACGCCGTTGTCGTCATGGATATAGGGCGGCCAGGCTTCGCTGACAATGCGCAGCGGCTGAGCCTGGGCCGCGAGGCTGAGGCAGGCGAACAGCAGTGCGGCGATTAATTGGCGTTGGAATAATGACATTGCGCCAGATTACGCGGGCAGCCCGGCGCTGCAAAGCGGTCCGATGGTCTAATTCGCGTGCTGAGTTCACAACACCAAGGGGCATCGCGCCTTCCGCGGAGGGCGCGATGAACCTGTTCAGGTCACCAGTTTGTAGCAGGGCACGTAGGCCGTGTTGCCCGGCAGCTTCATCCGATGCTGGTCGACAAAGGCCTGCAGCAGGCGATCCAGCGGCTGCATGATGTCCTGGTCGCCGGTGATCTCGTAGGGACCGTGCTGTTCAATCCGGCGGATGCCCTTGTCTTTGACGTTGCCGGCGACAATGCCGGAGAACGCACGGCGCAAATGCGCGGCCAGTTCATGCACCGGCTGGTTGCGGGTCAGCTTGAGGCTGGCCATGTTCTCGTGGGTCGGTTCGAAGGGGTGCTGGAAGTGCTCGTCGATCGTCAGCAACCAGTTGAAGTGGAAGGCGTCATTCTGCTTGCGCCGGTACTGCGTGACCTCCTGGATGCCTTGCGCCATCTCCCGGGCCACCTGGCTCGGGTCGTTGATGATGATTTTGCAGCGCTGCTGCGCTTGCGGGCCGAGGGTGGCGCCGATGAATTCATGCAGCTGCTCGATGTAGGGCGCGGCTTTCTTCGGCCCGGTCATGATCAGCGGGAAGGGCAGGTCCTGGTTGGCCGGGTGCATCAGGATGCCGAGGAAATACAGCAGCTCTTCGGCGGTGCCGGCGCCGCCGGGGAAGATGATGATGCCATGGCCGACGCGGACAAAGGCCTCCAGGCGCTTCTCGATGTCCGGCAGGATCACCAGTTCGTTGACGATCGGATTGGGCGCTTCGGCGGCGATGATGCCCGGCTCGGTCAGCCCCAGGTAGCGCCCACCGACAATACGCTGCTTGGCGTGGGAGATGGTCGCGCCTTTCATCGGCCCCTTCATCACCCCGGGGCCGCAGCCGGTGCAGATATCCAGGCCGCGCAGGCCCAGTTCATGGCCGACGACCTTGGTGTATTTGTACTCTTCGGTGCTGATCGAGTGGCCGCCCCAGCACACCACTATTTTCGGCTCCACGCCGGCGCGCAGGGTGCGAGCGTTGCGCAGCAGGTGAAAGACATAGTCGGTGATGCCCTTCGAGCTGCTGAAATCGACCCGCTTGTTTTCCAGTTCGCTCTGCGTATAGACGATATCGCGCAGGGCGCTGAACAGCATTTCCCGGGTGCTGGCGATCATTTCGCCGTCGACGAAGGCGTCGGCCGGCGCGTTGATCAGTTCCAGGCGAATGCCGCGATCCTGTTGATGGATGAGGATCTCGAAGTCCGGGTAGGCTTCGAGGATGGTCTTGGCGTTGTCGCTGTGCGAACCGGTGTTGAGGATCGCCAGGGCGCACTGGCGGAACAGTGCGTAGACGCTGCCGGAGCCGGTCTCGCGCAGTTGTTGCACCTCGCACTGTGACAGGGTTTCCAGGCTGCCCTTGGGGGTCACGGTGGCGTTGATGGTTTTTCTTGTGGCCATTGCGGCGCTCCATGGTTGTCATGCCGCTCAGGCCATACATGGCCAGGCGCGGTCAAAAGAGGGTGTCGGCAGTGCGGCAGCGGTTGCCCCGGCCTGACGATGCTGCTGGGGCTGGTTGCGTTTGCCATCAGCCTAACAGGCTGCAGGTAGCAAGCGTCGCTGGCGCGAAGCTATGACCTGGCATCTGCCTCCACACGCAGTCAGGCCGGTGGAGGCATCATGCGGAAAATCCTCGGCGCTGCTGTCAACGCGGCAGTTTGAGGTTGTTCCAGATAGCCAGGCTCGGTTCTGCCTGGTTCATGCTGTAGAAGTGCAGGCCCGGCGCGCCGCCCTGCAGCAGGCGCTCGCACATTTCGCTGATCACCTGCTCGCCGAAGGCGCGGATGCTGTCGCTGTCGTCGCCATAGGCCTCCAGTTGCTTGCGCACCCAGCGCGGGATCTCGGCGCCACAGGCGTCGGAGAAGCGCGCCAGCTTGCTGTAGTTGGTGATCGGCATGATCCCCGGCACTACCGGAATATCCACGCCCAGCTTGCGCACCCGCTCGACGAAGTAGAAGTAGCTGTCGGCGTTGAAGAAGTACTGGGTGATCGCGCTGCTGGCGCCGGCCTTGGCCTTGCGCACGAAATTGGCGATGTCGTCCTCGAAGTTGCGCGCCTGCGGATGCATCTCCGGGTAGGCGGCGATTTCGATGTGGAAGTGATCGCCGGTCTCTTCGCGGATGAAGCTGACCAGTTCGTTGGCGTAGCGCAGTTCGCCGCTGGCCATGCCCATGCCGGAAGGCAGGTCGCCACGCAGGGCGACGATGCGCTCGATCCCGGCAGTGCGGTACAGGTTCAGCAGCTCGCGCAGCTCGGCCTTGGAATCGCCGACACAGGACAGGTGCGGCGCCGTGCTCACGCCCACCTCGTTATTCAGCTGCAGCACGGTATTCAGGGTGCGGTCGCGGGTCGAACCGCCGGCACCGTAGGTGCAGGAGAAGAAGTCCGGCTGGTAGGCGGCCAGCTGGCGCGCGGTGGTCAACAGTTTTTCATGCCCGGCATCGGTCTTGGCAGGGAAGAACTCGAAGCTGTAACGGCGTTCTTGGCTCATAAAGAGTTTCCACATTCGTAGGGTGGGTTAGCGTCGCAAGCCATTGAGCCATGGCTCACTACGGTTTCTGCGCGGCGCGTAACCCACCAAGCAGCAATCGGGGCGACAGAAAAATACCTGTCGTCAGCAATGGTGGGTTACACGCGCTGCGCGGCTAACCTGCGCGGCCCGACCCACCCTGCGGTCTATTTAGTAACGATAGGCGTCCGGCTTGAACGGGCCTTCCTGGGTGACGCCGATGTACTCGGCCTGCTGCTTGGTCAGCTGAGTGACCACGCCACCGAAGCCCTTGACCATTTCCAGCGCCACTTCCTCGTCGAGCTTCTTCGGCAGTACTTCCACGCACAGGCGTTCGGCTTTCTGCGCGGGGCTCAGCTCGGCGTACTTCTGGCCGAACAGGAAGATCTGCGCCAGCACCTGGTTGGCGAAGGAACCGTCCATGATCCGGCTCGGGTGGCCGGTGGCGTTGCCCAGGTTGACCAGGCGGCCTTCGGCCAGGAGGATCAGGTAGTCATCGTTGTGCGGGTCGAAGCTGCCGGCGCCACTGCGGTGGATCTTGTGCACCTGCGGCTTGACCTCTTCCCAGGCCCAGTTCTTGCGCATGAAGGCGGTGTCGATTTCATTGTCGAAGTGGCCGATGTTGCAGACCACTGCGCGCTTCTTCAGGGCCTTGAGCATGTTCGCATCGCAGACGTTGACGTTGCCGGTGGTGGTCACGATCAGGTCGATCTTGCCCAGCAGGGCCGCGTCGATGCTGGCGGCAGTGCCGTCGTTGATGCCGTCCTTGTACGGCGAGACCAGCTCGAAGCCGTCCATGCAGGCCTGCATGGCGCAGATCGGGTCGACTTCGCTGACCTTGACGATCATGCCTTCCTGGCGCAGCGATTGCGCCGAACCCTTGCCCACGTCGCCGTAGCCGATCACCAGCGCCTGCTTGCCGGACAGCAGGTGGTCGGTGCCGCGCTTGATCGCGTCGTTGAGGCTGTGACGGCAGCCGTATTTGTTGTCGTTCTTGCTCTTGGTCACCGAGTCGTTGACGTTGATCGCCGGGACTTTCAGGGTGCCGGCCTTGAGCATGTCGAGCAGGCGGTGCACGCCGGTGGTGGTTTCTTCGGTGACGCCGTGGATCTGGTCGAGCATGGCCGGGTATTTGTTATGCAGGATCTCGGTCAGGTCGCCGCCGTCGTCGAGGATCATGTTGGCGTCCCACGGCTGGCCGTCCTTGAGGATGGTCTGCTCGATGCACCACTCGTATTCGGCTTCGGTCTCGCCCTTCCAGGCGAATACCGGGATACCGGCGGCGGCGATGGCGGCAGCGGCCTGATCCTGGGTGGAGAAGATGTTGCAGCTCGACCAGCGTACTTCGGCACCGAGGGCGATCAGGGTTTCGATCAGCACGGCGGTCTGGATGGTCATGTGGATGCAGCCGAGGATCTTCGCGCCCTTGAGCGGTTGCTCGGCGGCATACTTGCGGCGCATGCCCATCAGGGCGGGCATTTCCGATTCGGCGATGATGATTTCGCGGCGGCCCCAGGCGGCCAGGGCAATGTCGGCGACTTTGAAGTCGGTAAAACCGGCAGGCGTCAGTACAGCGCTCATAATGAGTTCTCCATTCGTTTGTGTCGAATGGGCGCCGTTGATGCGTTTGGTTAACGCCCCATCCGAGCCTGACAAAACCCTGATGAGCAGGGTTTGCTGCAGCGCCCCTCGGACAGGTGGCGGGAGCGACCGGACTGTGCCGGTCGTGTGAAGCTTGCGGATTATAGCGATGCCGGGCGCCAAGCCCAAGGCTTTCCGTCGCCCGGAATTGACGTGGGTGGTAGCCTTGGCCAATTCCGCCGCAATGGACCGAACATGGGCACTCACAAGAGCGAGATTCGTCGCCGCAACGTCGATAAAATCCTTCTGGCCGCCGAACAGGTCTTCGCCGAGAAGGGCTATGGCGGCACCGCCATGGCCGACATCGCCGAACTGGTCGGGCTGCCGCGTTCCAACCTGCATTATTACTTCAGCACCAAGGACGACCTCTACCGCGCGGTGCTGCTCGGTCTGCTCGAGGTGTGGAAGCAGGACGCGCTGTGCTTCGAGATGTACGACGATCCGCGCGTGGTGCTCAGCACCTACATCCGCGCCAAGATGAACCACTCGCGCACCCGCACCCATGGTTCCAAGGTCTGGGCCGACGAGATCATCCATGGCGCGCCCATGCTCGGCGCGACCCTGGATGACAGCCTGTACAGCTGGGCGAAGATGAAGGAGGCGAAGATTCGCCAGTGGGTGGAGGACCAGCGCATCCTGGCGGTGGAACCCTCGGCATTGCTCTACATGATCTGGGCCTCGACCCAGCACTACGCCGACTTCAGTCATCAGGTCGGGGTGCTCAACGATCACCAGCCGCTGTCCGACCTGCAGTTCGAGCGGGCGGTGCAGACGGTGACCCGTGTGATTCTGCGCGGGATTGGCCTGGAGCCCTGATCCGCGACCGCGGCTGCTCCCCGCAGCTATCGCGCGGGATCACTGCGGCGGATCATCGTCCGACTGCGGCGTCAGGCGGCAAAACCGCGGGCTTCGTATGGTCGTTCGGCGCGAGCCTGGGGTAGACTCGCTGACTCCCTCGAAAAGCCGCCTGCGATAACGCCATGCTCGAACAGTACGTCAAGATGATCCTCACCTCGCGCGTCTACGACGTCGCGGTGGAAACTCCGCTGCAAGCCGCCAACCAACTGTCCGAGCGTCTGGGCAACCAGATTATGCTCAAGCGCGAAGACCTGCAGCCGGTGTACTCGTTCAAGATTCGCGGCGCCTACAACAAGCTGGCGCAGCTCTCGGCCGAGGAGCGCGCGCGTGGTGTGGTCACCGCCTCTGCCGGCAACCACGCCCAGGGCCTGGCCCTGGCCGCCAAGGTGCTGGGGGTCAAGGCCACCATCGTGATGCCCAAGACCACCCCGGAGATCAAGGTCCAGGGCGTGCGTTCGCGCGGCGGCAAGGTGGTGCTGCACGGCGACAGTTTTCCCGAGGCGCTGGCCTATTCGCTGAAGCTGGTGGAGGAGAAGGGCTACATCTATATCCATCCCTATGACGACCCGCACACCATCGCCGGCCAGGGCACGGTGGCCATGGAAATCCTCCGTCAGCAGCCGGGCCAGCTGGATGCGATCTTCGTCCCGGTGGGCGGCGGCGGTCTGATCGCCGGCATCGCTGCCTATGTCAAATACCTGCGCCCGGAAATCAAGATCATCGGCGTCGAACCGGACGATTCCAACTGCCTGCAGGCGGCCATGGCCGCCGGCGAGCGGGTGGTATTGCCACAGGTCGGGCTGTTCGCCGACGGCGTCGCGGTGGCGCAGATTGGCCAGTACACCTTCGATGTCTGCCGCCTGCATGTCGACGAGGTGATCACCGTCAGCACCGACGAGATCTGCGCGGCGATCAAGGACATCTACGACGACACCCGCTCGATCACCGAGCCGGCCGGCGCCCTGAGCGTGGCCGGGATCAAGAAGTACGTCGAGCGCGAAGGTTGCAGCGGCCAGGTGCTGGTGGGCATCGATTCGGGCGCCAACGTCAACTTCGACCGCCTGCGTAATGTCGCCGAGCGCGCCGAGTTGGGCGAGAAGCGCGAGGCGATCATCGCCGTGACCATTCCCGAGCAGCCAGGCAGCTTCAAGGCCTTCTGCGAGGCGATCGGCAAGCGCCAGATCACCGAGTTCAACTACCGCTATCACACCGACAAGGAAGCGCACATCTTCGTCGGCGTGCAGACCCACCCGGAAAACGACCCGCGCGCGGCGCTGGTCGAGAGCTTGCGTGGCCACGGCTTCCCGGTGGTCGACCTGACCGATAACGAACTGGCCAAGCTGCACATCCGTCATATGGTCGGCGGCCATGCGGCGCGGGTGCGCGACGAGGTGGTGTTCCGTTTCGAGTTTCCCGAGCGGCCAGGCGCCTTGTTCAACTTCCTGCAGAAACTCGGCGGGCGCTGGAATATCTCGATGTTCCATTACCGCAACCACGGTGCCGCCGATGGCCGGGTGGTCGCCGGTCTGCAAGTGCCGGAGGCCGAGCGCCATCTGGTGCCGGCAGCGCTGGACGCGATCGGTTATCCGTACTGGGATGAGAGCGACAATCCGGCTTACACACTTTTTCTTGGCTGATCGGTTGCCGGGACTGCACTCTATGCGGCCGTGCGGCGTTGCATTCTGCCTCGCCCGGCCTATGCCATTGCTCAACGACCTATTGCGTCGATAATCCGACAGAGAACACAGCCGTTATGGATCAATACCTGCTACTGCGCATCGCCCACAGCCTGCCTGCCATCCTCCTGCTGCTCGGCGTGCTGGTGCATATCTTCATGTTGTGGAAGGCCCGGCGCGGCGGCGATGCGGCCATCCTGCAGCGCAAGCTGCGCCGCACCCGGATGATCAGCCTGCCGCTGCTGGGCGTGCTGGCGTTGAGCTTGCCGGTCAGTGGCTGGGCCCTGGTGGATATTGTGGGTTGGCCGTTGGGGCAGACCTGGCTGCTGCTCGGCAGCATCCTGTTCGCGCTGATGATGCTCTTCGGCCTGTTGCTCGCCGGCCGCCTGGCCGCCTGGCAGGCACTCGGCGCAACGCCGGCCTCCAGTCGTCTGTTGGGTTTCACCGCCACCTATGCCGGGCTGATTGTCCTGTTGTTGCTGGTGATCATGGGCCTGATGGGCGCCAAACCGGCCTGACGGGGCAGGCGCTCTGTAGCCCGGATAAGCCTTGGCGCAATCCGGGGAAATTGGCGCCTACAGCACCGCCCCGGATTGCATCCGGGCTACGAAGCTTCATTGTGAGGTCAATCGGGACCATCCATCCTTGTCCGCGTAACGCCTATGTCTACCTGTGAGGTCCGCATCATCCACCTAACCGGTCCCGGATTGCGCTGGCGCTTATCCGGGCTACAACTGCGGGCGTGCAACATTCTTATAGACGGCGCGCCCACGGCGATTGCAGCCTGCAGGGCTGCTCGGCGGCGGTTAACGATCAGCGCAGGGAAATAATCGGCCAGCCGCGTTGCTCGGCTTCGCTGCGCAGCTTCGGGTCGGGGTCGACGGCCACCGGGTGGCTGACTTGTTCCAGCAGCGCCAGGTCGTTCATCGAGTCGCTGTAGAAGCAGCTGTCGGCCAGGCTCAAACCGGTTTCTGCGAGCCAGCGGTTGAGGCGGGTGACCTTGCCTTCCTTGAAGCAGGGCACGTCGGTGGTGCGCCCGGTGTAGCGACCGTCGGCCATCTCGCATTCGGTGGCCAGCAGGGTGTCTACGCCCAGGCGTGCGGCAATAGGCGCGGTGACGAAGCGGTTGGTGGCGGTGATGATCAACAGCTTGTCGCCGGCGGCGCGGTGTTCCTCGAGCAGGGCTTCGCCCTTGGCCAGAATGATCGGTTCGACGCAGTCGCGCATGAATTCGCGATGCCACTGCTCGAGTTGCGCCATCTCGCTGCGGCCGAGGATCGCCAGGCTGAAGTTCAGGTAGTCGCGGATGTCCAGGCGACCGGCCAGGTAGTCCTGGTAGAACTGGTCGTTGCGCGCCTTGTAGGCCGCGCCATCGAGAATGCCGCGCTCACACAGGTAATCGCCCCAGGCGTGGTCGCTGTCGCCGCCGAGCAGGGTGTTGTCGAGATCGAATAAAGCCAGACGCACGCGGCACCTTTCATCAAAACCTAGGAGGGGCGTCAGGATAACGACTTTTATCCGGCCTGCCCATTCGGGTGCTCGCGTTGCTGCTGTCGCGACCTTTGTGGAACAATGCCGAAACATGCGTTTACGAGGTTGTGCGCCGTGATCGATCCTGATGGTTTTCGCCCCAATGTCGGCATCATTCTGACCAATGATGTCGGCCAGGTGCTCTGGGCGCGTCGGATAAACCAGGACGCCTGGCAGTTCCCGCAAGGCGGGATCAACGACTTTGAGTCGCCGGAAGAAGCGCTCTACCGCGAACTCAACGAGGAAGTCGGCCTGGAACAGCAGGATGTGAAAATTCTCGCCTGCACCCGGGGTTGGTTGAGGTATCGTCTGCCCCAGCGTCTGGTTCGCACCCACAGTCAACCGCTGTGCATCGGCCAGAAACAGAAGTGGTTCCTGCTGCGTCTGACCTCGGACGAGCAGCGGGTGCGCATGGACCTGACCGGCAAGCCCGAGTTCGATGGCTGGCGCTGGGTCAGTTACTGGTACCCGTTGGGCCAGGTGGTCACATTCAAGCGCGAGGTTTATCGCCGCGCCCTCAAGGAACTCGCCCCGCGCCTGTTGGCGCGGGACTGATACGGACTAGAGCCGAGCCATGCTCAATACGCTGCGCAAGATCGTCCAGGAAGTTAATGCCGCCAAGGATCTCAAGGCGGCCTTGGGCATCATCGTGCAGCGGGTCAAGGAGGCCATGGGCAGTCAGGTCTGCTCGGTCTACCTGCTCGACCCGGAGAGCAACCGTTTCGTGCTGATGGCCACCGATGGCCTGAACAAGCGCTCCATCGGCAAGGTCAGCATGGCGCCCAACGAGGGCCTGGTCGGCCTGGTCGGCACCCGCGAGGAGCCGCTCAATCTGGAGAACGCCTCCGAGCACCCGCGCTACCGCTACTTTGCCGAAACCGGCGAGGAGCGTTATGCCTCCTTCCTCGGCTCGCCGATCATCCACCACCGCAAGGTGATGGGCGTGCTGGTGATCCAGCAAAAGGAGCGGCGCCAGTTCGACGAGGGCGAAGAAGCCTTTCTGGTGACCATGAGCGCCCAGCTCGCCGGGGTTATCGCGCACGCCGAAGCGACCGGTTCGATCCGTGGCCTGGGCAAGCAGGGCAAGGGTATTCAGGAGGCCAAGTTCATCGGCGTGCCGGGCTCGCCCGGTGCGGCCGTGGGTACGGCCGTGGTGGTGCTGCCGGCGGCCGACCTGGAAGTGGTGCCGGACAAACACGTCGAGGACATCGCCGCCGAGTTGCTGCTGTTCAATACTGCCCTGGAAGGCGTGCGCACCGACATGCGCGCCTTGTCGGCGAAGATGGCCAGCCAGCTGCGCCCGGAAGAGCGTGCATTGTTCGACGTCTACCTGATGATGCTGGAAGACGCCGCCCTGGGTAACGAGGTGGTCAAGCTGATCAAGACCGGGCAGTGGGCCCAGGGCGCCTTGCGCCAGGTGATCAGCGAGCATATCAATCGCTTCGAACTGATGGATGACGCCTACCTGCGTGAGCGCGCCTCCGACGTCAAGGACCTCGGTCGGCGCCTGCTCGCCTACCTGCAACAGGCCCGCCAGCAGACCCTGGTGTATCCCGATAACTGCATCCTGGTCAGCGAGGAACTGTCGCCGGCCATGCTCGGCGAGGTGCCCGAAGGCAAGCTGGTCGGCCTGGTTTCGGTGCAGGGCTCGGGCAACTCGCATGTGGCGATCTTCGCCCGCGCCATGGGGATTCCCACGGTGATGGGAGTGGTCGATCTGCCCTACTCGAAGATCGACGGTATCCAGCTGATCGTCGACGGTTACCACGGCGAGGTGTTCACCAACCCCAGCGAGCTGCTGCGCAAGCAGTATGCCGAAGTGGTCGAGGAAGAGCGCCAGCTGACCCAGGGCCTCGATGCCTTGCGTGGCTTGCCGTGCGAGACGCTGGACGGTTACCACATGCCGCTGTGGGTCAACACCGGGCTGCTGGCCGATGTGAAGCGCGCCCAGGAACGCGGTGCCGAGGGCGTGGGCCTGTACCGCACCGAAGTGCCCTTCATGATCAAGGAGCGCTTCCCCAGCGAGAAGGAACAGCTGGCCATCTATCGTGAGCAGCTGGTCGCCTTCCATCCGTTGCCGGTGACCATGCGCAGCCTGGATATCGGCGGCGACAAGGCGCTGAGCTACTTCCCGATCAAGGAAGAAAACCCCTTTCTCGGTTGGCGCGGTATCCGCGTCACCCTCGACCACCCGGAAATCTTCCTGGTGCAGACCCGCGCCATGCTCAAGGCCAGTGAAGGCCTGGATAACCTGCGCATCCTGTTGCCGATGATTTCCGGGATTCAGGAGCTGGAGGAGTCCCTGCACCTGATCCACCGCGCCTGGGGCGAAGTGCGCGACGAGGGCGTCGACATCCCGATGCCGCCGGTGGGGGTGATGATCGAAATCCCCGCGGCGGTCTATCAGGTTCGCGAGCTGGCACGTCAGGTCGACTTCCTCTCGGTCGGTTCCAACGACCTGACCCAGTACCTGCTGGCGGTGGACCGCAACAATCCGCGGGTCGCCGACCTCTACGACTTCCTCCATCCGGCCGTACTGCAAGCGCTGTGCAAAGTGGTTGAGGGCGCCCATGCCGAAGGCAAGCCGGTGAGCATCTGTGGCGAAATGGCCGGCGATCCGGCGGCGGCGGTGCTGCTGATGGCCATGGGTTTCGACAGCCTGTCGATGAACGCCACCAACCTGCCCAAGGTCAAGTGGCTGCTGCGTCAGATCAGCCTGGGCAAGGCCAAGGAGCTGCTGGCTCAGGTGATGACCATCGACAATCCGCAGGTGATTCACAGCACCCTGCAACTGGCCCTGCGCAACCTGGGCCTGGGCCGCATGATCAACCCGGCGTCGAATATCCAGGCCTAGGCTGTCAGGGCCTGGGGGCAGGGATGGGAGATGAGGAATGGGGGCGCCGCACCATGGCGAAACCAGGCTGTCGCTGTAACTACGCGCGCCCTCATTTCCCATCCCTCATCACCGCTCGATGCTGACCTCGCCCAGACGTGCGCCAAAGGGCCCGTAGCTGCGCTCGACCAGGGTGCGCGAGCCGTCGGCCTTGACCAGCAGCACCGTGCTGGCGCGGGTGCCATAGCTGTGGGTGGCGATGAAGATGCTCGAGAGCAGGCGCTCGGTATTCAGGCCGACGCCGGTGTCGGGCAAACGTGCATCCTCGACCTGTTGTCCGTCATGCAGCAGGTCCAGTAACACTGTGGCCTGAGGAGCGATCAGGCATTCGCCGAGCAGGGCCTTGGCCTTCTCGACCTTGGGCCAGGGCGTGTCCAAATCGGCATTGGACAGTCCGTAGAGGCCTGCGCTCAGTTGCTCGGGCACGCCCGTGCGCGAATTCAGCAGCCACAGTTGCTGGCGGTCGCCGAGCAGCAGGTTGAAACCCGAGTAATCCCCCGCGCGCTGGGCCAGGTCGCACAAGAACGCTTCGGGGCCGAGGGAACCACGCAGGAATTGCACCGGCAGTTCACCGCGCGAGCGGCCCCGTGGTGGCTGGCGCGGGTCGCGGATATTGGTCAGCGCGGCGAAGCGTGCCTGCGGTCCGATGCCCAGCCAGGTGCCGCCGGCCTCCAGATCGCGTCCTCCGTAGAGCCCCGGCGCCTCCGGCCATTCGGCCAGCGGCAGGCTGGGGCGGGCATAGAATTCGTCGCGGTTGGCAGCCATGACCAGCGGCAGCTCATGATCGGGGCGCCAGGCGAATACGATCAGGCACATGGGAATCCTTGCGGGGCTGTTAGCTTCAAGGCCCAAGATTGCCGCGCAGTTGGCCGCTGGCGCAAGTGGCGGATTCCGCTTCGCGCTTCCCGCATGCGCCTGCGACGATTACCATTGCGCTTTGTTTTCGGGGGTGGCAATGGAACTCGTGCTGTATTTAGTGCTGGGGGCCGCAGCGGGAGTGCTAGCCGGGCTGTTTGGCGTCGGTGGCGGGATCATCATCGTGCCGGTGCTGGTCTTCAGTTTCGCCGCACAGGGCTTCGACCCGAATGTGCTGACCCACCTGGCGGTGGGGACTTCGCTGGCGACCATCGTCTTCACCTCGATCAACTCGGTCCTCGAGCACCAGCGCAAGGGCGCGGTGCGCTGGCCGATCTTCGTCTGGATGACCGCGGGTATCCTCTTGGGGGCGGCCCTGGGGGCCATGACCGCCGCTGCGATCCAGGGGCCGCTGCTGCAGAAAATCATCGGCGTATTCGCCATCGTCATCGCCCTGCAGATGGCCCTGGAGTTGAAACCCAAGGCCAGCAACGCTGTCCCAGGCAAGCTCGGTTTGACCGCGGCCGGTGGCGTGATTGGCTGGGCCTCGGCGATCTTCGGGATTGGCGGCGGTTCGCTCAGCGTGCCCTTCCTGACCTGGCGCAGCGTGCCCATGCAGCAGGCGGTGGCGACCTCATCGGCCTGCGGTTTGCCGATTGCCGTGGCCGGCGCGCTGACCTTCATGTGGCTGGGCTGGGACAGCCCGCAACTGCCGGACTGGAGCCTGGGCTTCGTCTATTTGCCGGCGATGGCCGGGATTGCCTTCACCAGCATGTTCTTCGCCCGTTTCGGCGCACGTCTGGCGCATCGTCTGTCGCCACGTCTGCTCAAGCGTCTGTTTGCCTTGCTGTTGTTCAGCGTTGGCCTGAGTTTCTTGATTTGAGGAGTTACTGATGCTGCCTTACCCGCAGATCGACCCGGTGGCGATTGCCCTGGGCCCGCTGAAAATTCACTGGTACGGCCTGATGTACCTGATCGGCATCGGTGGCGCCTGGTGGCTGGCCTCGCGCCGGGTCAACGCCTTTGCGCCGAGCTGGAACAAGGAAAAACTCTCCGACATGGTGTTCTGGGTGGCCATGGGGGTGATCCTCGGCGGCCGTCTGGGCTATGTGCTGTTCTACGACCTGGCGGCCTATATCGCCGAGCCGGCGAAGATGCTGCGCATCTGGGAGGGCGGCATGTCGTTCCACGGCGGCTTTATCGGCGTGATGCTGGCGAGCTGGTGGTTCGGCAAGCGCAACGGCAAGAGCTTCTTCGAGTTGATGGACTTCATTGCGCCACTTGTCCCTATTGGCTTGGGCGCGGGCCGGATCGGCAACTTCATCAACGCCGAACTCTGGGGCAAGGCCACCGACCTGCCCTGGGCCATGGTCTTCCCCACCGACCCCCAGCAGCTGGCGCGTCATCCCTCACAGCTCTACCAGTTCGCCCTGGAAGGCGTGGCGCTGTTCGCCATCCTCTGGTTCTACTCGCGCAAGCCGCGGCCGACCATGGCGGTGTCGGGCATGTTCGCCGCCTGTTATGGGCTGTTCCGCTTTATCGTCGAATTCGTCCGGGTGCCGGATCAGCAGCTCGGCTACCTGGCCTGGAACTGGCTGACCATGGGTCAGGTGCTCAGTCTGCCGATGATTCTTCTCGGGGTGGGCTTGATCTGGTTCGCCTATCACCGCCAGGCCGTCCAGGGAACCGCCCGATGAAACAGTACCTCGAGCTGATGCGCCTGGTGCGCGACACCGGGACCTTCAAGAGCGACCGTACCGGTACCGGCACCTACAGCCTGTTTGCCCAGCAGATGCGCTTCGACCTGGCCGAGGGTTTTCCCCTGGTCACCACCAAGAAGTGTCACCTGAAATCGATCATTCACGAGCTGCTGTGGTTCCTTCAGGGCGACACCAATATCAAGTACCTGAAGGACAACGGCGTGCGCATCTGGGACGAGTGGGCCGACGAAAACGGCGACCTCGGCCCGGTCTACGGCTACCAGTGGCGTAACTGGCCGGCGCCGAACGGTGAGTCGATCGACCAGATCGCCAAGCTGATCGAGATGATCAAGCGCAATCCCGACTCACGCCGGCTGATCGTCTCGGCCTGGAACCCGGCGCTGGTCGAGCAGATGGCCCTGCCGCCGTGCCACGCGCTGTTCCAGTTCTACGTCGCCGACGGCAAGCTGAGCTGCCAGTTGTACCAGCGCTCGGCCGACATCTTCCTCGGTGTGCCCTTCAACATCGCCAGCTACGCGCTCTTGACCCTGATGGTCGCCCAGGTTTGCGACCTGCAACCGGGCGAGTTCATCTGGACCGGCGGCGACTGCCACCTGTACAGCAACCATATCGAACAGACCGACCTGCAGTTGAGCCGCGAACCGCTGCCATTGCCGGTGATGAAGCTCAACCCCGAAGTGAAGGATATCTTCGCCTTCAAGTTCGAAGACTTCGAGCTGGTCGGTTACCAGGCGCACCCGCATATCAGCGCGCCGGTTGCGGTGTAAAGCCCCGGCGGGCTGACACCAGCTGGTCCTGAGAGGCGGTTAAAAAGACGCCCGTCTGCTGCGACCGTCTTCCGGCGGCCCGCTGCTGACAATGCGCGCCGCAAAAAATCGGGGCACTTCAACTCGTTAAACGCCCCGTTATTTGCGAGGCCCGGAAAGTTCGGGCAAACGCCCGTAGTGCGGGCTTCGGCGCGGTGGCTGGGCAGAGGTTGTGCGGATGCGGCGCGAGTTTGGCGATGGGCTGGACGGTTGGTTGCGACCTTCTGCCTCAGGCGGGGTGAGTGTTGCTTTGCGTTAGCATGCAAACGCTCGTTCTTTATGGATAACCCCCTTGTCTCATGCGCAGCTAGTTCGTCACTGTAGCCGGCTTGGCCTTTTGGCCATGCTATTGCTGCTGGTCGGGCCGTTGCTGGGGCAGGGGTTGAACCAGGATGGCGGCGAGCCGAGCTGGTACAACGAGCTGGCCTGTAGCAGTGAGCACGAGAAGTCGCCAAGCGTCGACCATGGGGATTGGGCGAAGTGCGGCTATTGCACGCTGTTATTGGGATCGCCGGCCGTTCCCGGCAGTGCGCCGCAGGCGTCGCCCTGCCTCACGCCATCGCCCCTGAGTGTTCTGCCGACGCCCCTGTTGGCAAACCGTGGCAGCGTATTCCCGGGTGCGCTGACCCGCGCCCCACCCATTTCCTAGTGCTCTGGCAACCACCGGTTGCCACCTTGTTGTCTGCCGCCTGGCCGTCGTGCGTTGTCGCTTGTTGGGACGCGTGCGCAGCTTGCGCTGTTCATTACTTGTGCCTAGAGAAATGTCCCATGTCCCGTACCCGTGTCGATTCCCGCGCCTGTGCCGCCCTGTTGGTTTTACTCAGCCCGCTGGCGCTGGCCGTAGAAACCGCAAACTCCGATTTGCACGCTGACCACGCTGCGCTATCGCAGCCTGCTGCTGCCGAGGTGCTGCAGCTTGAACCTTCCCTGATCAAGGCGGAGCGCGTACCGCTCGGCGCCACAGCGGTTGCGCCGCAAACCCTGCGCAACCTGAGCCCGACGACCAGCGACACGGCCTCGCTGCTGCGCGGGGTGCCCGGCATCAGCCTCAACGGCGCCGGGGGTATTTCCAGCCTGCCGGTCATCCGTGGCCTGGCCGATGATCGCCTGCGCATCAAGGTCGATGGCATGGATCTGGTGTCTTCCTGCCCCAACCACATGAACCCGGCCTTGTCCTACATCGATCCGAGCAACCTGGGCAAACTCCAAGTGTTTGCCGGCATCACCCCGGTCAGCGTAGGTGGCGACAGCATCGGTGGCACCATCATCGCCGACAGCGCCGCGCCCGAGTTCGCCGCGCCGGGTGCGGCGAGCATCAACAAGGGTGAAGTAGGCGCCTTCTACCGCAGCAACAACGATGCGCGTGGCGGCAATTTCTCTGCCACCCACGCCAACGATGTGTTCAACATTCGCTATGCCGGCAGCTACAGCAAGGCCAACAACTACAGCGCTGGCGATGATTTCAAGGACAGCACCAGCACCGGTCAGCCTGGCAACGGCTCGCCGCTGGACGAAGTGGCCTCCAGCGCCTACGAGAAGGAAAACCATGACCTGAGCATGGCCCTCAAGCTGAACGAGGACCTGCTGGAACTCAAACTCGGTTACCAGCACGTACCGCAGGAACTGTTCGCCAACCAGCGCATGGACATGACCGACAACACCCAGGAGCGCATCAGCCTGCGCTACCTCAGTCAGTTCGAATGGGGTGATCTGGAGACCCTGGTCTATCACGAGAAGGTCGAACACAAGATGAACTTCGGCCCGGACAAGCAGTTCTGGTATGGCACAGCACCTGGCATGCCAATGGAGAGTGAAGGCAAGACCAGCGGTGCCAGCGTCAAGGCCAATATCGACCTGAGCGAACGCGACCTGCTGCGGGTTGGCGGCGACTACCAGCGCTATCGCCTCGATGACTACTGGCCGGCGTCCGGTACAGGGGGAATGTCGCCCAATACCTTCGAAAACATCACGGACGGCCAGCGCGACCGCAGCGCCCTGTTTGGCGAGTGGGAACGGCAGATCAACCCCGCCTGGCTGAGCCTGGTCGGCCTGCGTTATGAGCATGTCGTCAGTGATGCCGGTGAGGTGCATGGCTATGGTGGCACGCACGGCAAGCAGCTCGTCGAGGCGGCCGCGTTCAATGCCAGCGACCGCAGCCAGAGCGACAATAACTGGGACCTGACGGCCCTGGCGCATTACACCCACGACGACAACCTGGATATCGAGTTCGGCGTGGCGCGCAAGGTGCGTTCGCCCAACCTGTATGAGCGTTACACTTGGTCCAGTTGGGCCATGGCCGCGACCATGAACAACTTCGTCGGCGACGGCAATGGCTATGTCGGCGACGTCGAGCTCAAGCCGGAAGCGGCGCACATCGCCTCGGCCACCTTCGACTGGCACAGCGAAGATCGCAGCCACGAACTCAAGGTCACGCCGTTCTACACCCGGGTCAACGATTACATCGATGCCGTGAGCCTACCGGGTAAAACGATTGTTCCGGATCAGTTCAACGTGCTGCAGTACGCCAACCAGTCCGCGCGCATCTACGGTGTGGACATCGCCGGGCGCATGCCGCTGGCCAGCAATGAGCTGGGCCAGTGGGGGGTCACCGGGCTGGTCAACTACAGTAACGGCAAGAACCGCGATAGCGGCGATGAGCTGTACAACATCATGCCGCTCAACACCACCCTGACCCTGACTCAGGAACTCGGTGGCTGGAGCAATAGCCTGGAGATGCTCAGCGTGCAGTCGAAGAACGACGGCTCCGACGTGCGCAACGAAATCCAGACGGCCGGCTACACCCTGTTCAACCTGCGCTTGAGCCACCGCTGGGACAAGGTGCGGCTGGACTTCGGCGTAGAGAACCTGGCCGACAAGTTCTACTTCCAGCCCACCGGCGGTGCCTACACCGCCCAGGGCCGAACCATGTCGATGAATGGCATCGAGTGGGGCGTCGCGGTGCCTGGGATGGGCCGCTCGTTCTACACCGGGGTCAATGTGGCCTTCTAAGCCTGATCGCCAGCCGGCTTGCCATTACAAGGCTGCTGGCACCCCACGAAAAAGCCTGCTGCGCAGGCTTTTTTCGTGGGGCGCCGGCATGGCGCTGCCTGACTCACTGTGGTGGAAACACCGGGATGACAGGCCACGGTTCTGGCTCGAACGATCAAGCAGAAGCGAAATTAATCGTAGCTTGATCCTTATTGGTTTTCCCTTAAAACACGAATTTTGCGGCCAAAAGGGGCTGTTTAAACAGTTATTTGACCATTTTCTGGTGATTTTTTTCTTCTTGTTCAGGTGGTTGCGCGGGTCCGACCCTGAGTGCTGTACCTTGGCCCTGCTGCTGGGTGGCTGTGCCAGTGGCCAGGGCAAGCCCAAGCTGCCCTACGATGCCTGGAATGTCGGGGTATTCTCCCCCAACTACATGGAGGTCTGGATCGAAAGCGTGGATGTGATCGATCAGCGTGGGCTGGTATTCGAGCATGTTCATGGCGGCGTCGCCTCCATTACCAACCCGCCTGATAACAGAGGTAATCCCGTAGGTTGGTCAAAGCGTCCTGGCGGGAGCACAAAAGGCATGCCCGGCATCGACCTGCCGGAAATCATCTTCGTGCGCTGGCAGTCGCTGGTGGAACCGCAGACCTACAACGTGCGCATCAATATTCCCGAGTGGGTACGCGAGGAAATGCTCAAGCCGGAACGGGCCTACTGCAACTGGGGGGGGCAGTGGAGGGATAACCAGTACCGCAAAGACATCACCATAGGTCTGGCCCCCGGTGGCATAGCCAAGGCTTGGGTGGCGGGCCCCTGTCAGGAACCCATCGAAATCGGCCGCTTCGAGGCGGCCATCAGCAAGGTCGGGCCTTATGGCGGCAAGTCCGGCGGCAAGCATCGCCCGCTTTCGGAAACATCAAAAGCCTATATCGAAGCGCATGGGGTGCCCTACGGCTCCTGGTAACACAGCAACCAGATTGCAACTGATTGGCAAAAGGATCATGGCCTCCTCCTCGGCAGTTCCTTGTGCCTCACCGCCGAGGATGAGCGCTATCTATGGTCGCGCTATAGTCATCTCTCCGCCCATTGCAATAACAGTCCAACTACGGCTGCAAACCGGGGCGGACTGTACGGGCGCGCCCCCGGCTTCTATCCGGCTACGACGTTGACAGCGTCGCGCTCAGTACCTCGACCTGTTCCTGGCGTTCCAGCTGTTGCAGGCGCGCGCCGGGGTTGAGCGATGACCATTCGGGATGGGCGCGGGCCTTGTGCAGGGCGTCGGGCAGTTTGCCTTCGCGCCACAGCGCCTCCTGCGGCGCGGCCAGTTCGAGGGTCTGCACCGCCGCGTGGCCGCGGGTTTCCAGGGCTTGCAGCAGCAGTTGCTGGCGCAGGGCGAGCAGGCGCAGCACGGCGTCGTCCACCGTCAGCTCGCGTTGGCCCTTGAGTTTGCCTTTCAGGCGGGCGCCGTAGCCGCGCAGGGTCTGTGCGCCGCCGCCGAGCAGGGCGCCGAGGGCGGCCGCGGCACCGAGGGTGACGCCGCCCACCAGCAGGTCGATGCCGACCCCGGTGGCGGCGCCGGCGGCCATGCCGCCGCCGAGCTTGACCCCCAGTTGCCTGAGGGTTTCCGGGTTGAACAGGTCATCGCCCCAGCGGCCGTCGAGCAGGGGAACGGCTTCGACCTTGGCGTCGTCCTGGCGGAAGGCGTACAGGCGCAGCAAGGCCTCGACGCAACGCTGTTCGCGCTGGCGGATGGTTTCGCGCAGTTCGCGGATCGCGCCCTGTTCCAGGGTTGGCTGGGCCGCCACGCTGCGTCGGCAGGCGGCGCAGTCGATCAGCAGTTCGGCGATTAGCCGGGTGCCGCTGTGGCGGCGGGCCTGGCGCTGCTCTTCATGGTCGTCGATCAGCCGTTGCAGCTGCGGCCGGGCCTTTTCCTGCAGCAGGGCCAGGCTCTCGTAGAGCCGGCGTTCGCCATCCAGCGGCGGTGCCACGCTGTCGAAGGCGACCCGCGCATGCAGGCCGAGGCGGGCCAGGGCCTGGTACCATTCGTCTTCGCGGTGCTGGCGGCCGGCGACGAAGTTCAGCACCGGCAGCAAGGGGCGGCCGCACATGGTGAGGATCGCCAGTTCGTCGCGGTACTTGGCCAGCACCGGCTCGCGGGCGTCGATCACGTAGAGGCCGGCGTCCGAGGCGAGCAACTGGCGCAGCACCTTGGCCTCCTGCTCGAATCGCTGGCGCGCCTCGCTGCCATCGAGAAAGCGCGCCAGGCGTGCCGGGCCGTCCAGGCGTTCGCCGGGTCGTTCCAGGCGTTCCAGGTAGTCGAGCAGGGCGATGGCGTCTTCCAGGCCGGGGGTGTCGTACAGCTCGAGCAATGCCTGGCCGTCCACCGACAGGCGCGCGCCCTCGACATGGCGGGTGGTGCTGGGGCGATGCGAGACCTCGCCGAAGCCGACGTCGCGGGTCAGGGTGCGCAGCAGCGAGGTCTTGCCGACATTGGTGTGGCCGACCACGGCCAGCTTCAGCGGTTGGCTCATGGCTGGGCTCCAGTCGCCGGGATCAGCGCAGCGTGATCCGGGAAACCGCTGTCCCGGATTGCGCTTGGGCTTATCCGGGCTACGCAAGCAATGGGTTCAATCATGGCCGCTCTCCAGCCAGCGCAGCGGGGCGCTGTCGCTGTGTGCCAGCTGCAGCTGGTCCAGGGCGCTGTGCCAGTCGTCGAGGCGTTCACTGTCCAGGGCTTCGCCGGGTTGCGCCGGTAGCAGCCAGATGCGCGTGGCCGCCGCGGTGCGGGCCAGTTCGCCGAGCAGCGCCAGGCTGCCGCGATCCGGCGAGCGGCGCGGGTCGCAGGCGATCGCCAGGCGCGCCGGGGGGAAGCGGGTGAGTTGTTCGAGCAGGCGCTGGCGCTGTTCGCGGCTGTCGATCACCCCGGCATCGCCGATGCCCTTGGCCAAGGCCGGTGGCCAGGGCCGTCGCTCGTCCAGTTCGATGGCCACCAGTACGGCGCCCTGGCTGTCTTGCGAGTTGCTGCCGGCGGTTGGTTGCGGCCACTGTGCGGGCGCCGCATCGCACACGCCGAGGCGTTCGCTGCTCGGTTGCAGGCGTTCGCGCAGCAGCTCGTAGCCGGGCAAGCCGACGTCCAGGCGCAGGGCGGCGCAACCGCGGCGCCAGCGCCACAGGCAGAACGCCGTCAGCAGCAGGCGCGGCAGCAGGCCGTAGAGCAGCAGCACGCCGACCAGCCAGCCGGCCCAGGCGTGGCGCGCGGCTTCGCTGGCCAGGGCGCTGTCGCCGCTGGCGCGGATCAGCTCGGCGTCCGGCAGGCTGAAGCCGAGCAGTGCCGGCAGTGCGCCGAGGGCCTGGGTCAGGGCGATAAAGGTCTCACCGCCGAGAATGGTGCTTTCCCAGACGAAGCCGTAGCGGCGGGTGGCGAGCAGCATCAGCAGGCTCAGCAGCGCCGTCAGCAGGGCCAGCAGCCACAGGCCGTGGACCAGCGTCCCCAGGCCCCAGCGGCCGAGGCGTTGGCGTTGCAGCAGCACCAGCAAGGCCGGCGCCAGTTGCGCGGCCTGGGCGTCGCGGGCGAGTTTTTCACTGAGCCACAACCACAGCCGGCCGAGGGCGCCGGTGCTGTCGCGCGCCAGCAGCAGGCCCAGGGCCCAGCCGAGCAGCATCAGCAGGTTGAGACCGAGCAGGCTGCCCAGGGCCCAGAACACATTGACCGGGCGCTGACCGTCGCCAAGCGCCGCAAGCGCCAGGCCGACGCCGCTGAGCAGGGCCACCAGCAGCAGCGCCGCCAGGGCCAGGCGCGCGCCCTGCAACCAGTGGCGCAGCGCCTGCCGCTGACCGTCACGCTCGGCGAGCAGCAGGGCGCGGGCCTGGATGCGTTCGGCCAGATCGCCGCCGCCGGCCTGGGCACGCCGATTGGCTTCGCGGTCTTCCAGCGGGCCGGCGTGCTCTTCGCGCAGGCGAATCGCTTCGCTGAGCCAGAGGCGCTGGAGTTTGTTCGGAGCAGGTTCGGTGGTCACGCGGTGTCTCGTTGGCCGGGTCGAACCTGAGCATAACCCGTGCTGGCGCGTTGGGCTAAGCCTTGTCCGTGCGGGGGCCGGCTGCACGGGCCGCGGTTGCTCTGCTATGCTCGCCGCCATGAAAAATTCCCTGCCTCTCTGCCTGATCGCCGCCCTCGCGCAGAACCGCGTGATCGGTCGCGACAACCAACTGCCCTGGCGCCTGCCGGCCGACCTCAAGCACTTCAAGGCGCTGACCCTGGGCAAGCCGATCATCATGGGTCGCAAGACCTGGGATTCGCTTGGCCGGCCGCTGCCGGGCCGGCTCAATCTGGTGGTCAGCCGCCAGCCCGGCTTGCAGCTCGAGGGTGCCGAAGTCTTCGCCTCGCTCGAGGCGGCCATCGTCCGTGCCGAGCAGTGGGCGCGTGAACAGGGAGTCGACGAATTGATGCTGATCGGCGGCGCCCAGCTTTACCAGCAGGCGCTGCCTTTGGCCGCGCGCCTGTACCTGACCCGGGTCGAGCTGAGCCCGGAGGGCGATGCCTGGTTTCCACAGTTCGACGCCGCGGTCTGGCAGCGCACGGCCTGCGAAGCCTTTGCGCCTCTGGACCAAGCACCGGCTTACGCTTTCGAAACCTGGACGCGGCACTGAGCGTGGGGGTGAGGTGCAGCACTCTGCCGCTTTCTTGACCTCAGCCAATTCACTCGGGCGTCCGCTGGTCTAGCATCCCTGGGTCGTTCATTGCACCTACAGGTTTGCATCATGACTGCAGTCAAATCCGATAGCCCGCCGGCGGACACCCTGGCGGCGATCATCCGTCACCCGCTGTGGGAGGATGCCCTGGCGCTGCTGATGGGCACCGCCATGGTCGCCCTGGGCATCACCCTCTATACCCATGCGGGGCTGCTGACCGGCGGCACCGTGGGCGTGGCCTTCCTGCTCAAGTACCTGCTCGGCTGGTCGTTCGGCTGGTCGTTCTTCCTGATCAACCTGCCGTTCTATGCCCTGGCCATCTGGCGCATGGGCTGGTCGTTCACCCTGCGCACGGTCTGTGCGGTCGGCCTGGTGTCGCTGCTGGCCGAACTCACGCCGCAGTGGATCAGCTTCGCCCAGTTGAACGTGGTCTATGCGGCCTTGTTCGGCGGTTTCGCCATGGGCCTGGGGCTGTTGATGCTGTTCCGCCATCGCGCCAGCCTGGGCGGGGTGAATATCCTCGCGCTGTACCTGCAGGAGCGTTTCGGTCTGCGCGCCGGCAAGGTGCAGATGGGCATCGATGTGGTGATCGTGCTGGCGGCGGTGTTTATCGTGCCGCTGGACAAGGTCGCGCTGTCGATCCTCGGCGCGCTGGCGCTGAACCTGGTGCTGGCGATCAACCACCGCGCCGGGCGTTATATGGGCGTGAGTTGACAGGCGTTGCCCGTCCTCTGGGCGTTCGCGTTGGACAAGGCTTCGTCATGCCCACAAAAAATCACGGCCCGTAGATCCAGTGTTCCTACGCAAGTCCGCACGCTCCGACCTCGGGGCGATGCCTTGGATTTGCGTCGGGCAGCCGGGCAGCCCTGCGGGCTGCATTCGCCGCGAGGGCGCGCCTCCTACGAGCCCTGCGCTGTTGGCTGAGTCCGTGTAGCCCGGATAAGCGTCAGCGCAATCCGGGAAAGCCTGCACATGCGCCACCGCTCCCGGATTGCGCCATAGGCTTATCCGGGCTACGAGATGCCTAGCCGACGGTCTCTCATCCAGTTTCGGATGAGTCCGGGAACGGTTTGCCAGGCGCAAAACCACCCCGGAATACATGGATATTCAGGCGCCACGCAACAGTTGCAGCAGCGCATCGGCGTCCAGTTTGCCGCTCAGTTCGCCGCCGTCGAGCAGGCTGTCGGCGAGGTCGCGTTTGCGTCCGTGTAGCGCGACTATCTGTTCCTCGATGGTGTTTTCCGTGACCAGGCGGTAGATGGTCACCGGGCGTAGCTGGCCCATGCGGTGGGCGCGGTCGCTGGCCTGGTCTTCCACCGCAGGGTTCCACCAGGGGTCGAGGTGGATCACGTAGTCGGCGGCGGTCAGGTTGAGACCGCTGCCGCCGGCCTTGAGGCTGATCAGGAAGATATCGCCCTCGCCGGCCTGGAAGGCGTTGACTCTGTTTTGCCGCTCCTTGGCCGGGGTGGCGCCGTCCAGGTACTGATAGCTGATGCCCTGCTGATCCAGCCAGGCGCGGACGATGCTCAGGTGGTCGACGAACTGGCTGAACACCAGGGCCTTGTGGCGATTTTCCAGCAGCTCTTCGACTATTTCGCTGAAGGCCTGCAGCTTGCTGCCGGCCAGTGGGCTGCCGGGTAGCACCAGCGAGGGATGGCAGCAGAAACGCCGCAGGCGGGTGATTTCCGCCAGCACCTGCAGGGGTTTGCCACCCTCCGGGCCGAGTTGGTTGATGCTCTCCACGGCCTGCTGGCGCAGGGCTTCGTACTGGTGCGCTTCGGCGTCGGAAAGCGGCACCTTGTAGGTGATTTCGGTGCGGGCTGGCAGCTCGTCGAGCACCTGGCTTTTCAGGCGGCGCAGGATAAACGGCTGGATCAGGCTTTTCAGCGCACGGCGCGCTGCGACATCGCCCTGTTCTATGGGGTTGGCGAAGCGCTGGGTGAAGCTGTCCTGGCTGCCGAGCAGGCCGGGGTTGATAAAGCGGAACAGGTTCCACAACTCGCCCAGGTGGTTCTCCAGCGGGGTGCCGGTGGCGATCAGGCGGAAGTCCGCCTTTAGGCCCATGGCCGCTTGCGAGCGTTTGGTCTGGGCGTTCTTGATCGCCTGGGCCTCGTCGAGTACCGCACTGGTCCAGTGCTGGGCGGCGAAGGCGGTGCTGTCCTGTTGCAGCAGGCCATAGCTGACGATCACCAGGTCCAGCGGGCCGAGGCCTTCCAAGCTACGGGTCTGTTGGTAGTCGTGCAGGCGCAGGCTGGGGGCGAAACGGGTGCTTTCGGCGTGCCAGTTGAGCGCCACCGAGGTCGGCGCCACCACCAGTTGCGGGCCAGCCCCTGCGCGCAGCAGGAGCAGGGCGAGGGTCTGCACGGTCTTGCCCAGGCCCATATCGTCGGCCAGGCAGGCGCCGACGCCCCAGTGGGCCAAACGCGCCAGCCAGGCGAAGCCTTCGCGCTGGTAGTCGCGCAGCTCCGCCTGCAGGGTGCCGGGCAGGCTGGGTTGGTAAGTGCGCAGCGATTCGAGCTTGTCCAGATGGGCCTGCCACTGGGCGCTGGCCTTGAATTCGCCGACCTCACCGGCAAGATCGGCCAGCAGCGGGGCGGTCAGCGGGCTGAGACGGGCACCCTGATCGGTGATCTTGTCGGCCAGGTGGGCCAGCTCGCTCAGGCGCTTGTGCAGGTTGTCGCTGAGCGCCAGCCAGTCATGCTCGTTGAGCTTGAGGAAGCGTCCCGGGCTGGCCTTGATCAGCTCGAGCAACTGGCGCAGCTGCAGCACCTTGCCATCGTCCAGGTGGATTTCGCCCTGCAGGATAAACCAGTCGCCCTGCTGCTTGAGGCCGAGTTTGAGCTGGCTGATGCCGGGCTTGGCCTTGATCCGCATGCGCTCGCCTTCCGGCCATACGCACTGCAGGCGCTCGCCGTCCAGGGCCTGCAGTTCGCTGAGCACCTGCAGGGCGTCCTCGGGTTGCTCCAGCTGCCATTCCTGGCCGTCGCTCTCGGCCAGAGCCAGGCCGGGGCAGCTCTCTAGCACATGCTGCAGTACCTGACGCTCGGCGCTCAGCTCGCGGCAGACCTGGATGGCCTTGCCGTCCCGTTCGCCGAGCAGGTTTTCCGCACCATGGCCGGGGCGGAACCAGCTGCCCTCGGCCAGCGGACGCACCAGCAGTTGCAGGCGCAGGCCGGCCTGCAGGGGCAGCAGGTGGGCGTAGAGGGTCGCGTCGGCGGGCAGGCTGTCGAGATGGCCGGCCAGCTCGGGAATATCCGAATGAATCGGCAGCAGGGGAGCGATGGCGCCAATCGCCTCGACCAGTTGCGCCTTGGCCGATAGCGGCACGCTCAGGCCGTGGCCGACGATATCGGCAATCTGCTGCAGCTCGCGGCTGACCGGGTAGATCACCAGCCGGGTCGGGGTTTCCTTGTGTAGCATCAGCCCGTCCTGGTCGCCGATACCGGCAGGCTCCAGGTGCAGTTTGATCTGTTCGCCCTGCACCTGCAGACGCAGGCTGGGCTGGCCGCTTTGCAGGTCGATGCGTACATCCGGGGCATCGCTCCAATACAGGGCCGGGTGACCCACCAGGCGCGGCAGGGCCAGCTCGGCCGGCAATTCGTAATGGGCGTTGCCGTAATAGCCATGGCTGCTCTGGATCATGCGGATGGCCTGGCGGTCCTGCTCGCAGAGGAAGTCCATGGTGCCGCCTTCTTCCAGCAGACGCTTGAGCGCCACGGCGCGGCCCTTGCTCCACTGGCCCTTGGCGCCGAGCTTCTGCTCCCGCGGTTCAACCTTGTCCATATAGGTGCCGAAGTCGATAAACCAGGCCAGGCGCGAGATCTTGGCGGCGTTCGAACTGCTCGCAGCTTTGCCCGGCTTGAGCAGGCTCAGGGCGGTGAGGGCGTGTTGCCAGCTTTCCTGGCGCTGGTAGAGGTTGACCAGGGGCTGCAGGTCGGCGCTCTGGTGTAACTCGGCGAGCTGCCGGGGCTGGTTGAACTGCGCAGCCAGCAGCGCATCGAACTCCGCCGCCAGCCAGGCATAGCCCTGTTCGCTGAGCTCGTCGCGGTACTCCTGCAGGCGGTTTTTCCAGGCCTGTTGCCGGGCCAGGGGCTCATCCAGCCAGTACAGCGCCAGCGCTTGGAGCAGCCCGTGGATGCCGTTCAGCTGTTGGGGCAACTGCTGCAGGCTGCCCTGCAGCGCCAGGTTGTTGCCCTGAAAGCGCTCATGCAGATGAGAGAGGCTGTTATATGCCCCTGGATAGCCGGATCTCAGGCCAGTATCCACTGCCTGGGCGAGTTTGGGCGACTGGCGCTGTTCGGGCATGCCGATCAGCGCCAGGCAGTACAGGATATTGAGGGTGTGGGGCAGGTCGATCTTGCGTTTCTTGGTCTGCTTGCGCACTTCCTTGAGCCAGGCGTCGATCAGCGTCACCACTGCCTCGGTCTGCCCGTGCAGCAGGTGCTCGATGGCCTGCTGCATCATCTCCAGGCCATTCTCGCCGAGCTGTTTCAGGGTGTTCCAGTCGCCGCGCCAGAACGCTTGCAGCAATAGCTGCAGGCCCAGGGTGGTGTCCAGCGTACGCGTGGTGAAATGCGCCAAGCCCAGCTGGTAGGCCTGGCCGACCGGCAACAGCGGGGCGTTGCACAGGGCCAGGAAGTCTTCCAGCAACAGCTGGCGTGCCTGCTGCGTGAGGCTCTCGAATACCTGTCGGCCGGCGGCGTCGCTCTGCAGGATGGTGACGGGGTGCAGTTCGAACTGCTGAGCTCTGGGCAGTTGCTGGGCGAAGCGCAGCAGGGCTGCCTGCAGTTGCTTGCTGTCGGGACCGAGCAGGGCCAGCCAGAGTGCCTGTAGCACATGCCCTTGGCTGGGAGTTTGCCAAGGCTGGAGCGCTGGCAGGTCGAGCTGAAGGCAATACAGCCAGGCGTTGCACTGGTTGTGCTGGAGCAGATGCTGCAACACCGAGGTGCGCTGCTGGTCGGGCAGGCCGTAGAGGTCTCCTGCGTGACGCCGTTCAATGATCAGCCAGCCAAGTTTTCCCAGGGTGTCGAGCAGAGGTGACAGCTTGCCTGCATCGAGCAGTTTGCCTTTGTCGCCCTCAACCTTCATCGCCCTGAGCGGTTTGAGCAGCGTCGTCTTGCCCTTGCCGGGAAAAGCAGTGACCAGGACGAAGAGCACGGCCTGGCAGTTGTCTGGGAGGCTATCAAAGCTGAGGCGTGGGCCGCTCATGCGTCGTCCTGTTGGCAAGTGGGGGTGTTGGGGGATATGCCTCGGCTTGACCAACGGTTGAGCGGTCTGGCAGGCAAGGCTTCGCCATGTTCATCTTGCGCGTTACATTTTTCCAACGGCTGGTTAACCATACAGCGCAGAAGCCCGGCACTTGGCCGGGCTTCTGGGGTGCGAGGCGCTCAGGGCACCAGTTTGTCCAGCAGCGCCTTGTCGCGCACTGCACCCTTGTCGGCGCTGGTGGCGAGCAGGGCGTAGGCCTTGAGCGCGGTGGTGACCTTGCGCGGGCGTTTTTCTACTGGCTTCCAGCCCTTCTTGTCCTGTTCCACGCGGCGTGCGGCCAGCTCTTCATCGCTGACCAGCAGGTTGATCGAGCGCTCGTGGATGTTGATCAGGATCTTGTCGCCTGCGCGCACCAGGCCGATGGCACCGCCGGCAGCGGCTTCCGGCGAGGCGTGGCCGATCGACAGGCCCGAGGTGCCGCCGGAGAAACGGCCGTCGGTGAGCAGGGCACAGGCTTTGCCCAGGCCCTTGGACTTCAGATAGGACGTCGGATAGAGCATTTCCTGCATACCCGGGCCGCCTTTCGGGCCCTCGTAGCGAATGATGACGATATCGCCTTCCTGCACTTCGTCATTGAGGATGCCGCGCACGGCGCTGTCCTGGCTCTCGAAGATCTTCGCGTTGCCTTCGAAGACATGGATGGATTCGTCCACACCGGCGGTTTTCACCACGCAGCCGTCGACGGCGATATTGCCGTAGAGCACGGCCAGCCCGCCCTCTTGCGAGTACGCATGCTCGACGCTGCGGATGCAGCCGTTTTCGCGGTCGTCATCCACCGTATCCCAGCGCGTGCTCTGGCTGAACGCGGTCTGGGTCGGGATGCCGGCCGGCCCGGCCTTGAAGAAGGTGTGCACGGCTTCGTCGCTAGTCTGGGTGATATCCCACTTGGCGATGGCATCGCTCATGGTCTTGCTGTGCACGGTCGGCAGGTCGGTGTGCAGCAGGCCGCCGCGGGCCAGGGAGCCGAGGATGCTGAAGATGCCGCCGGCGCGATGGACGTCTTCCATATGGTATTTCTGGATGTTCGGCGCGACCTTGCACAGCTGCGGCACCTTGCGCGACAGGCGATCGATGTCGCGCAGGTCGAAGTCGATCTCGGCTTCTTGCGCTGCGGCCAGCAGGTGCAGGATGGTGTTGGTCGAACCGCCCATGGCGATGTCCAGTGTCATGGCGTTCTCGAACGCCTTGAAGTTGGCCACGTTGCGCGGCAGCACCGAGGCATCGTTGTCCTGGTAATAGCGTTTGCACAGCTCGACCGCCGTGCGCCCGGCCTGCAGGAACAGCTGTTCGCGGTCGCTGTGGGTGGCCAGGGTCGAACCGTTGCCGGGCAGGGCTAGCCCCAGGGCTTCCATCAGGCAGTTCATCGAGTTGGCGGTGAACATGCCGGAGCAGCTGCCGCAGGTCGGACAGGCGCTGCGCTCGTATTCGGCGACCGTCTCGTCGCTGGCGGTGTCGTCGGCGGCGATCACCATGGCGTCGACCAGATCCAGGCCGTGGCTGGCCAGTTTGGTCTTGCCGGCTTCCATCGGTCCGCCGGAGACGAAGATCACCGGGATGTTCAGGCGCAGGGCGGCCATCAGCATGCCGGGGGTGATCTTGTCGCAGTTGCTGATGCAGACAATGGCGTCGGCGCAGTGGGCGTTGACCATGTACTCGACCGAGTCGGCGATGATCTCGCGGCTGGGCAGCGAATAGAGCATGCCGTCGTGGCCCATGGCGATGCCGTCGTCGACCGCGATGGTGTTGAATTCCTTGGCCACGCCGCCGGCGCGTTCGATCTCGCGGGCGACCAGCTGGCCCATATCCTTCAGGTGCACGTGGCCGGGCACGAACTGGGTGAAGGAGTTGGCGATGGCGATGATCGGCTTCTTGAAGTCCTCGTCTTTCATCCCGGTGGCGCGCCACAGGGCGCGGGCGCCGGCCATGTTGCGGCCGTGGGTGGAGGTTTTCGAGCGGTAATCAGGCATGGCAATAAATCCTGCAAAGGCTGTTCAGGTTACGCCTGCAATGACTATCGCGTGGGCGACGGCACTGCGTGCGCAACGGGCTGTATAGGACGTTGTGGTGCGTATGTTGAGCCTGGTTCAGGCTCAAGGCAAACGGAAGTGACCATTTGCGGGGCCGGGCTTGGCGCGGGGTCTGCGCGGGCTCGGCCGGTGATGCGTCTGCCTGGGTGCGGCAGGATAAGGTTGATTCTAAGCCCAGGCGGTGTGGCGGCGAAAGCGCAGAGCGTTTAGTTAAGTAAGGCCATGTATCGGTTATGCGGGGCATGCAGCGATGCCCTGTAGGAGCCAGCAAGCTGGCTCCTACGAAGAGCTTCGACTCCCTACAACAGCTAACTTAGGCATAGCCATAGCCATAGTTAACGCATGAGCGGCTGTGAAAAACTCGCCTACTGCGGCCGCGCCCAAGCCTCTGATGCTGACATTGCGCTGATCTGTTCATAACATCTGAGCGGGTTATTCGATCAGTTCGACGCCGCGCAGGCGTACGGAACGCCGGCGCAGCAGTTCGAGGGTCACCAGCAGGGCGATGGACACCAGGATCAGCAGGGTGGCGATGGCCAGGATGCTCGGGTTGATCTGCTCGCGCAGGCCCGAGAACATTTGTCTGGGAATGGTGCGTTGCTGCGGGCCGGCCATGAACAGGATCACCACCACCTCGTCGAACGAGGTGATAAACGCGAACAGCGCGCCAGAAATCACCCCGGGACGGATCAGCGGCATGATGATGTCGAAGAATACCCGCAACGGCGTGGCGCCGAGGTTGATCGCGGCGCGTGCCAGGGAATAGTCGAAACCGGTCAGGGTGGCGGTCACCGTGATGATCACGAAAGGTGTGCCGAGGGCGGCGTGGGCCAGAATTACCCCTAGGTAGCTGCCGGCCAGACCCATGTTGGAGTAGAAGAAGAACATCCCTGCCGCAGTGATGATCAGTGGCACGATCATCGGCGACAGCAGCAGGGCGGTGATGAAGCGCCGGTAGGGCATGTCGTCGCGGGCCAGACCGACCGCCGCGCAGGTGCCCAATATGGTGGCGAGCAGGGTGGCGAAGATGCCGATCATGAAGCTGTTCTGGATCGCCAGGATCCATTTCGGGTCGTTGAAGATTTCCCGGTACCA
>JAUYKV010000044.1 GCA_030699825.1 Pseudomonas sp. | reverse complement strand
GAGAAGAACAGCGTAAGCCCCTCGATCAGCTCGCTGAAAAAGGTGCTGGCGGGTATCCCCATGTCGTTGGTGGAATTCTTCTCCCAGGAAGCGGAACAGGACAACTACACCCAGGTGGTGTACCGCGCTGCCGAGCTCATCGATATCCACAGTGGTGCGATCAGCATGAAGCTGGTGGGCAAGGCCTACCCGAATCGGGCGATTACCCTGCTCGATGAAACGTACCCTGCCGGCTCCGATACGGGTGATGACATGTACACCCATGACGGTGAGGAAACCGGCTTGCTGGTGGAAGGGCGCCTTGAACTGAGCGTTGGCGATGAGGTGTTCATCCTTGAGCCGGGCGACAGTTACTACTTTGAGAGCAGCAAGCCGCATCGCTTCCGTAATCCGTTCGATCAGCCAGCGCGTTTGATCAGTGCGACTACGCCGGCGAACTTTTGAGCCTAGCGTTTCAGGCGATAAGCCGCTAACAAGAATAGAACGCCTACCTGCTGATACTTGTTCGGGTAGTGCGTGGTTCAAGCCAATAACCCTGCGACAATTTGGGTTGTTTCGGCTGAGGCGGCTTGCCGTTATAATCCACGCGCTCGCGAACCGTGGCCGCGGGCGTGACTAGCCACGATGAGGGTGTACCGTGAATCTAATTAAGAAAATGCTGGTAGCACCGGCTGCCGTTTTGGCTCTTTGGGCAGTGACGGCTCAGGCTACGACAAACGAAGCCATTGCCGAGCGCTTGAAGCCGGCGGGTGAAGTGTGCGTGATGGGTGAAGAATGCAAGGGCGTAGGTGCCGTGGCGGTTGCCGCTGGCAGTGCTGCACGTTCTGCCGACTCCATCATTACCGCTCACTGCAGCGCCTGCCATACCCCGGGTATTCTTGGCGCGCCGATGATCGGTGACACTGCCGCCTGGAAAGTCCGTGCCGACAAAGAAGGCGGTATCGACGGCATCCTGGCTACGGCCATTGCGGGCATCAACGCGATGCCACCCAAGGGCACCTGTGCCGATTGTTCGGATGACGAGCTGCGTGACGCCATCGTCAAGATGTCCGGTCTGTAATACGGCAGCGATAAAAAAACCGCCTAAGGGCGGTTTTTTTTGGCTATGTGCCAGGATTGTGTTGCAGGCTGCTTTTGTAGGGTGGGGTTCCCTGCGAGCGCTTCAGTCGATAAAGCTGACCCGGCCAGCTTTGAGTGAGGCAATACGGGCCAGCGACTCGACCCGGTAACCCTGGCTGTCCAGTTCGGCGCGGCCACTCTGGAAGGACTTTTCGATCACCACGCCGATCCCGGCGATGCTTGCGCCTGCCTGGCCGATCAGGTCGATCAGCGCTTTGGCTGCGTGGCCGTTGGCGAGAAAGTCATCGATAACCAGCACGTGATCAGTGGCACTCAGGTGCTTGGCCGAGATGGCGATCGTGCTCTCGGTTTGCTTGGTGAAGGAAAACACCTTGGCGGTATACAGGTCATCCTTGAGCGTCAGCGACTGATATTTGCGAGCAAAGATCACCGGCACACCCAGCTCCAGGCCAGCCATGATCGCTGGGGCGATGCCCGACGCTTCGATGGTCACGATCTTGGTGATGCCTTGGCCGGCGAAGCGCTGGGCAAACTCATGGCCGATCAGTTGCATCAGTGCCGGATCAATCTGATGGTTGAGAAAGGCGTCGACCTTGAGCACCTGCTCCGAGAGCACTATGCCTTCATCGCGAATCTTCTGTTTCAGCGCTTCCACGCGTATTCCTCTCATATGAACGTAGCCCGGAAGCAATCCGGGACGGTTTCCCCGGATGGCATCCGGGCTACGAAGTAGCACTATTTTTTATGGCCTGCCATCCCTGGCGACCACCCTGCGGGCCATCGCTGCGCGACGTTAAAAATAACTCCCAGCTATTTTTTCAGCATGGCGCGCATGTTGGCCAGCGCCGAGTTGCCGGTGGCGGCCTTGACCTCGGGTGGCGCGTCTTCCAGGCCCTCCCAAACCAGATCCTCTGGCGGCAACTCGTCGAGAAAACGGCTCGGTGAGCAGTCGATGATTTCGCCGTACTGTTTGCGCTTGGCGGCGAAGGTCATGGTCAGGTTGCGTTTGGCGCGGGTGATGCCGACGTAGGCCAGGCGGCGCTCTTCCTCGACCGTGTCGGCCTCGATACTGGAGCGGTGCGGAAGAATTTCTTCTTCCACGCCGAGGATATACACCGAGGGATACTCCAGGCCCTTGGAGGCATGCAGGGTCATCATCTGCACGCCTTCGGCGCCGTCTTCTTCCTCTTGCTGGCGTTCGAGCATGTCGCGCAATACCAGTTTGCCGATGGCGTCTTCGATGGTCATTTCGCCATCTTCGTCGCGCTCCAGGGTGTTCTTCAGCGCTTCGACCAGGAACCACACGTTGCCCATGCGCGCGTCGGCGACCTTGTCGTTGGAGGCGTTCTGGCGCAGCCAGTTCTCGTAGTCGATGTCCATTACCATGCTGCGGATCGCCGCAATCGGGTCGTTCTGCGCGCACTCCTGGCGTACCCGGTCCATCCACTTGGTAAAGCGCGCCAGGCGCTCGGTATAGCGTGCATCCAGTTGCTCGCCCAGGCCGATTTCGCCGGCGGCGGCGTACATGCTGATCTTGCGGCTGGTGGCGTAGTTGCCGAGTTTTTCCAAGGTAGTCGAGCCGATCTCGCGGCGCGGTACGTTGATCACCCGCAGGAAGGCGTTGTCGTCATCCGGGTTGACCAGCAGGCGGAAGTAGCTCATCAGGTCCTTCACCTCCTGGCGGGCGAAGAAGCTGGTGCCGCCACTCAGGCGATAGGGGATCTGGTGGTGCTGTAACTTCAGCTCCATCAGTTTGGCCTGGTAGTTGCCGCGATAGAGGATGGCGTAGTCGCTGTAGGGGCGCTGGGTGCGCAGGTGTTCGGTGAGGATTTCCAGAGCTACGCGTTCGCATTCGGCGTCTTCGTTGCGGCAGCGGATCACGCGGATCTCGTCGCCCATGCCCATTTCGCTCCACAGCTGCTTCTCGAAGGCGTGGGGGTTGTTGGCGATCAGCACGTTGGCGCACTTGAGGATGCGGCTGGTGGAGCGGTAGTTCTGCTCCAGCATCACCACCTTGAGCGACGGGTAGTCGTCCTTCAGCAGCATCAGGTTTTCCGGGCGGGCGCCGCGCCAGGCGTAGATCGACTGGTCGTCGTCGCCGACCACGGTGAACTGGTTGCGCATGCCCACCAGCAGCTTGACCAGCAGGTACTGGCTGGCGTTGGTGTCCTGGTATTCGTCGACCAGCAGGTAGCGGATGCGGTTCTGCCATTTTTCCAGGATGTCCGGGTGTTCCTGGAACAGCCTTACCGGCATCAGGATCAGGTCGTCGAAGTCCACCGCGTTATACGCCTTGAGCGTGCGCTGGTAGTGCAGGTAGACGATCGCGGCGGTCTGTTCCTTGGGATTGCGCGACTCGGCCAGGGCCTGCTCGGGCAGGATCAGCTCGTTCTTCCAGTTGCCGATGTAGTTCTTGATCTCGTCCGCGCCATCATCGCCGGAATATTCCTTCTGCATGATGTCGCTGAGCAGTGCCTTGATATCGCCCTCGTCGAAAATCGAGAAGCCCGGCTTGTAGCCCAGCGCGGCGTATTCCTTGCGGATGATGTTCATGCCCAGGTTGTGAAAGGTCGACACCGTCAGGCCGCGGGCCTCGGGACCCTTGAGCAGGCTGCCGACCCGTTCCTTCATCTCCCGCGCGGCCTTGTTGGTGAAGGTCATGGCGACGATATGCCGCGCCTGGACGCCGCAGCTCTGCACCAGGTGGGCGATCTTGCGGGTGATCACGCTGGTCTTGCCGGAGCCTGCGCCGGCAAGCACCAAAAGAGGGCCGCCGACGTAGTTCACGGCTTCCTGCTGCCGGGGGTTCAGTCGTGACATCGGGTCATTCGCCTGGGGAGTGGGCGCGCATTTTAGCAGGACTGGAGGTTTGTGCCGCGACCGCCTGGAACTGTGGCGTAGCGCACGTAGTGGCGCTACGCCAGGCTTGGTTATTTCGTGTGATCCAGTACCCTGACGGCACTTGTCGGTTTTTTGTCTTTAATTCAGGGTGCGCGCCAATAGCACGCGGATGTGCCTGATTAAACGCTGGTTACTGCGCGTCCTGACGGTATGCCGCCGACTATCTTTGAGGCCTGGGGAGGTTGATTGTCCGCGTTTGACGAACCCTTGCGGTTGGTGCTGCTGGCTGAAACGCCAGAATGGCCCGCGCTATTGCGCGAGCGGCTAGGTGCTTTGGGCAGTCTCTTTCCGCTGATTACTGCGCCCTCCTGGGCGGCCGCCAGCAGCCTGTTCGATGGCCGGATCAACGGCCTGTTGCTGACCACGGAGGCGCGCCGACCCGCAGCCGGGATCTGTCCGCTGCCGATCATCCTGCTGCTTGAAGAGGAGCCTGTCGAAGCGCCAGCGGGGGTCTGCGACTGGCTGGTGCGTGGCGGCCTGACCGTCGATGTGCTGCGCCGTTGTCTGCGCTATGTGCGCGAGCAGGGCCGCCTACAGGAAACCCTGCTACGCCTGGCCGAGCAGGACGCGCTGACCGGCATCGCCAATCGACAGGGCTTCCAGACTCTGCTCGCCGCGCGCCTGAGCGAGTGTCGGGGGAACGGCCTGGCGCTCGCTCACCTCGATCTGGACAACTTCCGCCACGCCAACGATGCCCTCGGCCATCAGGCCGGCGATCAGCTGATCCGGCAAGTGGTGACGCGGCTCAAGGCGCAGTTGCAGGGCGGAGATCAGATTGCCCGCCTGGGTAGCGACGAGTTCGCCCTGTTGCTCGATGTGCGCAGCGATCCGCAGCGTGCAGTGCGCCTGGCCGAACGCCTCACCGAAGCCCTGGCCGAGCCCTATTGGGTCGACGGCGAGAGCCTGTTGATCGGTTGCAGTATCGGCCTGGCCTACGCCCGTACCGATGGTGGCGCCGACCCGCTGATGTGGCATGCGCATATCGCCATGCAGCAGGCCAAGAGCCAGCAAGGCTGCACCTTCCACGTTTTCGACGAGCGGAGTAACCGCGGCGCGCGCAGCCAGGCCGAGCTGGAAAGTGAGCTGCGCCGGGCGCTGCGGCGCGACGAGCTGGAGCTGCATTATCAGCCACGCCTGTGTCTGCAGACGGGGCGCATTGTCGGTCTGGAAGCGTTGGTGCGCTGGCAGCACGGCGAACGTGGTCTGCTGGCGCCGAACGAATTCGTGCCGCTGGCCGAGGAAAGCGGGCTGATCGTGCCGCTCGGCTACTGGGTGATTTCCCGGGCCCTGCGCGATATGCAATGGCTGCGCGGCCGTGGTCTGCCGGCGTTGCACATGGCGGTCAACCTGTCGTTTCGTCAGTTCCAGGACAGCCAGCTGTTGCCGACCCTCAGTCGCCTGATCGCAGAGCGGGGCGTCGATGCGCGCTGGCTGGAATTCGAGTTGACCGAGACCGCGGTGATGCGCCGCAGCGACCAGGTACAGCAGACCATGCTGGCGCTCGGGCGGCTGGGCGTGCGCTTTTCCCTGGACGACTTCGGCACGGGATTCTCCTCCTTCGTCCACCTCAGCAGCCTGCCGATCGCCCTGTTGAAAATCGACAAGAGCTTCGTCGGCGACATGCACCTGCGCCCGGAGAACCGTCAGCTGGTGCGGGCGATGATCAATCTGGCGCACAACCTCAATCTGCAGGTGGTTGGCGAGGGCGTGGAAAACCCCGAGCAACTGGCCCTGTTGCGCGAGTTCGGCTGCGACCAGGTGCAGGGTTACCTGATCAGCAAGGCGCTGCCGCTGAACGAGCTGGCGCGCTTCCTGGTGTTCGGCCAGCGCCAGCCGCTGCTGGGGTTGCTTCAGCCGTGACTCGGATGTACGCATAGGGCGGATAGGGCTTCGCGTTGTTGTAGCCCGGATAAGCGCAGCGCAATCCGGGAGCGGTCTTGACTCGTAGCCTGACTGCAATCCAGGACTCCTTATCCCGGATTACCCCAAGGCTTATCCCGGATTGCGCCAAGGCTTATCCGGGCTACAGGCTGCAACCGCCGCGAGTGATCCATAGGCCGCCTGCAATAGGTGGCTCGACCAATATAAGGGTCAGGCCAAACACACCTGCTTCGCAGCGGGCGCCGGGCGCAGCAGGCGTGCGCTCTTCCACTCGAAACCCAGAGTCAGGCCGATGGCCGCGCACGCCAGGCCGCTGGCCAGGCCCCACCACACCCCTTGTGCCCCCCAGCCCAGGGGAAAGGCCAGGGCCCAGGCCAGTGGTGCGCCGATCAGCCAGTAGCAGCCGAGACCGACGAAGAAGGTGGTCTTGGCATCCTTGAGGCCGCGGATCGCGCCCATGGCGATGGTCTGGATGCCGTCGAAGAATTCGAACCAGGCGGCGATCGCCAGCAGGGCAATGGCCAGGGCCGTGACCTCGGCGTAGGCCGGGTCGCGGCGGTCGAGAAACAGGCCGACCACCCACTGCGGCGCCAGCCAGAACAGCGCGGCGAAGCCGAGCATGCAGGCCGCGCCGAGGCCGATACCCAGGCGTCCGGTGCGACGTGCTTCGAGCAGACGGCCGGCGCCGAAGTGCTGGCCGATGCGGAAGGTCACCGCATAAGACAGCCCCACCGGCACCATGAAGGCCACGTACACCGACATGATCGCAATCTGGTGCGCGGCCAGTTGCAGGCTGCCGAGGGCGCCCATGCACAGGGCGGCGAAGGCGAACAGGCCGGCCTCCACCGCATAGGTGCCGCCAATCGGCAGGCCCAGGCGCAGCAGCTCCTTCAGCTCGCCCCAGGCCGGGCGCAGCAGGCCGCGCCCCAGCGGGTAGCCGGCATAGGCGCTATGGCGCAGCACATGCCAGGCCAGCAGCAACGCCATGACATTCATCACCAGCGCGGTGACCAGGCCGATCCCGCTCAGGCCCAGGTGCGGCAGGCCGAACCAGCCCTCGATCAGTGCGTAATTGAGGACCAGGTTGGCCAACGCGCCGCCGATGCTGATCGCCATCACCGGGCCGGGGCGACCGATCGCGGCGGTAAAGCCGCGCAGCGCCATGAAAGTCATATAGCCGGGCAGGGCGAACACCAGGGTGGCGAGAAACTGCATGGCGCCGTCGACGTTCGCCGGCAGTTGGCCGAATTGCAGCAGTGCCGGTTGCAGGTTCCACAGGCCCAGGCCGGCCAGCAATGCCAGGCCCCAGCCCAGCCACAGGCCGTTCCGGGTCAGGCGGGTAACCCCGGCAGCATCCCCGGCACCATGCCGAATGGCGACCAGGTTGCCGACCGCGGCTATCACCCCGACGCAGAAGATCGACACGAAGGAATAGCTGGCCGCGCCCAGGCCGCCACCGGCCAGCGCGGCCGGGCCGAGCAGGCCCATCATCACGGTGTCGGTGAATACCATCAGCACATGCGCCAGTTGCGCGGCGATCAACGGGCCGGCGAGGCGCAGAATCGCCCGCAGCTCGCTTCGAATGGGTTGCGTCATGATGAGTAGGGCTCAGTAATAAGGCTTGCCCAAGGTTTGTCGGCAAGCAGAGAATGTGGCCATTCTCGGGAGATCTACCGGCCGTCACAAAGGGAAAAAAGCGATGCCTGGCATGAGTACAGCTCATGGATACGGTTCATGAGCAAGAATCGCCGTCTGGCGCCGTTGTATGCCTTGCGCGCTTTCGAGGCAGCGGCACGGCACAGCTCCTTCACCCGCGCCGCCGAGGAGCTGGCGATCAGCCAGAGCGCGGTGAGCCATCATGTGCGCACCCTGGAACAGCACTTCGCCTGCCGCCTGTTCGAGCGTCAGGGCCGCAACCTGCAACTGACCGAGCCGGCGCGCCTGCTGCTGCCGGGTTTGCGCGAAGGCTTCGACGCCCTGGAGCGCGCCTGCACCACTCTGCGTGCGGACGATGCGGTGCTGCGCCTGAAGGCGCCCTCGACCCTGACCATGCGTTGGCTATTGGCGCGGCTATCGCGCTTCCGCCTGCACAACGCCGACATCGAGGTGCAGTTGACCAGCGCCTGGATGGACGTGGACAAGGTGGATTTCCAGCACGAGCCGTTCGACTGCGCGGTGCTGCTGGGTAACGGCGAATTCCCGGATGAATGGGGCAGCACGCTGCTGTTCGCCGAATGGCTGATCCCGGTCTGCGCCCCCGAAGCGGCCCAGGACGGGCCCTGGGATCTGGCGCGGCTGCAAGGCGCCGAGCTGGTGCACCCGACTCCGGACCGCCGCGATTGGCGCCAATGGCTGCAGGCCATGGGCCTGGCCGATCAGGTGCCGCTCAAGGGCGGCCAGGTGTTCGATACCCTGGAGTTGGGTATGGTCGCCGCTGCGCGCGGTTACGGGGTGTCGATCGGCGATCTGGTGCTGGTCGCCGAGGATGTCGCCCAGGGTCGCCTCGGTCTGCCCTGGCCCTGCGCGGTGCCCAGCGGCAGCAGCTACTACCTGGTCTGGCCCAAGGCCCGGCGCGGTCAGGAACGTTTCCAGCGCTTGCGCGATTACCTGGTCGGCGAAGTGGCGGCGATGCAGCTGCCGCAGGTGCGGCGGGTCACTTGAGTCGCTATTGCAAGGGCGATACTCCGGTTGGCGGTGCGCCGCAATCCTCAGTGGGCGTTCGCTCGCCTTCTTCGACGGAGCGCTGTCGCGCAACAAGCTGGGTGCTCGGGGCCCCTGTCGGGGGAGCTGCCGGGCGGCGTTCCGTTCGTAGGGCGGCTTCGGAGCGCAGCGACAACCCGCCAGCTTTTGTGTCGCACCGGTGAACCCATGGTGCACTGCCTGCGGCGAGTGACACCCTGATATGGATTGTGGATTACCCCAGATCGGGTGGCGTTCCTACAGAAAACCTCATACCCCATAAAATCAATGATATGCGGGTTGTTTGATGAGGGCGAGGGGGCGCCTAGTCCTGGTCCCTACCAGTGGCCGGACGCATGCCTTGCTGGCCTTTCCCTGCTCGCAGCCAGGCCAGCGCTCAACTCTGCGCATGCCCGCGGTACTGCAGCGCCTCGGCCAGGTGGCTGCGGGCGATCTGCTCCGCTTGTTCGAGGTCGGCCAGGGTGCGCGCCACCTTGAGCACCCGGTGCGCGGCGCGCAGGGACAGGCCGAGGCGTTCGCAGGCGCTTTCCAGCCAGTTTTGATCGGCGGCGTGCAGGCCGCAGTGCTGGCGCAGGCCGGGCAGGTCGAGAAAGGCATTGGCCACGCCCTGGCGCAGGATTTGCCGTTGCCGGGCGCGCGCCACCAGGGCGGCGCCGGTGGCCGTGTCGGCGCCTTCGCTGGGCGGCACATGCAGGGCGGTGGCTTCCCGCGCCACCGTCACATGCAGGTCGATGCGGTCGAGCAGGGGCCCGGAGAGTTTGCCGCGGTAGCGCTGGATCTGTTCCGCGCCGCAACGACAACGGCCGCTGGGATCGCCGAGAAAACCGCAGGGGCAGGGGTTCATCGCCGCGACCAGCTGGAAGCGCGCGGGAAAGCGCACCTTGTCGCGCGCCCGGGCGATGACGATCTGCCCGCTTTCCAGGGGCTCGCGCAACACCTCCAGCACCTTCCTGTCGAATTCCGGCAGCTCATCGAGAAACAGCACGCCCTGGTGGGCCAGGGTGATTTCCCCCGGTTGCGGACGACTGCCGCCACCGACCAGGGCCGGGCCGGAGGCGCTGTGATGCGGGTTGCGAAAGGGCCGCTGCGGCCAGGCATCCAGCGGGGTGTGACTGGCCACCGAATGAATCGCTGCGACTTCCAGGGCTTCCTGCTCGTCCAGTGGCGGCAGCAGGCCGGGCAGGCGGCTGGCCAGCAGGGTCTTGCCGGTGCCCGGAGGGCCGGTCAGCAGCAAGTTGTGCGAGCCGGCCGCGGCCACCAGCAGGGCACGCTTGGCGGCGACCTGGCCCTGCACTTCGGCCAGGTCGGGGTAGGGCTGGGTGCGGCGCAGCAGGCCCTGTGCCTGGTAGGGGGCGATTGGGGTCTGGCCGTTGAGGTGGGCGGCCAGTTCGAGCAAATGCTCGACTGCGATGACCACCAGCCCGGAGGCCAGGCTGGCCTCCTCGGCGTTGGCCTTCGGCACCACTAAGGTGCGTCCGGCAGCGCGGGCCGCCAGTGCCGCGGGCAACACGCCCCGTACTGGGCGCACGGCGCCGGACAGGGCCAGTTCGCCCAGGCACTCGAGCTGTTCCAGGGCGGTGGTCGGCACCTGGCCGCTGGCGGCGAGAATCCCCAGGGCGATGGCCAGGTCGAAGCGCCCGCCGTCCTTGGGCAGGTCGGCCGGGGCCAGGTTGAGGGTGATGCGCCGCGGCGGGAAATCGAAGGCGGAGTTGAGGATGGCGCTGCGCACCCGGTCCTTGCTTTCCTTGACCGCGGTCTCGGGCAGGCCGACCAGCGCCAGCGACGGCAAGCCATTGGCCAGGTGCGCCTCGACGGTTACGGCGGGTGCTTCGACGCCGACTTGGGCGCGGCTGTGGACTATGGCCAGGGACATCGATCACTCCTTGATCGTCAGCCGTCCGAGCGGGTTACTCGGTGGGCGGCGTGGCGTCTTGCGCGGTGCGGGCTTCCAGTTCGGCAACCTTGGCTTCCAGTGCTTCCAGGCGCGCACGGGTGCGGGCGAGGACGGCCATCTGGCTGTCGAACTCTTCCCGGCTGACCAGGTCGAGCTTGCTGAAGCCGCTCTGCAGCAAGGCTTTGAACTGGGCCTCGAATTCGCTACGCGGCAGCGGCGTTTCGCCGTTGAACAGGCGCGAGGCGTGGGCGCTGAGGGCATCGAGCAGGGCTTTGGGTGGCAACATGGCAGGGTTCCAGTGACAGACGGCGGCAGTGTAGCACGCAGCCACGTTCGGGGCCGGCGCCGCCAGCACTGCACAGTTTTTGCGCATGGCTGGTTGTGTGTACGCACCGTTATCGTGCGTCCTTCGCCTGCAGGGGTTGTGCAGAAAGCCTGATTTTTATGATAACTATCTGAAATAAAACAAATTTATACGATATGGCAAGCTTTCTGCTTAGTTGCTCGTGACGAATGCACCGATGCGGTTCCGGTGCGTTAGGCGAAGCGGGAAGTGTTTCGTCGGGAGCGGTTGGTGGGTATCGCTGTTGTCCCCTGGGGCGAGCGATGCATTACAAAAGCCAGACACAGCGCTTAGACTTGAGCCGGGTTCGTAATTCCTGGGGCAAGTCCACCTTACACGGGAGAAAGATTCATGAAGCTAGTTACTGCCATCATCAAGCCGTTCAAGCTGGACGACGTCCGCGAGTCACTGTCGGAAATCGGCGTGCAGGGCATCACCGTCACCGAGGTCAAAGGCTTCGGTCGGCAAAAAGGGCACACCGAGTTGTACCGCGGCGCCGAATACGTGGTCGATTTTCTACCCAAAGTAAAGATTGACGTGGCCATCGCTGACGATCAGCTGGATCGCGTCATCGAAGCCATCACCAAGGCCGCCAACACCGGCAAGATCGGTGACGGCAAGATTTTCGTGGTCAACCTGGAGCAGGCGATCCGCATCCGTACCGGCGAAACCGATACCGACGCGATCTAAGCAAGCCTGCGAACCCCCACGCCCCAGGAGTAACCCCAATGACTCTGCGAAAAATCGCAGGGCTAGGAGCCCTTTTGTCTCTCGTCCCTGGTTTTGCCATGGCCGACGAGGCAGTTTTAAATGGCGGCGACACGGCTTGGATGCTGATCGCGACCGTACTCGTGCTGTTCATGACCATTCCGGGGCTGGCCCTGTTTTATGCCGGCATGGTGCGTTCGAAGAACGTCCTCTCGGTGTTGATGCAGTGTTTCGCCATCACCGGTCTGATCAGCGTGCTCTGGGTCGTCTACGGGTACAGCCTGGCCTTTGACACCACCGGCATGGAGCAGGGTGTGGTCAATTTCAACTCCTTCGTCGGCGGCCTGTCGCATGCTTTCCTCGCCGGCCTGACCCGCGACAGCCTGGTGGCAGGAATTCCGGAAAGCGTGTTCATCACCTTCCAGATGACCTTCGCCATCATCACCCCGGCCCTGATCGTCGGTGCCTTCGCCGAGCGTATGAAGTTCTCGGCGATGCTGATCTTCATGGCGGTCTGGTTCACCATCGTCTATGCCCCCATCGCGCACATGGTGTGGAGCGGCGACGGTGCGCTGATGTGGGACTGGGGCGTGCTGGATTTCGCCGGCGGCACCGTGGTGCATATCAATGCCGGTATCGCCGGTCTGGTGGCCTGTCTGGTGCTGGGCAAGCGCAAGGGCTTTCCGACTACCGCCATGGCGCCGCATAACCTCGGTTACACCCTGATTGGCGCGAGCATGCTCTGGGTCGGCTGGTTCGGTTTCAACGCCGGTTCGGCGCTGGCGGCGGACGGCAGTGCCGGCATGGCCATGCTGGTGACCCAGATCGCCACGGCGATGGCGGCACTGAGCTGGATGTTTGCCGAGTGGATCACCCACCGCAAACCCAGCGTGCTGGGTATCGCTTCCGGTGCGGTGGCGGGTCTGGTGGCCATTACTCCGGCGTCCGGCACTGCCGGGCCGATGGGCGCGCTGGTCATCGGCCTGGCGTCGGGGGTGATCTGCTTCTTCTGCGCCACCAGCCTGAAACGCAAATTTGGCTATGACGATTCTCTGGATGTCTTCGGCGTGCATGCCGTGGGCGGGATTGTCGGCGCCATTCTCACCGGGGCGTTCGCCGCGCCGGCGTTGGGTGGCTTCGGCACGGTGGAGAACATCCCCGCGCAGTTGTGGGTGCAGTTCCAGGGAGTGGCGTTCACGGTGATCTACACCGCGGTGTTGACCTTCGTGATCCTCAAAGTGATCGATTTGGTAATGGGGCTGCGGGTCAGCGACGAGGAAGAGACGGTCGGTCTCGATCTCGCCCTGCACAACGAGCGTGGCTACAACCTGTAAGCACACGGAGGCGCCCGGAGCCAACCCGGGCGCCTTAACCGAACAGCGCTATAGAAGCGCGCCGGCAAGAGGTGAACCATGGATAACACAGCATTGACTGCACTGCAGTATGGCTTCGATACCTTCTATTTCTTGATTTGCGGTGCTCTGGTGATGTGGATGGCAGCGGGTTTTGCCATGCTCGAAGCCGGCCTGGTACGGGCGAAGAACACCACCGAAATCCTCACCAAGAACATCGCCCTGTACGCGGTGGCCAGCGTCATGTACCTGGTGATCGGCTACCACATCATGTACTCCAGTCCGGAGGGCGGCATCCTGCCGAGCCTGGGCTTCCTGATCGGTGACGAGAACAGTGTCGAATCGGTTCTCGCGGGTGGTGAGGACGCACCTTACTATTCGGCACGTTCGGACTTCTTCTTCCAGGTGGTGTTCGCCGCGACCTGCATGTCGATCGTCTCCGGTGCCGTTGCCGAACGCATGAAGCTGTGGGCCTTCCTCGCCTTCGCCGTGGTCATGACTGGTTTCATCTACCCGGTACAGGGCTTCTGGAAGTGGGGCTCGGGCTTCCTCAACGAAGCCGGCTTCCTTGATTTCGCCGGTTCCGGCGTGGTCCATATGGCGGGCGCTGCGGCTGCTCTGGCCGGTGTACTGCTGCTCGGTGCACGCAAGGGCAAGTACGGTGCCAATGGCCAGGTCAACGCCATTCCCGGCGCCAACCTGCCGATCGCCACACTCGGTGCCTTCATCCTGTGGATGGGCTGGTTCGGCTTCAACGGCGGTTCGCAGCTGAAGATGAGCACCATCGAAGATGCCAACGCGGTCGCCCAGGTGTTCGTCAACACCAACATGGGCGCCGCTGGCGGCCTGATCGCGGCGATGATCGTGGCGCGCATCCTGTTCGGCAAGTCCGACCTGACCATGGCCCTCAACGGTGCCCTGGCCGGCCTGGTGGCGATCACCGCCGAGCCGCTGACCCCGAGCGCCCTGCAGGCGACCCTGATCGGTGGCGTCGGTGGCGTGCTGGTGGTGTTCTCCATCCTCGGTCTGGACAAGCTCAAGCTCGACGATCCGGTCGGTGCCATTTCCGTGCACGGCGTGGCCGGTATGTGGGGCCTGTTGGCGGTGGTGCTGACCAATCCGGATGCCAGCCTGGGCGCCCAGTTGCTCGGTCTGGCCTGCATCTTCGCCTGGGTCTTCATCGCCAGCCTGATCGTCTGGTCGATCATCAAGCTGGTGATCGGTCTGCGCGTCAGCGAGGAAGAAGAATACGAGGGCGTGGATATCGCCGAATGCGGTATGGAAGCCTATCCGGAATTCACCAAAAGCTGATTGCCGGTGATTTAAAGCAAGGGCGCCTAAAGGCGCCCTTTGTTTTTTCTGGCAGCACGCTAGAATGCGCGCCGATAGGCACTGTTATACGACACCGTGGTGTTCGTCCGGGCCGGCGCGAGACGCTGCTGGGCTTCGGCAGGCAAGGCCATTCGAATTTTTCCGGCGGCGCGTAAATGCTCGCGTAGCTGGGCTATAACTAACCTGCTTTTCGCAAGTCATGAGGTTGAACATGAGCGACGAAGATCTGGAACAAGACGAGCTCGAAGGAGCTGACGAGGGTAACGGCGAGGAAATGGCGGCCGCCAATGACGTCGACGACGATGGCGACGACGGTGACGACGTTGTCAGCACTGGCAAGAGCAAGGCCAAAGCCAAGGCGGCGGTCAGCATTGAAGAGTTGCCGAGCATCGAAGCCAAGCAAAAGGATCGCGACGCCCTGGCGCGCGCCATGGAAGAGTATCTGGCGCGCGGTGGCAAGGTGCAGGAGGTCGAGCCCAACGTGGTTTCCGACCCACCGAAGAAGCCCGACAGCAAATACGGCAGCCGGCCGATCTGACCGCGTGATGCACAACGTAGGCGAGGCAGCATCAGAGGCGCAGGTCGTTTATCCACGGCCTGTTAAAGCCCGGCCTACACCCAGCTGTGCAGCAGCGCCGGCAGTTCGGCCAGGCTGCGGATTTCGCCATCGGCGCGCTTGCCGCCGTCCCAGGTCTTGCCTTGCGGGTTGAACCAGATCGCCCGCAAGCCGGCGGCCTGGGCACCGGCGATATCGTCGCTGGGGTGGTCGCCGATATGCACGGCGTGCTGCGCGGCAATGCCTGCCCGCCTGAGGGCTTCCTGAAACGGCTTGGGGTCGGGTTTGCCGACCCCGAGTTCTTCCGCGCACAGGGCGAACTGGAAATAATCGGCCAGGCCCAGGCGGCGCACGTCGGCATTGCCATTGGTAATCACCCCGAGCTGGAAGTGATTGGCCAGGATCTCCAGGGTCGGGTGCACCTCGGCGAACAGCTCGACCTGATGGCGGGCGGCGAGAAATACCTGAAAACCAACCTCGGCTAGCGCTACGGCCTCGCCGGGCGCATAGCCCGCGCCTGCCAGGGCATCGTGCAGGATGCGCCGGCGCAGTTCGCTGAGGCGATGCTTGAGCGATGGTTCGGCTTGCAGTAAGCGCGCGCGAATCGTCCACAGGTGCTCGATCGGCACGCCTCCCAGGCGTGGTGCATGCAGCGCCAACCAGTTGCGCAGCGTCGCTTCGGCATCCTGCATCACCGGGGTTACGTCCCACAGGGTGTCGTCGAGATCGAAGGTAATCAGTTGAATGCTCATTCGTTACTGCCTTTGCGTTTGGCCCGTGGATGGGCGCGGTCATACACCGTGGCCAGGTGCTGGAAATCCAGGTGGGTGTAGACCTGGGTGGTGGCGATGTCGGCGTGGCCGAGCAGCTCCTGCACCGCGCGCAAGTCCTGTGACGACTCCAGCATATGACTGGCGAAGCTGTGACGCAGCATGTGCGGGTGCAGATTCTGCCCGAGTTCGCGCACTCCGGCCTGGCGCACGCGCAGTTGCACCGCGCGCGGGCCGAGCCGGCGACCCTGCTGGCTGATGAATACCGCGCCATCCCCCGGCTTGGCCAGGGCGCGCAAGGGCAACCATTGCTCCAGGGCCTGACGCGCCATGCGCCCGACCGGAAGCTCGCGGGTCTTGTTGCCCTTGCCCAGCACCCGCACCAGGCCGTCGCCCAGGTCCAGGTTGTCGAGGTTGAGGCCGACCAGTTCGGCCAGGCGCAGACCGGAGGAATAGAACAGCTCGAGCATGGCCTGATCGCGGCGGGCGATGAAGTCGTCCTCGACCGCGCCGTCGAGCAGCTGAGCGGTGCGGTCGGCGTCCAGGGTTTTCGGCAGGCGTTGCTCGCCTTTCGGCGGCGTCAGGCCGCTGGCCGGATCATTCTGGCAATGGCCTTCGCGGATCAGGTAGCGGTAGAGGCCGCGCGTGGCCGAAAGCAGGCGGGCCAGGCTGCGGCTGGACTGGCCCTCGAGATTCAGGCGGGCGATCAGCCGGCGCAGGCGCGCGCTGTCCAGCGCGGCCCATGCCGCGATCTGCTCGCGTTCGCAGAAGGCCAGCAGCTTGGCCAGGTCGCGGCTGTAGCCGTCGAGGGTGTGCCGGGAGACCTGGCGCTCGCTGCGCAGATGTTCGAGGTAGGCGTGCAGATGATCGTGCATGGCGGCTTCCTGCGAGCGCTGTAGGGTGGGTTAGTGGCGCTAGGCACAGATTTCAGGCGCTAAGCGATAGTGGCGCGCCGCGTAACCCATCGGACTATCTACCCAGCAATGATGGGCTACCGAGCATTGATGGGTATCGCTTCGCTCAACCCATCCTACTGGCTTGCAGCTTGTCGCTGCTTTTAGCGCACCGAACGTAGCGGCGTGGCGAAGCGCGGCAGCACGCGGGCCAGGACTTCGGCGATATAACCGAGGAACAGGGTGCCCAGGGAACTCTTGTAGTGCTGCGGGTCGACGCTGCCGATCGCCAGCACGCCATGCAGGCCCTGATAGGACAGCGCGACCACCGCCGCCGAGCCGATCTGCTTGGCTGCGTTTTCGCCGAACAGAAAGCTCAGTTCATGCTCGCGCAACACCCCGCAGATGGTCTTGCCGCCGGCCAGCAGGCCGCCGATGGCCTGATGCGCTTCGGCGCTGCTGACCGAACGGCCGACCGGCAGCGGCGTATCGCTGAACAGGATCAGGCCGACGAAGGGCACCTGGAACTCATGGCGCAGGCTGTCTTCCACGGTGCTGACCACCTCCTCGAGGCCGGTGGCGTCGAGCAGGTCGAGCACCAGGCGGCGGGTCTTGTCGAACAGGCGGTCGTTGTCGCGGGCCACATCCATCAGCTGCGAGAGGCGATGGCGCATCTCGATATTGCGCTCGCGCAACAGTTTCACCTGGCGTTCGACCAGCGAGATGGTGTCACCGCGCTGGTGCGGGATGCGCAGCTCGGGAAGCAATTCGTCGTGGTCGATGAAGAATTCCGGGTGCCTGCTCAGGTAGTCGGCAACCGTCGCCGAATCGAGTTCGAGTGGTTTGGCTGAATCTTGCTGGTCGGTCATAGGCGAACCTGTCCTTCGTACACACGCATCGCTGGCCCGGTCATCATAACGGGCTGGCCAGGGCCTACCCACTCGATGGACAGCTTGCCGCCGGGCAGTTCGAGCTGTACCGGCGAATCCATCCAACCCTGGCTGATCGCCGCCACTGCCGCCGCGCAGGCGCCGGTGCCGCAGGCCTGGGTCTCGCCGGCGCCGCGTTCCCATACGCGCAGCTTGGCATACTGACGATCGATGATTTGCAGGAAACCGACATTGACCCGCTGTGGAAAGCGTGGGTGGTGCTCCAGTTTCGGTCCCAGCTCATGCACCGGCGCGCTGTCGACACTGTCGACGCGCAACACGGCATGGGGGTTGCCCATGGATACGGCGGCCAGTTCGACCGTCTGGCCCTCGACCTCGACGCGGTAGCTCAAGGCTTGCCGTTCGGCCTGGAAGGGGATTTGCGCAGGGTCGAGGCGCGGTGCGCCCATGTTCACGCTGATCTGACCATCGGCACGCACGTCGAGTTCGATGATGCCGCCCTTGGTTTCCACGCGGATCTGCTTCTTCATCGTCAGCCGCTTGTCCAGCACGAAGCGGGCGAAGCAGCGCGCGCCATTGCCGCACTGCTCCACTTCCGAACCGTCGGCGTTGAAGATGCGGTAGCGGAAGTCGACGTCCGGGTTGCTCGGCGGCTCGACCAGCAGCAGTTGATCGAAGCCGACGCCGGTGTGGCGATCGCCCCACTGCTTGGCGTTCTTGGGCTGGATATGCGCGTGCTGGCTGACCAGGTCGAGGACCATGAAGTCGTTGCCGAGGCCGTGCATTTTGGTAAAGCGCAATAACATCAGGGTGCCCTTATGGTGCTGGCGGCAGCTGGCTTTCGCCCGCAAAGAGTTCGCTGAGGGTCTCGCGCCGGCGCACTTCGAAAGCCTGGTCGCCATCTACCATCACCTCGGCGGCACGGCCGCGGGTGTTGTAGTTGGAACTCATGACGAAGCCGTAGGCGCCTGCCGAACACACGGCCAGCAGATCGCCTTCGGCCAATGCCAGGTCGCGATCCTTGGCCAGGAAGTCGCCGGTCTCGCAGATCGGCCCGACGATATCGTAGTTGCGCGTCGCGCCATCGCGCGGTTGCACGGGCACCACGTCCATCCAGGCCTGGTACAGCGCCGGGCGGATCAGGTCGTTCATCGCCGCATCGACGATGGCGAAATCCTTGTGCTCGGTGTGCTTGAGGTACTCGACCCGGGTCAGCAGCACGCCGGCGTTGGCGACGATCGAACGACCCGGCTCGAACACCAGGGCCAGATCGCGCCCGGCCATGCGCTGGCGCACCGCCTGGATATACTCGCCGGCCAGCGGCGGCTGCTCGTCGCGGTATTGCACGCCGAGGCCGCCACCCAGGTCCAGGTGCTTGATCTGGATGCCGTTCTCGGCCAGCAGGTCGATCAGCACGAGCAGGCGGTCGAGGGCGTCGAGGAACGGCGGCAGGCTGGTCAGTTGCGAGCCGATATGGCAATCGACACCGACCACCTGCAGGTTGGCCAGCGTGGCGGCGCGGGCATAGACCGCCGGCGCCTGCTCGATATCGATGCCGAACTTGTTTTCCTTCAGCCCGGTGGAGATATACGGGTGGGTGCCGGCGTCCACGTCCGGGTTGACCCGCAGCGACACGGCCGCGGTCTTGCCCAGCTCGGCGGCGACCAGTTGCAGGCGTTCCAGCTCATCGGTGGACTCGACGTTGAAGCAGTGCACGCCGACTTCCAGGGCGCGGCGCATATCGTCGCGGCTCTTGCCGACGCCGGAGAAGACGATCTTGCCAGGCGTACCTCCGGCGGCCAGGACGCGCTCCAGTTCGCCGCGCGAGACGATGTCGAAGCCGGCGCCGAGCCGTGCCAGCACGTTGAGCACGCCCAGGTTGGAGTTGGCCTTGACGGCGAAGCAGACCAGGTGCGGTATGCCCTGCAAGGCATCGGCGTAGGCGTGGTGCTGCGCCTCGATGTGCGCCCGCGAGTAGACGTAGGTCGGTGTGCCGAAGCGTTGAGCGATGGCGGACAGGGCCACGCCTTCCGCGTACAGCTCGCCGTCGCGGTGGGTGAAAGCTTGCATGGAACCCCCTTAGAGAAAGATGTCTCTGTCGCGCTCTTTTGCCGTTTTCCCGTCGTCCGGCAAATACAGCGGGCCTTTCTGGCCACAGCCTGCGAGCAGGAACGTGATGGCGACGAGCGCGATAAGGGCAGTCAACAGCCGCTTCATGGGGAAGTCCTTGTAATAAAGCATGATTGCGCCGGAGTATACCGACCCCCCGACGCCTTGCCTATGCGCCAGGATTCCCGTCCGGCGGGGCTTTGCCCAGACCCTTGGCGCCTGCCAATGGGTTTCTGTGCGGCATGCAGGGTGACGGCGAATCATCTGCATATACCGCTGTATACTGCGCCTCTTCGCTTGCCAGGCTGGCTGTACTTGCCTTGCGAGCCCGCTCCAGCCATCGTTCGCGAGGTTCCCTGGCTGCCCTGGCGCTTTTCTGCACTACCTGAATTTTTCGAGGACATCCGCAATGAGTTTGACCGAAGCCCGCTTTCACGATCTGGTCGATACCGTGCAGCAAGCGGTAGAAGACATTTTCGATGACAGCGACCTGGATCTCGACCTGGAGAACTCGGCGGGTGTATTGACCGTGCGTTTCGAGAATGGCACGCAACTGATCTTCAGCCGTCAGGAGTCGATCCGGCAGTTGTGGCTGGCGGCCCGCTCCGGCGGTTTCCACTTCGATTTCGACGAGGCCAGCGAACACTGGATTTGCGACAGCAGCGATGAGCTGCTGGGTGAGATGCTTGCCCGCATCACCCTGGAGCAAGCTGGAGTCAGCCTTGAATTCGACGAACTCTGAGCCCCGACCCGGCGCGGAGCCCGAGCGGCTCGCCTCGCCGTGCGTTCGGCGCTGCTGCCTGGACGAGCGCGATGTATGCCTGGGTTGTGGCCGTTCACTCAACGAGATTCGCGACTGGGGCAGTGCCGACGAGGCGCGCCGGCGGGCCATTTGTCAGTCTGCCCAGACGCGTTTGCGGCAACGACAAGGCTGATCGGGCGGTCTTGTTTATTTGAGCGGCTGTGATACGGTCGACCTGACTTGCGCAAAAACCCCGTCTCCATCAGACGGGGTTTTGCTTTTTATGCATCCCGTTAAGGAGAGTTGAACTGACCATGACCAGTGCACCGTCAATCACCATTACCCGTCTTGATTTACAGCGTCTGGAGCGTTTGCTCGACAGCCTGGAAGAGTTCGGCCCGGGTGCTGTCGCCCTGCAGGCCGAGCTGGATCGGGCTGAAGTGATCGGCCACGATCAGGTGCCGGCCGGGTTGGTCACCATGAACTCGCGGGTGCATTGCCGCGAAGAAAGCAGCGGCAAGGACTATCACCTGACCCTGGTTTACCCGCAGGATCTCGGCAAAGAAGGCTGTGTGTCGATTCTCGCGCCGGTGGGCAGCGCGCTGCTGGGGCTGAGTGTCGGTCAGCATATCGACTGGATCGCGCCCGGTGGCAAGGAGTTGAAACTGACCCTGTTGGCCGTGGAATACCAGCCGGAAGCGGCCGGCGAATACAACCGCTGAAGCGCTGCCTGGCAGATCCTGGCCGCCCCGTCTTCGCCGCCGCGCTGTCGCACAGCAAACTGGAGGCAATCGCGTCTGCCGGCTGTGGGCACTTGTGGGAGGGGCCGGGCGGCGCTCCGCTTTAGCCGCGAAGCTGCGCTGTGCAAGCGTTCGCGGCTAAAGCCCCTCCCACAAAGAACGTAATCAGCCATAAAATCAATGACATACAGGTTGTTTGATAAGAGCCGCGATTTACCGCCATTTCAACGTTGTCGTGACACTAGCTGCAGTCCGTTTGCTCAGGTTTTATCCAGTGCCGCATTGAGTGCTGCTTCCAGGCGGGCCTTGTAGCGCAGGTAGTGAACCGTCTGCGCTCGCCCATCGCCAAGTACCGCGGACAGGTCGAGGTCGGTGATGTAGCACGGATAGCGCTCGCCCTCACGGCGCTGGGCGACGATGTGCCGGGCCACTGCGGTGTACAGGTCGCCGGCATATTCCAGTTCGGAAAACTCACGGTGGTTGCAATACAGGGTCACGTGGGCGCGCTTGCCGTCGACCGGTTCGACAATCGCCTGCACGTCGTAGAAGGGGTGGCTAACCGGCGCTTGCGGCGGCGGGCGCAGCTCCACCTGGCGGGCGCGCTGCGGCGCCGCCGGGAGTAGTTCGTAATAGAGCACCTCCAGCGCAGGCGAGGGGGCCGGGCTGTCCAGCGCCAGCAAGGCGTTGCGCCGGTACTGCAGCGATTGCAGGAAACGCTGCAGCGGCGTCAGCAGGCTGTGCTCGTCGCGAAACCGCATGCTCTGTCGCCACAATGCGTTGTGTTCGTCGAGCAGGGTCAGTTCGGCCAGGTCGCTGTTTTCGTGGCGGCGGTAGAAAACCTGGATGCACGCGGGGCGGCCGAGCGGCAGGATCAAGGCCAGGTCGTCTCCTTCCAGGGCGTTGCGGTCGAGGTGCAGCCGGCTGTAGCCCGGTTGCTCCTTGCCGAGAAATTCGAGCAGCGCCGGCAGGTCGGTCAGTGCGGTATGGCTGACCTGCCCCGGGGTCAGTTCGAGCAGGTGGTAGTGCTGCTTGATTTGCAGCAGGTAGCGGTTGTGCTGCAGCCCCGCGAAGTGGGCGAGGGTGTCGCGAAATAGCTCCTCGACCCGCTCGGCGATGGTCGTGGCGCGGTTACGGCAGAAACAGCGCACCCGCAGGTTGGGTTTGCCGCCGCTGGCCGGCAGGCTGTTGAGAAAATCGCGCAGGCAGTCGAGCAGTGCATGGGGGCCGTCATAGCGGCTGACCAGCAGTTCGTTCCAGCTGTTCAGACTGACCTGGTCGATGGTCAGAATCAGGTTCTCGCGCACCCCGGAATAGCCCAGGGCATCGATTCGCTCGGTGGTCATGTGCACATTCATCTGGCTGTGTTGCTTGAGCGGGTCGATGCCGACATTGACCAGCAACAGCACCTCGCGCGGCACACTGGCGCGCAGCAGCGCGCTTTCCTCGATCGCCGGCAGCGGCAGGGGCATCATCTGTTGCAGGCTGGCCAGCAGATTGGACAGCTCGTACTCGCTCAGGTCGCTGTCGCCAGGCTGCAGCGACAAGCGTGTGCTGCTGTCGATCACACCATTGCGGTGGCACCAGGCAAGCAGCTCGAGCAGTTCACGGGCGCGCTTGAGCGGGGCGAAATCCTCCCACTCCTGAGGGCCGAGACTGCCGCCGTACAGGGCCCACTGGTTCTGGTCGCCGGCTTCGGTTCTGGGGCTCTGCACCAGGGTCAGGGTGTCTTCGCCCAGATCCGGGGCGATGCCGGGGTTGATGAATTCGATCTTGCCGGCCTTGCGCTCGAAGGCGGCGTACAGGCGCCGGCCGAGCACGCCGAGGTCGCGGCTGTTGAGCGAGCTGCCGGCCTGGGCGTCGCGGGCGAACTGGGAGAGGAAGCGGTAGCTGTAGGTCAGTTCGTTGACCAGGGCGCGGCGTTCGGCGCTGACCTGGCGCACCTTCCACTGGCTGCGGCTGTCGAGCATCGCCAGTTGCCGGCTGTTCCAGTTCCAATCGCAGGTCAGGCGCTCGAGCAGCAGACGTTGCCAGCTTTTACGCCGGTTGCGTGGCGGCCTGCTGAGTTTCTTGTCGATCTTCAGGTACAGACAGCGGCGGATCAGCTCCAGGCGCTCGGTTTCGCCGCGCCCGCTCAGGTATTCCTCCAGGCGGCGGTACACCACGATGTAGGGGTCGAGTTCGTCGAGGTCGAGGCGATTGCAGAAGACCGCTTGCTTGAAGCGCAGTGCCAGGCATTGCACCTGGGGGTGTTCGCTGGCGTAGACCTCGGTGAGCAGCAGTTTGAGTACCGATTTGTACGGCGACTCGATGCCCTTGTACAGCTGCCACATGCCCGCGCCGATGAATTCGCTCGGTGGAATCTGCGCCAGGTGGCCGAGGTCGAGCACCTCCTCGGCGCGGATGAAGCGCTTGCTCAGCAGGATGCCGATGTACTCATGGTAGCGTTGCTCCTCGTACACCGGCACCAGCCACCAGAGCGGGGTGCGCCCGGCCAGCCAGATCGCCGTGCGGTAGAACTCGTCGAGCAGCAGGTAGTGCTGGGTGGTGCCGCAGTCGTCCGAGGTCAATCGCGCCTCGCGGTCGCCGACGGTAAAACGCACCGGGTCGATCAGGAAGAAATGCGCTTCGGCGCCCTGGGTCGCGGCCCAGGCTTCGAGCTGATCGCACTTCTTGCGCAGCTCGGCGATTTCCTGGGGGCTGAGGTCGGGCGCGTGACAGACCCACAGGTCCATGTCGCTTTGCTCGGCCTGGGCCAGGGTGCCCAGGCTGCCCATCAGGAACAGCCCGTGGAGCGGCAGCGCGCTGTTGCCGCGGCGTGCCTTGTAGACGAAGGAACGGGTCAGTCGCTGCGCTTCGGCGAGCAGATCGTCGCCCGGCTCGAAGCCGCTCAGCCCGGCCGGCGTCAGCCCGGACACATAACCCGGCAGCAAGGGATGATTGACGTGAAACAGCAGTGGCAGCAACTTCAGCACCAGCTGCTGGCGGGTCGAGAGTGCCTGCATGGCGCGCTGCAGGCGGCCATCATTGACCTTGAGAAAGCGCGCGCGCAGTTGAGCCAGCACCTTGCGGTCGATACCGTCATCGATGTCCGGGCGAATTTCCTCGGTAAGGCTCATGCGCAGGCTCTGCGGGCAATGGGCCACGACGGCCAGCCGGTCGTGGCGAAGTGCGGGTGGGGGCGCCATCTCGCCCACGCCATGGCCCGCTTGCGCAGACGGCGTGGGCAGTGCCGGCGGGTCAGGCGGTTTCGGTCACCTTGAGAATGGTCAGCAAGACTTGCGCGTGTTCGGCCGCCTCCAGTCCCAGGCTGGTCAGGTAACCGCCATCTTCCTGGGTGACCAGGCCTTTGGCGTGCAGGCGTTTGGCCGCGGCAATCGCTTGCGGGGCGGCAACATGGTGAACCTTGAGGCCTTCCTGGGTGTTGCCCAGGTTAAACAGGGCGAGAAGATCCAGTTCGGCAACCAGCTCAGGGGTAAAAGACATAAGTGCTCCAGGCTCTTGTAAACAGGGGCCGGGCAGCGCTTGTGCCCGACTGGTTGGATCCCGCGTGGCTGAAGCCAGGCGCGGGTGTGTGCAGTGTAGCGAGACGCGCGGCTGTGCGCGCGGGCTAAGCGACTAGCGTCAGGAGGTTTCTTTCGGCAACTCCGGCAGTGCGCGCAGGGCTTGCTCGTAAGCCGCGCCATCGAATGGCCGATCTTCGTCGAGCATGGCCTTGATCTCATGGGCCAGCACCATCGCCATCAGCTGCAGGATTTCGCCACGCGGGTAGCCGACCAGGGTCAGCTTGTTCAGGGTGGCCAGGGCAGCAGGCGGCTGCGCGGCCTCGAGCTGATTCTCGATGGCCTGGATCAGCGCTTCTTCGGCAAAGGCCTCTTCTTCGTTTTCGTCGTGTTCGCTCATGCTTGGCTTATCCGGGGGCTGAGGGTGCAGTGTGCCAGCACCGAGTCGGCTGCGCCATGCGTCGCTTGGCCGTAGCCAGCAGTCTAGCCGCGTGAGGGGCGCAGGCGCAGGACGCTGCCTGTAGCGGTTCTGCTGTCATCGCCTTGCGTAAGCATCGCTCGGCCAGTTTGTGTCGGGCACTCAGAGCCTTCCCCGCCAGCCAGGTTTGGCGTGTTTTGCGCCAGGGAAAATCGGGCGGTAACGATGCTTGTGAGGCGAGGTGCAGCATTGATTTATGTCAATATGCCACTACGTGATATGGGCTACTAATAAGGCCGCAGGGGGCCACCTGCAAGGCTTTATTCCTATGGTTCCCTTGTGGTCTTAAAGGCCGTGGCGACCGTCTGCAAGGGCCTGCTGTTGACGTTGGGCTATGTCAAGAAAGAAGCCAATTTGGCTCACGACTCCTCTGATTTTGTGTGGCTCCCGTTCACAACCATTGAGCGCCATTTGCGGCGACACGTAAAAAACGGCGAACTATTGATCCTGAAGTTAGACCGTTTTTATGGAGAGAGTCGCCATGTCAACTGAAGTGGTCGAGGCACGACCGAAACAGGCATCGAAGAGTCGTTGGCCACGGATCAATATCAACCAGAAAATGGTTATCAATTTTCTGGTGATACTACTGGTCGCCGTTGCCAACGTGGGCGTGGTGCAAATGATGCTGCGCGACCTCAATGGGGTGGCGGAGACGGTTGCTCAGGCCGGCAAGCTACGCGTGCTGAGTCAGAAGATCGCCTTCGAAACCAGCCTGGTGTTACGCCAAGAGGACCACGGACAAGGGCAGGCCGTCGCCGCCATTGACGCCTTCGAAATGCATTTGAGTGGCCTGGAGCGGGGCGACAATGTATTCGGCCATAACGCCATGACCTTGTCGACACAGATAGCCCCGTTAGTGGCGTCGGTCCGGCCGAAGTGGCACAGCTATCGAGCTCATATCGAATCTCTTCTCGAAATGCTCACCCCTGCCGGGGAGGTGACTGCCGAGTTGGATCGCGTCCACGCCGAGGCGGGGCGGCTGCTGGGCGTTGCAGAGGCGGTTGTGCAGGCGTTGACCATTGAGGCGCAGCAAGCCCAAGAACGTGGCCTGCAGAAGGTCTATGCACTGCTGCTGCTGGACGTATTGGTGCTGTTTGGCATTTTCCTGCTCGCCCGCAAGCAGATCGTTCATCCCCTGCGCGACCTGACGCGCAGCAGCCGGTTGCTCGGCGCGGGGGATTACAGCGTGCGCTCGAATTTTCGCGGCACTGACGAAATAGGTGAATTGGCCGCTGCCTTCAATTTCAGTGCACAGCAGATTGAAGAATTGATTACCAGTATCGACCTCGATCGGCAACGATTACAGCGTGCCGAGTCCCTCTTTCGGGGGCTGGCAGAAAACTCGGTGGTGGGCGTATACATCGTCCAAGAACACAGATTTAAATATGTCAATTTGAAAATGGCCGAGATGTTTTCCTATAGTCAAGATGAGATGATCACGTCGATGGGTATTCTCGATATCGTCAGCGAGGCCGATCAAAACTTAGTTGAATTAAGTATTCAGAAACGCCTAATCGGTGAAGCCCGTGCGGTTAACTACGAAATGCAAGGCCGGAAAAAGAATGGCTCAATCTTCGATGTAGAAGTGTTTGGCTCGAAGATGGATGTTGACGGTAAAACCGCCACGATCGGCATCATGCTGGATATTACCGAGCGTAAGCGGGACGAGCGTGCTTTGAAGGTGTTAAGCGCTTGCAATCAGGCGCTGATTCGCGCCACCGATGAGTCTACGTTGCTTGCTGAAGTTTGCGGCATTGTCCAGCAGCTAAGCGGGCATCCCTTTGTCTGGGTCGGTTATGCCGATGATGAGGCGAGCAAGCTGGTGCGGCCCGCAGCCAAAAGGGAGGCGGTGGACGGGGCGCTGCCCTTCGCTGCCGGTGAGTTAAGTTGGGATGATTCGGTGCGTGGTAGTGGCGTTACCGGAACAGCCATCAGGACGGGGCGCACCGCCGTTATAAAATATGGGCAAAACAATATGCAGTATCCGCCGTGGCGTGATTTTTTGATCAAGTATGGCATCCAGTCGGGCCTGGCGTTGCCGCTCATAACAGAACGTAATGTTATTGGTGCGCTGACCATCTATGCGCAGGACGCCGCCGCCTTTACCGCCAGTGAAATCAGGATAGTGGAGGAACTGGCCGGCAGTTTAGCTTATGGCATTGCCGCGTTGCGTGCTAATTCCGCCCGCCAGCATTATGCGCAACAACTCATGCATCAGGCCAATCACGACGTGCTGACCGGCTTAGCCAATAGGAGTTTGCTGAGTGACCGTATCAGGCAGGCGATCGTCTCGGCCGAGCGTAGTGGTCGGGCGGCGGCCTTGTTGTTGCTTGACCTTGACGGTTTCAAGGTGATTAACGACAGTCTGGGTCATCCGGCCGGTGATGCATTGTTGCAGGCAGTCGCCGAGCGGCTTTGTGCCCTGGTGCGCAAAGCCGACACGGTGGCGCGTTTGGGCGGTGACGAGTTTGTCATCGTGCTTCCCGGTCTGGTGAACGTGGCGGATGCCGGTTTTGTCGCGGGAAAGGTGCTAAGTGCGCTTGCCAGCCCTTTTGTGATCGACCGCCAGGAGTTGCATGTCGGGGTCAGCATCGGTATCAGCCTCTATCCTCAGGACGGTACGCATGAGGAGGTATTGCTGAAAAATGTCGACTTGGCCATGTACCGAGCCAAGTTTGAAGGGCGCAATCAGTTCCACTTCTATACGGAAGAACTAAATATCCATGGCCGCGAACGGCTGGCGCTGACGTCCGACCTGCGCGGTGCCCTGGAACGTGGTGAACTGCTGCTGCATTACCAACCGCAAGTGGCTCTGCGCAGTGGTGAGATCGTCGGGGTCGAGGCTCTGCTGCGTTGGCAGCATCCCACGCGAGGGATTATTTCGCCCGCGCAGTTCATTCCCATCGCCGAGGCGTGCGGACTCATTATTCCGATTGGCGCCTGGGTGATTAAGACCGCCTGCGCCCAGCAGCAGGCCTGGCGGGTGGCAGGATTACCCGCGGTCAGGGTCGCGGTGAATGTTTCCGCGCATCAGTTCCGCCGCCACGATCTGCACGCCGTTGTGGCAGAGGCGCTGCGAGAAACCGCTATGGAAGCCCGCTATCTGGAGTTGGAGCTCACCGAAACCGCAATCATGCAGGAACCGGAAAAGGCCATCCCCGTTCTCTTGAAGTTAAAGGCGCTGGGCCTGCACCTCGCTCTGGATGATTTCGGCATGGGTTATTCCTCGCTCAGCTACCTGCGCCAGTTTCCGCTGGACAGCCTGAAAATCGATCGATCTTTTGTCAGTGATCTGACGTCGAGCACGCACGGCGTGACCATTGTCAAAACCATTATCTCGCTGGCCCACAGTTTGAATCTGAAGGTTATTGCCGAAGGTGCGGAGACCAAGGCGCAGCTGGATCTGTTGAACGCATATGGCTGCGATGAAGTGCAGGGGTTTTATTTCAGTAAGCCTCTGTCGGCTGATGAGTTGGCGTGTTTGTTCAATTCATGGGAGCCTGCTTGAACCCAGGCCGCCGGGGAAAATAAATAATAACAACGCAACATGGAGCGGCGCATGAATGCACTAAATAACTTCAGTATCAAGACTCGCCTTATCGCTTTGATCAGTTTCGCGGCGCTGCTGATGGTGGTCATAGGCGTGCTGGGGCTCAAGGGCATGCTTAGTTCGAATGCATCACTCAATGATGTCTACCGTGATCAGTTGATTTCCACGGGCAGGATTAGTCAGATCATGGCTTTGATGCGAGATAACCGTATCCAATTGCTCCTCGCTCTGCAGCATGATCCACGAAGCGGCTATGAGGCGCTGCATAAGCACCCGATCGACCTGCATGTCGATATGGTCGAAGCCAACATCGAGAAAATCAGCGTTATCTGGCAAGCCTACATGACCGGTTCCATAGGGGATAAAGAGCAAGGCTTGGCGCGAGAGTTCGGCAGCCAGCGAGCGATTTTCGTCAACGATGGCCTGCGCGCGACCATGACGGCTGTCGCCAGCGGCCAGTTTGATACCGCCAGCAGTCTAACCTTGAACCGTCTCGAGCCGACCTTCTCCGCGGCCGCCGCCGCGGCGGAGGCGCTTCTGCAGCTGCAGCTGGATCTGGCCAAGGCGGAATTTACCACGGCGGAAAGCGAGTACCGCTTGATCCGCAATAGCATGCTGATCCTGCTTACCCTGGGTATCGGTCTCAGTATCGCACTGGCCTGGGGAATCATTGCCGCTATCAGCAGCGCCGTTGCCGAACTCGAGCAGGTCAGCGGGCAGATGGCTGAGGGCGATCTTACTGTTCAGGCGAACTACCAGGGTAACGACGAACTGGGCCGAATTGCGCGTGCCTTCAACCGTATGCGCGAACGTTTTCACGGCATGCTGCTGCAGCTTTCCACCGCCACCACTCAGCTTGCAGCCGCAGCGGAGGAGACTTCCACGGTGAACCTGCAAACCGGCGCGGGCATTCGTCAGCAACAAGCGGAGATCGAGCAGGTGGCAACGGCCATGCATGAGATGGCGGCCACCGTTCAAGAGGTGGCGCGCAGCGCTGCCAGGGCTGCAGAGTCGGCACAAAAGGCGGATCTGGAGGCCGTAGATGGGCGGCAGGAGGTCAGTCGAACCATTGATGCCATCGATTTGCTCGCCACGGAGGTGGAGCAAGCCTCGGCTGTCATCCTGCAGCTGGAACAAGACACTGACAAGATAGGTGGCGTGCTGGAGGTGATCCGCGGTATTGCCGAGCAGATTAATCTGTTGGCCCTCAACGCCGCCATCGAGGCCGCGCGCGCGGGAGAGCAGGGGCGTGGTTTTGCCGTAGTGGCTGACGAGGTGCGTACCCTGGCTTCGCGTACGCAGCAATCGACCAGCGAAATCCAGGAGATGATCGAACACCTACAAACGGGTTCAGTCAATGCGGTGAAGGTCATGAGTGCTAGCCGTGACCGGGCTCAGGACGGCGTAAAACAGGTGGCTCGAGCCGGAACGACTCTGGAGTCCATTACCCGTGCCGTGGCTACCATCAACGACATGAATGGCCAGATCGCCTCCGCTGCCGAAGAGCAAAGTTCCGTCGCCGAGGAAATCAACCGTAATGTCGCTAATGTCAGCCAGGTTGCCGAACAGACCAGTGTGGGTGCGCAGCACACTGCAGCCGCCAGCGAAGAACTGGCACGCTTGGCCGAGCAATTACAGGAATTAGTTGGCCAGTTCCGTATTTGAGGCAGTGACCGTTGTATTGGCGCGAATGATCTTCTGCAGGATGTCGCGAGCGCTCTTGGTCCAGATGAACGGCTTGGGATTGGTGTCGTGGTGAGCGATGTACTCGTCGATGGCGCCAACCCAACCCAGGCACGCTGGTGAACACCCTGCGGCGCAACCGCTCGGTGGTGATGTCGCGGAAGAATCGCTCGACCATGTTCAGCCATGACGCCGAGGTGGGCGTGAAGTGCATGACGAAGCGGGGATGCTTTCCCAGCCATTCCTTGACCTTGGGATGCTTATGCGTGGCGTAGTTGTCGGCGATCAAATGCAGCGTCTTATCCTTGGGCGTCTCGCGGTCGATCTTTTTCAGGAACTTCAGCCACTCGGCGCGGGCATGTCGTTGCTGGCACTGACCGATGACCTGTCCATCGAGCACGTTGAGCGCGGCGAACAGTGTGATTGTGCCATTGCGCTTGTGGTCGTGGGTCATGGTGCCTGCGCGTCCCTTCTCCCTGGGCAGGCCCGGGCGTGTGCGGTCCAGCGCCTGCACCTGACTCTTCTCATCGCAGCACAGCACCAGCGCGTCGTTCAGTCGACGCGTATCCGGACTTTCAGTCCATAAGTCACTAACCCACCGACTTCAGTCGGTGGTTGTTGAATTAAGTTTTGTCAGGAGTGAACCACTACACCGGTTCTGTGATCGATTGGCCAAGGCCTCTGAAGTCCCGAGTGGCTCGCGCGACCGCAGCCACGGATTCTGCGGGTGTTCAAAAGGTAGCTGGGACATAGCTTTGCACAAGCTCTCGGCGGCGATCGTCATGCCCTCCGCTTTTCCATCGGGCCGGCGAGCATTTCCGCCCAGCCGCCGTCAAGACTGGAGCGGGCCGTCGGCGCGTCCTCGGCACAGGCTTCGTGCTCGTCGTGTTCGCTCATGCTTGGCTTATCCGGGGCTGAGGGTGCAGCGTGACAGCGCCCGCGCCATTCACTGGCTTGATTCGGCTGGCTGGCATGGCCTTCCAGGGGCTATAACTCTAGCTTTCCATCCGCTGGCCTGGAGCCTGTCACCATGTTCAAACTATACGGATTTGCCGTGAGCAACTACTTCAATATGGTCAAGTTGGCCTTGCTCGAGAAGGGTCTGGCGTTCGAGGTCGTGACCCTCTACGGCAACCAGAGCGACGAATTTCTCAGTATCAGTCCGCGCGGCAAGGTGCCGGTGCTGGGGGTCGAGCAGGGCTTCATCAACGAGACCAGTGCGATCCTCGAGTATCTGGAAGAGTGCACCGAGGGCAAGGCGTTGCTGCCTGGCGAACCATTCGCCCGCGCCCAGGTGCGCGCACTGATGAAGGAGATCGAGCTGTACATCGAGTTGCCCGCGCGGATCGGCTACCCGGAGGCATTCTTCGGTGCGGAGATTTCCGCGGCCTTGAAAGGCAAGTGCAAGGCCGAGCTGCTGGCCGGGATCGACACGCTCAAGCGTCACGGCAGCTTTACCCCTTATGTGGCGGGCGACAGCTTCAGCCTGGCCGATATCTACTTCCTCTACAGCATCGACCTGGCGTGCGGGGTGGCGAAGAAGCTGTTCGCTATCGACCTGCTGGCGGACTTCCAGGAGGCTCAGGAGTTGCTCGTGCTGCTCAACCAGAATCCGCACGTCAAACGCATCGCCGCGGATAAGGATGCGGGGATGGCGGCGTTCATTGCGATGGCTCAGGCCAAGGTCAAAGGCTGAGCGGCGGGGAAAACGCTCGCCCTACGGCGCCCTTGGGTTTTTCACGACCGCTGACGTTACGGGCGATACATCTTTTCCGGGTTCATCTTCGGGCTCCATGGCAGCCCGGAGTTCTGCCAGCCGTTCTGCAGGCGGAAGCCGGCCTGCGGGCCTTCCTTGATCGCCGAGCCCTGGAAGCCGTCGATGACGTAGCGGGCATTAGGGAAGCCGTTGGCGCGCAGGAGGGCGGCGCTCGGCTCGCCCCGCTCGCTGCCGGAGCGGCACATAGTGACTATTTCCGCGTTGTCATCGAGGCCGCGCTTTTTCAGCTCGGCACGGATTTCGGCAACGAACTTCGGGTTCTGCACGACCCTGTAAGCACCGCGCTGCTCGTCCCAGGCGCTGCGATCGACCAGCAGATAGGGCAGGTTCACATGCACCGCATCGGTGAAGCCGACGAACATGATCTCAACCGGGTCGCGGACGTCGACGAACAGCAGCCGGGCGTCAGCTTGCTGGGCCCGGGCATGCACCTCTTGGGCGGTGATGCCGATATCGGCGGCCTGTGCAGTGAGGGCAAGAAATCCCAGCGCCGCAGAGAGCAGCAAACCTTTCATGCTCTTTTTCCTCTTAGTCGAAGCTCAACAGGCTTGGGACGAACACCGTCTTGCGGGCTGTGCTCCAGGCATCGAAGCCGCCCTCAATCGACTCCACGTGTAGGTAGCCCATGTCGTGCAGGGCGCAGGCGGCGAGGGCCGCTCGGCCGCTCGTCTTGCAATACAGCACAATCTTCAGATCGCGAGCCGACAGCTCCGGGGTGTTGCTGAGCTTGAACTCCAGCAGGCCGCGGGGGATGTTCACTGCGCCGGGGATGTGCCCGGCGTGGAACTCGTCGGCTTCACGTACGTCGAGCAGGACGTCGGCCTCGCGAATGGAGGCCTCGGCGCTATCGAGATCGATTTCATGGATACGGGCTTTGGCTTCGGTCACCAGGTCATGGGCGCTTTTCACTGTCGATTTCCTGCAGGGTGAATTGCAAAGGGAAAGGGCCATTGGCGAGAGCATTGGGTCGTAAGCCAGGGCTTCCGGCAATCAGCCACATGCTTCTCGGCTCCGCTTACATATACCCCGTGGGGTATGCTGGGTGCAAGCCTGGTTGAATATTGTGTTTGTCCACATTGAAGCGGCCCCGGTTGTGTAGATGCTTTTGAGCGTCTGCGCTTAGCCGTTGGCTGCCGGCCGCGAAATCCGCGGCAGCAACCGGCCCGAAGCCGTCAGCCAGAGAATGGGCAATCAATCCGTCCTCTTTTGCCGAGCCATGCACTGATCGAGAATCCGCCAGGTGGTTAAACGCATCTGGCCGCCAGGGGTTGTTCTGCATTGGCGCCGCCATCGCTGTAGTCGAAGAGAAACTGCGGCAGGCGCCGCCGAGCCAGCTGGTGATAGGCGCAGCCACTGGCGGCAAATGTCCGCGCAAACAGGCTCGCAGGCCGCTCAACCGGTTACTCGACGCCACAGCGCCCTGCTGATCACGCGCAACTTGTCGCGCGGGGTGAAGCGCTGCAAGGTGGCTTTGACCACGCCCTCGGTGAAGCGGGTGCGCTTGCTGTAATCGATGCGCACATCGACCAGCACCGGGCGCCCCTGGCTGGCCAGGGCCAGGGCCCGGGCAATTCCGCTGGCGCACTGTGCATTATTTTCGATCGAGACGAACTGTGCCCCGGTGGCTTCGGCCAGGGCGGCGATGTTCAGCGTCGGCAAGACGGTGCACGTCTTGCGGTTGTAGGGGATCTCCTGGGCCTGGGCGATCTGCGACAGCTCGCCATCATTGAACACGAACACCGGCACGCCAAGGCCCTGGGCGCTGGCGGTGAGCAGTTCGAGACCGGTCATGCGCAGCGCCCCATCGCCCACCACGCCCACTACCTGGCTATGCGGATTGGCCAGCTTGGCACCGATGACCGCCGGAATGCAGTAGCCCATGGCGTTGAAATCGCTTGGCGAAATAAAACCGCGCGGCCGCTGGATCGGCAGCAGCTCGGCGAGCAGGAAGGTATGGTTGCCGTCATCGGCCACGACGAAAGCATCATCGGCCAGCTGCTCGCGCAGCTGCTGGCAGAAATGCGCGGGGTTGACCCGCGTGCCACTGTCGTGGCGCAACCACTGCTCGCGGTAGGCGGCCTTGTCGGCGCCGATCCGGGCCGCCAGGTCACTGCTCGGCGGCAGGTTGCGCAGGGCCCGCACCTCTTCGAGCAGGGCGGGCAACAGCACCGCGGCATCGCCCTCAATGCTCAGGGTCGCCGGGTAGTTGGCATTGAACACCGCCGGATTGATATCCAGGTGAATCAGCGTTGCCGGCACCGGCATGCTGTAGCTGCCGGTCGGGATTTCAGAGAAACGGGTGCCCACGGCCAGCAGGCAGTCGCACTGGGCAAAGGCGTTGTTTGCCGCAGGCACCGCATAGTCGCCAAAGCCCATGCCGGTGTGCAGCGGGTGCTTGGCCGGAAAGGCGCTGAGGCCTTGCAGCGTCGTGCATACCGGGGCCGCCAGCAGGTCGGCGAGGGCCATCAACTCGGCCTGCGCGCCCAGCGCCCCCCAGCCGAGGAACAGCCCTGGCTGGCGAGCCTCGACCAGCAGTTGGGCCGCCTGACGCATGGCTTGGCGGTCAAGCTGGCCGCTGGCCGGGGTCTTGACGAACGGTGGCAGTTCGTCCACCTCGCCGAGAAAGTTGCCGATGTTGTACGGCAGCTCGACAAACACCGGGCCGGGTTCGCCACTGGTGGCAATACGGTAGGCCTGGTACAGCGTGGGAATCACCTCGGCATGGCTCTTGATGCAGAAGCTGGCCTTGGTGATGGGTTTGAGCAGGCTGTGCTGGTCAATATCGTGCAATTGATAGCGTCGGCCATTCTCGCTGTGGATGCCGCCCGAGATCACCAACATGGCAATCCCGTCCAGTCCGGCCTCACCAATGCCACTGGCGGCATGGGTGACGCCTGCGGCGGGTACGATGACCAGGGTGCCGATGCTGCTGCCGGTGCGACTGAAGGCATCGGCCATGAAGGCGGCACCGCACTCGTGGGTGACTAGAACCGGCTGGATACCGGGCGCGGCATTAAGCTCGTCATAAAGCTCGGTGTTGTGCACGCCGGGGATGCCGAAGGTGTGGGTGACGCCCAGTTGCTCGAGGGCGAAGCGAGCCAGAGCGGCTCCGGTTTTTTTCATGGCAGGCTTCCTTTACACAAGCTTCTAGACAGGTTTCGGCGCATTGCCGCTGATGGCCCAGGCGGCACGCCGGCCGTTGAAGATACAGTTGGACAAGAAGGTTCCTTCCAGCGAGCGTATGCCGCTGATACCGCCGCCGCCGAAGCCGGCCGCCTCGCCAGCCGCATACAAGCCGGCAACGGGCTGGCCCTGGGTATCGAGCACACGGCTCTGCAGGTCGGTGAGCATGCCGCCCATGCTCTTGCGGCTGATCAGGCGGGTGCGGATGGCAATCAAGGGGCCAGCCTTGGCCTCGAGAATGGCCTGGAAGCGGCAGGTGCGCAGGCGGTCGCTGCGCCATTGGCGCAACTGCTGGATGCGCCAGAGCTGTTCGTCGTTGTGCTGCGCCGGGCCTCGGCGCACTTGAGCGTCGTAATGCTGCACGGCCTCGGCAAGCAGCGAGGGGTTCAGGCGGCCATCGTCAGCCAAGCCACTCATCTGCGCCGCCAGGGTGGGCAGATCGTTGGCGGCGAGAACATCCGGGCAATGCTCGATCATCCAGCGCACCAGCTGCCGATTGCCGGTGCAGGTCTGCCAGAGCAGGCGCAGCAACTTGCGGTCGCGAAACAGGGGGTTGAGGGCCGCGCCGGAAATGGCCATTTCCTTGATCGCAATGCGCCAGTTGAGCAGTTGCCAGCCATACTGGCCGGGGAGATGGCCCATGCGTTTGCACAGGTCATGGGTGTCGAACCCCGACACCATGGGCGCCGGGCCTGCGCGGCAACCACTGGCTTCCAGCCACAAGGCCGAGCGGGGCGGAATCAGGCTCAGGCCATGTTGTGGATACTGGGGCTGTGGGTGGGCAATGCCAGCGGCGTAGTTCCACATTTGTCCGAGCCTGACGACCTGGCCCCCGACCCGCTGAACCTGTTGATGCAGGGCACCATCGGCGCGTGGATCGGTGCCGTTGAGCAGGTTGTCCGGACAGGGGCCGTAGAGGGGATCCCAGTGCTGGCGAACCTTGCCTAAATCGCCATTGATGCCGCCACTGCAGAGCACGACATGCTCGGCTCTTACCTGGAACGCCCCATCGGCACTGCGGCCATTGCAGCCGACAACGGCGCCATTGCGTTGCTCGAGGCCGAGCACGCGGTGGTCGAACAATAGTTGCAACTGCGCCCGCCGCGGATGATTCAGCAAGCGCTTGGCCAGCGCCTGCACAATCCCCAGGCCACAGCCCCAGGCTACGTGGTAGCGCGGCAGCGAGTTGCCATCGCCATGATTGCCGCGCTCGGGCCACTGCACGGCCGCGAAGAAGCGTATGCCATGCTGACGCAGCCAGTCATAGATGTCGGCGCGGTTGTGCTCGGCATAGGCTTGCGCCCAGCGTCGCCCCCACTGGTCTTCGCTGGCAAAGCAGGCCGCACGCACCCAATCATCGAGCATGAGCTGTGGCGAGTCACGGACGCCATTTCGGCGCTGCTCGGGGGTGTCGCACAACAGCATGCCGCCGAACGCATCGTTGGCCTGACCGCCGAATTGCTCGCGCGGGGCGGCATCGACCAGCAATACGCTGGCGCCACGATCGAGTAATTCCAGCGCCGTCACGATGCCGGCAAGGCCGGCGCCGATAACCAAGGTTTCGCAGCAATGACGGCGCGCGTGCATGAAGGGCTCCCGCAGACTGAAAGGCATGGGGGCAGATTATGAAAACCGCGGGCATAATTCCTGACATTTGACGCAAGGAAACATGACATATTGCGAGTGGCCCGCTGCAGTGCCCTCCGCAATTGTGAAAATATCCAGCGCACTAGCCGGGCGGTTGCTCACCGCCTCCCAGTCCCCAGTGCCAGGTAGCCGCGCATGACCCAGATCGCCCGCAGCGCCGTTTTCATTGGTTTCGACAGCCTGTGCCGGCAACATGGTCTCAACCCCCACGAGCTGTTGCGTCGCTGCGGGCTCGATCCGCTGGTGCTGCGCCGTCACGATCTGTATGTGCCCTATGGGCGCTTCGCCCAAGCGCTCAACCTGGCCGCGCTCGAAGGCTCTGCAGCAAACTTTGGCCTGCAGTTAAGCGCCTATCACGAATACCTGGTGCTCGGCCCCTTCGGCTTATTGCTGGCACAGGCCGACAGTTTTGCCGAAGTGCTCAAGCTGACCCAGCAGTACGTGCACCTGCATGCCCAGGGCATCACCCTGCGGGTAACCGGGCAGGGCGAGCACTTGCGCGTGGAGTATCAGCTGCAACTGGATGACCCCGTCGATCGCCGCCAGCTGATCGAGTTGGGTCTGGGCGTCGTGCAGCACTCCATGCAGCGCCTGTTCAAGGCCGACTGGCAACCCCGGCAATTGCTGATTGGTCATGCCTGCCTCAGCGAGCCCGCGGTGTATCAGCGGGTGTTTGCCTGTCCAATATTGTTCGAGCAGGCATGCAACACGTTTGTCCTGGCCGCCGATGCTCTGGAGTTAAAGCCCCGGGAGCAACGCACCCAGCTGAAGTCGCACTTGATTAGCCAGTACGCCTATGATCAACCCGCGCCCGCAGACAGGGTCAGTCAGATTCGTGCGGTGCTGCAGTCCATTCTTTCCACCGGGGAAGTTACCCTGCCCGTGGTGGCCCGCCTGCTCGGTTTGCATCCGCGCAGCCTGCAGCAGCATTTGCAGCACAGCGGCGAAACTTTTCGGCGCATCCTGGAACAGGCGCGCTATGCCGAGGCACAACAGCAGCTGCGCCTTTCCAATCAGTCGATTACCGATCTGGCACTGGGCCTGGGTTATGCCGATGAAACCGCGTTTTCCCGCGCATTCAAGCGCTGGAGCGGCATGCCGCCGAGAAGATGGCGGCAACAACACTCGCCCTTCCCGGCCCCAGACCGCAGTTAGCCGGCGACCCGGGTTTGCCGGCTTTGGCCATCCAGAGGCGGTGCAAAAACGCTCGTCTGCCGCGACCGCCTTCAACCGCCGGGAAGCCAAGAATCAACGACACATGACCCCATTGATCACGGGTGATCCGCCGAACCGTGACGCGGGCTGGCGGGATGGGCATCGCGGCTCTGCCAGAGCAGAATCGCCAGCGCCAGGTAGGCCAGCGACCAGCACGTCGCGGCGAACAGCAACCAGCCCGGCTGCTCCAGGCCCAGCAGTGGCGGCAGCACCCGGGCCAGTGCGGCCAGGCTGATGAGCAGAACCAGCGGATGGATCCAGCGCCGGGCATTGGCGTCGCGGAAACGATAGATCAGCCGGGTGCGCGCCATTACCCCGAAGGTCAGGCTGCCCAGCGCGCCGATGCTCAGGGCGTGCAGCGTTGCCGTCACCGGCAGCGCTGGCAGCAGCCTGCTCAGCCCGAACAGCAGCAGGCCGATGGCCAGCCAGGCGTAGCCGAGCAGCAGCACCAGCAGGTCCGCGCGGTTGCCGCAATGCCAGGGTTGCCAGCGCAGCAGGCGGATCGCCGCGAGTACGCTGGCGGTGACCAGCAGCCCGCCAACCAGAGGTTCGAGCAGTGGCCAGGGCAGCAGATTGAACAGCAGAGCGAGCAACAGCAGGATCAACCCGGCGCCTTCGAGCTGCGGTTGTACGCGTGCCGCCAGCTGACGTCCCTCGCTCTGCGCATGCCCGGCAAGCGCCGGAGCGATGATCCGCCCCCCCATGAAGAACAGCAGCACGGCGATCAGCAGCAGGGCTTCGCTCAGCAGGGGCAGGGCGAGGGGCTGGCTGAAGCCGCTGCTGGCGACGGCACTGAGCAGGCTCAGGCCGGCGACGACCGGGGCGACGATCTGGTTGCGCCATTTCTTCGCGGCGCCGAGAAAGCGCGGCACGACCTTCCAGGCCAGCCCGGCGCCGAACAGCGCGGCGCTCAGCAGTGCCAGCCAGGACCCCGGCCAGAGCAGGAAACCGAGGCGCGCCAGTAGCCAGCAGCCGAGCAGGGCGAGGGTCAGGCGCAACGGCTGCGGGCCGAGCAGGTAACCGGCAATTACCGCCAGGGCGAAACCGAAGAGCATTTCATGGGCATGTCCGGCCGGAGTGGCCAGCCCGGGCAGAACGGGGACCAGGCCGAGCATGGTCAGCACCGACCAGGGCAGCAGCAATGCCGCATAGAGTGCGGCCGCGGGAAAGAACCAGGCGTTGGCGAAGGGCAGGCGCGGTTTTCGCGGGTGCATTGCGCAGCTCCGGCAGGAAGCGGGACGGGGCCAGCGCCCCGTCACCGAACGGCAGCTGTCAGCGGCCGGCGAGCAGCTCGCGACCGCGCTGGGCTGCGGCGCGCACCTGGTTCGGCGCGGTGCCGCCGATATGGTCACGGGCGCCCACCGAGCCTTCCAGGGTCAGTACGGCGAACACGTCCTGTTCGATCTGATCGCTGAACCGGCGCAGTTCGTCCAGGCTCATCTCGGCCAGGTCCTTGCCGTTGTCGACGCCGTATTTCACCGCGTGGCCGACGATTTCGTGGCAGTCACGGAACGGCAGGCCCTTGCGCACCAGGTAGTCGGCGAGGTCCGTGGCGGTGGAGAAACCGCGCAGCGCCGCCTCGCGCATGATCGCGGGTTTCGGCTTGATTGCCGGGATCATGTCGGCGAAGGCGCGCAGCGAGTCGCGCAGGGTGTCGGCGGCGTCGAACAGCGGTTCCTTGTCTTCCTGGTTGTCCTTGTTGTAGGCCAGCGGCTGGCCCTTCATCAGGGTCAGCAGGCCGGTCAGGGCGCCGAATACCCGGCCGGTCTTGCCGCGCACCAGCTCGGGGACGTCGGGGTTCTTTTTCTGCGGCATGATCGAGCTGCCGGTGCAGAAGCGATCCGGCAGGTCGATGAACTGGAACTGCGCGCTGGTCCACAGCACCAGCTCTTCGGAGAAGCGCGACAGGTGCATCATGGCAATCGAGGCGGCGGCGCAGAATTCGATGGCGAAGTCGCGATCCGACACGCCGTCCAGCGAGTTGCCGCCGACTGCGTCGAAGCCGAGCAACTGGGCGGTGACTTCGCGCTCGATCGGGTAGGTGGTGCCGGCTAATGCCGCCGAGCCCAGGGGCATGCGGTTGGTGCGCTTGCGGCAATCGACCAGGCGCTCGTAATCGCGGCTGAGCATCTCGAACCAGGCCAGCAGATGGTGGCCGAAGGTCACCGGCTGGGCGGTCTGCAGGTGGGTGAAGCCGGGCATGATGGTCGCCGCTTCGCGCTCGGCCTGTTCCAGCAAGCCCTGCTGCAGGCGGGTAATTTCCGCCAGGATCAGGTCGATCTCGTCGCGCAGCCACAGGCGGATGTCGGTGGCCACCTGGTCGTTGCGCGAACGGCCGGTGTGCAGCTTCTTGCCGGTGACGCCGATGCGGTCGGTCAGGCGCGCCTCGATGTTCATGTGCACGTCTTCCAGGTCGACGCGCCAGTCGAACTGGCCGGCTTCGATCTCGATCTGGATCTGGCTCAGGCCGTCGACGATGCTGTCGCGTTCGGCGTCGGTCAGCACGCCGACCTTGGCCAGCATGGTCGCATGGGCGATCGAGCCCATGATGTCGTGGCGATAGAGGCGCTTGTCGAACTCGACGGAGGCGGTGAAGCGGGCGACGAAGGCGTCGACGGGCTCGCTGAAGCGGCCGCCCCAGGATTGGTTGGTTTTTTCGGTGCTCATGGGCTTCGCTCGGCTGGTGCGCTAAAAAACAGGCGGGCCGCAGGTGGCGGCCAGCGTGGCGGAAAAGTCTGCCGATAATAGCAGGCTGGCGGGCAAAATCGCCGGGTCGGTTTGTCGGTCGAGGCCTGCGCCGACAGCTTGGGTGGTGTTGCGTGGCTCACAGTTCGCCGAGGCTGGCCGTATTTTCGTGGTTTATTTTGCCCGACTGGCGCTGGCGCGCTTGCCGCCCGGCCGGGCCGCGGGGAAACTGCGCCGATGGATACTCAATGGTTGAACAATAAAAACCCACCGGCGCCCAGCGACGACTTCTTCGTCCCGGAGCTGTGCGAGCCGGAAGCGCTGCTGAGCATGGTCTTGCTGGCCGAGTTGCTGGTGCTGGTGCTGGTGCTGGCCGAGCCGATGCTGCCGGGCTTCGACTGGGTGCGCCTGGCGCTGACCTCGCTGTTCGTGCAGTGGATCCTGCTGTTGTCGGCGGCCCTGCTGTGCCGGTTGCGGCCACTGCTGGCGCGCTGGCGTGCGGCGCTGGCCGGGGTGCTGTGCTGCCTGATCGTGGTCGGCCTGACGCTCGCCTGCACCGCAGTGGCCGATTATTACGACCTCGGCGGGCCGCTGCCACATGCTGGCGAGGTCAATCTTTACCTGCGGCATGCCTTGATCAGCATGATTATGTCTGCGCTGCTGCTACGCTATTTCTATCTGCAGAGCCAATGGCGACGGCAGGAGCAGGCCGAGTTGCGCGCGCGCATCGAATCCCTGCAGGCGCGGATCCGCCCGCACTTCCTGTTCAACAGCCTGAACAGTATCGCCAGCCTGGTGGTGGTCGATCCCTACAAGGCCGAGCAGGCGGTGCTGGATCTGTCTGACCTGTTTCGCGCCAGCCTGGCCAAGCCCGGCAGCCTGGTGCCCTGGAGCGAGGAGCTGGAACTGGCCAAGCGATATTTGTCGATTGAGCACTATCGCCTTGGCGAGCGACTACAGTTGCAATGGGAGGTAGTCGATGTGCCGAACGATTTGCCGATTCCGCAGCTGACCCTGCAGCCGTTGCTGGAGAACGCCTTGATCTACGGGATTCAGCCGCGCATCGAGGGTGGCTTGGTGCGTGTCGAGGCGAGTTATACCGAGGGGGTGTTCCAGTTATGCGTCAGCAACCCTTATGAAGAGCAAGGTGAGCAGCCACCTTCGCGCGGGACGCGCCAGGCGCTGGGCAATATCGAAGCGCGTCTTGCGGCACTTTTCGGGCCGCGGGCCAGTCTCAGCGTGGAGCGCCGTGACGGCCGCCACTTCACCTGTCTACGCTATCCTTGTGCGAGACTCACGCAGGAATCCCGTGCCCTATGAATGTCCTGATCGTCGATGATGAACCCCTGGCTCGTGAGCGCCTCAGCCGCATGGTCGGTGAGCTCGACGGCTACCGTGTCCTCGAGCCGTCCGCGAGCAATGGCGAAGAGGCCCTGACCCTGATCGACAGCCTGAAGCCGGATGTCGTGTTGCTGGATATCCGCATGCCGGGAATGGATGGCCTGCAGGTCGCCGCCAAACTCTGCGAGCGCGAAGCGCCGCCGGCGGTGATCTTCTGCACGGCCCATGACGAATTCGCCCTGGAGGCGTTCAGGGTCAGTGCGGTGGGCTATCTGGTCAAGCCGGTGCGCGCCGAGCACCTCAGCGAGGCGCTGAAAAAGGCCGAGCGACCAAACCGTGTGCAACTCGCCGCGCTGACCCGTCCCGCGGCGGAAAGCGGTGTCGGCCCGCGCAGCCATATCAGTGCGCGCACCCGTAAAGGCATCGAGCTGATCCCGCTCGACCAGGTGATCTTCTTCATCGCCGACCATAAATACGTGACCCTGCGCCATGCCGGCGGCGAAGTGCTGCTGGATGAGCCGCTGAAGACGCTGGAAGACGAGTTCGGCGATCGCTTCGTGCGCATCCACCGCAACGCCCTGGTCGCCCGCGAGCGCATCGAGCGTTTGCAACGCACGCCGCTCGGGCACTTCCAGCTATTCCTCAAGGGCCTCAATGGCGACGCGCTGATCGTCAGCCGCCGGCATGTGGCCGGGGTGCGCAAGTTGATGAACAGTTTGTAGGCGCGTTGGTTGGGAAAGGGGAATGAGGCGCATGCTCCCCATTCCCCATTCCCCATTCCCCTAACCACACCTTTCTCGCTCCCCACCCCTCGACATCCAGCCCCTGTTATCATTCCCGGCAGTCCGTTTTCTGGAATTGCCCCATGCCCCGCGAAATCCGTATCGCCACCCGTAAAAGTGCCCTGGCCCTGTGGCAGGCCGAACACGTCAAGGCCCGTTTGCAACAGGCTCATCCGGGCCTGAAAGTCAGCCTGGTGCCGATGGTCAGCCGCGGCGACAAGTTGCTCGATGCGCCGTTGGCGAAAATCGGCGGCAAAGGCTTGTTCGTCAAGGAGCTGGAAACCGCCCTGCTCGAGAATGAGGCCGACATCGCCGTGCATTCGATGAAGGATGTGCCCATGGACTTCCCCGAAGGCCTGGGCCTGTACTGCATCTGCGAGCGCGAGGATCCGCGCGATGCCTTCGTCTCCAACCGTTTCGACAGTCTGGATGCGCTGCCCGTCGGCAGCGTGGTCGGCACCTCCAGTTTGCGTCGTCAGGCGCAGTTGCTGGCCCGTCGCCCCGACCTGAAAATCCAGTTCCTGCGTGGCAACGTCAATACCCGCCTGGCCAAGCTGGATGCCGGCGAATACGACGCCATCATCCTCGCGGCCGCCGGCCTGATTCGCCTGGGCTTTGCCGCGCGCATTCGCGCCTCCATCAGTGTCGAGGACAGCCTGCCGGCCGGCGGGCAGGGCGCGGTCGGTATCGAGTGCCGCAGCGCCGATGCGCAGATCCATGCCCTGCTGGCAGCGTTGAACCACCACGAAACCGCCTTGCGCGTCAGTGCCGAACGGGCGCTGAACAAGCGGCTCAATGGCGGCTGCCAGGTGCCGATCGCCTGCTATGCGGTGCTCGAGGGCGAACAATTGTGGTTGCGCGGCCTGGTCGGCCAGCCCGATGGTGGCTTGCTGCTGCAGGCGGAAAACCGTGCGCCGGCAGCGCAGGCCGAGCAACTCGGCGTGCAGGTCGCCGAGGCGCTGCTGGCCCAGGGCGCCGCGGACATCCTGCAGGCCGTCTACGGTGAGGCTGATTCCGAGTGAGCGACTGGCGCCTGCTGCTGACCCGCCCGGCCGAGGAGTGCGCGGCTTTGGCCACGACCCTGGCCGAGCAGGGAATTTACAGCAGCAGCCTGCCATTGCTGGCGATCGAGGCTCTGGCCGAGGCGCCGGAGCAGCGCGCGATCATCCTCGATCTTGAGCGCTACAGCGCGGTGATCGTGGTGAGCAAACCGGCCGCGCGGCTGGGCCTGGACCTGCTCGACCGCTATTGGCCGCAGCCACCGGCCGCGCCGCTCTGGTTCAGTGTCGGCGCGGCCACCGCTGCAATCCTCGGCGACTACGGCCTGACCGTGCATTACCCCGAGCGGGGCGATGACAGCGAGGCCCTGCTGGCGCTGCCGCAGTTGCAGCGGGTGTTGGCGGCCGCGGACACGCCTCGGGTGTTGATTTTGCGCGGCGAGGGTGGCCGCGAACTCCTCGCCGAGCGCTTGCGCGGTCAGGGTGTGGACGTCGACTATCTGTCACTGTACCGCCGTCTGTTGCCGCACTATTCGCCGACGACACTTGCCGAACGGGTGCGGGATGAACGCCTGAATGGCCTGGTGGTCAGCAGTGGGCAGGGTTTTAGCCATCTGCTCGAGCTGGCCGGTGAACACTGGCCGTCGCTGGCTCGGCTACCCTTGTTCGTACCCAGCCCGCGTGTGGCTGAACAGGCGCGAGCTGCTGGCGCCAAAACTATTGTGGACTGCCGCGGCGCGAGTGCCGTGGCGTTGTTGGCGGCGTTGCAGGCGCAACCTGCCCCAACCTCTGATGCATAGGATGGATACGTGAGCGAAGCGACTACCCCGAAAGAGCAAGAGCCGCTGGTAGCGGAGGCGCCCGCTGCAGCAGCGCCAGCCCCTGCGGCAAAAACCGCGTCGCGCGGCAATAGCCTGGTCGTGCTGGCGCTGTTGTTGGGTGCGGCGGGCGTGGCGGCAGCTGGCTGGAGCCTGTGGCAGTTGCGCAGTCTGGAGCTGCGCGAGCAGCAGCAGTTCGGTCAACTGCAAGAGGCGCGCAGTCAGACCGACGCCTTGGCCCTGCGCACCCAGGCACTGGACACCCGCCTGCAGCAATTGCCCGGCGCCGATGAGCTGGACGCTCGCCGGCGCCTGGTCGCACAGTTGCAAGGCGATCAACAACTGCTCAACCAGCGCCTGGAAACGGTCCTCGGCGCCAGTCGTCAGGATTGGCGCCTGGCCGAGGCCGAGCATTTGTTGCGCCTTGCCAGCCTGCGCCTGTCGGCTCTGCAAGACATCAACAGCGCCACGGCCCTGGTGCAGGGCGCCGACGAGATTCTTCGCGGGCAGGACGATCCCGCCGCTTTTGCCGCGCGCGAGCAGCTGGCCAAGAGCCTCGAGGCGTTGCGCGCAACCGTCAACCCGGATCGCACCGGGCTGTTCCTGCAACTGGCGGCATTGCGTGAGCAGGTGGCGCAGTTGCATGCGCTCAACCCGGCCTTCGTCGGTGCCGACGGGGTGCTCAGTGAGCTGGCCGCCGAGGGCGATGGCAGCCGTTGGTGGACCGAATGGCTCGAGACCCTGTCGCAGTATTTCCGTATCGATTTCAGCGCCGACGAGAATATTCGCCCGTTGCTCGCCGGGCAGAGCCTGACGCAGGTGCGCCTGGCCCTCAGCCTGGCCCTGGAGCAGGCGCAGTGGGCGGCGCTGCATGGCCAGACCCCGGTGTATCGGCAGTCGCTGGTGCAGGCGCGCGAGGTGCTGGATGCGCATTTCGACCTGGACAACCCCAGTAGCCGTGCCTTGCGTGCGCGCATTGAGGAGCTGCTCGAGCAGCCGATCGAGGTGATTGCGCCGGATCTGAGTGGTTCGCTCAACGCGGTCCAGGCTTATATCCAGCGCAAGCAGTCGGCCCGGCAGCGGGTCGAACGTGACGCACCGGCAGACGCCCTGCCGAGTGTGGAGGAGGCTCGCCCATGAAGCGCGTCTATCTGCTGCTGGTCGTGCTGGCGATCGCCGCGGGGCTGGCGTTGCTCGCCCTGGCCGTAGCCGAACACAAGGGCTACGTGTTGTTCGCCTATCAGGGCTTTCGCTACGAATCGAGCTTGTGGGCTTTCCTGGCGTTGATCGCTGTGGTCTGGCTGACGCTCTACCTGCTGCGTCTGGTGCTGCGCCTGGTGCTGGTATCGGTGGGCCTGGTCAACCCCTGGTCGGGTCTGCACCGTGGTCGTCGTGTGCGTCAGGCCTCCGAGCAGGGCTTCCTCGATTTGGCCGAGGGGCGCTGGGTGCGTGCCCTGCGTCACTTGCGCCGGGCCGCCGAAGGCGAGCCGCAGCCGCTGATGTATTACCTGGGCGCCGCCCGTGCAGCGCACAAGCTGGGGCAGCATGAGGACAGCGACGCCCTGTTGGAACAGGCACTGAAACGCCTGCCGGATGCTGAACTGGCCATCGCCCTGAACCATGCCGAATTGCAGCAGGAACGCGGTCAGGTCGATGCGGCGCGCGACACCCTGGAGGCGATGTGTGAGCGCCATCCGCACCACCGTCAGGTGTTGCGCAAGTTGCAGCGCTTGTACCAGCAGACTGGCGCCTGGTCGGAGCTGCTCGGCCTGCTGCCGGAGCTGCGCAAGCAGAAAGTGCTGGGCGCTGCCGAACTGCACGAGCTGGAGCGGCAAGCCTGGCGTGGCCGTCTGGCCGTTGCCGGCAAGGTCGACCAAGGTGGCACCGAAAGCGCCCTGGAAACTCTGGCACAGGCCTGGCAACAGCTCTCCTCGGCGTTGCGTCAGGACCCTGAGTTGCTGGCGGTCTATGTCGAGCAATTGCGTGTGTTGGGGGCCGAGAACGAGGCCGAAGAGCTGTTGCAGCATGCACTCAAAAGCAACTATGACCAGCGCCTGGTGCGCCTCTACGGCTTGCTCCATGGGCGCGATCCGGGGCGCCAGTTGCAAGCGGCCGAAGGCTGGCTGAAGCAGCACCCCAAGGATGCCAACCTGCTGTTGACCCTGGGCCGGCTGTGCCTGCAAAACCAGCTGTGGGGCAAGGCCAAGGAGTACTTCGAGAGCAGTCTGGCTTTTCAGCGCCACCCGGAAACCTGTGCGGAGTTGGCGCGCTTGCTGGCTCGGTTGGGCGAAACCGAGCAGAGCAATCGGTTGTTTCAGGAAGGGCTGGGGCTGCTCGATCAGCGTCTGGACAGCCTGCCCTTGCCTGCACCAGTCGCCAGCTGATAGGCGGCTGCCTGCGTCTGGATAGCGCTGCCGGGGGAATATTCCCCCGATAGTGGTGGGCGGCAGCGGATGCGGTGCGGCCGATATTGTGTCGATCCGGTTGATGTCGATCATGAGGTGGGCCTGATTAATCAACCCACGCTGTGCAAGTTGGTCTGCATATGTTGTAGTGCAGGTAAGTGTTGAGTCGTGTGTGGCTGAGTTTCTACAGGCCAGACGCCGCGCGGGACACCGATTAAACGCGCGTATGAAATTTTCTCGACCGAGCGCCTTGATGGCGCAAGTTAGCGGGCATAATCTGGCTCGCAAGTACCGCCGGAAAATTGCCGTTTTGCAATTGCTCTTCCAATGTAATGTGCCGATTGACAAAAAACCGTCTCGGATCGGACGTATAACAGAAATACCGATAAGGGAAGTGAGGCCATCATGCTCGATAGTTGTCAGAACGCCCAGGAACGTTGGGGTGGTGTTCACCTGCTGATCGACCGCTGGTTGCAGGAGCGCCAGGAACTGGTGAAGGCCTATACGGCCATCAGCGACTCCCCACAAGCACCCATTACCAATGCGCAGCCCTTGCAGCGGTTCTGCGAAATTCTGGTCGACTACGTGTCCGCCGGGCATTTCGAGGTCTATGAACAGCTGACCAATGAAGCCAAGGCCTTTGGCGATCAGCGTGGTCTCGAACTGGCCAAGCAGATCTACCCGCGGCTCGAGGTGATCACCGAGGTGGCCCTGACGTTCAACGACCGCTGCGACAATGGCGATTGCCATGACAGCGTGTCCCTGGGCGAAGAGCTCCAGCGCTTGGGGCAGCTGCTGCATGAGCGTTTCGAGTTGGAAGACTGCCTGATCGAAGTGCTGCATAACGCGCATCAACAGCAGACTTCGGCCCCGGCTCCCGTACTCTAGCCGACGGTTTTTCAACCGCCTGCGAGTAAATTTAAGTCGATACAGTCGGGCAGTGCCTGCTCGATCATCAGCTGTCGACTTGCCCCTCTCGGGCGAAGGGGCGTGGTCGTTGCGTTGCCGGGGATGCCGGTTGCCATGCGCTGACCGACTCAGGTGTTTGTATGGTCGCCGCCAGCTGCCAGTGAATGCCCTCGAGCCGCCACCCGGGGCGTTCGAATTCTCGCTCCCCGGCGCCATCGTTCTCCCAAGTTCAAGAGCCAACCTGCAATTTGCTGGCGATTACTATTCATCGGCAGACTGCTAGTATGAGCTGCATCTACACCCGCCCGGAGGCGCGTCATGTCGGCCACAAAGAAAGCCAAGAAGAAATCGGTCAGTACCCCGCTGCATCTGCTCCATCAACTCTCCAGCAGCTTGCTCGAACATCTTGAGGATGCCTGTTCGCGAGCGCTGATCGATGCAGAAAAGCTGCTCGGCAAGCTGGAGAAGCAGCGCGGCAAGGCCCAGGAAAAACTGCATGACGCCCGCGTCAGGTTGCAGGAGGCTGCAGTGGCGGGCAAGGCCAAGGCGCAGGCGAAGGCCAAGGATGCGGTGGCCGAGCTGGAAGAGCTGCTCGATACCCTCAAGGATCGGCAGAGCGAGACCCGCAATTACATCCTCGGGCTCAAGCGTGACGCCCAGGAAAGCCTGAAACTCGCCCAGGGTGTAGGCAAGGTCAAGGAAGCCGCCAGCAAGGCCCTGAGCCGTCATGAAACCAAGCCCGCAGTGGTCAAGCCGGCTGCCAAACCGGCCGCCAAAGCCGCTGCCAAGCCGGCGAGCAAAGCGCCTGCCAAGGTCGCCAGCAAACCGGTCGCCAAGCCCGCGGTCAAAGCTGCAGTCAAGCCGGTTGCCAGTAAAACGCCAGCCGGCAAACCAGCAGGCGTCATTGCCAAACCGGCCGCCAAGGCACCGTTGAAGTCCGCGCCGAAGCCAGTAGCCGCTGCTCCAGCGGCCGCCAAGCCAGCCGCTAAACCAGCTGCCAAAGCCCCGGCCAAGCCGGCAGCGAACAAGCCACTTGCCAGCAGCACGGCCAAACCTGTGGTGGCCAAGCCCGCCACCAAGCCAGCGGCAGCCAAGGCGGTCAGTAAGCCTGAGGCGAAACCTGCGACTAAAGCTGCCGCCAAGCCCGTGGCGAAAAAGCCTGCGGCCACTAAACCGTCGGTGGCAACTTCCGTTGCCAGCTCGCCGGCAGTGCCCGCCGCAGCCACGACCGTCGCCGCAAGCACCCCGCCGCCAGCGTCCTAAACGTCCCGGGCTGCGACGTGCAGCAGATGCAGTGCGTCGCGGTCGGCTGCCGTGCTCACGGGGGCCAGGGCGTGCAGCCAGGCGCGTATGTCCTCAGCCGTATCGCCTGGCCAGTCGAGGCTGCAGGACGCCAGGCGCTGCAGCTGTTCGTGTTCGGCCGCCAGTTCAAGCTGTTTGATCTGCTCGCGCAGCGCCGCCAGGGCGCTGTCGTGGTGAGCGGCTGCGCGCCATTGCTGGCGCACATGCCTGAGCACGTTGACCACCTCACGCTGCCAGGGTTGGGCTATGGCGCGCAGGCAGTCGGCCCGTTCGGCGCTGCAGGCCACGCCGCGGCGGCCTAGCCAGGCGCCACAGAGCAACAGGCAGATATCGCTACCCTGAGCCTGCAACTGCAGGCAGGCGGTCTCGACACCGGGGCGGCGATAGAGGTCTTCGGCGAAACGCCACAGGTCAGGATGCATGGTGCTTTCCAGGTATGCCGCGGGCGACTCTGGTAGACTCCGCCGCCATTATGATCCGACTCCAGAACCTCACTTTACAGCGTGGCCCGCAGCGTCTGCTAGAAGACGCCGAGCTGACCCTGCATCCCGGCCATAAAGCCGGCCTGATCGGCGCCAATGGCGCCGGCAAATCCAGCCTGTTCGCCTTGCTGCGCGGCGACTTGAGCGCGGACGCGGGCGACTGCCTGATTCCCGCCGACTGGCGCATTGCCCATATGCGTCAGGAGATCGACGCGGTCGAGCGCCAGGCGGTGGACTATGTGCTCGATGGCGATGTGCAGCTGCGCCGGGTCCAGGCCGAACTGGTCGTGGCCGAGGCCGCGCACGATGGCGTCGCGATTGCGCGCCTGCACACCGAGCTGGATAACCTCGATGGTTATGCCGCCGATGCCCGTGCGCGCAAATTGCTCGCCGGCCTTGGGTTTGAAAGTACGCAGATGGATCGCCGTGTCGGCGATTTCTCCGGCGGCTGGCGCATGCGCCTGAACCTGGCCCAGGCGCTGATGTGCCCGTCCGACCTGTTGTTGCTCGACGAACCGACCAACCACCTGGATCTGGATGCGATTCTCTGGCTGGAAGGCTGGTTGCAGAACTACCCGGGTACCCTGCTGCTGATTTCCCATGACCGCGATTTTCTCGATGCGGTGGTCGATCATGTGGCGCACGTCGAGCAGCGCAAGCTGATCCTTTATCGCGGCGGCTACTCGGCCTTCGAGCGCACCCGCGCCGAACGCCTGGCCCAGCAGCAGCAGGCGTTCGAGAAGCAGCAGGCGCAGCGCGCGCACATGGAAAAGTACATCGCCCGCTTCAAGGCCCAGGCAACCAAGGCACGTCAGGCACAGAGCCGGATCAAGGCGCTGGAACGAATGGAAGAGTTGTCCGCGGCGCATGTCGACTCGCCGTTCGACTTCACCTTTCGCGAGGCCAGCAAGATTTCCAGCCCGCTGCTGGATTTGAGCGAAGGCCGTCTCGGCTATGGCGACAAGGTGGTGCTGGAACAGGTCAAGTTGCAGTTGGCGCCCGGCGCTCGCCTGGGCTTGCTCGGGCCCAATGGTGCCGGTAAATCGACCCTGATCAAGACCCTGGCGGGCGAGTTGCAGCCGATCGGCGGCCGCCTGCAGCGCGGCGAGAACCTGGTGGTGGGCTATTTTGCCCAGCACCAGCTCGATGCTCTCGACGACAAGGCCAGCCCGCTCCTGCATTTCCAGCGCCTGGCCCCGACCGAGCGCGAGCAGACCCTGCGCGACTTCCTCGGCGGCTTCGATTTCCGCGGCCCGCGCTGCGACGAGCCGGTGCTGAATTTTTCCGGTGGGGAAAAAGCGCGCCTGGCCCTGGCCCTGATCGCCTGGGGCAAACCCAACCTGTTGCTGCTCGATGAACCAACCAACCACCTCGATCTGGAGATGCGCCTGGCGCTGACCATGGCCCTGCAGGAGTTCTCCGGCGCCGTGGTGGTGGTCTCGCATGATCGTCATCTGCTCAAGAGCACCACCGATGAGTTCCTTCTGGTCGCCGATGGCCGGGTGCAGTCGTTCGATGGCGATCTCGAGGATTACGCGCGCTGGTTGGCGGACTTCCGGGTGCGCCAGGCGCCGGTCAGCAACGGCGAAGGCAACCTGGATAAAACCGACAAGCGTGCCCAGCGCCAGGCCGCGGCGGCGCTGCGCCAGCAGTTGGCGCCGCTCAAGCGTGAAGCCGACAAGCTGGAAAAGGAACTCGGCCAACTGCATGCGAGCCTGGCTGCCGTGGAAGCCCGCCTGGGCGACAGCGGGATCTACGAGGCGGCGAGCAAGAACCAACTGCGCGACGCGCTGGCCGAGCAAGCCAAGCTGAAAAGCCGTGAAGCCGACCTGGAAGAGCGCTGGCTGGAGGCGCTTGAAACCCTCGAGGCCTTGCAGGCTGAGCTGGAGGCGGCCAGCTGACGGGCGCCCGGCTCTCGTTGTTGCTTCACGCCGTGCGCCCCTGGCGCACGGACAAACTTCCCTTTAAACCTGCGCGTGAGTGTTAATCCCTTATGGAATGGCTAGCCAACCCTGAACTCTGGGTCGCTTTTCTGACCCTGACCGCCCTGGAAATCGTTCTCGGCATCGACAACATCATCTTTATCTCGATCCTGGTCAGCCGCCTGCCCAAGGCCCAGCAACCGAAGGCGCGTTTCTTCGGCCTGGCTCTGGCCATGGGCACGCGGATCCTGTTGCTGCTGTCGATCAGCTGGGTGATGCGCCTGACCAACGACCTGTTCCAGGTCCTCGGCGAGGGCTTTTCCGGGCGCGACCTGATCCTGTTCTTCGGCGGCCTGTTCCTGCTGTTCAAGAGCACGGCGGAGATCTACCACAGCCTGGAAGGCGAAGAGGATGGCCAGCAGGCCGGCGGCAAGGCCTATGGCTTTATGGGCATCATCGTGCAGATTGCCATCATCGACATCGTATTCTCCCTCGATTCGGTGATCACCGCGGTCGGCCTGGTCGACAACGTGCCGGTGATGGTCGCCGCCATCGTGATCTCGGTGATCGTGATGATGCTCTCGGCCGGCACCATCAGCGACTTTATCGACAAGCACCCGAGCCTGAAGATGCTCGCGCTGTCGTTCCTTATCGTGGTCGGTACCGTGTTGATCGCCGAAGCCTTCGACGTGCATGTGCCCAAAGGCTACGTCTACTTCGCCATGGCCTTCTCGCTGGCAGTGGAAGCCGTCAATATCCGCCTGCGCACGGCCCGTGCCCGGGCGCGCAAGGAAGAGATGGATCCGGTGCAATTGCGTAAGGGTTCGCCGGACTGATTAGCAGGCTGGGCGAGTAACCCAACAAGGGGTAGGCTACGTGGCCTACCCCTTTTTTTGATCTTTTTATCGACCTGTCTGAGGTATCGCCGTGGCACTGGAAACCTGGCTTGCGTTCTTCGCCGCCTGTTGGCTGATCAGTCTGTCACCGGGGGCGGGGGCGATTGCCTCGATGTCCGCCGGGCTGCAATACGGCTTCTGCCGCGGCTACTGGAATGCCCTGGGGCTGCAGTTGGGCCTGGCGCTGCAGATCGTCATCGTCGCCGCCGGGGTTGGGGCGATTCTTGCCGCATCGGAAGTGGCGTTCGGCCTGATCAAGTGGTTCGGCGTGGTCTATCTGCTGTACCTCGGCTATCGCCAGTGGCAGGCCTTGCCCAGCGCTATGGCGGCACCTGCCGAGCGTCCGATCGGCAGGCCGCTGACTCTGGTCCTGCGCGGCTTTCTGGTGAATTTCAGCAACCCCAAGGCCATCGTCTTCATCCTCGCGGTGCTGCCGCAGTTTCTCGATCCGCAGGCGCCGTTGCTAATGCAGCACCTGCTGATGGGCGTGACCATGATCGGTGTCGACCTGGTGGTCATGGCCGGCTACACCGGGCTGGCGGCACGGGCGCTGCGAGCTCTGCGTTCGCCGCGGCAGCAACGGGTGATGAACCGCACGTTCGGCGCGCTATTCGTTGGTGCCGCGGCGCTGTTGGCCACGGTGCGCCGCGCACCGGTCTGAGCGGGAGTCGTCGGTTTTGAATGAGCAAGGCGCCCGGGTGCGGGTCTGGATAGATGCAGACGCCTGCCCCAAGGCGGCCAAGGATCAAGTGGTCAAGTTCGCCCTCAAGCGGCGCTTCGAGGTGCTGCTGGTGGCTGGTCAGGCGCAGGTCAAGCCGGCCTACGCCTGCGTGCGGTTGATCGTGGTGCCCAGCGGTCCGGACGCCGCCGACGATTACCTGGTCGAACACGCCCTGCCCGGCGAGCTGGTGATCTGCAGCGATGTGCCGCTGGCCGACCGCCTGGTGAAGAAGGGTGTCGTCGCTCTCGATCCGCGCGGCAAGGAGTTCGACGAAGGCAACATGGGCGAGCGCCTGGCGCTGCGCAACCTGTTTACCGACCTGCGCGAGCAGGGCCAGGTTAGTGGTGGCCAGGGGCCCTATGGCGAACGCGACAAACAGGCCTTCGCCAATGCCCTCGATCGCATTCTGACCCGGCTTCAGCGCCAGGTCTGAGGTGGCCGTAGCCTCGACCCAGGCAATGAGTTTATCCGCACAGGTAGGTGCCGGTGCCGACCGCCACCAGGGTGCCGTCATCGCTGTGCAGTTCGCTGCGCACCACCGCGACCTTGTTGCCGGAACGCAGCAGCACGGCGCTGGCGGTGAAGTGCTGGCCGCGGCCGGGGCGCAGGTAGTCGATGCGCAGGTCGATGGTGCCCAGCTTGGACAGTCGCGCCATGCGTTCGGCGCTGGACAGGTGCTGGTGTTTGTCGAACGCGCCGATCAGCGCCATGGCGCCACCGGCGACATCCAGCAGCGCTGAAATGACCCCGCCATGCAGGATGCCGTGAACGAAGTTGCCGATCAGCTCGGGCTTCATCGGCAGGTGCATCAGCACCCGCTGCGGGCTCAGTTCGCCGAGCTGGATGCCGAGCATCCGGTTGAACGGGATGCGCTGAAAAAAGCCGCTTACCGCCTGCTGCAGTTCCTCGGTGAGTTCGATAGCTGGAGTGGTCATGACGCCTGCCTTGCGGGATTTCACTCACGCTGCAGCAGATGAGCCTGTTTGACCAGAGGCGCGGCGGCTGTGCCGCGCGCATTGGCGGATTTGACCTGACGGTTAGGCGTGGGTCAGTTCGAGTACCCGGTCGACCAGCTTGTTGATGCCTGCGGCCGCTTCACTGATCGACTGGGCGAGCATGTAGGCGGGCGTGGTGACCAGCTTGTGGGTGTGGTCCTCGATAATATCGCTGACTTCGCACTCGTGATGGATGGCGCCCATTTGCGTCAGGGCGGCGGCGGTTTCCGGGTCGCTGCCGATGGTACAGACCACGCCGTGGCCGAAGATTTTTGCCGCCAGGACCGGGGCGATACACATCAGGCCGACCGGTTTTCCGGCCTTGACGAAGGCCTGGGCGGCGCTCAATACGTCGGGTTGCACCTTGCAGTTGGCGCCGCCGAGGATGAAGTCGGATAGGTTCTTGGCCACGCCAAAGCCGCCGGGCATGATCAGGGCGTCGAAATCGTCTACATGCAGTTCGCGGACGTCCTTGATCTTGCCGCGCGCGATGCGGGCGGCCTCCACCAGGACGTTGCGCTTCTCGTCCATTTCGTCGCCGCTGTAATGATCGACCACATGCAGTTGCTGCACGTCCGGCGCAAAGCATTGCACCGCGGCGCCGCGCTGGTCGAGGCGCAGCAGGGTGATCACGCTTTCATGGATCTCGGCCCCGTCGTAAGCGCCGCAACCGGAAAGAATCACCGCTACTTTTCTGTTCATTGAGAACTCCTGATCACTGAGCCAAGCTGGCTATGCAGATTATGGCTGGTCTGCGGCCGATTCTCGACAAGTTGCATGGGGTGAATGGCTGTGTGGGTCGGGCGCATTATCGGTCTGGGTATGCTGCTAATCCTAGCCGCTGGGCTTTGGCAGCGATATGGGTCGGGGATGAATTAGCCCGCACCAAGCAATATCCGCTTGGGTTGCTTGGGCTGAATGCCGCTGAGCGCCGCGGCGCTACTGGCAGGACGCCGCTGGCGGGTTGACTCAATGCGCCGAGCGGCGCAGGCGCTGGCGTAGCCAGAAGCCCAGGGCGAGCAGCAGCAGTGCGCCGAAGACATACAGCTGGTAGCGGCGGAAGTCGCCGAGAATGGTTTCCAGCGCCGCGCCTAGGTAATAAGCCGCCAGACCCAGGCCGGTAGCCCAGAGGGTTACGCCGATGGCGTCCAGCAGCAGGTAACGGCGCCATGAGTAGCCGGACAGGCCGATGGCCAGCGGCATCACCGTGCGCATGCCGTAGATGAAGCGAAAGCCCAGTACCCACAGATCCGGATGCCGGCGCAGGAGCAGCAATGCCTTGTCGCCCAAGCCCTGCCAGTGGGGGCGACGGGCGAGGAGACGGCGGCCATGGCGGCGGCCGAGGAAATACCACAGCTGGTCGCTGGCGTAGGTGCCGCAGAAGGCGAACAGCACCACCAGTTCGATGCTCAGGTAGCCGCGCAGAGCCAGATACGCCGCCAGTAGCAGTGCCATCTCGCCTTCGAGAAAGGTGCCAAGCAGCACGGCGGGATAGCCAAATTGTTGCAGAAGATGTTCGAGCATGGCGGCGACCGAAGGGGCGGGTGCCCAGCCTACTCCCTTGCGGTGCTGGGGAAAACGGCGCATCGCTCGACGGCAGCGAGCCTGGTGGTCACAATATCGGCAGGCTAGTGCGACGCATTGGCGCAGTTTTGCCTGTGGTCGTCATCATTTGGTCATAATGGTGGCTTATAACTGTCACGCTCGCCCGTTCGTGCGGGCTATGGAGTCTGCCGTGAGCTTTACCCCCGCCAATCGCCTGTTCCCCACCACCCGCCTGCGACGCAACCGGCGCGATGATTTTTCCCGGCGCCTGGTGCGCGAGCATCGGCTGAGCGTCGACGACCTGATCCTGCCGGTGTTCGTCCTCGACGGCGCCAACCGTCGCGAGGCGATCGCCTCGATGCCGGGCGTCGAACGTCTGTCCATCGACCTGCTGCTGCAGGAGGCGGAGAAGTGGGTGGCGCTGGGCATTCCGGCGCTGGCGCTGTTTCCGGTGACGCCGCTGGAGCACAAGTCCCTGGACGGCAGCGAGGCGTGGAACCCCGAGGGCATCGCCCAGCGTGCGATTCGCGCCCTGCGTGCACGCTTCCCGGAGTTGGGCATCATCAGCGACGTGGCCCTGGATCCCTTCACCACCCACGGCCAGGACGGCATCCTCGACGCAGAGGGTTACGTGCAGAACGACGTCACCGTCGACGCCCTGGTCAAGCAGGCGTTGTCGCATGCCGAGGCCGGGGCCCAGGTGGTCGCGCCCTCGGACATGATGGACGGTCGGGTGCAGGCCATCCGCGAGACCCTGGAACTGGCCGATTTTGCCAATGTGCGCATCATGGCCTACTCGGCCAAGTACGCCAGCGCCTACTACGGCCCGTTCCGCGATGCCGTGGGCTCGGCGGCCAACCTGGGCAAGGCCAACAAGGCCAGCTACCAGATGGATCCGGCCAACGGCGACGAGGCGCTGCACGAAGTGGCCGCCGACCTGGCCGAAGGCGCCGACATGGTCATGGTCAAGCCGGGCATGGCTTATCTGGACATTCTCTGGCGGGTCAAACAGGAATTTCGCGTGCCCACCTTTGTCTACCAGGTCAGTGGCGAGTACGCCATGCACATGGCCGCGATCCAGAATGGCTGGCTGGGCGAGGCGGTGATCCTCGAATCGCTGACCGCTTTCAAGCGTGCTGGTGCCGATGGCATCCTTACCTATTTCGCCGTTCGCGCGGCAGAACTGTTACAGCCGGGACACTAGTCCGGCCAGGACGATCCAATGACTACCGAAGGGCTCGCCCCGAGCGAATTGCAGACTGCCGAAGCGGTCGTCGCCGAACTACCGGCGGAAATCCTGCCGCCGACCGAAACGCCCGCGCCCATGCCGGCACCGCCCATGGTGGTGCCCGGGCTGGACGACAGCAGCCTGTATATCCACCGCGAGTTGTCGCAGCTGCAATTCAATATCCGCGTGCTGGAGCAGGCGCTGGATGAGTCCTATCCGTTGCTGGAACGACTGAAGTTCCTGCTGATCTTCTCCAGCAACCTGGATGAGTTCTTCGAGATCCGCGTCGCCGGCCTGAAGAAGCAGATCAACTTCGCCCGCGAACAGGCCGGCGCCGATGGCTTGCAGCCGCATCAGGCGCTGGCGCGGATTTCCGAACTGGCGCACGAGCAGGTCGATCGCCAGTACGCGATTCTCAACGACACCCTGTTGCCGGCGCTGGAGAAGCACCAGGTGCGCTTTATCCGCCGGCGTCACTGGAACACCAAGCTGAAGGTCTGGGTGCGTCGCTACTTCCGCGACGAGATCGCGCCGATCATCACGCCGATCGGCCTGGATCCGACCCATCCGTTCCCCTTGCTGGTGAACAAGAGCCTCAACTTCATCGTCGAGCTGGAGGGCGTCGACGCCTTCGGCCGCGATTCGGGCCTGGCGATCATTCCGGCGCCGCGCCTGTTGCCGCGGATCATCAAGGTGCCGGAGGAGGTCGGCGGCCCCGGCGACAACTACGTGTTCCTCTCCTCGATGATCCACGCGCATGCCGACGACCTGTTCCAGGGCATGAAGGTCAAGGGTTGCTACCAGTTCCGTCTGACCCGCAACGCCGACCTGTCGGTCGATACCGAGGACGTCGAAGACCTGGCCCGCGCCCTGCGCGGCGAGCTGTTCTCGCGGCGTTACGGCGATGCGGTGCGTCTGGAGGTGGTCGACACCTGCCCGCGGCCGCTGCTCGATTACCTGCTCAAGCAGTTCAGCCTGAGCGAGAACGAGCTGTACCGGGTCAGCGGGCCGGTCAACCTGACCCGACTGTTCAGCATCACCGGCCTGGTCAGCCACCCCGAGTTGCAATATCCGCCGTTCACCCCGGTGATCCCCAAGCTGCTGCAGAACAGCGACAACATCTTCAGCGTGATCAGCAAGCAGGACATCCTCCTGCTGCATCCGTTCGAGTCCTTCACCCCGGTGGTCGATCTGCTCCGTCAGGCGGCGAAAGACCCGCATGTGCTGGCGGTCAAGCAGACCCTCTACCGCAGCGGCGCCAACTCGGAAATCGTCGATGCGCTGGTCGAGGCCGCGCGCAACGGCAAGGAAGTCACCGCGGTGATCGAACTGCGTGCGCGCTTCGACGAGGAGTCCAACCTGGCCCTGGCCAGTCGCCTGCAGGCGGCCGGTGCGGTGGTGATCTACGGCGTGGTCGGCTTCAAGACCCATGCCAAGATGATGCTGATTTTGCGCCGCGAGAGCGGCGAGATCGTCCGCTATGCACACCTGGGCACCGGCAACTACCACGCCGGCAACGCCAAGCTGTACACCGATTACAGCCTGCTCACCGCCGATGTGGCGCTGGGCGAGGACGTGGCGAAGATGTTCAGCCAGCTGATCGGCATGGGCAAGACCCTGCGCATGAAGAAGCTGCTGCATGCACCCTTCACCCTGAAGAAAACCCTGCTCGAGCTGATCGCCAAGGAAACCGCCCAGGCCAGCGAGGGCAAACCGGCGCACATCATCGCCAAGTTCAATTCGCTGACCGACGCGAAGATCATCCGCGCGCTGTACAAGGCCAGTCAGACCGGGGTGCGCATCGATCTGGTGGTGCGCGGCATGTGCTGCCTGCGCCCGGGTATCCCGGGGGTGTCGCACAATATTCAGGTGCGTTCGATCATCGGCCGCTTCCTCGAACACACCCGGGTGTTCTACTTCCTCAACGAGGGCGAGGAGAAGATCTACCTGTCCAGCGCCGACTGGATGGAGCGCAATCTGGACAAGCGCGTCGAGACCTGTTTCCCGGTGGAAGGCAAGAAGCTGATCATGCGGGTGAAGAAGGAGCTGGAGGCCTACCTGACCGACAACACCCAGAGCTGGGTGCTGCAGCCGGATGGTCGCTACCTGCGCAGCAGCCCGACCGGCAACCAGAACCCGCGCAGTGCGCAGGCCGGCTTGCTGGAGAAGTTGACCGTACCGCTGGTCAGCGCACGCTGAGTTCGACCCCTATGCGCTTGAGCCAGCCCGCTTCCTGAGTGAAATCCGCTTGGGTCAGCGGGTTGGCCTCCAGCCAGTCTTCGGGAAAGACGATTTCCAGGCTCTGTGCGTTGGCCTGCAGCTGAACCTTGGGCATCGCCTGGGTGCCGCGGATGTGATGGAACAGGATGGCGAAACGCAGCAGCACGCACAGGCGGATCAGCTTGATGCCTTCTTCGCCGAACTCGCCGAGCTTGTCCTTGGGAATGTTGCGCCGGTGGCCACGCACCAGCAGGGCGAGCATCTGCTGATCCATGCGTGAGAAACCGGCCAGGTCGGAGTGCTCGATCAGGTAGGCGCCGTGCTTGTGGTACTGGTAGTGGGCGATGTCCAGGCCCAGTTCATGCACCCGTGCGGCCCAGATCAGCAGCTCGCGATGCCACTCGTCGCCCAGTTCCCAGCTGTCTGCCACTTGATCGAGGGCCTCCAGGGCCTTGTGCTCGACCCGGGTGGCCTGTTCCAGGTCGACGTGGTAGCGCTCCATCAGTGCGCTCAGGGTGCGCTCGCGCACGTCTTCGTGGTGATGACGGCCGAGCAGGTCGTAGAGCACGCCTTCGCGCAGGGCGCCTTCGGAGTGCGACATGCGCTCGATCTCGCAGGCATCGAAAATCGCTTCGAGAATTGCCAGACCAGCGGGGAATATCCCGCGGCGATCCGGTTTGATGCCGCCGAGGTCGAGCTTGTCCACGTCGCCGAGCTTGAAGATCTTGCGCTTGAGCCAGGCCAGCCCGTCCGGATTGATCTCGCCAGTGCCCAGCCCGGCGGCCTGGATCGCCAGACCGATGGCCTTGATGGTGCCGGACGCACCGACTGCATCCTGCCAGCCGAGCCTGCGCAGGGCATGCTCGATGCCCATTATTTCCAGGCGGGCCGCGGTGTAGGCCTGGGCGTAACGGGCCGGGGTGATCTTGCCGTCCTTGAAGTAGCGCTGGGTGTAGCTCACGCAGCCCATCTGCAGGCTCTCGCGCAGCAAGGGCTCGAAGCGCTGGCCAATGATGAACTCGGTACTGCCGCCGCCGATATCGGCCACCAGGCGCTTGCCCGGGGTGTCGGCAATGCTGTGGGACACGCCGAGGTAGATCAGTCGCGCTTCTTCGCGGCCGGATATGACTTCGACCGGATGGCCGAGGATTTCCTCGGCGCGGCGGATGAATTCGCCGCGGTTGCGCGCCTCGCGCAGGGCATTGGTGCCGACGATGCGCACCGCCCCCTCCGGCAGGCTGGCGGTCAGTTGGGCGAAGCGGCGCAGGCAGTCGAGCCCGCGCTGCATGGCGGCCTCGTCGAGCAGGCGCAGTTCGTCGATGCCGGCGGCCAGTTGCACCTTGTCGCCCAGGCGTTCGAGGATGCGCAGTTCGCCGTGATCGGCCTTGGCCAACACCATATGGAAGCTGTTGGAGCCCAGGTCGATGGCTGCAATCAAGGGAAATGACTCTGCAGGGGTATGCGGCATGATGGGCTTTCTCGATGCGGAACGCCGACATCCTGCCACGATAGGTGGAGCACGCCAACGCATACCGATGTCGCAGGTCGTTGTCCTGCCCTTGGCCGCCCGGCGGTCGTGGGGCCGCTGAACCCGTCGCCGGCGGGCAAAGGCTGTTGCAGAGGCGGTCTGGGCGCCTTGCGCGGTCCCGCTTCGGTCCGTTTCTGGCTGGTGTTGCGCAGACCTTTGCCTGGGTCCATAGATAAGCGCAATGGCGTCCGCCTTCCTGTGTCGGGAAAGCCGGGCTATGATGTCGCCCATCTTTTGCTTCCGAACACGGAGACTTTCCATGAGCGAATTCATCACCAATGTCAGCGACGCCAGTTTCGATCAGGACGTCATCCAGGCCGAGGGGCCGGTGCTGGTCGACTACTGGGCTGAGTGGTGCGGCCCGTGCAAGATGATCGCGCCGGTGCTCGATGAGATCGCCCAGACTTATCAGGGCAAGCTGAAAGTCTGCAAGCTGAACATCGACGAAAACCAGAACACTCCGCCGAAATACGGCGTGCGCGGCATTCCGACCCTGATGCTGTTCAAGAATGGCAACGTCGAAGCCACCAAGGTTGGCGCGCTGTCCAAGTCGCAGCTGGCGGCCTTTCTCGACAGCAACATCTAAGCCGGGTCGAGACGTAAAGGCCCCGCCTGTTGCGGCAATGCTGTTCACTTAAGGATTGTTGACTAATCCTTGTTCAGCAGGAGAATCCGGAACCCTCATTAGGTTCCGGATTTTTTATGTCTATTGCGCAGGACTTGAGTGACGTATTGGAAGCTGCCGGGCAGCCTTTGGCGCGGCTGGACACCTTGGCCCAGCATATTCCGCAGGAGTGGATTGAAGCCGCCGCACTGTTGGCCGATCAGGCGACTATTCGCCGACGCCGCTTACCTGCGGATATGGTGTTGTGGCTGGTGGTCGGTATGGCGCTTTTCCGCAGCGAGCCGATTACCGAGGTCGCCCGTCGCCTTAATATCTGTGCCGAAGGACTGGCTAATGATGTTCTGCTGGCCAAAAGCGCGCTTTCCCACGCTCGCCAACGGCTGGGTAAACAGCCCGTCGAATGGTTATTCCAGCAATGCGCCAACGTCTGGGGGTATGAGAGGTATCCTCAGGATCAATGGCATGGGCTGCAGGTCTTTGCCGTCGACGGGGCGTTGTTTCGAACCCAGGAAACCGCTGAGTTACGTGAGCATTTTGGTTCGGGCAATACCTCGACTACGCGGCAAACGCCTTATCCGATGCTGCGCTTGGTCGCCTTGATCAATGTCCGCTCTCATGTGTTCGCCAGTGCTGCCATCAGCCCTTACCGCAAAGGTGAAATTCCGTTGGCCAGTGAGTTTGTCGACGCTATTCCGGCGGACTCGGTGACCCTGCTAGATAAAGGTTTCTTCAGCGCAGACCTACTCTTGGGCATCCAAAACGGTGAGTCCAATCGGCACTGGATGATTCCTGAGCGCAAGGGTCTGGTATCGACCGAGCTCGAGCGCTACGGCGATGGCGACTGCTTGGTGCAAATGCGCGTATCGCCCCAGGCGCGAAAGAAAAATCCGCAGCTGCCAGAGCACTGGCAGGTTCGCGCGGTCACCTATGAAGTACAAGGCAAAGACAAAACGGTGTTTACCTCGCTACCGGCCAAGCAATTTAGCGCCAAGCAGGTCGCCACGCTGTATCACGAACGCTGGGAAATCGAACTGGGGTTCAGGGATATCAAAAGCTCGATGCAAGACAACACGCTGACGCTTCGCAGCAAGACGGTGGATCTGGTGTACCAGGAGTTATGGGGGGTGTTACTTGGCTACAACGTGGTGCGTCGAGAGGCCAGTCAGGCTGCGGTGGCCCACCTGCGGGCCCCGAGCGAGATCAGCTTCAAGTTCGCTTGCCAGTTCATTGCCGCTCAACTGGTCGTCATGGCAGGCGCAGTGTCACCCGGGAATACGCCCCGGCGGTTGGCGGATTTACGAGGAAGTATCGGCCTGCTATTCATTAGAAAACGCCCTAGGCCATCGACGCCCAGGACGGTGAAGATGTCCAAGACCCGCTACCCAGTTGACCGCAATGCTGCTCCGCTTAAGTGAACAGCATTGCGCTCAATTGAGCGGGCTTTTTGTTGGCAGCGGACAATTACGCGGCGACGAACAACTCCGCGATCTGCACCTGTGCCGCCGTGAGGGCATTGACGCGAGGCTCTTCGCCGTAGGCCAGGCCTTCGGCGCGGACGATCTCGATGTCGCTGATACCGAGAAAGCGCAGCACCAACAGCAGGTACTCTTCATGGGCCTGGCCGCTGGGCTGGCCGGCGTGAATACCGCCCGCGGTGGAAACAATCACCACCTTCTTGCCGCCTGCCAGGCCCTTGGGGCCATTCTCGTCGTAGGCAAAGGTCTTGCCGGCTACGGCCACGCGGTCGATCCAGGCCTTGAGCTGGGTCGGCACGGTGAAGTTGTACATCGGCGCGCCAATAACGATGGCATCGGCGGCGAGAAACTCGTTGAGGGTGCTTTCAGCCAATTCGACTTCATGCTGCTGCGCCGCATCGCGCAGTTCGGCCGAGGTACCGCCGGCCACCAGGCTGGCGGCGGACAGATGACTCAGCGCGTCGCTGGCCAGGTCGCGATAACTGATCTGCGCTTCAGGCTCTGCGGCCAACCAGGCGTCGACCACGGCGCGGCTGAGTTGGCGCGAAGCGGAGGAGTCGCCGAGGATGCTGGAATCGAGGTGCAGTAATTTCATGACAATCTCCAAATTGGGATCGCCCCGCGGCGATCAAGATGCTGGAGATACTACCGATGAAAGCAATGGCGGATTAGTCCGCGTAAATGCGATAGTTCGTCCCACTGATAGGACGATAAGCCCATGCATGACCTCAACGACCTGTTCTACTTCGCCAAAGTGGTGGAAGCCGGCGGCTTCGCCGCAGCCGGGCGTACCCTTGGCATTCCCAAATCACGCCTTTCGCGGCGCATTGCCGAGCTGGAAAACCGCCTCGGTGCGCGCCTGCTGCAACGCACCACACGCAAACTGGCGCTGACCGATATCGGCGAACGCTACCTGCGTCACTGCCAGGCCATGCTGCAGGAGGCCGAACAGGCCGAGGAAACCGTGGCCAGCCTGACCAGCGAGCCACGCGGCCGTCTGCGGGTCAGCGCGCCGGGTGGCATCGCCCTGCTATCGGAGCTGGTGGTGAGCTTTCTGGCGGTCTATCCCAAGGTGCAGCTGGAGCTGATTCAGACCAATCGGCGCATCGACCTGCTTAATGAAGGCGTGGACGTCGCCTTGCGCGTGCGCAGCGCCGAGGATGAAGACCCAACGCTGATCAGCCGCCGCTTGCGTCCAGCACAAGCTTTCATGGTGGCCGCACCCGCCTTGCTGCGGGACGCCAAGATCAGCACGCCTGACGACCTCTCAGCGCTGCCTGCCCTGGGTGCCCTGGAGGCGGACCGCAGAATTCACCTGCGCTTGCAGCATGACAGCGGGCGCGTGCAGGAAGTCGTGCTGGAAGCGCGCCTGGCCATCGAGGACTTCAGCGTACGCAAGCACGCAGCCCTGGCCGGCCTGGGCTTTACCATGCTGCCCGCGCCCCTGTGCCTGGATGAACTGGCCGACGGCCGGCTGATCCGCCTGCTGCCTGACTGGGCGCTGCCCACCGGCAATCTGCAGGCGGTATACACCCACAGGCGCGGCATGCTGCCAGCCGTGCGCGCCTGGATCGAACATATCAGTGAAGCCTTCAGCGGCTGGGATCAGCCGGTTTAGCGGAAAAGGGGACACCCATTAACCGGTCGCTGAATAGCTCGCTTTATCCAATGCGGACATTTGTAGAGCCGCCTTGGCATCCGGCAGGAAGGGCGGTAGCTGGCATCCCGACTGCCGTGGGGCGGCTGCAGCGGTGAATCCGGCCGATAGCAATCGTTGTCGCAGGTATTCCCGCGACAAATAACCATCAGCCTTTGGGCTTGTCCATCGCATTACGGGGATGTGAAATTATTGATGGGTATCGCTTCGCTCAACCCATCCGAACTGGCCGGGAGATCCCCGGCCAGGCTGTTCAAGGTCTAGCGCACATGCACGTAGGTGCCGGGTGCGGCCTCCATCGGCGGGTGCTTCCGATTGCCCAGGGCCGGCGGGGTCTGGCGTTGTTCGCCTGAGCGCGCCTGGATCCATCCCAGCCACTCTGGCCACCAGCTGCCATCATGCTTCTGCGCGTCGTGGTACCAGGCGCGCGGGTCGGCGCTGAGCTTGCCGCTCTCGAGGTAGTTGGCCTTGGGGTTGCCCGGCGGGTTGAGAATGCTCTGGATGTGCCCGCTGTTGGAGAGCACGAAGCGCCGTTCGCCGCCAATCAGCAGGGTCGAGCGGTATACCGCGTCCCAGGGGGTGATGTGGTCGTTGATGCCGGCCACGTTGAAGCTGTCCACCGTGACCTGCTGCAGGTCGATCGGGGTGCCGCAGACTTCCAGGCCGCCGGCACGGATCAGCGGGTTGTGTTTGAACAAGTCGATCAGGTCGCGATGCAGGGCGGCAGGCAGATGGGTGTTGTCGTTGTTCCAGTAGAGGATATCGAAGGCCGGCGGTTGCTTGCCGAGCAGGTAGTTGTTGACCCAGTAATTCCAGATCAGGTCGTTGGGCCGCATCCAGGCGAACATCTTGGCCATGTCGCGACCATTCAGCACGCCTTGCTGGTAGGAGCGGCGCTTGGCCGCCTCGAGGGTCTGTTCGTCAACGAACAGCGCCGCGGGGCTCTCCACCTGGCTGTCGAGCAGGCTGACCAGGTAGGTGGCGCTGGCGACCTTGCGCAACTGGCGCTTGGCTTGCAGGTGGCCTTGCAGGGCGGCGATGGTCAGGCCGCCGGAGCAGGCGCCCATCAGGTTGACGTCCTTGCTGCCGGTGATCGCCCGACAGGCATCGATGGCTTCCTCGACCGCCTGCACATAGCTCGACAGGCCCCACTCGCGGTGCCGTGCGTCGGGGTTGCGCCAGCTGATGATGAAGGTCTGCAAGCCGTTCTTCAGGGCGTACTGGACGAAGCTCTTGTCGCTAGCGAGATCGAAGATATAGAACTTGTTGATCTGCGGCGGCACGATCAGCAGTGGTCGGGCGTAGTGTTGCTCGCTCATCGACTGGTACTGGATCAGTTCCAGCAACTCGTTGCGGAACACCACCGCGCCGGGGGTGGTGGCCAGGTTGTGGCCGACCTCGAAGGCCTGCTTGCTCACCTGGCTGGGCATGCCGCCGTTGTGCCGCAGGTCGTCGAGCAGGTGGCCGATGCCCTTGAGCAGACTGGCGCCGCCGGAGTTGAACAGCTCCTTGACCGCCAGCGGGTTGAGCAGGGTGTTGGAGGGCGCCAGGGCATCGCCCAGCAGGGCCAGGACGAAGCGCGCGCGGGCGCGGTCGTCGGCCGCCAGATCGCTCTCATCGACCCAGGCGTTGAGCTGCTTCTGCCAGGTCAGATAGGCCTGCAAGCCGCGCCGGTAGAACGGGTTGAGCTGCCAGGACGGGTCCCGGAAGCGCGCATCCTGGGCGTTGGGCTGATGCACCGTGTCGCCACGCAGCACACGACCCAGCTGGCCGCCGAGGGCGAGAACATGGCGGGTGCTGTGAATCGGCTGCTTGAGGCCCTGAAGGGCCACGGTGCGCAGGGTGGAGACCAGGTTGCGGCCGCGTAAGCCGACCATGCTGCCTTGTTCTGCATTCACAAAGGTTGCGGGTACGGGCAAAGGGCCCGACGCTGGTTTCTCTCGCATTGAAAATTACACTCCGTTGTCATTGGCATAGAGCCGAACAGAAAGGGCTGCCAGCACGGCGCGCTGTTGCAGCCAAATCGTCGCGAAGCATTAAGCCGTAGACTAATGGTCAAGTGGCTATGCGTTCTCTGGCGGCATAGCGGTATGGTTTGTCCGACTGCTGCTGGCTCTTCGGCTTGGCCAAGTTGGCTACCGGCTGCAGAAAGCCGAGTAAGGCCTGCTGGGTGTCGTGCCAGGCCGCCTTGTGTTCCAGATCGAGGAAGTGCCCGGTGTTCTTGATGGTGCGGAACTGGCACTGGGGGGCATGGCCGGCGAAAAGGCGGGCGTCGCCCGCCGTGGTGTACTCGTCCCACTCGCCGTTGACGAACAGCAGTGGGATGTCGATGGCTTCGGCACAGGCGACGTAGCACTGGGTGTCCTGCGCCAGCACCTCGTGGATATGAAAGTGCATCTGCAGGTATTCGTGCTCGGCCAGGCTGCTGACATGGCGGTAGTTGAAGCGCTTGAACAGCGACGGCAGGTGCTTGCCGATGGTGTCGTTGATCAGGTGGCCGACGTTGAAGCGGTCGCGGGCCAGGAGAAAGTTCAGGCCGCTCTCCAGGTAGTCGCGCATCGGCTGATTGATCCGCGCCGCGAATGAACTGATCACGGCCTTCTCGATCCGTCGCGGCCGCTGGGCCAGTGCCAGCAGCGTGGCCGCGCCGCCCCAGGAGAAGGACAGCACATGGTCTGCGCAGAAGTGTTCGATCAACTCCAGGAGTATCTCGGCCTCGTCTTCCTTGCGGATCGGTCGATCGTGGCGATTGTGCAGTCTCGACTGGCCGGCGTAGGGCTGGTCGTAGAGCACCACATTGAACCGCGGTTGCAGGTAGCGCAGCGTTTGGGCGAAGGATGCAGTGGTTGCGAGCGAGCCGTTGACCAGGATGATGGTCTTGTCAGCGGCGGCGTTGAGGTAGCGTTCGGTATAGACCCTGTACTTACTGTGAATCTCGACGATGGCAGTTTCCGGCCTCATGTCGTTAGCCTCCTGGCACAAGTTGGGCTCAGCGGACAGCCTGAGTGGCTGTTCGCGGGGCTATGTAGCAGACAGCGGAACGCCTTGACCTGACACTCAAGCACCAGGCGAACGAGTAAATGACTTGTTTACGTTCAATTAGTTGCAAAAAATTATCGGAGTGATTTCCGTGTGGCGAAGCATGGGGTCCCTCCGGTTCGCTCAGGCAGCGGCAGTGCAGACAAGCAGCAGCGCGGGCGCGCTTAGATGATCGATGTGACTTGATGGTCACCAATCGACCGTATGGTCAGATTTAAGCAGGCGACCCCCGCCTATGCAAGAACGCAGACGAGTTATTTCGACGAGCCGTGCGCGATGCCGCGCGAGACTGAGCCGCGGCGGATTGGTCGTTCAAACAGCCGAGCCAAAGGAACATCGGCCCGTTAAGTCGAGGTTTCTGCCAGACACCTGAACGCCTTGGTGATCGAACTTTCAAGGCGCTGTGCGGATGCCACCCAACAGGCCGCGATTGCGTTCTCCCCGCGCGGCGACGCACCAGGCCACGTTCGGCCATTCCTCGGCGGTAGTGGCGCAATGCCCACATTTCACCCGGAAACCGTCCACGGCCGCCCGGGTCTAATCTGACAGGTATAGCCTGCAAGAGGATCTGCGCGATGAAGCTGCGCTATCTGTTGTACCTGGGTCTGGTGTTGCCGCTGGCCGCCTGCACCCTGCACGTCGATGGGGGGCGCGGATACGCGCCTCCGCCGTATGCCGCGCCGGCCCAGGTCGAATGGCGCTGGGATCCCGCGCTGGATGTCTTTGTGGTGCTCGGCGGACCGCATCTGTATTACCGGGATCGGATCTATTATCGCTGGCACGATCATGATGGCTGGTACTGGTCCGACCGCCACGATGGCGGCTGGCGCCAGGGGGGCAAGCGCTTGCCGCCCGGCCTGAGCAAGAAGTACGGAAAATCACGCCGATCCTCTGGCGGCGGCGGTTATTAGCCGGCGCTGGACCTGTTTGCCGACGGCCTTTCCCGCTCTCCCGATAGGCGGCGGTGTATTGCGCCTGCAGCGGTTTGCAGTGGTGCTAGCGTTCAGATGTGGGTGGCGGTTGTTGCGCCGGCCCGCATGGTTCTACTTCCTGCGCCTCGCTTAGCCAGTCATGGAGATGATCGTCATGGCCCGTACCACACCCATCAGCCATTACCGGAATATCGGCATAGTGGCGCATGTGGATGCCGGCAAGACCACCACCACCGAGCGGATCCTGTTTTACACCGGGGTCAACTACAAGATGGGCGAGGTGCATGATGGCGCCGCGACCATGGACTGGATGGCGCAGGAGCAGGAGCGCGGCATCACCATCACCTCGGCGGCGACCACGGCGTTCTGGACCGGCTCGCGCAAGCAGCTGGACAGCTACCGGATCAACATCATCGACACCCCCGGCCACGTCGACTTCACCATCGAGGTGGAGCGTTCGTTGCGCGTGCTGGACGGCGCGGTGGTGGTGTTCAGCGGCGCCGACGGGGTCGAGCCGCAATCGGAGACGGTCTGGCGCCAGGCCGACAAGTACCGGGTGCCGCGCATCGCTTTCGTCAACAAGATGGACCGGGCCGGCGCCGACTTCCTCCGCGTGGTCGCGCAGATCAAGCAGCGCCTGGGTCATACGCCGGTGCCGATCCAGTTGCCGATCGGCCAGGAGGAGGAGTTCCGCGGGCAGATCGACCTGATCAGGATGAAGGCCATCTACTGGAACGCCGAGGACCAGGGCCTGAGCGGTCGCGAGGAGGAGATTCCGGCCGAGCTGCTGGAGCAGGCGCAACACTGGCGCGCCAACCTGCTCGAGGTCGCCGCCGAGGCCAGCGAAGAACTGCTCGACAAGTACCTGGAGGGGGGCGAACTGTCGGAGGACGAGATCAAGAACGGCCTGCGCCTGCGGACCCTGTCCTGCGAGGTGGTGCCAGCGGTCTGCGGTTCCGCGTTCAAGAACAAGGGCGTGCCGCTGATGCTCGATGCGGTGGTCGAACTGCTGCCGGCGCCCAGCGAGGTCCCCGCGATCCGCGGCATCCACCCGGACGACCCGGAGCGCGAAGACGAGCGTCACGCCGCTGACGACGAGCCGTTCGCGGCGCTGGCGTTCAAGATCGCCAGCGACCCTTTCGTCGGTACCCTGACCTTTATTCGGGTGTATTCCGGGGTGCTCAACTCCGGCGATGCGGTGCTCAACTCGGTCAAGGGCAAGAAGGAGCGGGTCGGCCGCATGGTGCAGATGCACGCCAACCACCGCGCCGAGATCAAGGCTGTGTGCGCCGGCGACATCGCCGCGCTGATCGGCATGAAGGACGTCACCACCGGCGATACCCTGTGCGACCTGAACAAACCGATCGTGCTCGAGCGCATGGATTTCCCCGAGCCGGTGATCTCCATCGCCGTGGAGCCGAAGACCAAGGCCGACCAGGAGAAGATGGGCGTCGCCCTGGGCCGGCTGGCCCAGGAAGATCCCTCGTTCCGGGTGCGCACCGACGAGGAAACCACCCAGACCATCATCTCCGGCATGGGCGAGTTGCACCTGGACATCATCGTAGACCGCCTGCGCCGCGAGTTCGGCGTCGAGGCCAACACCGGCAAGCCGCAGGTGGCCTATCGCGAGACCATCCGCAATACCTGCGAGATTGAGGGCAAGTTCGTCCGCCAGACCGGCGGGCACGGCCAGTATGGCCACTGCTGGATCCGCTTCGCGCCGGCCGACGAGGGCCAGGAGGGGCTGCTGTTCAGTAACGAGATCGTCGGCGGGGCGATTCCGCGCGAATACATTCCGGCGATCCAGAAGGGCATCGAGGAACAGATGAAGAACGGCGTGCTCGCCGGTTACCCGTTGCTCGGCCTCAAGGCCGCGGTGTTCGACGGCTCCACCCACGATGTCGATTCCAGCGAATTGGCCTACAAAATCGCTGCCTCGACGGCCACCCGGCAGTTGGCGCAGCAGGGCGGTGCGGTGCTGCTGGAGCCGCTGATGCGCCTCGAAGTGGTCACACCCGAGGAATACATGGGCGACATCATGGGCGATCTCAATCGTCGCCGCGGCCTGATCCACGGCACCGAGGAGGCCGTGATGGGCCGTATCGTGCGCGCCGAAGTGCCGCTGGGCGAGATGTTCGGCTACGCCACCGACGTGCGTTCGATGTCCCAGGGCCGCGCCAGCTTCTCCATGGAGTTCGCCCGCTACGCGGAGGCGCCAGCGCATATTGCCGCGGCCATCCTCAAGAAGTCGGGTTGAAGGCGCCGGTAGGTCCCGGCAAGCAAAGTGGCGGGGCAAAAAAAGGCGATGTCCCCGTTATCTGTTGAGCCAGATCGCAACCTCGTGGGAGGGGCTTTAGCCGCGAAACATTGTCAGTATTTCGAAGATTTTCGCGGATGAAACGGAGCGCCGCCCGGCCGCTCCTACAAAAACGTTATCTCTCATGCAACAGGTAACTGGGACATAGCCAAAAAAAATCGGGGCAGTCTGTCGATTCGCGCATGAGGCGTTCGACTAATGGGCAGACGCCACGCCACTGGCCGCGTGGCTTTACTCCTGCGAGGAGATACGACGATGCGTTTTCTGGTGATAGTCAAGGCAACCGAGGATTCCGAAGCCGGGGTGATGCCCAGCGAGGAGCTGCTGGCGCCATGGGTCGCTACAACGAAGAACTTGTCGAGGCCGGGGTGATACTCGCCGGCGAGGGCCTGCATCCCAGCGCCAAGGGCGTGCGGGTGAAATTCTCCGGCGACCAGCGCAGCGTGACCGACGGCCCTTTTATCGAGACCAGGGAACTGATCGCCGGTTTCTGGATCTTCCAGGTAGCGTCATTGCAGGCGTGCATCGAGTGGGTCAAGCGCTGTCCCAATCCGATGCCAGGCGAATCGGAGATCGAGATTCGTCAGATATTCGAAGCCGAAGATTTTGGCGCCGAATTCACCCCCGAGTTGCGCGAGCAGGAAGCCCGTATTCGCGCGCGCATCGATTCTGAAGACTGAGAGTCTTGTGAACAAACACGCGCAACAGCGCTCGATATGTTCACAACCGCCAAGGAGAGTTGTTATGAAGATCCATGCCTACCTGATGTTCGACGGCCAGTGCGAAGCCGCGTTCAACTTCTACGCCGAGTGCCTGGGTGGCACCCTGGAGATGATGCGCTACGCCGATAGCCCTGAGGATATGGGGGTTCCTGCGGAGTTCCAGCAGCGCATCATGCATGTCTGCCTGACGGTGGGCGACCAGTTGCTGATGGCATCCGACACCCTGCCGCAGTCTCCGTACGAGGGCATCAAAGGCTGTTCAATCTCGCTGCAGGTGGACAATCTGCCCGAGGCCGAGCGTCTGTACGCCGCGTTGTCTGCCCAGGGTTCGGTGCAGATGGAACTGCAACAGACCTTCTGGGCTACCCGCTTCGCCATGCTCACCGACCGCTTCGGTGTGTCCTGGATGATCAACTGCGCAGTGGACAGCCAGATGGGTTGAGAGCTCCGGCGGCCTGGTATGCACGGCGCACTCTAGTGTCGTGTCAATCATGAAGTGTCGGATCACTGTAGGGTGGGTCGGGCCGCGCAGGTTAGCGGCGCCAACCTCCGAACGACCAGGCACCGCCATCGTGGCGCGCAGCGTAACCCACCAGGCGATATGCCTGCGTTGCGGCGATGGTGGGTTACGGCGCAACGGATCTTGCTGGTCCATCGCTATCGGCAGCGTGCGCCTAACCCACCCTACGGGGATCGCGGTACATGGGTAAGACCGCGATTAACCGACATTTCAACGTTGTCGTGACACTAGGGCGGTATCCGTGGCGCAGCACATAGCCCGGATTGCATCCGGGCTATGCATCCTGCTGCATTCCCGGCCCAGGCAGGCGCAGGGCCTGCCTGGGTCGGGAATGCGCAAGGTAACCCTTAGCTGACCAGGGTCAGGGTTGTCTGCGGCTGTTCTACCGGCTCGGCCACCCCGGCGAGGAACTCGTCGCCCCAACGGCGGATGTCGTTGTAGCTGACGATGTCGAACAGCTCGCGCAGGCGCGCCTGGGCCTCGGCCTTGGGCATGTTCAGCGCCAGGTAGCAGGTGCTGGCCAGGTCCGCGGTGTCGTGCGGGTTGGTCAGCAGCGCGCCCTTGAGTTCGGCGGCGGCACCGGCGAATTCCGAGAGCGCCAGCACCCCATGGCCTTCGAGCAGGCCCTGGACGGCGACGAACTCCTTGGCCACCAGGTTGAGACCGTCGCGCAGCGGGGTGATCCACATCACGTCGGCCATGGCGTACCAGGCCACCACCTGCTCGAAGGGGAAGGCGCGGAAGAAGAACTGCACCGGGGTCCAGCCGATGTGGGCGAAGCGGCCGTTGATGCGGCCCACGGCTTGCTCGATCTGTGCTTGCAGTTCGTCGTAGATGGTCATTTCGCTGGCGGCCGGTACACAGATACTGACCAGGGTGACCTTGCCGAGCAGCTCCGGGTTGTCCTCCAACAGGCGCTCGAAGGCCTGGAGTTTTTCCAGAATGCCCTTGGTGTAGTCGAGGCGCTCCACCGAAAGGATCAGTTTCAGCCCGCTGAGTTCCTTGCGCAGGTTGGCCATCATCTCCTGGATCTTCGGCTGGTCCAGGGCACTGCTGATCCGGCCGATATCCAGGCCGACCGGATGGGCGCCGAGTTTGACGATCCGGCTACCGGTGTCCACCGCGGTGGTCATGCGCTCCAGGCCCACGGCGCAGCCATAGGTGATGAAGCGTGGCGCGCAGTTCTGCCGGCTGACGGTTTGCAGCGGGGTGACGCCGCGCGCCACGTCGACGAAGTTTTCCACCTGGCGCGGGATGTGAAAGCCGATGTAGTCGCATTGCAGCAGGCTGCCGATGATCTGCTTGCGCCACGGCAGCACGTTGAACACGTCTGCCGAGGGGAAGTAGGTGTGGTGGAAGAAGGCGATGCGCAAGTCCGGGCGCAATTCGCGCAGGTAGCCGGGCACCATCCACAGGTTGTAGTCGTGTAGCCAGACGATGGCGCCTTCGGCGGCTTCCAGGGCGGTGCGTTCGGCGAAGTGGCGGTTGACCTTGAGGAACACCTGCCAGTCGTCCTCGTTGAAGGTGGCGCGCTCCCAGAAGGTGTGCAGGGTCGGCCAGAAGGCTTCCTTGGAGAAGCGCTTGTAGAAGATGTCGACCTCTTCCTTGCTCAGCTTGACCCGCGCGGCCTTGAGTTTTGGGTAGCGCTCGGCGTCCACGCTGGTGTGGACGTCGAATGGCTCGTCGTCGTCTTCCTCATGCACGGCCCAGGCGACCCAGGAGCCTGGACGGCCATCGCCGAAGAAGCTCAGCAGGGAAGGGATGATGCCGTTCGGCGAAGTCGGCCGGCGGCGTTGCAGCTTGCCGTCGACCCGGTGCTCTTCATAGGGCAGGCGGTGGTAGACCATCACCAACTCCGACTTGCCGGGTGCAGCGGCGATCCGCCGTTCGGCGGCGACGCCGTGCTCGCCGAGGAAGCCGAAGTGAGCGAATGCCTGGAGAATCCCGCCGCAACCCGGGCGGCTGGCATGCAAGGTGCGCGAGTGCGGTTCGGTGGCTTGCAGCAGGCCGGCTTCGGAGTCGCCGACGCAGACACTGTTGAAGGTGCCGTTGAGCATGCTCAGGTCGTTGAGGGTGTCGCCGGCGGCCAGCACCTGGTCGTTGTCCAGCTCCAGCCAGTCGACCAGGGCTTGCAAACTGCTGCCCTTGTTGACGCCCTGGGGCAGGAAGTCCAGGTAGCGTTCGGCCGAATACAGCAGATCGCAACCGAGTGTTTGGGCGGCGGCGATAAGGGCCGGGTTGGCGGCCTGCTCGGGCGTGCAGAAGTAGGAGCAGCGGCGCATCTGCGGCACGTCCTGGCGTTCCAGCTCGAAGCCTTCGATGGCACTGGCGACCTGGCTTTCACCGGGCCAAAGCGCATCGATCATGCTTTGCAGCGGCTGGATCGGCTGCAGGGTGTCGCCGTGGGTAAAGCTGGCGCCGACGTCGGAGATGATGAAATCCGGCTGTGGCAGGGTCGGGTCGGCCAGCAGCGGCAGTACCGACTCCAGGCTGCGGCCGGTGACATAGGCCAGACGGATTTCCGGGTGGGCGGCGATGGTCTGGTAGAGGCTCAGACGATCTTCGGGATCGCCTGCGAGAAAGGTTCCATCGAGATCGGTGGCAAGTAACATGCGCAGTCTCCTTATGCAGTTGACGCGCCGACATGGGCCGACGTGCTAAGTGTCGGGCGGACTCGCTTCGCAGCGGTCGCCTCTTTTGTTATGCAGGAGTGGATCGTTGATTCGGCTCCTGCGCTGATTCGGTTACCGCTTCCTCGCCGATGTCGTCCGCTGGCGGTGCATCGGGCATCAATTCCAGCACGGTATGGCTGGTGCGCAGCATCGGCATGAAGTGCCCATGCGGCTCGCTGACCAGGTCGCTGACGTGGCGCAAGCGGTAGAAGGTATAAACGGCGAGCACGCCGAGGGTGGCGGCAAAATACAGTGGCAACGCCTGGGCACCCAGATGCTGCATGAGCAAACCGGCCAGCAATGGGCCGCACACAGAACCGATGCCATTAACCATCAGTAGACTGCTGGATCCGGCGAGAATTTCATCGCTGTGCAACTGATCGATCAACTGCGCCACGGCGATCGGGTAGATGGCGAAGGCCAGGCCGCCCCAGACGAAGATCGCCGCGAGCAGCAGGCGTCCGGCTGGCAACACGCTCATCAGCAGAGCCACTACTACCGACAGCGCCACCACCCAGAGCAGCACCAAGCGCCGGTCATGTTTGTCGGAATAGATACCAATCGGCCACTGCAGCAGGGCGCCGCCGAGAATCGCACCGCTCATCAACAGGCCTACACCGCTGGCATCGAAGCCACTGAGGCTGGCATACACCGGCGCCATGCCCCAGAACGCACCCAGGGCCAGGCCGGACAGGCCGGCGGCGACAATCGCCAAAGGCGCGATAGCGACCAGCTGGCGCAGGTTGGTGTGCAGGGTTTCCGGCACGCTGGGCTGCGGCTGGCGGGTCAGGGCGATCGGCATCAGCGCCGCGCTGATCAGCATCGCTGCGAGGACGAACAGCACGAAATCGCTGGGGTCGGCCAGGTTGAGCAACTGCTGCGCCGCCGCCAGGGCGCCGAGGTTGACCGCCATATACACGGCGAACACCTGGCCGCGCTTGTCGTTGGGTGCCCGGGCGTTGAGCCAGCTCTCGATCACCATGTACAGGCTGACTAGCGCCAGGCCATAGAGCACGCGCAAACCCAGCCAGACCCAGGGGTCGATGATCAGGACGTGGAACAGGGCGGTGATGGCGGCCAGCGCGGCACAAAAGGCAAACGCACGGATATGCCCAACGCGACGAACCAGCGGAATCGCTAGCCAGGTGCCAAGGAGAAAACCGACGAAGTACCCGGACATGATCAGTCCGAGCATCCCGGTGGAGTAGCCTTCGGCGACGCCACGCAGGGTCAGCAGGGTGTTGAGCAGGCCATTGCCGAGGAGGAGTAAAGCAACCCCACCGAGCAATGAGCTGATAGGGGCAATCAAGGACCACATGGCGAGCTACCCTAGGGGACTATGGCTCTGATAGCAAGCAGGAATCGCGCCAGGGTAGTTGGTTATTTTCTGTTAAGTGTTTGTTTTTAAATGATTAATTTTATTGATAAACGGTCGCTGGATGTTTTCGCCTGTCCGTTGGCTCCCTCAGGGCGCATTGGCGACACGGGTTGCACCATCTTGATCCCCGTTTTGGGGCAGCCCCGTCGCGGCTAAAGCCCCTCCCACAGGATCAGCGACCGCTTGTGGGAGGGGCTTCAGCCGCGATGCCTTTCGTGGTTCTCTCAACCACAAACCCGGGCGATGGCGCGTGCCAGTTGATCCAGGCGCTCGGCGTCCAGTCCAGCCATATTGGCCCGGCCTGAGCCGACCATATAGACGCTGAACTCATCGCGCAGGCGCTGTACATGATGGGGCGCCAAACCGGTGTAGGAGAACATCCCGCGTTGCTCGGCGATATGCGCAAAGCGCTCGGCCAGGCCATAGGGGCGCAAGGCCTCGACCAGCCCCAGGCGCAGGCCGGCGACCCGTTGGCGCATGGCCTCCAGTTCATCGCGCCACAGCTTTCTGAGTTCACCGTCGTCGAGGACAGTGGCGACCACGGCCGCACCGTGGGCTGGTGGCGTCGACCACAGGTTGCGGGCGATGGAGGCCAGTTGGCTGCGCACATCCAGCAGTTTTTCCGCCTCGCTGGTGCAGACAATCAGGGCGCCGGTGCGCTCGCGGTAGAGGCCGAAGTTCTTCGAGCAGGAACTGGTGATCAGCAGCTCGGGCAACTCGCTGGCGAACAGGCGCACAGCCCAGGCATCCTGCTCCAGGCCGGCACCGAAGCCCTGGTAGGCGAAGTCAAGCAGCGGCAGCAATTCGCGCGCCTTGATCACCTGCAGCATGTGGCGCCAGTCGTCCTCAGTGAGGTCGAAGCCGCTGGGGTTATGGCAACAGGCGTGCAGCAGCACCACGTCGCCCCGGGGCAAGTGGCTGAGCGCGGCGATCATCGCAGGGGCGTTGAGCCGGTTGTCGGCGCCGACATAGGGGTAATGACCAACGCGCAACCCGGCCTCGGCAAAGATGGTTTCATGGATCGGCCAGGTCGGATCGCTCAGCCAGATTCCGCGGCCGGGCAGGCAGTGGCCGATAAAGTCGCCAGCCAGGCGCAGGGCGCCGGTGCCGCCGGGGGTCTGGCTGGCGGCCGCGCGCTGCTCGGCGAGCAAGGGGCTGTCGGCGCCGAGCACCAGCCTGGCCAGGTGGCTGCAAAACAAGGCATCGCCGTGGCCGCCGATGTAGCTCTTGCTGGTCTCGCGGTCGACCAGGCGCTGCTCGGCCAGCTTGACCGCTCGCGGGATCGGCGTCAGGCCCTGGGCGTCCTTGTACACGCCGACACCCAGGTCGAGCTTGGCCGGGTTGCGGTCGGCACGATAGGCCTCCATCAGGCCGAGAATCGGGTCGCCGGGCACCCGGGCGACCGGGGCGAAATGATTCACTTGCGGCCCTCCGCGGTTTTCGCCACCTCGTCGGTGCGCGCGGCCATGATGAAGTCGTTGCGGTGCAGGCCGCCCATCTCGTGGCTCCACCAGGTCACGGTGACCTTGCCCCATTCGGTGAGCAGGGCCGGGTGGTGGCCGACTTCCTCGGCGATGGCGCCGACCGCGTTGGTGAAGGCCAGGGCGTGCTTGAAGGTGCGGAACAGGAAAACTTTCTCCAGTTCCATATGGCCGTCACGGGTCTCGATGTTCCAGTCGGGGATCTCGCGGATCAGCTCGGCCAGCTCCTCATCGGATACTTTTGGCGCATCGGCGCTACAGGCTTCGCATTGGGCTTGGGCAAGGCTCATGGGATTCTCCAGGGTTCAGGGAGGGGAACGTAGGATGGGTTGAGCGCAGCGATACCCATCAAACCGGGAAATGATGGGTATCGCGATGCTCAACCCATCCTACAAAAGTTGTCAGGCGGCTTTCGGCGGAAACTTCGGTGCGTGCAGGCTCATCTGCATGGCCTGTTTGACCATGCCCATGATGTCCTGGTGCGCCAGTTCGAACAGATGCTTGAGTTCCGGCAAGACGTAGTACAGCGGTTGCAGAATGTCGATGCGATAAGGCGTGCGCATGGCCTCAAGCGGATTGAATGGCAGATGCTCGGGTTCTCCGGACAGGCTGTAGACGGTTTCCTTCGGCGAGGAGAGGATGCCGCCGCCGTAGATCCTGCGACCCTGGCTGGTGTCGACCAGGCCGAACTCGATGGTCAGCCAGTACAGGCGAGCGAGGTAGACGCGCTCTTCCTTGCTGGCCTTGAGGCCGAGCTTGCCATAGGTGTGGGTGAACTCGGCGAACCAGGGGTTGGTCAGCAACGGACAGTGACCGAAGATCTCGTGAAAGATGTCCGGCTCCTGCAGGTAGTCCAGTTCCTCGGGGCTGCGGATGAAGGTGGCCACCGGGAATTGTTGACTGGCCAGCAGTTCGAAAAAGGTCTGGAAGGGGATCAGCGCCGGCACCCGGGTGACGCGCCAGCCGGTAGCGCCCTGCAACACTTGATTGACTTCATCGAGCTGGGGAATACGCTCATGGGGCAGACCGAGTTGCTCGATGCCGTCCAGATACTCCTGGCAGGCGCGTCCGTCGATCACCTTGAGTTGCCGGCTGATCAGGGTGTTCCACACCTGATGCTCGGCTTCGCCGTAGTGGATAAAACCGCTTTCATTCGGTTGCCGAGCCACATACTGCGTACTCTTCATCGCTGCTGCCTCCTGCTGGGGCTGTCATTGTTATGTTGGACAATGGATACCCCGGATTGTGGGGTTGCACAGCGGTGAATGCGGCGATTGGGACGGGTCAAGGGTGGAATTTCGTAAAGAAAAGATTACGTTGCTGGCGATACAGCCAACTATCGTCTTGTCGCTGAGCTAATCTGGCACATATTCTTGACGAAAAAATAGTCGAGTTCGTCGATTTCTGATGCTCGGCTGACCAGAAAATGTGCCGGGGCCTGCCATGCGTATCAAGATTCACTGCCAGAACCGGATCGGCATTCTGCGCGACATCCTCAACCTGCTGGTCGACTACGGCATCAATGTCGCCCGTGGCGAGGTCGGCGGCGAGCAGGGCAACGCCATCTACATGCTCTGCCCGAACCTGATTAATCTGCAATTCCAGGCCCTGCGGCCGAAGCTGGAGGGGATTTCCGGGGTGTTCGGGGTCAAGCGCGTCGGCCTGATGCCCAGCGAGCGCCGCCATCTGGAGTTGAACGCCTTGCTCGGCGCCCTGGAATTTCCCGTGCTATCGGTCGACATGGCTGGCTCGATAGTGGCGGCCAACCGCGCCGCCGCGCAGTTGCTCGGCGTGCGCGTCGACGAGGTGCCGGGGATTGCGCTGTCGCGCTATGCCGAGGATTTCGACCTTCCGGAACTGGTGCGCGCCAACAAATCGCGGATCAATGGCCTGCGGGTCAAGGTCAAGGGCGATGTGTTCCTCGCCGACATCGCGCCGCTGCAGACCGAACACGACGAGAGCGACGCCCTGGCCGGCGCGGTACTTACCCTGCACCGCGCCGACCGGGTCGGCGAACGCATCTACCATGTGCGCAAGCAGGAACTGCGCGGCTTCGACAGCATCTTCCAGAGCTCGAAAGTCATGGCTGCTGTGGTGCGCGAGGCGCGGCGCATGGCGCCGCTGGATGCGCCACTGCTGATCGAGGGCGAGACCGGTACCGGCAAGGAACTGCTGGCGCGCGCCTGCCACCTGGCCAGCCCGCGCGGGCAGTCGCCGTTTATGGCGTTGAATTGTGCGGGGCTGCCGGAATCCATGGCCGAGACCGAGCTGTTCGGCTACGGCCCCGGCGCCTTCGAGGGCGCACGCCCGGAAGGCAAGCTCGGCCTGCTGGAATTGACTGCCGGCGGCACCCTGTTCCTCGATGGCGTCGGCGAGATGAGCCCGCGGTTGCAGGCCAAGCTGCTGCGCTTCCTGCAGGACGGCTGCTTTCGCCGGGTCGGCAGCGACGAGGAGGTGCACCTGGATGTGCGGGTGATCTGCGCCACCCAGGTCGACCTATCCGAGCTGTGCGCCAAGGGCGAGTTCCGCCAGGACCTCTACCACCGGCTCAATGTGCTCAGTCTGCATATCCCGCCATTGCGCGAGTGCCTGGACGGTCTGGCGCCGCTGGTCGAGCACTTCCTCGATTCGGCCAGCCGGCAGATCGGCTGCCCGCTGCCCAAGCTGGCAACCCAGGTGCTGGACAAGCTCGGCCACTACCATTGGCCCGGCAATGTGCGCCAGCTGGAAAACGTACTGTTCCAGGCGGTGTCGCTGTGCGAGGGCGGTACGGTCAAGCTCGAACATATCCGCCTGCCGGACTACGGTGCACCGCAGCCGTTGGCCGAGTTTTCGCTGGAGGGTGGCCTGGACGACATCCTCGGGCGCTTCGAGAAGGCGGTGCTGGAGCGCCTGTACCACGAGCATCCGAGCAGCCGGCAACTGGGCAAGCGCCTCGGCGTGTCGCACACCACTATCGCCAACAAGCTGCGCCAGCATGGCCTGGGCAAGGAATAGGCAGGAGATCTCCCGTCGTCCAGACGCCGCGCTGTCGCGCAGCAAGCTGGGGGGCAATTGCGTCTATCGGCTTGTGGGTACTTGTGGGAGGGGCCGGGCGGCGCTCCGCTTTAGCCGCCAGCCCGGCGTTAGTACACCCATACCTCGACGCGGCGGTTCTTGATTCGTCCGTCATCGGCGTTGTTGGCGGCCACCGGCAGCTCGTCGCCGAGCCCGCTGATCTGACGGAAGATCACCCCATGCCGGGCCAGCTCGCGGCGCACGGCCATGGCCCGCAGCTTGGACAGCAACTCGGCCCTGGCCGGATCGGCCTTGGGGTCGCCGAAGCCCATCAGCACCACTTTCCGGTACAGCTTGTCCTGCGCTGTCAGGTAGGCGAGTAGCCGTTCGAGGTCGCGCTGGGCCTTGTTATCCAATACGGCACTGCCGTGCTGGAAACGGAAATTCAGCGACAGGCGCTGTGCTTCACGGGCCAGGGTCTGATAGGCCTCGGGCATGCTGCTGTCCGGGGCGACTTTTATCGCTTGCACGGTCTGCGCGATAAAACCGCTTTGCGCGACTATGGCCTGACCGCGCGGGCTCTGGGCAAAACCGACCAGCGCCTTGGCCCAGGGGGTGGGCGAGTCCGGCGGAATGTAAAGGAACAGCCGCCGTGACAAGGGGTAGTCCTCGGTGGCGATCAGGGTCGTGCTGGGCGGCATCGCCTGTGACTCGCCGGCGGCGATGGCCACGGCTTTGGCCTGGCGAATGTAGGGCAGGCCGATAAAGCCGATGCCATTGGGGTCGCGGCTGACCGAATCGGACAGCTGTTCGCTGGACTCGAAGCGTCGCGCGTTGGCCGCCAGAGTGGCGGCGTTGGCACTTAGCACCAGCTCCTTGAAAGTGTCGTAGGTGCCCGAGTTGTCATCGCGAGCGTACAGCGTGATTGGCTCGTTCTTGCCGCCCAGTTGCGCCCAGTTATGCAGCTCGCCAGAGAATATCTGGGCTAATTGATCGATGCGTAGCGCGCCGAGCGGGTTGCTCGGGTGCAGGATGATCGCCAGGCCATCGATGGCAATGATCTGTTCCGCATCCCGGCTTTGCAGGTCGCCCAGGACCGCCAGGGCGCTGGCTTCGCTTGCCTTGATCGGCCGCGAGGAGGCGGCCAGCTCGGCGCTGCCGTCCTGCAGGGCGGTAAAGCCGGTGCTGGAGCCATGGGCGGCGACTTCGATGGTCACGCGGCGACCGTCGCTGCGGGTGCCGATGATCTTCTGTTCGTTGTCGGCGGCGCCGGCTTCGATGCGGATCGCGCTCAGGCCCTGTTCTTCGAACAAGCCCCTGACCAGCGCAGGGCCAAGGGTGGCACCTATGGTGTTGGAACCCTGGATACGCAGTACGCTGCTGTTGTCAGCGGGGATCGGCAGGGCGGCGAATACCGACCAGGGCAGGGCGTAGCAGATGAAAGCGAGCAACAGGGCGGCGCAGGTACTGCTCCAGGTTGACTGATCACAAGCAGGCAGGGCGCGCGACATGCGGTAGGCACCTTGTAAAGGCAATGGAAGGTGCCGAGACGATAAGACCAACAGATGACTGGAATATGACAGCGGGGCGTTGGCCCGGTGGTTCTAGCGTGGCTGGGAGTGGCGGTCCGGGCGGCGTTCCGTTCCGCGGTAGGGCGGCCCGGGCGGCGATCCGTTCGGAGCGCAGCGACAACCCGCCAGCTCTATGTGCCGCGCCGGTAAACCAGTGGTGCACTGCCTGCGGGTAGGGCGGCTTCGGAGCGCAGCGACAACCCGCCAGCTTTGTGCCGCGCCGGTAAACCAATGGTGCACTGCCTGCGGCGAGTGACACCCTACGGATTGAGGGTTGTTCGAGGTAAATGGTCGGAGCCTAGGGCGTTTGGGAAGCGGCCGCAGTAGGCGAGGTTTTTTCACACCCTCTCAGTTCAGCTCAGTTCCAGCCAGATCGGTGCATGGTCCGAGGGCTTTTCCATGCCGCGTAGTTCGTAATCGATTCCCGCATCCTTGAAGCGCGACTGCAGAGGCGGTGAGGCCAGGATCACATCGATGCGCAGGCCGCGTTTGGGATCGTCTTCGAAACCACGGCTGCGGTAGTCGAACCAGCTGAATCGATCGTTCACCGTGGGGTTGAGCTGGCGGAAACTGTCGACCAGGCCCCAACTCTTCAGGCTAGCCAGCCATTCGCGCTCTTCTGGCAGGAAGCTGCATTTACCGGTTCTGAGCCAGCGCTTGCGGTTCTCTTCGCCAATGCCGATGTCGCAGTCTTGCGGCGAGATATTGATGTCGCCCATCACCACCAGCGCCTGCTCTGGCTGGAACCGGTCGTGCAACAGCTGCTGCAGGTCGGCGTAGAAGCGTTGCTTGGCAGGGAACTTGATCGGGTGGTCGCGGCTTTCGCCTTGCGGGAAATAGCCGTTCATCACGGTCACCGGGTTGCCCTGCGCGTCGGCGAAGGTGCCATAGATGAAGCGGCGCTGGCTGTCCTCGCCATCGTTGGGGAAGCCTTTGTGCAGCGCCAGGGGTTCCTGGCGCGAAAGCAGGGCGACGCCGTAGTGGCCTTTCTGGCCGTGGTAGTGCACGTGATAGCCGAGGTTGCGAATGTCCGCCTCGGGGAATTGCTCGTCGGCGACCTTGGTTTCCTGCAGGCCGATCACGTCCGGTTGGTGTTTCTCGATCAAGGCCGCCAATTGATGCGGGCGTGCCCGCAGGCCGTTGATATTGAAGGAGACGATCTTCATGGGCGGCAAGTCCTGGGGTCGTTGTAGCAAGGCTGCGATGCTAGCCGATTCGGCGACCCCACGGCCAGTTCTGGCTGTCGCCGGGTTGCGGTGCTAGGGTGGCTAGGGTCTGTTGCCGTTTCAGCGCAAGCCGCGTTGCCGCGAAAAATCTCGCCAGGCTAGGCGTAGGGCGCAGGTAATGGTTGTTCCCTTGCCAAGTCCTACAACAACGCATGGCGAGATTTTCCGCGCAACCCGTAGGGCCGGGCCTGTTTTAGCGCGATGCTGCGTTTCTCGACGCTCGTTTGGAACGACCAAACTTCGCGTCTCGTGCCTTGCCTCGCGCTAAAACAGGCTCCGGCGCGGTCGCGATGAAACGGCAACAGACCCTAGAGGCCAAGTAGATCAACAAAAGCCAGAGGCCGCACCCTATGCCGAACAGCCTTGCCGAAGTCCGTATGCTCGATAGCGGTTATACCCGCGAAGCGCGCTCGCTGCTGTACCACGCCTATCGCCATGAGCCGACCTTTGCTTACCTGTTCGAAGCCGAACGCCCTGGTTATGACCGACGCGTGCGCGCCACCGTACGGGAGTTGGTGCAACAACATTTCAGCGAGAATCTGCCGGCGATTGGTCTGCTGATCGATGACCGCCTGATCGGCATGGCGCTGATCGCACCCCCGCAGCGACGTCTGGACATCACCGAGAGCTGGAGCTGGCGCATGCGCATGCTGCTGACCGCCGGTTTTCGCTGCACCAAACGTTATCTGGCATACCACGATGCCGTCCTCGCCTGCCTGCCGCCCGGGCCTTACCATGTGCTGCCCTTGCTTGGCGTTCATCCCGAGTTCCAGGGCCAGCATCTCGGCGAGCAGTTGCTCGAAGCCCTGCACAACTGGTGCGCCGAGGATGCGGATTCGCTCGGCGTGGTATTGGACACCGGTAATGCGCATTATCTGGACTTCTACAAGCGCCATGGCTACGAGGAAATCGGCGAAGTAGCGGTTGGCCCGATCATCGAGCATGTGTTCTTTCATCCCAACCCACAGCAGTCCGTCAAAACCAGGGCCTGAGGGCGTGTCGGCCAGCGGGTCGCAATGCAGCTGAATGAAGCCCACCCGGGGTGGCTGAAGCGCAGCAATAAACAGTAACCGCGAGAACACGACCGTCCTGCTAGGCTGCCGCGCGGCCCGTGCTAGCATCGCGTTCATGAGAACCTTTCCCACATTTTGCGCCGGATTGGCGCTGTTCCTGCTGAGTGCCTCGGTATTGGCCGAGGCGCGCCTGATGGTCAAGGTGCAGCCTGCCAATGCCGCACTCAAGGAGAACGTGGAAGGCTATATCGGTAGCCTGGGCGAGCGCGACCTGGATGCCTTGCAGCGTTTTCGCCGGGTGGCCGAGGCGCAGGCGGAGAAAGCCGCGCAGGCCCTGGGTTACTACCAGGCGCAGATCGTCAGCGAGGTCAGTGAAGGCGATCCGTTGCGTCTGACCCTGCGCATCGTTCCTGGCGAGCCGGTCAGGCTACGTGAGGTGACCCTGCGCATCGACGGTCCGGCCAACCAGTTGCGCGCGTTTCGCCTGCCCAGTGATGCCCGGCTCAAAGCCGGCGCGGTACTCAATCACGGCCATTACGATACGGCCAAGCGGCTGATCCAGAACCAGGCCTCGCGTTATGGTTTTTTCGCCGGGCGCTTCACCCGTCAGCGTCTGCGTATCGACCCGCGTGCCGGGGTCGCCGACATCGAACTGATCTATGACAGTGGTCCGCGCTATCAGCTGGGAGCCGTAAGCTTCGAGGGCGATGCACCCTTCGAGGCGCAACTGCTGCAACGCATGGTGCCGTTTACCGCCGATACGCCCTATGACTCCGAGCTGATCGCCGAGCTGTACCAGGCGCTGCGTTCCAGTGGCTACTTCGAGACGGTGAGCGTCGATGCCAACCCGAGCGCCGCCGAGCAGCAGCGGATTCCGGTCAACGTCCAGTTGCACACCCGCAAGCCGCGCAGCATGGGACTGGGGCTGGGTTATTCCACCGATGTCGGTCCCCGTGGCCGGGCCAACTGGACACGCCATTGGGCCAATCCGCAAGGCCACAGTTACGGCGCCGAGATGGAGTTGTCGGCGCCGCGGCAGAACGTCGGTCTGTGGTACGACGTGCCCGGCGATCCGCCCCTGACCGACAAGTTGCGCTATTCCGGTGGCTACCAATATCAAGAGCTGGCCGACACCGACAGCCTCAGCCGCTTGCTGACGGCGGGGCCGGAGTGGCACAGCAAGCTGGACAGTGGCTGGCAACGGGTCATCTCGTTGAAGTGGCAGCATGAGCAGTACAAGCTCGGCGACGACTCGGGGCTGAGCACCTTGCTGATGCCCGGCGTCAGCTACGCGTACCTGCGCAGCGACAATCAGGTCGATCCGAATCATGGCTATCGCCTGCAATTCGATCTGTCGGCGGCCAAACGCGGTTTGCTCTCCGATGCCGACGTGGTGCACGGCAATGTCCTGCTCAAAGGCTTGACCACCCTGGCGCACAAGCATCGCTTGCTCGGCCGGGTGCAGCTCGGCGGCACCGAGTCTGGCGGTTTCTCCGCGGTGCCGCCATCGCTACGCTTCTTCGCCGGTGGCGATCAGAGCGTGCGCGGTTACGACTACCAGAGCCTGTCACCGGAGAACTCCCAGGGCGATAAAATCGGCGGCCATTATCTGTTCGCCGTCAGCGCCGAGTATCAGTACAGCGTGGCCGAGCGCTGGCGCGTGGCGACCTTTGTCGACCAGGGCAACAGCTTCAACTCGCTGGACTTCCCCTCCTTGAAAAGTGCCGTCGGTATCGGCCTGCGCTGGGTCTCGCCGGTCGGTCCGCTGCGCCTCGACCTGGCCCATCCGCTGGATGACCAGGGCGGCGTGCGGGTGCATTTCTCCATGGGGCCGGAACTGTGAGGCGCGGGCTGAAATACGGCCCCTATGGTCTGCTTGGCGTCCTGCTGATGCTGGCGCTGGCACTGACCTGGATGCTCGCCAGCACTGCCGGCAGCCGCTGGGCGCTGGCCCGGGTGCCGGGTTTGCAGGTGAGCAACTTCAGCGGCCAGTTGGGCGGGCAGTGGCGCGCCGAGCAGCTGCGTTGGCAGCAAGGTGACAGCCTGGCGGACGTTCGTCTGGTCGAGGTGACCTGGTCGCCGCTGTGTCTGTTGCGCCTGACCCTGTGCGTCGAGCGACTGCAAGTCGAGCGCATCGAATTGCGCTTGCCGCCTGGCGAGGATGAGGAGGACGCCACGCCATGGCGCTTGCCGCAGTTGCAGCTGCCACTGGCTGTGCAACTGGGTGAGGTGCACATCGGCAGCCTGCAACTCAATGGTCTCGAGCAGCTGCAAGACCTGCAACTGGCGGCGCGCTGGACTCGCGAAGGCGTGCAGATCGACAGCCTGCGTCTGCTGCGTGGCGACTTTGCCCTGGATCTGAGTGGCCAATTGCTGCCCAGTGGTGACTGGCCACTAAGCCTCGTCGGCAAGGTGCAACTGCCGGCGCCCGAGCAACAGGACTGGCTGCTTGACGTAAAGATTGTCGGTGATTTGCAGCAGAGCCTGCAGGTGACAGCCGATAGCGCGGGCTACCTTACCGGGCGTCTGCGCGGTGCTGTGCAACCGCTGGCGGATAATGTCCCGGCCAGCCTGCAGTTGCATGCCGATGGCTTCAAGGCCAGCAGCGAGCTGCCGGATACCTTGCGTCTGCACAAGATAGAGCTGACGGCCAGCGGCGATCTGGCCGACGGCTACCGAGTCAGCGGCAACGCCGAGTTGCCGGGCGAGGGCGGGCCACTGGCGTTGACCCTGCAAGGGCTGCTCAAGGCTGACGGCGCCGAGATTGTCGCGTTGAGTCTGAGTGCCAGCGCCGAGCAGCAGCTGCGCCTCAGTGGCGAGTTGGACTGGCGCGAGGGGTTCGGCCTGGACAGCCGATTCGACTGGGAGGATTTCCCCTGGCGCCGCCTGTATCCCGAGGTGGAACAACCGCCTGTGGCATTACGCCGGCTCAGCGGTGAGCTGGCCTATCGCGACGGCAACTACCTGGGCCACTTCGCCGCTGCGCTGGATGGCCCGGCCGGGGCATTCAGCCTGGAGAGTCCGCTCAGTGGCGATTTGCAGCAGCTGCACCTGCCCGATCTGCTACTGCGTGCCGGTCAGGGCCGGGCCGATGGCCAACTGACCCTGGGCTTTGCCGATGGCCTGCGCTGGGATGCGCGTTTGCAGCTGCACGACCTGGATCCGGCCTACTGGCTGGCGGAATTGCCGGGCACCCTGGGCGGGCCGCTGCACAGCCAGGGCCAGCTGGACGATCAGCAGCTGAGCCTGAATGCCCGGATCGACCTCAACGGCCGTTTGCGCGGCCAGCCGGCGCAGCTCCAGGCCGAGGCCACCGGCAGCGGCGAGCACTGGTCGCTGCAACGCCTGGATCTGCGTCTGGGCGACAATCGCATCGACGGCAGTGGCGAGCTGAATCAGCGTCTCAGCGGTCAATTGCGTCTGAAGCTGCCGCGCCTGGGCCAGCTCTGGCCGCAGTTACAGGGGCAGCTCCAGGGACAGCTCGACCTGGCGGGCACCCTGCAGGCGCCACAAGGCCAGCTGAGCCTGCAGGGCCAGCGCCTGACTTACATTGACCAGCGTGTGGAGCGCGTGCAGCTCGATGCGGCGCTCGATAGTGCCCAGCAAGCGCGGGTCGAGCTCGACGCCCAGGGCATTGTTCTGGGCGAAGCCGAGCTGGGCCGGTTGAAGGCCAGCGGCCAGGGCGATCGGCGCCGGCAGCGACTGCAGCTCAAGCTCGATGGACCTTTGCTGCAGAGCGCCCTGGCTTTCGCCGGCAGATGGGACCAAGGCGCCTGGCGCGGACAGCTGAACAGTGGCGAGGTACAAAGCGGCGGTCAGGACTGGCGCTTGCAGCAGCCTGCCGGCCTGGTGCGCCTGGCCAACGGTCGGCTCAACCTCGCGGCGCACTGCTGGCGTTCCGGCGCGGCCAGCCTGTGCGGCGAGGATCAGCGGCTGCTGCCTGAACCCCGATTGCGCTATCGCCTCAGCGACTTTCCCCTCGACAGCCTGGCGCCCTGGCTACCCAGGGACTTCGCCTGGCAAGGCCTGTTGAATGCCGAAGTGCAGCTTGACTTGCCGGCGGCGGGGCCGAGCGGGCGGGTGGTGCTGGATGCCGGCAGCGGCATCTGGCGGATTCACGATCGGGACCAATGGCTGGACTTCGCCTACGACAGCCTGCGCCTGGAGAGCCAGCTGAGCCCGCAGCAAATCGATACCCGGCTGGATTTGCGCGGGCCGAAAATCGGCGAACTGCGCCTCCAGGCACGCCTCGACCCACGCTCAACAAACAAGACCCTGGCCGGCGATTTCCGTCTGAGCGGGCTGGACCTGGCGCTGGCGCAGCCGTTCCTGCCAATGGTCGAGCATCTGGCGGGCCGGCTCGACGGCAGTGGCAACCTGTCCGGCAGCTTGCTGGCGCCGCAAATCGACGGGCGTTTGCAACTCAGCGAGGGCGAGCTGGCCGGCGACCAGTTGCCCATGGCGGTCGAGGCGTTGCAGGTGGACGCGCGGATTGCCGGGGACAGCCTGCAACTCAGCGGCGGCTGGCGCAGTGGCGAACGGGGGCAGGCCAGTCTGGCCGGCGAGCTGTCCTGGCGCAGCGGTTTGCAGGGCGAGTTGCGCCTGCGCGGCAATCACCTGCCGGTCAACATTGAGCCTTATGCGCAGCTTGAGGTCGAGCCGGATTTGACCCTGCGCATCGCTGCCGAACAGTTGTCGATAGCCGGCAAGGTACTGATCCCGCGCGGCAAGATCGTCATCCGCGAGCTGCCGCCTTCGACGGTCAAGGTCTCGGACGATGCGCTGATTGTCGGCAGTGAAAGCGTTGAGCAGCAGCCGCTGGCGATTGCCATGGACATCGATGTCGAGGTGGGTCAGGAGCGTCTGAGTTTCAGTGGCTTCGGCCTCAATGCAGATCTGGCCGGACGCGTGCATGTCGGCAATGACCTCGACACCCGCGGCGAGTTGAGCCTGAACAATGGCCGTTATCGTGCCTATGGTCAGCGCTTGACCATTCGCCGGGCGCGTTTGCTTTTCATCGGACCTATCGATCGGCCCTACCTGGATGTCGAGGCGATTCGCCGGGTCGATTCGGTGGTCGCCGGCCTGCGCCTGAGCGGCAGTGCCGAACAACCCTCCAGTGAGGTGTTTTCGGAGCCGGCCATGAGTCAGCAGCAGGCGCTGTCCTATCTGGTGCTTGGCCGGCCGTTGGGGCAGAGCAGTGGCGACAACAACATGCTGGCCCAAGCGGCGCTCGCCATGGGTTTGGCCGGCAGCGCGCCCGTGGCCGGCGGCCTGGCCCAGGGCTTGGGCATCAAGGACTTCCAGTTGGATACCGCAGGCAGCGGCACCAGCACCAGCGTGGTGGCCAGCGGCAGCCTGTCGGAACGCCTGAGCTTGCGTTACGGGGTTGGCGTGTTCGAACCGGCGAATACCATCGCGTTACGCTATGAACTGAGCAAGCGCCTCTACCTCGAGGCTGCCAGCGGTCTGGCCAGTTCCCTGGACCTGTTCTACCGGCGCGATTTCTAGTCACGCCGCGGGCGCGTCGAGTGTACGCTAGCGATTGATCACTGAATGTGCGGTGTCTTGAGGATATTTTGCTATGTATTTCTGGTTTTACCGGTATTTAACGGAAAATGCAGCTAAGCATTGTCTTCTAAACAGTGAATTGGGCTGCGCGTCTCTTCATATACTGGCGCCCGCTTCAGCAAGGGCGAACCCTCTCCGGTGTCGCCCCTTGCTGGATGTGTAGCTGATGGCGTCACGCTGCCTACCCGGCGGTCGAGCATGCGAAGGGTACCCAACCTCGCGATTACTACAAGAATAAGGAACCTTAGATGGAATCCCTCAACAGTTTGGTCAATCAACTCAATGGTCTCGTCTGGGGTCCACCGATGCTGGTGATGATCCTCGGCACCGGTTTGTTCCTGATGTTGCGCCTGAAATTCATGCCGCTGAGCAAGATCGGCGCCGGTTTCAAGCTGATGTGGCAAGGGCGCAAGAAAGACGATCAGGCCAGCGGCGAAATCAGCCCGTTCCAGGCGCTGATGACCTGTCTGGCCGCCACTGTCGGCACCGGTAATATCGCCGGCGTGGCCACCGCGATCTTCCTCGGTGGCCCCGGTGCACTGTTCTGGATGTGGTGCACCGCCCTGGTCGGCATGGCCACCAAATACGCTGAAGTGGTGCTGGCAGTGCATTACCGCGAGAAGGACGAGCGCGGTGAGCATGTCGGCGGCCCGATGTACGCGATCAAGAACGGCCTGGGCAAGAAGTGGCTGTGGCTGGGTACTGCGTTTGCCATCTTCGGCGGCTTCGCTGGTTTCGGCATCGGCAACATGGTTCAGGTCAACAGCATGGCCGCGGCCCTCGAGGCTACGTTTGCCGTGCCGCTGTGGCTGACCGGCCTGGTCACCATGTTCTTCGTCGGCCTGGTCATCCTCGGTGGCATCAAGCGCATCGGTAAGGTCGCCGCGACCCTGGTGCCCTTCATGTGCGTGGCCTATATCATCGCCGCCATCGTGGTACTGGTGGTCAATGCCGCGCAGATTCCCGCCGCATTCGAGATGATCTTCACCTACGCTTTCAGCCCGGTTGCCGCGACTGGCGGTTTCGCCGGTGCGGCGGTCATGGCGGCAATCCGCTTCGGTGTGGCGCGCGGCATCTTCTCCAACGAAGCCGGCCTCGGCACTGCCGGTATCGCTCAGGCGGCCGGCACCACCAACAGCGCGGTGCGTTCGGGCATGATCGGCATGCTCGGTACCTTTATCGACACCCTGGTCATCTGCACCCTGACCGGCCTGGCGATCATCTGTTCCGGCGTCTGGACCGGAGGCCTCAGCGGTGCGGCACTCTCGGCTGCAGCCTTCGAGTCGGCCATGCCGGGTGTCGGCGGCTATATCCTGACCATTGCCCTGGTGGTATTCGCCTTCACCACCATCCTCGGCTGGAGCTACTTCGGCGAGAAGTGCTGGGAATTCATGGTCGGCACCAAGGCCATCCTGCCGTTCCGCATCCTCTGGGTGCTGGCGGTGCCGTTCGGCGCAGTCGCCCAGCTGGACTTCGCCTGGCTGGTCGCGGACACCCTCAACGGCCTGATGGCGATCCCCAACCTGTTGTCCCTGTTGCTGCTCAGCCCAGTGGTGGTCAAGCTGACCCGCGACCACTTTGCCCGTGAGGCCGGCGTGAGGGGCGTCGAAAGCCTGCAGCGTTAGGCAATCCTGGCCAGGTTCTGCATAGAGACTGGCCGTCTGCTGAAATAAAAAGCCCTGCAGCGCAGGGCTTTTTTGTGGGTGCTGTCCCTAATGTCGGGGCTTGCTTGGTCAGCGTCAGCCGTGTCCGCTATGGCATGGGGCCTTGAACCGGCGAGGCCCAACGCCAGCGGCGCTGGATGCTGAGAGGTTGTGAAAAAACTCTCGCCTACTGCGACCGCCTCCAGACGCCCGCTGCTGACGTAGCGCGCCTTGCCGCGAGCGCCTGGAGACCGTCTCGCTACGGCGCTCGATATTTTCACAACCTCTGATCCTGGCCTGTTCTACCAAAAGCAACTCGACCTCCTCCCAAAGTACCATTCTGTCGTGGGCTTTCTGGGTGCATAACTAGTACCACCGGAATTCGCCGGATTGATAAGAAGAGGACCGCGCCATGTGGACTAAACCCGCCTTCACCGATATGCGTATTGGTTTCGAAGTCACCATGTACTTCGCCAATCGTTGATTGGCCTTGCCCCGGCACCGCCGGGGCATCTCACCGGAATTCGCCATGCATATCCAGATTCTCGGTTCAGCCGCCGGCGGCGGCTTCCCCCAGTGGAACTGCAACTGCCGCAACTGCCGTGGCGTGCGCGACGGCAGCCTGCGTGCGCAGCCGCGTACCCAGTCCTCGATCGCCTTGAGTGACAATGGCACGGACTGGATCCTGTGCAACGCTTCACCGGATATCCGCGCGCAGATCGAGTCGTTCCCGGCCTTGCAGCCGGCGCGCAAGCCGCGTGACACGGCGATCGGCGCGGTAATTCTGATCGATAGCCAGATCGACCACTGCACCGGTCTGCTGACCCTGCGCGAAGGCTGTCCGCATCAGGTCTGGTGTACCGAGATGGTGCATCAGGACCTGACCAGCGGTTTTCCGCTGTTCAACATGCTCGCCCACTGGAACGGTGGCCTGCAGCACAACCTGATCGAGCTGGATGGCGTGCCGTTCAGCATCCCTGTCTGCCCGAACCTGCAGTTTACTGCGATTGCCCTGCGCAGCAGCGCACCGCCGTACTCGCCGCACCGTGGCAACCCGCACCCGGGTGACAACATCGGCCTGTTCATCGAAGATTTGCGCACCGGCGGCACCCTGTTCTATGCGCCCGGCCTGGGGCAGGTGGATGATCGGCTGCTGGCCTGGATGCGTCGCGCCGATTGCCTGCTGGTCGATGGCACCCTGTGGCGCGACGACGAAATGCGCCAGTGCGAGGTTGGCGACAAGCTCGGCAGCGAGATGGGTCATCTGCCGCAAAGCGGCCCCGGCGGCATGATCGAGGTGCTCGACGGCCTGCCGGCCAAGCAGAAGGTCCTGATCCATATCAACAACACCAATCCGATCCTCGATGTCGATTCGCCGGAGCGTGCCGAGCTGAACGCTCACGCTATCGACGTCTCCTGGGACGGCATGAGTATTACTTTGTAAGGTGCGCGGAGCCGCCTAGGCTACGCGCACCCCAAGAACGACGTTGCCGCCAATGGTGCCCAGGGCGCACCCCGGGCGAGCGGCACCGCGCACTGGAGAGCCTCGATGAGCAAGACCGCCATGAGCCCTGCCGAATTCGAGCAGGCGCTGCGCGCCAAGGGCGCCTATTACCACATTCATCATCCTTTCCATCAGGCTATGTACGCCGGCCAATCCAGCCGCGAGCAGATCCAGGGCTGGGTCGCCAACCGCTTCTACTACCAGGTGTGCATCCCGGTGAAGGATGCGGCGATCATGGCCAACTGCCCCGATCGCGACACCCGACGCGAGTGGGTGCAGCGCATCCTCGATCACGACGGTGCGCCTGGCGAGGAGGGCGGCATCGAAGCCTGGCTGCGCCTGGCCGAGGCCGTGGGCCTGGACCGCGAGCAGGTGCTGTCGCAGGAGCTGGTGTTGCCGGGGGTGCGCTTCGCGGTGGATGCCTACGTCAACTTCGCCCGCCGCGCCTGCTGGCAGGAAGCGGCCAGCAGCTCGCTGACCGAACTGTTTGCGCCGACCATTCACCAGTCGCGCCTGGATGCCTGGCCGCAGCATTACCCCTGGATCGACGCCAGCGGTTACGACTACTTCCGCAAGCGCCTGAAGGAGGCGCGTCGCGATGTCGAACACGGGCTGCGCATCACCCTGCAGCACTACACGACTTACGAGGGTCAGCAGCGCATGCTGGAAATCCTGCAATTCAAGCTGGATGTGCTCTGGAGCATGCTCGATGCCATGAGCATGGCCTACGAGCTGGAGCGCGCGCCCTATCACACGGTGACGGCCGAGCGGGTCTGGCACAAGGGGATAGCGCTGTGAGCGGAGTCGAGCCTATGAGCCAGTCCCTCGCCAGCAAGATCCCCAAGCTGCGCCGCGGCTTTCGCCTGCAGTTCGAACCCGTGCAAAACTGCCATGTGCTGCTTTACCCGGAAGGCATGATCAAGCTCAATGACAGTGCCGGGGAAATTCTCCAGCAGGTCAACGGTGCGCACAGTGTCGGCCAGATCATCGACACCCTGCGTGAACGCTTTCCGGACGTGCCGGGGCTCGATGAAGATATCCTGGCTTTTATGGAGGTAGCCAATGCTCAGTTCTGGATCGAGTTGCAGTAAGCCCGGTCATGAGCCGGGCCCACCCCTCTGGTTACTGGCCGAGCTGACTTACCGCTGCCCGCTGCAATGCCCGTATTGCTCCAACCCGCTGGATTTTTCCCAGCAAGGCCAGGAGCTGAGCACCGCCGAGTGGATCGAGGTATTTCGCCAGGCTCGTGCGCTGGGCGCGGCGCAGCTGGGTTTTTCCGGTGGCGAGCCGCTGGTACGCAAGGATCTGGCCGAGTTGATCAAGGCCGCTCGCGACCTGGGTTACTACACCAACCTGATCACCTCCGGCATCGGCTTGAGCGAAGAGCGCATCGCCAGCTTCAGCGATGCCGGCCTGGATCATATCCAGATCAGCTTCCAGGCCGCCGATGAGGAAGTGAACAATATGCTGGCCGGCTCGAAGAAGGCCTTCAGCCAGAAGCTGGCCATGGCCCGGGCAGTCAAGGCGGCCGGTTACCCCATGGTGCTGAACTTCGTCACCCACCGGCACAACATCGACAACATCGAACGAATTATCGAACTGTGCCTGGAACTGGAGGCGGATTTCGTCGAACTGGCCACCTGTCAGTTCTACGGTTGGGCCGAACTCAATCGCGCCGGCCTGTTGCCGACCCGCGCCCAGCTTGAGCGCGCCGAGCGCATCACCAACGAGTGGCGCGCCAAGCTGGCGGCCGAGAACCACCCGTGCAAGCTGATCTTCGTCACCCCGGATTACTACGAGGAGCGGCCCAAGGCCTGCATGAACGGTTGGGGCAACCTGTTCCTCGACATCACCCCGGACGGTACCGCGCTGCCGTGCCACAGCGCCAGGCAGTTGCCGGTGCAGTTTCCCAACGTGCGCGAGCACAGCATCGAGCACATCTGGCGCGACTCCTTCGGCTTCAACCGTTTTCGCGGCGACGACTGGATGCCCGAACCGTGCCGCTCGTGTGACGAAAAGGCCAAGGATTTAGGCGGCTGCCGCTGCCAGGCCTTCATGCTCACCGGCGACGCCAGCAACGCCGACCCGGTGTGCAGCAAGTCGGCGCACCACGGCATCATCCTCGCCGCGCGCGAAGAGGCCGAGCAGGCGCCGGGAGCGCTGGATAGCCTGGTGTTCCGCAACGAGAAGGCTTCCAGGATCATATGCAAGGTCTAGGGAGCGAAGAAGCCGATGGCATCTGGAACGCCGCCCAGGCCGCAGCCGCCAGTGGCGACTTCACCGAACTGTACGCCGCCCATGGTGGTTTGTTGTGGGTGGCTTTCGATCCGCAACAGGCGCGCTGCGGCCTGTTCTTCTGGTGTGACGAGGAGTTGCGCGAGCTGACCCCAGCAGGTTTTTCCGTGCGCAGCCGGGTCTACGAATACGGCGGCGGCGCCTGCTGCGCTACCGACCAGGGCGCGGCGTTCGTCAACGAAGCTGACCAGCAAGTCTACCTGCTGGCCTGTGGCAGCGGCCTTGGCCACGAGCCCCCGGCTGCACCCTGCAAGCTGACCGCTCGCCCGGATTGCCGTTACGGTGGCCTGTCCTTCGTCCCGGCCTGGCAGGCACTGCTGGCCGTGGAGGAAAGCCACGAAGCGGCCGGCGTGATCCATCGTCTGGTGCGCATCGGCCTGGAGGGCAGCCGCCGAGTGTTGGTCGAGGGGGCCGACTTCTATGCCGATCCGGTTGCCAGCGCGGACGGCCGCCAGTTGGCCTGGATCGAGTGGGACCGGCCCCATCAGCCCTGGGTCGCCACCCGCCTGTGCCTACATGAGGGCGAAGGATCGAAGCAGGTTCTGGCCGGCGCCGACCACGACCAGTCCCTGCAGCAACCGCGCTTCGCCGCCGATGACAGGCTCTGGGTCCTCTCCGACCGCCACGGCTGGTGGCAACCGCTGTGCGCCACCGATGCTTGCGAGGCAGCCGCAGGGGCGTATGACGCCCCCTACGATCATGCGCCGGCGCCCTGGCAGCTGGGCGGCTGCAGCTACCTGCCGCTGGAGGCGGGCACCATGCTGCTGAGCCGCTTCGAGCAGGGTTTCGGCGTGCTGCTCGAGCAGGCTGGCGCGGCTAATGAACGACGCCTGGCCGCAGACTTCAGCCGTTTCCGCGCGCTGGCGGCGGATGCCGGCCACTACTACTGCATCGCCGGTTCGCCCAGCCGTTTGCCGGCGGTTCTGGCCATCGCCCGCGATAGCGGCGAAGTGCGCATCTTGGCAGGCGGCGAACTGCCTCTGCCTGCGCAGCACCTGCCCAGGCCGCAACCTTTCAGTTGCCCGGTCGCTGAGGACGAACGCAGCCAGGGTTTCTTCTATGCGCCCGCCGTTCAATCCGGGAAACCGCCGCCGCTGCTGGTGTTCCTGCATGGCGGACCGACCGCGGCCTGTTATCCGGTGTTCGACCCGCGCATCCCGTTCTGGACGCTGCGCGGCTATGCCGTGCTCGATCTCAACTACCGCGGCAGCAGCGGCTACGGCCGTGCCTATCGTCTGCGCCTGGCGGGGGAGTGGGGACATATAGAAGTGGCGGACGCCCAGGCCGCGGTGGCGCACCTGGCGGCCAGCGACCTGATCGACCCGGCGCGGGCGTTTATCCGCGGCGCCAGCGCCGGCGGCTACACGGCGTTATGCGCCCTGGCCTTCAGCCGGGTGTTTCGCGGCGGCGCCAGCCTCTACGGGGTCAGTGATCCGCTGGCCCTGCGCCAGGCGACGCACAAGTTCGAGGCCGACTACCTGGACTGGCTGATCGGCGATCCGCTACGCGATGCCCAGCGCTACCGGGCGCGCACGCCGCTGTTGCATGCCGAACGGATCGCGACGCCAGTGATCTTCTTCCAGGGCGGCCTGGATGCGGTGGTGCTGCCGACGCAGACCGAGCAGATGGTCGCCGCGCTACAGCAGCGCGGCGTGCCGGTGGACTACCACCTGTATCCCGAAGAGCGTCACGGTTTTCGCCAGGCGAAGAACCTGGCCCATGCCCTGGAACATGAGTGGCGCTTCTATTGCGCGGTGCTGAGCGCCTCGTAGGCGAAGGCAACGGCCGTCTTTTTTTCTAGCATGCCCGGCTGGCGTACATCGCTAGGCCGGTGGCATTGCATTGGCAGGTGAATGCAGTACGCTGGCCGTTAGTCAGAACTATAAGCGGTAGGCCGTGGCATGAGTGCCGATATCAGTCTTCATCGAAAATTCGTCTCGCCGGAAATCGTCTTTGGTGCGGGTTGCCGGCATAGCGTGGGAAACTACGCCAGTAACTTCGGTGCGCGCAAGGTGCTGCTGGTGTCCGACCCGGGGGTGCAGGCTGCCGGCTGGGTGGCCGACGTGCAAACCAGTCTGCTGCGTCAGGGCATCGAACACTGCCTGTACACCGGGGTGTCACCGAACCCACGCAGCGAAGAGGTGATGCTCGGCGCCGAGCTCTACCGCAGCCAGGGCTGCAACGTGATAGTGGCGGTGGGCGGCGGCAGCCCGATGGACTGCGCCAAGGGCATCGGCATTGCCGTGGCCCATGGCCGCAACATCATCGAGTTCGAGGGGGTGGATACTCTGCGCGTACCGAGTCCGCCACTGATCCTGATTCCGACTACCGCCGGTACTTCGGCGGACGTGTCACAGTTCGTGATCATCTCCAATCAGGATGCGCGGATGAAGTTCTCCATCGTCAGCAAGGGGGCGGTGCCCGACGTCTCGCTGATCGACCCGGAAACCACCCTGAGCATGAACCCTTTCCTCTCCGCCTGTACCGGCATCGATGCGCTGGTGCATGCCATCGAGGCCTTCGTCTCCACCGGCGCAGGGCCGCTGACCGACTCCCACGCGCTGGAAGCCATGCGCCTGATCAACGGCAACCTGGTGGCGATGATCGCCAACCCGAATGAAATCGCCCTGCGCGAGAAGATCATGCTCGGCAGCATGCAAGCCGGTCTGGCCTTTTCCAACGCCATCCTCGGTGCGGTGCATGCCATGGCCCACAGCCTCGGCGGTTTTCTCGACCTGCCGCATGGCCTGTGCAATGCGGTGTTGATCGAACATGTGGTGGCGTTCAACTACAAGGCCGCGCCGGAACGCTTCAAGGTGGTGGCCGAAACCCTCGGCATCGATACCCGTGGCTTGACTCATTCGCAGATCCGCCAACGTCTGGTCGAGCACCTGATCCGATTCAAACATGCAGTCGGCTTCCATGAAACCCTGGGGCTGCACGGGGTTGGCAGCTCCGACATCCCCTTCCTGTCGCACAATGCCATGCAGGATCCATGCATCCTCACCAACCCGAGGGATTCGACCCAGCGCGATGTCGAGGTCGTCTATGCCGAAGCCCTCTGACCAGCAACGCCAGGCGCTCACCGAGCTGCTCGGGCTGGGCAGCCATTCAGTGCGCAAGAGCCATTACCCGGAACTGTTGGCGCGTCTGGAAGACCTGGAAACCGAGCGCAACCGCTACAAGTGGCTGTTCGAACACGCGGTGCACGGCATCTTCCAGGCTAGTCTGCAGGAAGGCTTGCGCTCGGCCAATCCGGCCCTGGCGCGGATGCTCGGTTATGACGATCCGCAGGAAGTGTTGTGGTCGCTGACCGACTTGGCCCACTACCTGTTCGTCGGTGGTCGTGAGGAGTTGCAGCATATTCGCCAGGTGCTGGAACACGCGTCCGGCCTGTTCGGCTATGAAACCCAGTTGCGGCGCAAGGACGGCAGCACCGTCGATGTCTTGATGAACCTGCTGATGAAACCGGGCGAGGACGGCCTCGTCGAGGGCTTCGTCGCCGATATTACCGAGCGCAAACTGGCGCAGCGGCGCCTGCAACAGCTAAACGACGAGCTGGAACTGCGGGTCAGGGCGCGCACCGCCGAGTTGCAGGAGGCCAACCGCAACCTGTTGCAGCAAATCGTCGAGCGCAAACGCATCGCACAGGCATTGCGCGAGGCGCGCGATGCCGCGCAAGCAGCCAACCACAGTAAGGACAAGTACCTGGCAACGGCCAGCCATGACCTGCTGCAGCCGCTCAACGCGGCGCGCCTGCTGATCTCCACCCTGCGCGAGCGCAGCTTGCCGGCGGCCGAGCACAATCTGGTTGAACGCAGCCACCAGGCGCTGGAGGGGGCCGAGGACTTGCTCACCGACTTGCTGGATATTTCCAAGCTCGATCAGGCGGCGATCAAACCGGATATAGACGCGTACCGTCTGCAGGACCTACTGGCGCCCCTGGCCTCGGAGTTCCAGTCGGTGGCCGCTGCCGAGGGCTTGCGCCTGAAGACGCGGATTCCCGACTATACGATCAGCACTGATTTCCGTCTGCTGACACGTATTCTGCGCAACTTCCTGAGCAACGCCTGTCGCTACACCGAGCAGGGGCGCATCCTCTTGGGGGTGCGTAAACGCGGCGCGTTCCTCGACCTGCAGGTGTGGGACACCGGCCGTGGTATATCCGAGGATCAGCTGGAAAACATCTTCCTCGAATTCAATCAGCTGAATGTCGGTCGCGCGGCAGAGCGCCGAGGGGTGGGGCTGGGTCTGGCGATCGTCGAGCGGATTGCACGCATGCTGGATTACCCGATCGAGGTGCGCTCGCAACCCGGGCGCGGCTCGCTGTTCGCCATTCGAGTGCCGTTGGCGCAGCGGGTCATTCAGATGACGCCCGCCGCTTCATCGGTTCAGTCGTCAGTCGGTGATCCGCTACCGGGGCGGCGCCTGTTGGTGCTGGATAACGAGCTGAGCATCCTCCATAGCATGGCGGCGTTGCTCGAGCAGTGGGGTTGCGAGGTGGTCACTGCGGTCGATCAGGAGGCCGCCGTGCAGGCGCTTGACGGGCAGGCCCCGGATTTGATCCTGGCGGACTTTCATCTTGATCATGATGTGCTGGGTTGCGATGTGGTGGCGTATTTGCGTAGCCACTTCGACTCGCCGATACCGGCGGTGATGATTACCGCGGATCGCAGCGACCAGTGCCGCCGCGCGTTGCAGCGCATGGGCATGCCGCTACTGAGCAAACCAGTCAAGCCCGGCAAGTTGCGCGCGGTCATCAGTCAGCTGCTGCGCGAGTCCATATGCTAAGAATGATGGTTATATGTGGGTTGCCAGACAGTCGCTTGGATTTTATTGGCTATGCTGTGGAGGAACCCTCTTAAACCGTTCAGGTCTAGGGGCATGGTCCTTCAAGGAGATAACCCTTATGTACAATCACTCGTTCTTCCGGCGTATGGCTGCCATGTTGGCGGTGTTCCACGTTCTGATGATTGTCCAGATTCCCCTGGCCAATGCGGCGATGATCGGCACAGGTGAGGTGTTGGCCGAACAACAGCAGCAGGTCGATCGTCAGCAATTGCTGAGCATGCTCGATGAGCAGGATGTTCAGGAAAAATTACTGGGTATGGGGGTGGACCGCTCCCAGGTTGAAGACCGTATCAACAGCCTGACCAATGCCGAGTTGGCGCAGTTCAATCAGCAACTGTCGGAAGCGCCGGCGGGCTCTGGTGTTCTCGGGGTGGTCGTGTTGTTCCTGGTGATCTTCATCGTCACCGATCTGCTCTGCGCGACCAATATCTTCAATTTCGTAAAATGCATAAATCGTTGATTCGCTGGAACCTGCTTTCACTCGTTCTGGTTTTTTTACTTGCCGCCTGCGCGAAGTCTCCGGTATTGCCGCCGGAGACTTCGCGTTTGCCTGAGCGGGTAGAGCTGAGCGATGTGCCGTTTTTTCCACAGAGCGCCTATCAGTGCGGGCCGGCGGCGCTGGCGACCATGCTCAACCAGCGCGGCGTAGTGACAAGCCCTGGCCTGCTCAAGGATCGGGTGTTCATTCCAGCGCGTGACGGTAGCCTGCAAGTAGAAATGGTAGCGACCGCGCGGGCTCACGATATGTTGGTGTACCCGCTGCAGCCGCGTCTGGAGGCGCTGCTTGCCGAAGTGGCGGCGGGGAATCCGGTGTTGGTCTTGCAAAACCTGGCTTTTGACTGGTACCCACGCTGGCACTTTGCTGTGGTGGTCGGTTATGACCAGCGTGAACGGACCTTGATTTTACGTTCGGGCACCACGCGGCGCTGGCTGACCAGCTTCAACAGTTTCGACAGGACCTGGGCGCGGGGTGGGCGTTGGGCGGTCTTGACCTTGCCGGCAGATACGCTGCCGGCGCAGGCCGAATTGCGCCCCTGGCTCAAGGCCGCCAGCGATCTTGAGGAAACCGGGCGGGTCGCTGCGGCGCAGCGCGCCTATCGCACCGCCACTCAACATTGGCCGAATGAGTCATTGGCTTGGTTTGCCTTGGCCAACAGTCGCTATGCCAGTGGCGATGCGCCGGGGGCGGAAACGGCTTTACGTAAAAGCCTGGCGCAGCAGCCGGACTTCGCCGCGGGCTGGTTCAACCTGTCGCAGGTGTTGGCTGATCGCGGTTGCCTACAGGCCGCCGAACAGGCAAGGGTCTGTGCCCAGCGGCTGGCTCCCGATGATCAGCGATTTGGCGCAGGCGTGAAGCCCGCGGCCGGCGGATCGACGCAACAGTGCTTATCTCCGCCCGTCTGCCCACAGGCTAACTGATTGAGCTGGAAAACCAACGGCGCCATAAGGCGCCGTTGGTTTGTCTGAACGAGTGGCTAGAATCCGAGCCTGTCGCGCAGGCTGTAGTACCAGGCACCCATCGCCGTGAAGGGGATGCGCAACAGCTGGCCACCCGGGAAGGGGTAGTGCGGCAGTTCGGCGAAGGCGTCGAAGCGCTCGGCCTGGCCGCGCAGGGCCTCGGCCAGCACCTTGCCGGCCAGGTGAGTGTAGGTCACGCCGTGGCCGCTGCAGCCTTGCGAGTAGTAGATGTTGTCGCCGAGGCGGCCGACCTGGGGCAGGCGCGACAGGGTCAGCAGGAAGTTGCCGGTCCAGGCGTAATCGATCTTCACATCCTTCAATTGCGGGAAGGTCTTGAGCATGTTCGGACGGATGATCGCCTCGATGTTGGCCGGATCGCGCGCGCCATAGACCACGCCGCCACCGAAGATCAGGCGCTTGTCGCCGCTCAGGCGGTAGTAGTCGAGCAGGTAGTTGCAGTCTTCGACACAGTAGTCCTGCGGCAGCAGACTCTTCGCCAGTTCATCGGACAAGGGTTCGGTGGTGATCACCTGGGTGCCGCAGGGCATCGACTTGGCCGACAGTTCGGGGATCAGATTACCCAGGTAAGCATTGCCGGCCACTACCACGAACTTGGCCTTGATTCGGCCGTTGGGGGTATGCACCACCGGGTTTGCGCCGCGCTCGATGCGAATGGCCGGAGATTGTTCGTAAATCATCCCGCCGAGGGATTCAACGGCAGTCGCCTCACCAAGCGCCAGATTGAGCGGGTGGATATGGCCGCCACTCATGTCGAGCATGCCGCCAATATAGTTGTCGGTCGCCACCACTTCGCGGATGCGTTTGGCGTCCAGCAACTCCAGCTGAGTATGGCCGTAGCGTTCCCACAATTTCTTCTGTGCTTCCAGGTGGCCCATCTGTTTGGGTGTGATCGCGGCGAACACGCCACCATCCTTGAGGTCGCACTGAATGTCGTACTTGGCGACCCGCTCACGGATGATCCGGCCGCCTTCGAAGGCCATCTGGCCGAGCAATTGCGCATGCTTGGGGCCGACGCTGCGCTCTATGCTGTCGATGTCGCGGCTGTAACTGTTGACGATTTGCCCGCCGTTACGGCCCGAGGCGCCGAAACCGACTTTGGCCGCCTCGACAATGCTCACCTTGAAGCCGCGTTCCAGCAGGGCTATGGCCGTGGACAAGCCGGTGTAGCCTGCACCAATGATGCAGACGTCGGTTGCCACTTCGCCATGCAGTTCCGGGCGCGGCGGAGCCGGGTTGGCTGAGGCGGCATAGTAGGATTGTGGATAAGCCGTGTGCGCCATATTGCAACCTCTGTTCTTTATTTTTTACGGATGCCGTGATGCTACCCGAGTTGGAAATGCCCGGCTAGTGCTCCGTGCGAAATATTAAACGCTGCGCTGAACAGTAAAAAATTCATTTATTCAGGCAGTTAGAGAAAAAAGTGTTGACTCTTTTTAGCGCCCCAGTAGAATGCGCACCCATCGGAGGCACATAGCTCAGTTGGTTAGAGCACCACCTTGACATGGTGGGGGTCGTTGGTTCGAATCCAATTGTGCCTACCAATTCCGACCCGTCTAGCACGGGGCCTAGAAGGCGATCCTAACGGATCGCCTTTTTTGTTTTGGGCAAACTTTGGGAATACTTTGGGCAAACGACCACCGGCACTATAGCTTTAGGTCGGCCCCCACTCGGAAGTATTCCACTCCCTTCTGTTCGTGCCCGGCCTGGTAGTGCTCGGTCATCTTCACGTCTGCGTGACCCATCAGCGCCTGGATATAGTCCTGTGGGTAGCCCTGCTGCTCATACAGCCAGGCGCCCAGGGCGCGGATTTCGTGGAAGGTCGGCCGCTCAGCTTTGGGTATCGCCTCATAAGCCTTTGAGTCGTCCCGCGCCTTGGTGAAGGCCTTTGTCAGGTAGTCCTCGGTGACTGCGTTCCAATGCCGCTTGGCGTCGAGCTGTTCGCGTTTGCGCGCCTTCGGCTGGTAGTGGATGAGGTAGGGGCAGACGACTGGTGAGGCCAGGCACTCTTTGACGACCTCGCGCAGTGCTTCGCCCATGACGATCTCCAGGTGTATGGGGTTGTCGTAGTTCTGGGTTTTGCCCGGGGAGACGCGGATGGTGTTCTGCTCGAGGTCGACCGAGCTCTTCGCCCAGGAGACGATATCCTCGCGGCGCTGCAGGCTGACCAGCGCCAGACGTATTGCCCGCCGCAGCCATGGTTGCGTTCCCTCGAACGCGATGATGGCCTCCAAGCCTGCCTTGGTGTGGCGCTGGCGCTTTTTCTCAGCCTCCTGCTTTACCAGGGTCAGCTCTGCTGGGTTGCGATCGCACAGGCCCTTTGCGGCGGCAAATGCGAACACCTGTACCAGCAGGCCGCGGTGCTTGGTGTAGGCGTTGTTGCTGAACTGGTCGAGGTACTCGGCGACGGCGAGCACGTCGAGCTGGCCGATCATGCGGGCGCCGAGGTCTTCCCGGTACCGCTCCAGCTTGAACTGGATCTCCTGCAGCGTGCGCTCGGCATAGCCCCGGGTTGGCAGCCACTCTTCCTCGAATCGCCCGAGCAGGTGCTTGAAGGTCGGCGCCTTCTCTCCAGTGAGCAGGGCGAGCAGGGCGCCGTCGTCGGCCATCATCGGCGCCAGTCGTGCATTCGCCGCCCGGGCCAGCCGTATCGCCTCGGCCAGCGGCTTGTTTATGCTGGTCTTCTTCCCGGTGATGGGGTTGCGGTACTGCCAGTATTTGCCGTTGGGGTAGAGGTTGTCGGGCAGGTTCCTGTTTTGCAGCGTGCGCTTGCGTGGCGGGGCCATTACGCCACCGCCAGCATCTTGGCGAGCAGGGGATCATTCGACCCGGTCAGCTCGGCCTGCAGGTCTACGAAATACATTCCGCCTTTTACCTCTCCCACGATTTCCCCTTCTTCAATCCAGCGCTTGAGTTGTTGCAAGCTGGGCTTGCCTCCTGCAAAGCGTAGCTTCTTATATTCGCCGACCTCCATGAGGCGCGGCATGTTCACCGTCAGTTGCGCGATTACACGGGCCACAGGAATACCTCTCACCGGCTCGCGCCGGCATAGTCGAATGGGGTAGGGGCTTAGGTGTTGCGGTTGGTGTGCTACGTCTTGGGCTTCTGCTGCTTGGCGCGGCCAGCCGGCACCATATCGAGGTTCTGCTCGATATGGTCGGCGGCGATCTGGAACACCCCAAAACCTTCGGCCTGTAGCTGGAGCAGTAGGTGCAAGCCTCGATCTATCTCATCGCCATGATTTCGGGTTGCATTGATCGCCGCTGCTCGACCAAGTTTCATGGCTCCTACGTTGTCCGGCTGGTCGGTATAGGTGTAGGCGTAGCGGGTTTGCGGGCCGTCGTAAGCGGCACCAAGGCGTCCTAGCTTGCAAAATTGAATGCTCAGCGCAATGGACTCAAGCTCAGCAATCCGCGCCCGCATCGCGTCGTACTCCTCGCGTTTGATCTCGACATACAAGCTCTTCACGACTTGTTTCATTGCAATTTGCTCCAGATCTCGGTGTTGGCCAGGTTGGCGTCGCTGGCGTATTTGCAGGGGCCGCTGATGGGGTGCAGTTCGTTCAGTCCGCCGATACTGTAAGCGATGTGGTAGCGCACGCCGCTGGGTTTGTGCAGGTAGCGTGCACATTGTTCATTGATGCGCCGTACTGCAGCGCTGTCGGTCATGCCGCTCATGCTCTGCGGGCCTCCACGGCGTGCAGCCAGGCGATGAACTCGCTGGCGCTGGGTAGCAGGTGCCGGCCGCGGTAGACGGGGAGGCGCATCTGGTCGGCGCGGGCGATCTCGCCAGCGGTGCCTTCGCTGGTTTCCCAGCCTTCGACCAGAACCACAGCATCGCAGCGCTCCATCAGTTCGAGGGTGCCGGTTAGCCAGAATGCGTCGCCGAGGTGCGGCAGGTCGTCCTCCATGTGCGCGGTGTTGCAGTGGGGGATGACTGGGTACCAGCCGAGGCGGGCGGCTTCGATGCCGAGCAGGCGGGCCTGTTCGATGTTTTGGGCAACGGCGGCCCGTGTCGCTGCCCGGTATCGGCCGGCGACGTAGATGAGTGGCTGCATGGGTTACTCCTGGATGCAGTAGACGACCAGGCCGCGTTCGCCCTGCTCGAGGTCGTTGGCGGCCGTGTTGAGGGTGCGGGCGAGGTGTCGCATGTCGGAGGGGTAGAGCTCGGCGAAGATGCCGGGCAGGTTGTCGATCAGCTCGGCCAGCGGCTGGCCGTGCCGGTCTACGGTGTGGCGGATGCTCAGGGTGCGGCGCATGGCGGCGACTCCTTTGGTGGGTTGCAGCGCAGGCAGGGGCATTTGCCGATGCGCAGGCCGGTGGTGCGGCAGTAGGTGGGGGCGTTCATGCGGTGTCCTGATAGAGGGTTTTTAGAGTGTGCTAAAATAGTGCTTCCTAAAAAAAGAGACCTGTGATATGCAAAATAATGAAGTTAGTTACTCAGTATCAAAGTTCGGCAACACTGTAACTTTCCAAATCTCCAGCAGGGATGCGGCCGGGAAGCCATCAGAAGGTCTTCTTTTTCTTCATATGAATAGCCCAGATTGCATGGGCATCAGTTACTCCCAGCCAGGCTCGTGGGATAGCGACGAGGAGGCCCACAGGGATCTCTCGGTCCACGCCGAAAGGATCGCCGGCCAAAATCCGGTTCGTTAGAATTTCGTGGGAGGAGTCGGTCGGCTATTTGGGTGCGCGGTTTCACGTCATGATTTTTGATATCACGCCGCTGCCTGCTGCTGCTCACCGCGCAGCGCTTCCTGTACCGCAGCAATAATCCGGCACAGATACTGGTAGTCGGGGTTTGGCCCGGTAGCACTGTTGGCGTAGTGCCATGGCTCGGTGGTGTCGAAGATTTTCCCGATCAAGTCGCCGTTCCAGTTAATCGCCTGCTCCAGAGTGTCGGCGCCCTCAAGTTCTTCCGTCCTGTCGTACAGCCGCCGGCACTCTTCCTTGTCCAGCCAGCTGAACTCATGGTTCCGGTGTCGCCAGCCTTCGCGACGGCTGATGATCGTCTTGCGCGCCAGCGTTACCAAGGCATCGCTGCTGTAACGAGAGCTGTCGAGCTGAGGTGCCAGGCAGCCGGCCAGGTAGCCGGCGCTGCACCGACAGAAGAACTGCGCCACGGTGCCGCCACCCATGCCTCCCCAGTACGACGACCACGACTTGCCGTAGCACTCGATAATGATCTTGCCGCGACTGGAAACCCTCATTGCGTCCGGGTTGTTATTGTCGAGGTCTTCGAGAAAGACTGTCACCGGATCAAGCCGGTGTTCGCTGTTCATCAATTCGCTGATCAGCAGCTTGGTCACGGTTGAGCGTTCGATGCGCATAGGGTTACCTCGCCGGGGTGGCGTGATTCGTTGAAGTGGGGTATTTGTTGCAGTTCAAAGAACGATTAGAAGGAGGCGGTGATGCAGCACAACGAAGATGGAAGCGTAACTTTTGAAGAGGGTGATTATGTCGGGGACAACACAACCGGCGAAGAGCGTTTCGGGGAGGTTGTCCGGGTAGAAGGCGAAGTCTTGGTTGTTTCTGATGGCAAGAGTGAGACTTGGGAAGTTTTGGAAAATAGCGTTTACCCAGGCTAGAAAGTCCACTCACCCGGTAGTTCGCTAATTTCACGTGTACCCCTTTGTAGTAGCTGAGCCAAATAGGGCTGCTATTTGGCTCACCACGTCACGCTGCCAGTGACTGCTGATCACGCCCTCGCCATGGATCGTTTGCGGCCGCAATGGCAGCCAGCGGCGGCGGGCTGACGCTGTTGCCGCACATGTGGACCTGCTGCGATTTCGTGAACTTCCGGCCATCGTGGCCGTGGGTGATGATGTAGTTCGGCGGGAAGCCTTGGGCGGCGTACAGCTCATGGGGCTGCAGCATGCGTAGGCAGATGTCGACGATCACGTACGGGTCGCCGCTGATCCATACGGTGACCAGAGCCAGGCGGTCCTTGGTGGTCACGGTGCTGACCGGATCGCCCATGCCGATGATGTTCTCGCCGATGCCGTGGTACTTCATCAGGAAGGCCGCGCAGCGCAGGGCGCCTTCCTCCACGTCAGGCGATAGCTGCAACTCGACCAGTGCTGACTTGCCACCTCCGCCCGCGGTGATCACCGGTGCCGGGGTGTCGAGGCCTTGGCCTATGCTGGCGCCGAACTGACGGGACAGGAAGGCGGTGGCCAATGCGTGGTGCTGGCCGCCGGCGCTGATGACCTTCAGTGGGTCGTCAACATCACGGGCATCGCAGTTGCCGCGCATGTGCACCAGGTTGGCGGTGACCAGCTGTTGCTGGCTGCCGGTGTTGGTGACGGTGGTCATCGGCTCCGGCAGCGCCTTGGAGTGGGTGACGTTGAAGCCGCCGTTGGCCTGAGCCAGGAAGGCGGTGGCCACCCCTGTGTCACCCTTGCTGGTGATCGTGTACATCGGGTCATGGCCGCCGCGCGGCTCTGTCTGCCCGGCCCTGCCGCCTACGCCCACCAGTGTCGGACTGGCCAGCGCGAACGACCCACCGCGCGGCCAAGCCGTGACGGTGTTCAGTGGCTGGTCAACTGGATGCAGTGCGTCCCTCGACCAGTTGGCGATCGGCACGATGAAGGGCTTGGCCTTCTGCAGCACCTCGCGCTGGATGCCCTTGGCGATGCGGCGCATGGTGGCTTCGGCCAGGGGCTTTTTGCGTTCGAAGATGCTCTGGCTCGGCAGGCTGAAGTCAATGCACTCGGCCGCGGTGCGGTAGGGCAGTTGCCCCTTGGCTGGCTTGGCCGCGTGGGTCGGCTCCGGCCAGGCGATGGGGTGGCCATCGCGGCGTGCGACCATGAACAGGCGCTCGCGGCTGGTTGGGGCGCCGAAGTCGCAGGCCTTGATGATGCGGTGCTCGACCACATAACCCAGCGCCTCGAGGCAGGCCAGGAACTTGTTCCATGTGGTGCCTTTGCGCTTCGGGTCTGGCACCAGGAACTGTTCGCCGCGCGGCACCCGCTCGCCGGGCATGGCCACGCTGCCATCCAGGCGCATGACGCGGCCGGTCTGTTTGCAGCGCTTGGCGATCAGCGGGCCCCATTGGCGGATCTGTTTGACGTTCTCCAGGCTGATGATGCGGGGCTTGGCGATGCCGGCCCACTTGACCACCACCCAGCTGAGGTCGCGAATCTCCTTCTTGCGTGGCTGGCCGCCGGCGGCCTGGCTGTGGTGGGTGCAATCCGGAGAGGCGTGGAACCAGCCGATGTGCCGGCCGGCGAGCACTGCTACCGGGTCAACTGCCCAGACATCGGTCTGCAGGTGCAGCGCACCCGGGTGGTTGGCCTGGTGCATGCTGATCGCCGCGGGGTTGTGGTTGATGGCGATGTGCACCGGGCGGCCAAGGCCCATCTCGATCCCGGTAGAGGCGCCACCGCCACCGGCGAAGAGGTCGACGTTGATCTCTTCGTCGATCTCGTTAAAGGCCAGGCCGTATTGGGTGCGGAAGGCGAGCGGGGCGGGCTTCTTCAGTGAAGTCATGCGGCATAGTCCTCAGAACAAACTGATCTGCGCCCCCAGTACCGCGGCGCGGCCTACGGGTAGCGGCGGGGTGGGGTGGCGCTCGATGATGATCGGTGCTGGTGCTGGTGCTGGTGCTGGTGCGCTGGCGGTGTCCAGGGCGCTGCCGAGGGCGTAGCCGCGGCTGAGCTTTGGCCCCCAAAGGCCGAGGATGTGGGCCGGGGTGTACCAGCGCTCGCGCTCCTCGAGCATCAGGGTGTTGCCGAGGATGACCACGGCGGGTATGTGCAGCAGGCTGAGTTGCAGGTAGGCCATGTGCACGGCGCGCGAGTCGACGTCCTGGGCAGTGACGTGCAGGTGTTGCTGGTAGTTGATGCCGCGCTCGCGCATGGCGGCGGCCATTGCCACGACCATCGCACCCGCGCCACAGGTCGGCTCGCTGACGGTGATGAAGCCGCGGGCGGTGATGCGTTCGCGGATCTCGTCGCCGTCGCCTATTTGCAGGCGGGCCATCAGTGCGCAGAGCGAGTAGGGCGTGAAGAACTGGCCGCGTGCGCTGTTGCCCAGCTCCAGCTCGCCGAACACCTGGCCGAGCACGTCGTCTGGGCCGAACTCGAGGGCCATGGTCAGCTCGCCGAGCATCTGCGGGAAGCGCTGCACTTCGTCCGGCTCATAGCGTTTGATGATCGCCAGGTAGCGTTGCTCACGCTCGCCGGCCTGGGCCAGGTCTACCGCGTTGGCGATGGCCAGGGCTGCCAGTTCGATGAAGTCGCCGAACACTTCCCAGAGGTGGCGCCGGCGGCTGTTAGCCTGGAGCAGCTTGACGATGCTCTTGCGGCATTCCGCATGGGTGCGCGGCTGGTGCTTGGCGGGTGCATTCATGCATCAGACCCTCCTGCCGCGCCTGGGGTTAAGGAATGGCTTGCCGCGCTCTGCGGTGGAGGCGGCGAGTTCGAACTGGGTGCAGATGACCACCACGCCGCCGCCGTCTTGCCGGTGCACGGGCATGGTGTGGAAGGGCAGGCGGCTGCAGTTGTCGAGGCGCTTGGCGCAGGCGGCGCAGCGGCCGCCTTTGGGGTAGTGGATCATGCGTTCAGTCTCCTCGGCTCTGCTCCAGATGCCGCGTACTGATCCTCGATGAGCAGCGGGTGGTCGAGGCTGTAGAACGGGTTGCACTGGCTGCAGTGCCCGGCGATGCGGACGGCGAAGGCATGAATTTCGCCGGCACCGTAGTCTCTGGAGCAGCTTGGGCAGCGCACCAACTCCTCGCAGCAGCTGATTGCCTGGTGCTCTTCTTCATGCACGACGCCGCATTTAGGGCAGCCATAGAGTTCGTAGACCTCGGGCATGCAGCACTCACGCGCGGCGTCTTCGTCGGCGTGTACTTCGTCGCAGCTACTGCACTTCCAGAGCAGCACGGCACGTGGTTTGCTCATAGCTTTCTCCAGGGCGAGCGCCGCCGGGCCGCGTGCTGGTGCTGCGGCGGGTGGGGCGGGATGGTTATTCACATAGCCCGTATGCCGAGCTGCACGCATTCGCGTCGGTCGCGATCATCAGGTCGTACTGGATGCCGCCTCGAGCCGTCTTCGACCACTCAACGGCCTGCCTGATGCTTGCGACCGCCATCACTTCGAGTGCAGTCATGTCAGCGATCGAGCCCTTCGGGTGCTTGGCGTTTGATCCCGCGAAGAAGGTGGCAGCTCCACGCTTGCTGGCCTGCTGCACAATCTTCTCCCAGCGATCGATGCGGTCTACGACATCAGGGAAGCGCAAGGCGATCTCGCGCAGCTCTCCCTTACGGCAATTTATGCAGGGCATGCAGCCGACCCTCCCCATTCCCTGGCTATACAAAGGGTTTGGCTCAATGCCCATGTAGCGATGGGCTTCGAATACCGCAGGGATGTCCCACTTGAGAATCGGGCGATAGTTGAACAGCCCCCCCCCCAACCTCGTCGCACTCTGGCAGGTAACGTCGGTTGAGAGATTCGTCGGCCCGCACGCCCTGCCAGCTGATGAGCATGTTGTTGGGCGCCATCAGCGGCATGACTACCTGCTCAAGCATCGGGTCGCGCTTGAGCTCCATAGTGCAAAACTGGGCTTTGCGTGAAGGGAAGCGCCCCTTCCAGATACACAGGTCCAGGAAGGGGTTGCCGGTTGGCTGAAGCGCCTCCAGCGCGGCCAGCACTATCTCTTCATCGATGCCTTGCTCCCGCCATTTCACTTCAACAAAGCGGCGCTTTCCGGCAATCTGTCGGGTGAAGTTCGCCTTCACCCGCTGAATCTTTACGCCAGTGGCGCGCTCCAGGTAGTCCAGATATTCGTAGGTCTGCTCGTGCTCGTTGCCGGTGTCGGCGAAAACAGCTTGCAGATTTTGCGTCTCAAGGGCGATCGCCACTAGAAGGGTCGCAGTTGAGTCCTTCCCGCCGCTCACGCTGACGATGTTATGGGTAGTCATGCGACTCCTTATCACGACACAGCAGGAGGCTTGCCATGGATCACGCGGGCAACTGGTGCTGCGGCGGGTGGTGCTGGTGGGTTATTCGGGTTCGGGCGGTGGGGTGTAGGCGGCTATCTGTCGCAACATCTTTTCGGATGGCTTGAAATGGTGTTGCGACACTGCGAGCCAGTGAGCTACGTCTGCCGGTGGGCTTTCGTGCAGGCGTTGGATGACGGTGTCGAGCAGCTCGCGCCAGTCGTCGAAGCCGTGCTCGATGCACAGGGCCTCGAGCTTGGTGTTGATGCCCTGGGCGACCGGCCATTTGCGGATGACGATGCCGAGGCGCTGGCGCTCGGCGGCGGCTCTTTTGCGGGAGTCGCGGCAGGCCTGGGCGTTGTCTTTGGCCATCAGCGTTTCCTTTCTGGGTTAGCTGGCGTTGGCCATGGCCAGTTCGGCGGCGATGGTGTCGAGCTGGCCGCGCAGGTTGGCGATGGTGCTGACCGCGCGCTGGCGGTTGTCGCCCTGCAGCTCTGGCATGAGCTGTTGCAGGCGGTGGATGTCGTCTTGGGTGTAGCGGCGCTGGCTGAGCAGCTCTTGGGTGGTCATGAAGGGCATGGGGCGCTCCGGGCGGTGCTTGGTCTTTGATGGCGGCTAGTGTTGGCCCGCGGGTTGTTCGGCGGTGATGTGGCCGCCGATGGCGGGCAGGATCAGCACCAGGCCGTAGAACAGGATGGCGATGCCTGCCGATACCCATGCGGCGCGGCGCTTGGCGCGCTGGTAGCGGGTCACTGGGCCAGCTCGCACACCCAGCGCCCGCCTGTGCGGTACGGGGCGCGGGTGAAGGGCACTTCGCTGACCAACAAGAAGCCCTGCAAGAACAGGGCTTCGGCAATTCCTTTGAGGCTTCCGGCGATGATGATCACGGGCGCTGCTCCTGTGTTGCTGGGTGGCGTGCATAGGTCGCGGCCCTGGCCGGAAGCAGACACTTCCGCAAGGTCAGCCGGTCAAGGCCGCGGCGTATGAAGGCGCAATGAAAAGCCCGGCGAACCGGGCTTTTGTTTCGATCAATAAGCCGCCTTACGTGATCGAGCTGTTGTTGGGTTTTGGTTATTTATTCATGGGTAGAGGCTCCTGTTGTGCGCTCACTGGGCAGGCAGTGGCCACCTATGAAGCTGCATTGGAATGTCGGTCCACACCATTTGCTGCAATCGACGTCCGGGTATTCGCCACAATCCGATTGCTCTGGAGATGCTTTTTTCATGACCCGCCGACATTCCGATGCAGCCTCTTTCGAGGTGATCGGGACGCTCTTTCGCTAGCTGCGCGCCTACAACTCAATACGGCAACCGGCATTCACCGGCACCTTGGCTTCCTGTTTACTCGAACAGCAGCGCGCTTTGACCCGGGCGCTAACGCCTGGTCTGGCTGGATAAGGTCCAAGCCGCTAACGCTGCCGCATGCCGAACGAGGCACGGCGGTGAAGTAGTGGCCCTGACTGCCAGCGCGGGCGATTCGCTCTCATTACCCTGCGCGGCGTCCTGCTTTGCGGGGTGGCGTCCCGGTCGTTGGGCGGGATTCAATCTGCGTTTGACTCAAGGTCTTCCGCGGTAATCGTGAAGACCTCAGCCTGCTCGATCAGGAAGAAGTGCGGCTGGCAGTGCTTGCGCGCCCAGTCCTTCAGCAGCGCTTCCAGCTCATCTTTCGCCGCCTGGTCAACTGCCGGATAGTCCTCGGCAAACTCATCTGCGTCTTCGTAGGCCTGCTCGCCCATGTGTTCGAGCACCCAGTCGGAGCCCGGCGTCCAGCGGCCCGGATCAGGCCGCACCGCTACTCCCCGGTAGTAGCTGTGTCCGACTTCAAGATCGGGGTTGCTGTCGAGAAAGTCGCACCAGTCGGCCAAGTACTGCTCGCCGTCGGTTGAATAGGCGTAATCGGGTTCGGCGCTTTCATTCATCTGCTCATCCTCTTTGTTGATCGGTCGTGTTCGCGGGGCTTTAGTCGACGGCGATGTTGCCGCCATCCACCCCGCGGATCAGCTTGTTCATCTCGCGCTGGAGTTGGCCGATGGCCCAGGAGGCGGCGAGGATGGCGTGGTCGCGAGGGGTGACGTTGGCGTTGTGCAGCTCGAAGCCTGCCACCTGGATGCCGTGCTTGGTGATGGTCACCGTGCCGGTGAGCTTGATACGCAGGGGCGCGGTGTTGTCCATCTGCTGGCTCCTGTTGTTAGGCCGTCTGATCCAGCCTGTAATACTCTTTGCCGCCGCACTTTGGGCAAACCAGGTCGCTCATACCGAGGCCTGCCCGCTCCTTGCTCTTGTTCAGCACCTTCACGCGCTCGCTGTGCATGTGCACGTGTTTGCACTTGCGCTTGCAGCACTCGATTCGAATGTCTTCCATCGGCTGGCTCCTGGGTCAGTTGGTGGGCTTGCGCCGGCGCACCTTCAGCCACAGCACCATGCCGAGCAGCAGGCCAGAGGCCAGGCCGAACAGGTAGGTGGTGGTGAGGATGTGCAGGAGGGCGGAAGCGATGAACAACAGGCCGACCAGTAGGGCGGCCAGGGCGATACGCAGCATCGGTCAGCGCACTGCTTTGACGATGCTGTTGATGCCTTTGTCGACTGCGCGGCGGAGCTTCTTGTCGCCCTGGTGCCAGTCGTTGTTGTAGACGATCTGGGCGCGCAGGCAGTAGGTGTCCGGGCTGCCGAGGGTGGAGGTCTTGAGACCGTTGCTTTGCTTGGCGTTGATTTCGCAGGCGGTGTAGAGCGGGTTGCCGTTGGCGTCTTTGGCGTTAGCAAAGGATGAATCGTTCACCTCGCCAATCAGAATCTGTGCCCCAAAGTCTTCGGTAATGTCGCTCGTAATCTTGCCAGGTCGGCCAATGTAGAGCATGCCTGCTATCTCTACGGTGACCCCGGCCTTTTTTACGTAGCCCTGCGCAACGGCCTCCGCTGCGGCGTACCAGTCGTCGAACTCGACCACCACCGCGCCTTTGTAGTCGCTGTCGGTTTCGATCCAGTTGCGCACGGTGACCAGGGCACCAGAGCCTGCCACTGCGGCGAAGGCGTATTTCTTGGCGATGCTGTCATCTTCCATCTTGCCGAAGTCATCCACGCCGGCCTTACCGTGCAGCCAGTAGACGACCTCTTGGTGGCCGTCGACGATCTTCACGTCGGTGGGCAGCGGCTTGGTGACCGCGGCGTCTGCTTGCAGGATTGCGATGTCGCAGTCGCCATCCTTCAGCAGCTCAGCGTTCTCGACGCTGCCGCCGGTGGTCAGCACGTTGAGCTGGATGCTGGTGCCTTTAACGATGCTGTTGCCGATGGCCGTGCCAAGGTCCTGGTAGAAGCCACCTTCGCCACCGGTGCAGAAGTTGAGGGTGCTGGGCGTTGCGCTGGCCAGGCCGCTGACAGTCAGCAGGATGGCCAGCAGGGTTACGTTGAGTTTCATGGGGGTTCCTTTGGGTTGGGTTGCTCAGCGCATCGCCCTGGTATAAGGCGATCCGGTGAGCAACCAGGGCGGTTGGTGCCCTGGTGCTCTGCACTGGTAACGCCAGTGCGCGCCCCACGTTGCCCGCTGCTGATTGCAGGGCGTGGGCTGCTGGTTGGGTGGCTGCGGGGCTTCCTGTTCACGCGGCTCGATCAGCGTTGCCGGGTGGTCATCGGTATTACGACATGCGGCGTACAGCCCCTGGGCGCCTGGTTGTGTAGGCACACCACATGAAGTCCGCCGCGCCGTATGCCGAAGCCGGCGCGGTAATTTGATTCGGTATTGCGCGCAGTGCTTGCCGGGTCGTTCGCTCGGTTTGGTCATCACCTCGTCCGCCGTCAGCCCCTCAGTTGGCTGGTGAAGCGGTACGCCGGTCGCCGGCATGCGTTGCGCTCTGTTACTCCCCTGGATTCCTTTCGCCCGCCAAGAGATCGCTCGGGCTGCCTCGCCGGGTTACCGGCTAGCTGTTCATGGCGCAGGTTGTTAAAGAGTGGCGCCCGGTGGTCAGGGCTGGCGCTGCGGTGTTGCTGCGGCGATGTGGTAAAAGTAGCAGTGCTGTTATTTAAGGTCAACAGCAATGCTCATATATTTTTAGGCGCCCACAAAAAAGCCCGCTCAATGGCGGGCTTGGTTTCGCGGACGGTGGCTCAGTCGTCTTGCGGGACGACCCAGAAGACCTGTACGGCGCCGTCGTCGCGGTGGGCGAGGGTGACGTTGTCGGTCTCGGCTATCTCGCTGAGGATCTGCGCCCAGTCGTCTGGCGATTCATCAGGCAGGCGCTGGAGCAGGGCGGCCTTGGCCTTTTGTGCGGACTGGGAATTGATGATCTTCTGGATGCGCGTTGCCATCAGCTCATAGGAGCTGGGCTGCTTGGGGGTGGCGGGCTTTGGCTTGGCCATGGGTGGCACCTTGACTGTATGTGTATACAGTATTTTGCCAGAGTGGGCGGGGAAGGGCGAGAGGGTGGGTGTGAGGGCAGGCACAAAAAAGCCCCGCGGGTGGCGGGGCTTAGAATGTTAAGCAGAAGCGGTGGAAGTCTTTGGTCGATCTGCCGGCCTGCTTGGCCATTGATTTGATTAAGTCGTTGCTAAAAGGTGCCTTTGGGCAATCGACGGTGACAATCCATCGGGTGTTGTCACCAGTTTTCACCCACTTCTCGTGAGATGAACCGTTACCTTTTCGAACCTCAAACCCCATCGCCACCAGGGCTGATTTGACTTGCTTGCAGGTTGGTGGGGGTAGTCTCGACATTCACGCTAGCTTAAGTGGCATGGTGTCCTTGAAGGTGCAGCAGCTATCCTTGAAGCGTTTGACCTGGCACATAAAGCTTATGTAGTGGTATTTCGCGATCTGCGAAAGTGGAGCCTTGCGCTTCAATAGTTGCTCGGCGTAGGGCTGGTCTTCACCTTCGATGATGTCGCTGAGGTAGTCATGGACTTGTTCGTGCAGCTTGCGGCGTACTTCGGCCTGGGAATCACCTTGTACCGCAAGGCAGAGGTCAATGCAGAAAGCCTGCCAGTAACCTTCCTTGCGCTCGATATAGCAGCGAAGCAAGATTTCAATGGGTTTCATTGCTTTTCCTTCCTGTGGTTATGCCTGTTGGAAACCTGTGCATAAGTAATACAACAGTGGACGGCGATTATGCTTACGTCAAACGCATAGTCAATCTTTCGCGACATAAATTTTGTAACGTAGAAAAGTGTCGCGACACCATTTCCTGCTGGGTTTAGAGCAGGAATCTGTGCGTTTGGTTCATTACTGCAGCAGCTCAGCCCTTAAGATCCGCACCTGGCCCGGTGCTTGAATGCCGATGCCGGCTGATTTTCGATTTGCTGCGATGTCGCACAGAGTGATGCTGATGCCCTCGCGAAGGGCCGCGGCCAGCTGCTCGGGGTCGGCGTCGTCGTCGATGGTGAGCAGGATCGATTCGTTTAGGCGACGGGTGAGCTTGAGCATGGTGCGCATCCTTGCGTTGGTGGTGAGCTAGAAGAACATGGCGCCCCAGAACACGCGGCCGATGAGGCTGATTTCGCGGGCCTCCATCTGCTCGGGGGTGTATTCCTCGTCGGGGTGTTCGTCGCGGTTGAAGCTGCGTAGGCGGATGCCGCCGCCGGGGAGGCGGTAGAGCTGCTTCACGCGGAGCTGGCCGGCGTGGTTGAGGGCGTAGAGGTCGCCGTCGATGACGCTGGTCTTGCTGCGGTCTACGCCTACGGTGGCGCCGCTGCGCAGGACGGGTTCCATGCTGTTGCCGTAGATGGGCACGCACACGGCGTGCTCTACCTGGACGTTGTGACGGCGCAGGGTGTACTTGCCGAAGCGCAGCTTGAAGCGGCTGCTCTCCTGGATGACTGTGCGCCCGCCGCCTGCGGAGAGTTCTACTTCCTTGAGAAAGGGCACTTCTACCTCGTCATCGTCGAGTGGTGTGTCGTCATCCCAGGTGGTGACCGGGGTGATGCCTGGGTGGTAGGCGCCGTTCGTCTCGCGCGCCTCCATCCCACCAGTTCCACCAATCTTCTGAGCAAGCCGAGGGCTGACCTCTTCCGGCCTGAAGTTAAGCGCCCTGGATAAGGCGAGCAACGCGTCGATGTTCAGCGGGATCTTGCCCGTAGCGAACTGGCTGAATGCGCTCTGGCCTGACCAGCCGCACGCCTCGGCGACATCTGCCTGGGTCAGCTTCCTGCCCGCCGCTTTGGCATCGTTTTTCCGCGCCTCATAGATGGCCTTGAGCCTAAGGCTTTCGGCTGTCTCTTCGGCGGTCATGGGTCGTCGTTTTGTCATGCCTGCAACTGTATTAGCTGCGCTGCTTTCGCTGCAAACAGCTTGGCTACTAATATCTTGCTGCTTAAAAACAGCGCTGCTACTATCCATGACAGTTACCGAGGCGTGGATTACCTATGAAAAAGATCACCCTGAACAAATACCTGGAAGAGCACGGCACCCAAGCCGAGCTGGCGGCAGCGTTGGGGGTTAACCAAAGCGCCGTATCCCAGATGCTGCGATCGGGCCGGAACATCGAAATCACGATCCACCTCGATGGCAGCCTCGAGGCGAACGAGATTCGCCCGATCCCTGCGCGGCCACGGTCCGCTGCTGGAAAGCATCCTGAGCCCATTCACCCAAAGACCGCCGCATAGGAGACAAGCCTATGACACCAGATGCGCATGGAGGCGAAACCCCTTCAGAGCGACTGGACGTCATGGAGCGACACCTTGAGCAGTGGGCAGAGGCGCTGAGGGAAGACCTGAAGCGCCTGCGGGAAGACCTGAAGCGAGACGACTGACTGGCTGGCGCGCCTTGAGCGATGTAGTCGCCCGGTCGAAGCCGGCCAGGGCTGGGCCGCCGAGCTGGCCACTGAGCAGCTCAGCGTGATGATCGAAGGCGGGCCAGGCCCGCACCTGAATACCCATAGGCAGCGCTGACAGTAGCGCGGCCAGTAAGCAACGAAGGGCGAGCACTTCGCCCTGGAGTTCGGATAGGTCGGTTGGCATGGGGTCTTCCCTGTTGGCTGAGCCAGTGATTGCAGAGTGCCAGCGTCGTTGCGCTGGCTCCACGGAAACAGGCAGGGGGTTTTACGGATGAATACGTTTCTCGAAACGCTGCACGACGCAGTACTCGACGCGGGGGCCAAGAACATGGCCCGCAGCGCCGGCTTCACCAGCCACATGACTCTGCTGCAGCGCGCCAACCCGAATAACGACGATCACCAGCTGAGCCTGCCGCAGTTCCTGCGCATTGCGGATCACCTGCCCGAGCAGGACCGTCGGCGCGTGCTGCAGGCGATGGTGGAGGTGTGGGGCTATGGGTTGGTCGCCAAGACGGCGCCGCCCGCCGACAGCCCAATGCTGGCTCTGCTGGAGCTGGTCACCGAATCGGCTGACGTGACTCGCGCGGTGCACGACGCCATGGCTGACGGCCGGATCAACCGCCAAGAGCGAATCGCTATAAGCCGGGAGATCAGCGAGGTGCGCCATTCGCTGGACGTGCTGGAAGAGTCGGTGAAGGTCGCCTGAGTCCGCGCATGCGCGGATTTGCGAGAAATATTTTCGCGCGGTAGCAGGAAAAACGCGATTCCGGGGGCCTTCGGCTTTGCACTTAGTAATTACCGGGATGCAAATCGCGGGCACAAAAAAGCCACCGGACGAGGGTGGCTTCTTCTACAGCAACAAAACTGAGGTCGATTATGGACAACCCAACCACTCAAGGCAATAGCGCCAGTGTCGCGACAGGTTTTAACGCTGGCGTGATGGTGTCGCAACACGCGCAGACGATGACGAGCGAGCAGCTCGCCGAGCTGTTGCAGATCGAGCACAACGAGTTTCGCAAGAAGGCCAACGCGATGGCCGGCAAAGGCCTTTTGGAGTTTCGGGAAGAAAACTCCCGTAACCCCCTCGGGGGGCGGCCACGCCTGGTGATGCACTTCGATAAGCGCAACAGCATGGTGATTTCCGCCAAGTTGAATGATCAGCTGCTGGTGGCGGTTGTCGATCGCTGGATGGAGCTGGAGCGGCCCGCCAGCACCCCGCAAATCCCCCAGACCTATTCGGAGGCCTTGCGCCTGGCGGCGGATCTGTCGGAGCAGAACAGCCACTTGCAACTGGTGGTGAGTGAGCAGGCGCCGAAGGTGGAGGCGCTGGCGCGTATCAGCCAGGCACGCGGGACGATGTGCCTGACCGATGCGGCCAAGCACCTGGGCGTGCAGCGCAAGCAGCTGCTGGCGTGGATGCGCGAGAACCGCTGGATCTACCGCCGCGATGGCGCGGCCCGCTGGGTGGCGTATCAACCACGTGAGGCTGCCGGGTTGCTGGAACACAAGGTGACGGTGCTGGGCCTGGAGGAGGACGGCGAGCGCCGCCTTGCTTCGCAGGTGCTGGTGACGCCGAAGGGGCTGGCTGCGCTGGCGGTGAAGATGGGGGGTGCTTTGTGAGACGGCCTGCTTTCCAGTTTTACCCGGCCGATTGGCGCAACAACGCGAAGCTGCGTCGTTGCTCCTGGGGGGCGCGCGGGGTGTGGATCGAGCTGATGGGTTTGATGCACGACAGCGATAACTATGGCGTTTTGGCGTGGCCTTTGAAGCAGATTGCACAGGCACTTGGTGCGCCGATCAAGTTGCTGAAAGAGCTGGTTGATTGCGGCGTGCTTTATGGGACCGAGCAGGGCGACTGTGAGCCGATGATTTACACGCCGGTCAGTGGCCGGGTGAAGGGTGCTCCGGTCGAGCTGATCGCCGCGCAGCCTGGGCCGCTGTGGTATTCGCCGCGCATGGTGCGGGATGAATATGTACGGCAGAGGAAGGGTGAAAGCACGCGCTTTGGTAGTGATGGCGATACACCAAGCCCTTCACCCAAGCCCCCCATTGGTGAAGGCAAGGGTGATGCACCACGCCAGCGGCAAGGTGACGGCTCTACTGCTTCATCTTCTTCTTCATCTTCAGTACCTAACGGTACTGCTGCTGCAGACGCGTGGCAGCGATTCCCGATGGCCGAGGGCTGGCAGCCAGACGACGTGAGCCTGGCCAGCCAGCTGCGGGTTGCTGGCCTGACTCGGGACTGCGTCACCGCCGAGGTGATCGCTGGCTTCATCGGCCACTTCCTGACCCTGCCAGACACCGTGGAGAACGCGGCGGGCTGGTGCAAACGGCTGGTCAAGTGGGCCAAGCGTCAACACGAATTCACCCGAGGGAACGCCAATGAATCGTCCAAAGCACGTGGCAGCCGTCCTGCCAGCGGCATCTCGCTCGCTGACAACCTCAACGACACCAGCTGGGCCGATGGGCTCGGCACTCTGCAGCCAGACTGAGCTGGCGGCGCGGGTGAACCTGATTTTCGCCACGTTCCAGACCGACCTTGGGCTGGCCAACGCCTTCCGCTGGGAGTTCCAGGCCGCTGACCCGCAAGACCCGAAGCTGAAGGCTGCGAAGGCGACGTGGTTTCGCCCTGAGCTGGCGCGGGTGCCGAAGGTGCTGTTCGAGTTGGCGCTGCGCCGGATCGGCCTGGAGCACCAGGTGGGCAGGGCGAGCAAGTCGCTGCCGAGCTTTGGGGACTTTCTGGCGCTGTGCCGGCCCTCGCCCGAGGCGATGGGGATGCCGGGCAAGGATGCGGCATGGATAGAGGCGCAACGGCATGCGATGAGCACCCGGCACCGGTGGTCGCACGTTGCGGTGCTGATGGCGGTGAAGGCGGTTGGCGCGCATGACCTGCGCACCGCCGATGCCTACCAGGCCCGCGAGCTGCAGCGGCGCTTCGATCGGTACTACGAGCAGCTGGTGCTGCAGGTGGCCACGGGCGCCGAGCTGACCGCGCCACTGGCGGCACTTGGGCATGACGGCAGCAAGGCGGCCACTCAGGTGCAGCAGGAGTACGGCGACCAGATGCTGCTCGAGCAGTTGAAGCGTCAGGGTCTTGCCGGTGCCGGGGCGAATGCCCGCGGCGCGTTGCTGGCGCGTATGGGAATCAAGCGGGAGGTGGGGAATGGCTGATCAATGCGATTGCCTGAACGATTGCGGCGATGACTCGCGCGTTGGCCTGTACCAGGTTGAGCCGTGCCCTGGAGCGCTGCGCTCCGCGAAGCGGAAGCTGGCCAAGCTGCAGGCCGAAGTCGCCTTGCGCGAGGACGCCGCTCGGTGGCGATGGTTCCGCGAGGCATACCTGCCGAACGGCCTTGGGGTTTATGGCGCTGAGCTGGATGCGGCCGTAGACGAGGAGCGTTTGGCAGAACTGGGGGTGGTGAATGGCTGATTGGCAGATTCCGGAAACGGCGCCGAAGGACCGGACGATTCTGGCCGACTTCGTCTGGCCCTGGGCGGTGGTGGCGCGCTGGAGCGTGTACGCCAACGAGTGGGTGGTCGCGGCCATCCAGGACAACGTGTGCGAAGGCCTGCCTGACCCTTACTGGATCACCGAGAGCGAGGGTGAGTTGTTGGGTTGGATGGAACTACCGGAGGTGCTGCGTGGCTGAGCTGAATCGAGGCGTGTTGAGCGTTGAGCAGGAGCAGGCGCTGGAAGCAAAGCGCGTGGCCTGGAACCGGGCGCAGCAGCCGAAGTGGCGGGAGAAGCGCGATCGGGACGGCAAGGTGGTGCCGGGCTGCTGGGTAACGGATAGCGGCTACACGGTGGCAATGACTCGGCTGCCCGAGGCGCGCTTCACGATCACCAGGCCGGGCGGTGTGTTGCCGTTCGCTTACACGGATCTACGGGAGCAGGTGCCGGCGCTGATCACTGCGGATATGGCGGAATCTATCGAGACAACAGGGGGTGTTGCGTGACCAATCTAGTCGAGGGCTACGAAGAGCTGGCGGCCGTGCTGGCTGCGGCTTACCAGCAGGCCGCACAGGGCAAGGGCGCCGAGCGTCACGCGAATGGCTTGGCGTTCCACGAGCAGCGCATGCAGGGCATCAGCCAGTTGCTGGACAGTGCCGATGGCATGGCCTTCCAGGCGGTGAAGAAGATGACCGAGGGGCTGGGCCTGGCGCATGCGCCGCGCGAGCGCGAGCTGCTCGGCGCGATCAACTACCTGGCCGGCATGGTGATCTTCTTCCGGGCGCAGCATGGCTTGCTGGAGTGCCAGCTGCCTCCTGCGCCGATGGAGGTCGACCAATGAACATTTGGTGCTTCCTGCTGGGGTGCCGCTGGGATACGGGCATGCCGCTGATTCTGCTCGGCGGTGAGCGGATCCGCTGGCAGCTGTGCCAGCGCTGCGGCGCGCATCGGTATGTGGCGGCATGAGCGCGGCCAAGGCGAAGACGGCGGGCATGCGCACCACGGGCCAAGTGGTGCTGTGGTGGGTTGAGCGGCTGGAGTTGAACCGCTCGGTGTCGGCCAGCTATCGCCGCACGATGGCGAGCCTGATGCGCTGCCATGTGATCCCGGCCCTTGGCCAGTTGACACTGAAGCGGTTGAACCGTGCCGAGGTGGATGACCGACTGGTGTGGCCGATGCAGCAGACCCATTCGCCGCACACGGTGCACAAGGCGGTGCAGGGGTTGTTGAAGGCGCTGGCTCTGGCGGTGCGGCAGGAGCGCATCGAGGCCAATCCGCTGGCCGGGGTTGGGTTCAAGGATTTCTGGTCTGGCAAGTTGCCGCCGAAAGCTGCCGGGCTGCTGCCGGTGGATGTGCCGACGCTGGTGCCGGGGCTGTGCGTAGCGTTCGACAAGACGCCGGTGGCGGGGATGTTGGCGCTGATGATGCTGGCCCATGGCACGCGCATCGGCGAGACGTGCCAGGCACGCTGGCAGCACATCAGCCTGACCGAGCGGGTGTGGATCATCCCGTCGCAGAACACAAAGACGCGCCAGGAGCTGGTTGTGCCGTTGACGCCCCAGGCCTGCGCACTGCTGACCCGGTACCGCGAGTTGCAGCACCCGTCTCGCCATGGCAGCCCGTGGGTGTTTGCCACTCAGGGCGGCGGTGCGTTGTCGGCCACTCAGGCGAGCAAGTTGTTTGCGGAGTTGAGCGGGCGCCAGTGGACCAGCCATGACCTGCGCAAGTTGGCCAGGACGGTGTGGGCGGAGATCGGCGTGGACTACCTGGTGGGCGAGATGTTGCTGAACCATTCGATGGGGATGCTGGCGTCGACGTACATCCGGACGACTGCCGATCACCTGAGGCGTGAGGCGCTGACGCGCTGGCATGAGTGGCTTGATGCGCGCGGTTTTGCCGAGGCGCACGGTCTGAAAAACGACGAAACGGGCATTACCACAGAAGCGGCCTAGCCCTTTGCTACCGCTGCTTTGCGCGGTTTTTGGGATTTCCATTAGGGGAAGATGATAAATGCTCACAAGACGCTCGTTTTTGAAGTTGGTCGGCATCGCTACGGCGGCAAGCGCGGTAGTCCCGGCGCTGCAGTTTGGCCGCGAACCCTATGTGTTTGATGGCGACCTGGTGAGCTATATCGGCCACCACCCCGGAGGCTTCGGCGGCGCCTGTTCGGTGACCAAGGTGCACCCATGGGACGGTGTTGGTTTCCCGGTAGACGTGCGCAACAACTGCTTCGGGGAGCATGCCGCGGTGGTTCGCTACTACGATGCCGATCTGGCTGACATGGCCCGCGAACTTCCCGGCCGGTTCTGGCGCAACCCTGACCATCAGCGGTTTCCCAATGTGCATACCTATATCCGGATGCAGCGTTTCGGTGAGTCCATGGATGAGGCTGTTCGGCACCTGAACTTCGTTTCGTCGAGGGTGGCGTGATGCAGTCCTCTGTCAGCAAGAAGCAGCTGCAGGCCCTCGGCAGGTTGCCCGCCGGGACGATGAACAGGACCGAAGCGGCCTATGACCTGGTGTTGAAGCAGCGCCTGATGGCCGGGGAGATCCAGTGGTACAAGTTCGAGGGCGTGAAGCTGCGCCTGGCTGCTGCGACCTTCTATACCGCTGACTTCTTTGTGATGGGCGCTGATGGCCAGCTCGAGGTGCATGAGGTCAAGGGTGTGTGGACTGATGACGCCCGGGTGAAGACGAAGGTGGCCGCGGCCATGTATCCGTTCCGCTTCCTGGGGATCCGTCGCGGCAAGCGCAACACCGGCTGGGAGGTCGAGGAATTTTGAACACCACCATCCCGCTCGGCCGCTGCGAGATCTGTCTGGGCAAGGGCGTCATCCGGGGCATCTTCCATCGCATGGAGTGCGCCGGCTGCCATGGCGCTGGTTTGGTGCATGAGACGACAGGCGAGGCTTTAGAGCCTGCAGTGATGGTTGGCCAGCTGCGCCAGCGGTTGGGCGGGGTAGAGGGGGTTATTGAGCAGCAGCGCCAGCAGCTCGAGCGGAAAGGGCTGGCAGGCGCGGCGAAGGATTATGCAGGGCAGAACAATAAGCGCCATCGGGGCGGTGGCAACTGGACTGGGGATTGAGGGGGATTCATGACCATATACAGAGACGTTGGGCACGTAATCGCTAGGGTGATGAGCATCGAGACAATCGACGGGACCAAGAAGGCCGGCTGGCAGCAGCGGTACCAGGCGGGGTTTCCTGAGGCCCGCGGCGGCGGTGGGGCGGGGCTGTCTGAGCAGGAGCGGTTGACGCAGGACAGCATGACGCGCGCGGCCCTGCATCGTGAGCTGCCGCAGTTGGCCTGGCAGGTGCTGGTGGCGAAGTACAGCATCAACGACGTGGAGGTGGCGAAGGCCATCCACTGGATCATCCCGCGCGTTGAGTGCCCGGCGCATCACCTGTTCAAGATGAAGTGCACGACGGCCTGGGCGATCCCTCGGCGGCTTCCTGATGCGTTCTATGTGCTGCACACCTGGGATGTGGACGGTACGCCGGAAGGGACGCTGCGGCGCTGGCGGTCGGTGATGAAGCGCTGGCTGGAAGCGCGGGTCAACGACGCTTTCATCCTGGCTGAGCCTATCCTGGTGGATCGCGGATTGATCGAGAGCGAAGCTGCTTGACGTGTGCTGAGCAAGTGAGCAGTATTAAAGCCAATCTGCGGTCTGGTGCGTAATCATCAGATCCCATCAAAAAGCCCTGGCCTAATCGCCGGGGTTTTTTCGTTTCTGCAGGCGAAAGACTGATAGGCCCTCCTGCTCAACCTGCAACAGAGGAACCCGTCATGACTCAAGCCATTCGCTGCAAGATGATCTGCCACGCTGTAGAGCTCAATCCGCATACCGATCCCGCCAACCCGATGGCCAACGTGCGCTTCGGCGCTGTATGGACGCCGGAGTCGGGCACTGCCGGCGACGAGAACGCAGTGTTCGGCAAGTACACGCCCTGGGCTGAGTATCGCGCCGCCTGGGCACAGTCAGTAGCTGAGCGGCTTGAAGTAGGGAAGACCTACTACGTCGACTTCCAGGCCGCTGACTGAATCGTTTACCTCGCGCTGTTCTCCCCAGTCAGCGCTGCTTTGCCCGTCACCTGCGGGCCTTTTTATTCCCCCCCAACTCCGGCACCACTGGCTTCCTCCTCGCTCTGAGCGGATGGCCGCGCAGTGCTGTGCCGGACCTACACGACACCACCAGGCTGATGCCGGGAGTGCCAAAATGAAATACCTAGGGATCAACCCCATGTCCGAGCCCGGCCCACTGACTGCCCTCGGTGGCATCGCGCTGTACAAGCTCGGCGCGTTCGGGTTCGTTGCAGTGCTTGCGGCAGTGGTCGTGATGGCTATGACGCTACCCCGGACAGTGCGCGAGTTCGTAGTAGCGATGATCAGTACCACCGTGTTCAGCATCTGCGGCGGCGCGTTCATTGTCCGCTGGCTGGATATCGGCCACTGGGTCAACGATGACGCCGGCATGATTGCCATCGGTGGCGTGATATTCGTGTGCGGTCTGCCTGCCTGGGTTCTGGTGCGCGCCCTGTTCGCCTGGAGCGAGGCGAAGAAGGATCGACACATAACCGAGATCGTCGACATCGTGCTCGAGGCAAAGCGCCGGGCCCGCGGGGAGTGAAAGGAAGTATCACGGCTAATGGCCTGGATGATGCCTTGGCTGCGCTTGGGAAGCTGGATGCTCGGATGGCCAGCAGCGCTTTGGCCGACGCACTGAACCATACCGCCAACCAGGCGCGCCAGGTGTTGCGGGTCGAGATGAGTAGTGTCTTCGACAGCCCAACGCGGTGGGTGTTGGATTCGGTGAGGATCATCAATGCGAAGCCGTTGCGCGATCTGGAGCAGATCGAGGCGGTTGTGACGGTCAAGGATGGCGACCTCGGCAGCAAGGGCCACGGGTTCGATGAGTGGTTCAGTCCGCAGGTATATGGGTCTAGCCGCTTGACCAAGGGCTCGGAGAAGATGCTCAGGGCGGCAGGGATATTGCCGCGTGGTCGATTCATTACTCCGACCGACCACACCCCAATGGATTCGAATGGCGGGATAGCCCGTGACTTCATAGGGAAAGTTCTTTCCGGCCTGAAGGTGGTTCACAAGTCAGGCTCCGATCACAACGCTACCGACAGTGCGCGCTCTCTCAAGAAGGGGCACGCCAAAGCGTTCTTCGTTATCAAGCGTGGCAAGGTGCCGATTGGCATCGCTGAGCGCCGCGGTGAGGACGACATGAGGGTGGTGCTGATGTTCACCCGAGGCGCGCCTCACTACCGTGAGCGGTTCCGCTTTCATGATGTGGTGCGCCGCGTTGCCGAGAACGACGCGCAGCTTGAGGCCAACATCAACAAGGCAATCACTGATGCCCTGACCGGCAAGCTGCCGACCAACTTCAGGCGCAGGCCTCAGTCTCAGCCCAAGCGGTAGGCAGCTGCACCATTGCGGTGCGCGACGAGGGGTTGTGACGTGCTACACGCGAACTTGTCGGGTGAGGGCGGGGCCCCATTTTTGGGTCCTCCTGGGCACCCCCCACCCGTCGAGGGTAATTCGGGCCCCGCTCGATATACATGTATGACCTTTTTTCGGAGGTTGGTTGTTGTTTAGTCATGACTAAAAACGAAACAACCAGGCAGCCGGGATGGTTGAACAAATCCGAGATGGCCAGAAGCCTCGGAATTTCCCCGCAAGCCTTTGATAAGTGGGGCGTTGAGCCAGTCGCCCGAATCGGCAGAGAGGCCTTTTATCGGGTGCAGGATGTGGTGCAAAACCGGCTCAATAACGCCGCGCGCAAGCAGCAACTTGCAGGGTCGGAACTTGACGGGGTCGATCCGCTGGCCGATCACAAGCTGACTCAGCAGAAGCTTAGGCTCACCACTGCGCAAGCCTATGCCCAGGAACAGAAAAACCAGATCAACGACAAGCTACTGATTCCGGCGCCGTTCGTGACCTTCGCGTTGGAGAAAATCGCTTCCAAAATCGGCTCAAAACTCGAAACCGTCGGCAAGACAGTAAGCCGCCGCCACCCAGACATCGACCCTCGGATACTGGAAACAACGGAGCGAGAGATCGCCCTGGCTCGCAATATCGCCGCGCAGTTCGGCGACGAACTACCGGGATATCTCGATGAGTACCTCGCAACCATGGATCAATGACCTCGGCAAAGCCGTACGGTTAGGGTTGCAGGGCCTTTCCAAAGATCCGCCCATGACGGCGGTTCAGTGGGCAGACGAACATTTCTACATGTCGTCCGAATCCTCGTACCACGAGGGCAAATGGACCACTGACCCGTTCCAGGTCGCCATCCTCAACGCGATGGGTAACGACCTGATCGCCGTCGTCAACTTCGTTAAGTCGGCGCGGATCGGTTACACCAAACTACTGATGGCCAACATTGGCTACAAGCTGCAGCACAAGCGTCGCAACATCGTCATGTGGAGCCCGACGGACACCGACGCCAAGGGCATCAGCAAACGCCATGTCGACGGCCTCGTGCGTGACGTCCCGGTCATCAAAGAGCTGGCTCACTGGTTCGGCAAGAAGCACCGAGACAACACGATCGAGGCGAAGACGTTCTCGAATCGCAAGAGCCTGTGGATCCGAGGTGGTACCGCCTCTGGTAACTATCGTGAGCTGAGCGCTGACGAAACGATCTACGACGAACTGTCCAACTTTGATCAGGACATCGAGGGCGAAGGTGATGCGGTAACCCTTGGCGACAAGCGCCTAGACGGTGCCACCTACCCAAAGTCCATTCGTGGTTCTACGCCGAAGAAGGCAGAGAGTTGTCAGGTCAGCAAGGCCGCCGGCGAGTCTCCGATCAGGCTGCGATTCCACGTTTCCTGCCCGCACTGCAAAGGTGAGCAGACGCTGAAGTTTGGCGGCAAGGATTGTGAGTACGGCCTGAAGTGGGAGAAGGATGCTCTCGGCCAAGCGACCAAGGCCTGGTATGTCTGCGAACACTGCCCCGAGCATTTCGCCCATCAGGACATGGTGGCAGCGTCGCCACACGGTCGGTGGATCTGCGAAGCGACAGGTATCTGGACGCGCGACGCCATGGACTGGTTCGACAACAACGACCAGCCCATGCGCACACCCAAGTCGGTGGCGTTCTATTGCTGGGCTATCTACAGCACCTGGTCGACCTGGCTAAAAATTGCAGAAGAGTGGCTCAAGGTAAAAGGTGACCGCGAGAAGCTGATCACCTTCGTCAACACCACCCTGGGCGAAACCTGGGAGGAAGACGAAGGCGAAAAGGTCGAGTGGGAGCATTTGTACGCTCGCCGCGAAGTGTGGGGCGACATACCGGAAAGAGCTGCGATCCTGGTCGGCGGCATCGACACCCAAGACGACCGATATGAAGGTCGTGTCTGGGCATTCGGTCCCGGCGAAGAGTCTTGGCTGGTGGACCGCTGGATTCTTTATGGCGACCCGGGCGGCGAGGAGTTGCGCAAACGTGTTGGTGAGCGACTTAAGAATACCTATCGCCGTTCCGACGGTGTAGTGCTCAGGGTTGCGCTTTGGGGTTGGGACTCGGGCGGCAACTATACCGACGAGGTCTACGCAGAAAGTCGCTTACACGGCATTCGCTGGGTGATCCCCACCAAGGGCCACTCGATACCGGGGCGCCAGATAGCCGACTTTCCGCGCACGAAGCACAAGTCAGGCACCTACCTGACCATGCTCGGCACCGAGAACGCCAAGGAGCTTATCTACAGCCGTATCAAGCTGCAGCCGCAACCAGGCCAAGCCGTGGCCGGCGTGGTGCACCTGCCGGCCAATGACGACATCTGCGACGAAAGCGAACTCAAGCAGCTCACCGCTGAGGTGCGTGTACTCAAAATCGTTAAAGGGCGCCGGATTCACACCTGGGATGCAAAAGGGCGCCGCAACGAAGCGTTGGACTGCTTTGTCATCGCCGTGGCCATGCTCCGCATCGCCCAACAACACTTCGGTCTCGACCTGAGTATCACTCAGGCCGCCACCAAGCATCGTCCCGCAAGGGGCACCCGCAGCCGAGTTCAATGAGGCCCAACATGACCGCAGCCCAAAATCGGCTCGCCCAAGTGCGCGCCTCCATCACCGAGATACTTGCCAGCGGCCAGCGCATCCGCAAAGGAGACCGCGAGGTGCAGCGCGCCGAAATGGCGTCGCTGCGCATCCTGGAAGAGCAATACACCAAACAGGTCAACCAGGAAGCCGCGGCGCTTCGTGGCCGCAACCGAATCTCCTACGTGAGTATCTGACATGGGGTTTTTCTCCAAAAGCACGCCGGACGAGGTCATGGCCAAAGCAGCAAGCCAGGCCGTACGCGACCTGGTGCAAAGCCAGACACGGATGCAGGGCGGCGGTGGTGGCGTGGAAACCAAATGGCGCGGCGCCTCGCGCGTGCTGCGCAGCATGTCCAGCTGGCTGCCGGCGCTCGGCAGCCCCAGCAAGGATTTGAGCGCGCCAGAGCGCAAGACCCTGGTCGCACGATCCCGCGATGCCCTGCGCAACCACCTGATCGCCCGCGCCGCGATCGTGCGCAACCGTACCAGTGTTGTGGGTACCGGCCTGATCTGTCGCCCCCAGGTCGACTGGGAGGCGCTCGGCATCAGTGAAGAGGCAGCCGAGCTGCTCAATGCGCAAATCGAACGCGAGTGGACGCTCTGGGCCGAGAACCCCCAGGAATGCGACGCCGAGGCAACGCTCAACCACTACCAGCTCCAGGCCCTGGCGCTGGTGTCTGCGCTTTCCGGCGGCGACGTGTTCGCCACCACCCCGGACATCGAACGCAACGGCACCATCTACAGCACCCGCATCCAGCTGATCGAGACCGACCGGGTAACCAACCCCAACAACACACCAGACCGCGCCAACCTGGTCGAGGGCATCGAGTTCGACGAGCATGGCGCGCCGACTCACTTCCATATCTGTAACGGCTACCCGGGCGAGATGGTGCCCGGCAAAACCATCAAATGGGATCGGGTGCCGGTATTTGGCGCCGAGACCGGCCGCCGCCGCGTCATGCAGATCTGGTGCGACAAAGACCGCCCCGGCCAGAAGCGCGGCGCGCCGTACCTGGCGCCCGTACTGGAGCCACTGCAAAAGCTTGAGCGCTACAGCAGCGCCGAGCTGATGGCCGCAATCATTTCGGCCATGTTCACCGTGTTCCTCAAGAAGGGTGAGGCGTTCAACCAGGGCAACCTCGGGCTGTCGGCGTTGACCGATGACGAAAACAGCGCCATCGACCAGCCGCCCGTGCAGCTTGGTGAGGGCGCGGTGGTGGACCTTGCTCCCGGCGAAGAACCGATGATCGCCAACCCGGCACGCCCAAACGCCCAGTTCGACCCGTTCTTCACCAGCATCGTCAAAGAGATCGGCGCCGCCCTGGAGCTGCCGATGGAAGAGCTGATGCTCTACTACTCCAGTTCCTACAGCGCCGCGCGGGCCAGCATGCTGCAGGCCTGGCGCGCCTTCTACATGCGCCGCTGGTGGCTGGTGTGCGACTTCTGCCAGCCGAGCTACGAACTGCTGTTCGATGAGGCGGTAGCCCGTGGCCGCATCAAGGCTCCCGGTTACGCCGACCCAGCCATTCGCCGTGCCTATACCCGCGCCATCTGGATCGGCCCGGCCAAAGGCGCCATCGACGAACTGAAAGAGGCCAACGCCGCCGGCAAGCGTATCGAGATCGGCGTCAGCAACGAAACCATCGAAGCTGCCGCCATGACCGGTGAAAACTGGCAGCAGATCTACCGCCAGCGCAATCGCGAAATTGCCCAGCGCCGCGCTGATGGCAACTACACACCGCCTAAGGGCGCTGCGCCAGAGCCCGAACAGGACCTGCCGCCGAAGAAACCCGAAGAGGAATAACCATGATCAATGCCTTCGAATTGGCTGCGGATCGTCCGTGGCTGATGCTGCCGGCTGCGCTCGACACACTGCTGTCGGTTGCCGATCGGCAGGGTAATCCCGAAGCCCTCGAGGCGCGCCTTGGTCGCGAGCTGGACAACGCCCGCGGCGTGACGGTGCGCGATGGCGTGGCGATCATCCCTGTCACCGGCCCTATCTTCCGTTACGCCAACCTGTTCACCCGCATCAGCGGCGCCACCAGCACCCAGATACTCGCCACCGACCTACAGGCCGCCCTGGACAACCCCAAGGTCAAGTCCATCGTCCTGAACATCGACAGCCCGGGCGGGGAGGCCAACGGCATCAACGAACTGGCCGACATGGTCTTTGCCGCCCGCGACAAGAAACGCATCGTTTCCTACATCGGCGGTACCGGTGCCAGCGCGGCGTACTGGATCGCCTCAGCTGCCAGCGAGATTGTGATCGACGCCATCGGCCTGGCCGGCAGCATTGGCGCCGCGTGCGAGGTGCAGCTGCGCAGCGAAGGCGAAGGCGGCAAGCGCTTCGAGATCGTCAGCAGCAACGCCCCCAACAAGCGCCCGGACCTGGCCACCGAAGCTGGGCGCGCCAAAATCGCCGAAACCATCGACGCCTTGGGTGATGTGTTCGCCCAAACCGTGGCCCGCAACCTCGGCGTAAAGCCTGAGGATGTTCCAGCCATGGGCGACCACGGCGGCCTGCTCGTCGGCGCCGCCGCCGTAAAGGCAGGCCTGGCCAACCGCCTGGGCTCACTTGAATCCGTAATTGCCGAACTGGCCGGTTCTGCCAGCAACCCACCGAGGAAACTCACGATGACCACCGTAAAAACCACGGCGGAGTTGCGTGCAGCCATCGACGCCGGCGCCGACCCGCTGACCATCGAAGTGGCTGCCGCCGCGCCAGTTGATGTGGAGGCCGCGCAGGCCACCGCCACCACTGCCGAGCGCGAGCGCATCAAGGGCATCAACGCCCTGGCTGCCGCTGGCTTTGAAAGCGAAATCACCGCCGCCATCGATACCGGCCTGTCCGTCGAGGCTGCAGCGCTGTCGCTGTACAAAGCCGCCCAGGATCGCGGCATCAGCCTGACCAGCATCAAGCGCGATGCTACCGCCGCTGCTGCAGCCACCCCACCGAACACCGCTGAAAAACCCCACATCTCCACCAAGTCCATCTGGGCTGGCCGCAAAGGAGTTAAAGCATGAACTTCGACATCCAAACCATGGGCCCTCGCACTGGCGAGTTCCTGTTCAGTGAGGCCAACGGCGGGCGTTCCCGCGAGGCCGTCCGCATCAACGCCGGCGCTGGCAAGCTTGTCGCTGGCACGTTGCTGGCTCTGCTCACCGCCGCCAACGCCGGCATTGCCACCGCCGATGGCGGCAACACCGGCAACGGCACCATGGGCGCCATTACCGTTGGCAACGATGCCCTTACCGGCACCTACGTGCTGACCATTACCGAAGCGGCGGCCGACGCGGGTACCTTCAGCCTGGTCGACCCCTTCGGCGCCGTGGTTGGCACCGGCACCGTTGGCGTGGCGTTCAGCGGTGGCGGCCTGGCCTTCACTCTGGCGGATGGCGCCACCGACTTCGCAGTCGACGACGTCTTCACCATCGCCGTGAACGCCGGAATCGGCGAGTGGGTGGCCTACGACGACGATGGCGCCAACGATGGCCGGCGCGCGGCTACCGGCGTGCTCTATGCCGCCGTCGACGCCACCGAAGCGGATGCCACCGGCGTGGCCATCGTCCGCGATGCGGAGGTGATCACCAGCAAGGTGGTCGGCCTCGACGCTGCCGGCATCGTCGACCTGCTCGCCCTGGGCATCGTCACCCGCTAACCCGCCCACACCCAATCCTCAAAACCGCCATCTGGCGGTTTTTTCGTTTCTGGAGAACGAAATGGCCGAACTCAACATCTTCGAAGGCGACGCCTTCGGCACCATCAGCATGACCAAGTCCATCAACCAGCCGGTTGAAGGGCAAACCCAATCCACCCGCATCGATGCGCTGTTCGAAGAAGAAGGCATCACCACCACCGCCGTGTTCATCGAGCGCGAGCACGACAGCCTGACCCTGGTGCCGGCCGCCGACCGCGGCGCCCCCGGCGATGTCACCACCGGCTCCGGCCGTGACGTGATCCCTTTCCAAACCATTCACCTGCCGACCACGGGTGTTATCCGTGCCGACGAGGTGCAGGGCATCCGCGCCTTCGGCAGCGAGACCGAACTGGAAACTGTCGACGCCCTGGTGCAGAAGCGCCTGATGAAGATGCGCAAGCGCCTCGACGCGACCATCCGCTACCAGCGCGTTGGCGCCGTCACCGGCAAGGTCTACGACGCCAACGGCACTACCGTGCTGCTGGACACCTTCGCGCGCTTTGGTATCGCGCAGCAGACGGTGCCATTCCAGATGTCGGTGGCGGAAAACAAACTGAAGCAGAAAGTCACCGACGCCAAGCGCAAAGCCGAAGACGTGGTCGGCGGTACCGGCATCATCACCGGCTGGCTCGGCCTCTGCGGCCGCAACTGGTTTGACGCCTTCGCCGCGCACGACTCCACCGCCAAGGCCTTTGACCGCTGGCAGGATGGCCAATTCCTGCGCGAAGACCAGCGGGCGGGCTTCATGTTCGACGGCGTGATGTGGGAGGAGTTCTACGGCAAGGTCGGCAACATCACCTTCATCGACCCGGACGTCGCCTACCTCATCCCGCTGGGTGTGGACGGCCTGTTCATCACCAACTTCGCGCCGGCCAACTACATGGAGACAGTTAACACCACCGGCGTCCCGTACTACGCCAGCCAGGAGCTGATGCGGCACAACAAGGGCGTGGACCTGGAGGCCCAATCCAACCCGCTCAACCTGTGCACCATGCCGCGCGCCATCATCAAACTCACCAAGAGCTGATCATGTTTGGTGATGAAATTGACGCCGCCGTGATGGCGGCTCTCAACGACGGCTCCGCCGATTACCTCAACGCCGCCGGCGCCGTTCTGGCCAGCGGCCTTGAGGTGATCCTCGACATGGACATCGAGCGCATGGACCTGATCAGCGGCATGGTCGACCGGGCGGTGACCATCACCGTCCGCCGCCACTTGCTGCAGCCGCTTGACCGTAAAGGCGCCTTCCGCCTCGCCCCGGAGGATTGGGGCGCAGACGGTAAAACCTGGCACATCGACGGCATTGCCGAAGATGACGGCCACCTGATCACCTTCTATGTGAAGCCCTGACCATGCCTATCGACATGCAATCCGCCATCGTCGCGGAGCTGATCGCGCGCCTGGCTGCCGTGGATTCCTTCGGCGGCCTGGTGTTCGAGGACAGTGTGCTGCGCGTGATCGACTCCGACGACGAAACCCTGCCGGACGACTTCATCATCATCCAGCCGGGCGCGACCGAGGAACTCGAGCGCGCGGGCCCGGGTAGTGTGCGTGAGCGCGTGATCCTGAACGTCACGGCTGTTACCAAGCGGCGCGAGTTTGCCCCGGCGCTGCGTGCAGCCAGGCTCGGCATCAAGGCCGCCCTGCCTGGGGGTAAGGCCGGGTTAACTGTCCAGAGCGTGCAGGTCGCCGCCTTCCAAACCGAAACCCCATTGCCGCCAGGCGAAGGCCGCCGTTGGGCCGCGCATGTGCTGCCCATCCAGGTCACCTACGTGCAAGCCCTCAAGTGAGGAAACCGCAATGCCCAAGATCACCGTTACCGCACCGTTCAACTATGCGATTGGCCCCACCGTCAAGCACTACGCCAAGGGTGAACAGGACGTGCCCCAGGCCGTTGCCGAACACGCTGCGGCCCACGGCTTTACCGCCAAGCCTAAGACGCCGACCGAGCCGCTTGAGGCCAAGCAGTAACCCGCCTTCCTTCCAGGAGATATTTCCATGCCCCAGATTGACCGTTCCTTCGCCGGCGAGGGCATCATCTACGCCCGCGCCTACCAATCCGCCGACCCGCTGCTGGATATCGGCAACTGCGACACTTTCAACCTGTCGTTCGCCACCAACCAGACCAAGCTGCCCAACTACCGTGGCGGCGGCGGCAACCGCAACGTGCGCGAAGTGGTGACCGATGTCACCGCGGCGATCGGCATGTACGACCTGACGGCCACCAACGTCGCCCGCGTAACCCGCGCCACTGTCAACTCGGTAGCGGCGGGCGTGGTCACCGCCGAAGTGCTAGCCTGCGCCGGCGTCGAGGGCGAGTTGATCCCGTTCAAAAACCTGCCCGACCTCAGCGTTGCCCCGGTAATCGTCACCGCCGCCGATGTTGCCCTGGTGGCCGGTACCGACTACCTGCTGAGCCCGCACGGCATCATCGTCACCGCCAGCAGCGCCATCACCGTGGCCGGCATTAAAGCCACCTACACCAAGCTGGCCGCCGATGCCCTGCAACTGCTCAACGGTAGCCAGGTTGAGCTGGAGTTCTACATCGCCGGCCTCAACGACGCCCAATCCGGCGAGCCGTTCAGCCTGCGTCCGCGCCGCGCCAAGCTTGGCTTGATCAGCCAGCTCAACGTGTTCGGCCAGGAGTACATCAAGCTCGAAGCCAACGCCGAGCTGCTGGCAGATCCGTTGGTGATCAGCAACGACATCTCCAAGTTCTGCGAGATGCAGATGGTCAACAAGTCGGCTTGATGCTGCGGGCCAAGGATGGCCGCGCAACTGAGCTGAAGGAGATAGGCATGAACACCGTTATCCAGTCTGGACTACGTATGGTCTTTGCTGCTGGCCGTGATGTGGACGGCACTACCGAGGGGTTTTTCTATCTGCCCGGTAAACTGGACCCGACTCTTTGCTTGGCGCTATGGAGCCGAAAAACTGGTGAGCGCCTTGGCTATGCGGTGCTAGAAAGGGCGGGAGAAGAGGAGGGGCTAGACGGCGTCACGTTAGGACTGTACGAATTAACTCAACTGCTCGGGGCAGATTGTCCATGCCCAGGTCCAGTAGTCGCGTTGTCAGGTGTTTTATGGAGTCGGCGGGAAGTTCTCGCACAGATTGAAGCAGGCGATGCTTCTCTTCCGTGGGCAGCGGCGCCTCGCTTAAACGGAGCTCGATCAGCTGCTTTAGCGACTCTTCGTGGAACTTGATGGTGACCGTGCCGAGGATGGCGCTCAAGCCGCCGTCTGCTTCTAGAAAATCAAGGCCGTCGGCGGTAATGCGGACTGAACCATTAATGTCTAGTCCATCGTCGTCATGCATGAATTTGCAGGCGACCAGCTTGTGCTCATGCAGATAAAACAAATTGGTAATGACTTCATAGGGGTTTGCCCCCAGATCATTATTCCCGGGGAACCTGAAGAACGGCTCGGGATAGCTGGCGGCCAAAACCTGAAGGATGCGCAGTTGCAGTGCTCGGTCGAGTTTCATAACCGTTCCTTGGTTGGTGGCTATTCCTTGGGCGTAGCTTTCTCGTCTTTCACGACTTCCCTGAGGCTGAAAATCTGCTTCTGGATTGCCATTAGAGACGACTGCATTGCTTCCATCATCTGGATCAGCTCAGCAGGCTCGGGACGAGTTGTGATGTCCCCGAGGTCTGGGGCCGCCCAGGCAGGCTGCACATCGGAAGCGAAGCTGGCTTCGAGGCGAGCAACAACCTCCGATGTAAGGGATCGATGGTTTTCCTTTGAGGCATTCTCAAGCCGCGCCTTTAGGTCGGCTGGCATTCGGAAATTCACTTGTAGATCGGGCTTGGTCATGGCGCGGATTGTGTAGCACGACGCTATAGACAGCAACAAAGCAGAATGCTTTAATCGATTCAAAGCAAAGTGCTATATGTAGAGGTGGCGCGATGAGCAGGAAAGACCCGCAAGTGAACATGAGGTACCCGGCCAGCCTGCTGGAGCACCTAGATGAGAAGGCAAAGGAAAATCATCGCAGCAGGACTGCTGAGGTGATTTTTAGGCTAGAGCAGTCGAGGGCGCAGGATGAGAAAAGCAAGCGGGCATGAAAAAGCCCCAAGCGCAGCAACGCTTGAGGCTTCAGGTGTGACAACTTCGGAAAAGGATCACGAGATGAATAGTACCGCAAATGCAGCAGATCGCAATGTCCAGGCTTCGACAGTCATTGACCTCCGGGAGTTTGTAGCTGCCCGCGCTGGTCAGGCGCGCACCACCTCAATCAAGGTTGCCGAGGCGTTCGACAAGCAGCACAAGCACGTCATGGACAAGCTGCGCGGCCTTGAATGCTCTGATCAATTTTTAACCGCCAACTTTTCGGCTGTTAAATTTGACCACCGTGGCAACCAGTACGACGCGTGCGAAATGACCAAGGACGGCTTCATGTTTCTGGTCATGGGTTTCACCGGCAAGAAGGCAGCGCAGATCAAAGAGGCCTATATCACGGCCTTCAACTGGATGGCCGAGCAGCTTGGTATCAGTGAAGCGGATCTGGTGGGTACCGTAATCGGCACCAGCGGCGTGAATGTGCTGGGCCGTGTGATAGACCAGAAAGCCAGCCCGGTGCCGGCCGGTTTGCAGCGCAGCTTTAAGCACACCATGAAGAGTCGCCTTCGTTCTCGCTTCAATGTGCAGCGTACCGACCTGATACCGGCAGATTGTCTCGCCGACGCTTGCAACTTTGTGGCGGCCTACGCACTGGAAGGGGAGTGGCTGGCGAAGGAGGAAGCGCCGGCGGCGTTTCAGCTCACCGACTTTCAGGCTGCCCAGGTCCGCCACCTGCTGCATTCCGTCGCCTGGGTGGGCTACCGCTGGCAGCAAGGTATCGGCAAAGGCGTCTCCGGCCTTAACCCAGCACTGTACGGCGCCACCGTCGAGCACATGCAGAGCATGAGCCGCGCGGCCAGTGCGCTGGACGCTGAGCTGAAAGACATGCTCGCCGAGATTGAGCGCCGGCAGGGGCTTGGTGGTCTACGGCCGCAGCAGGTTGTGGCTCGGGGGATTGCAGCATGAGCGATGTCATCGTTATTCAGGCCAGGGGCGAAGCCCGCGTTGATTCACGGGTGCTGGCCGCGCAGCTGGGGAATCGGCACAAGAACACCATGGAGCTGATTGAGCGGTACGCCGACAAGTTCAAGCGCTTTGGCCATCTTCCGTTTCAAACGGAGGTTGGCTCCCGCGCCCAGGGTGGCGGTAAGGCCGAGCGCTTCGCCATCCTCAACGAAGACCAGGCCTACTTCCTGCTATCGCTGTCACGCAATACCGAGCAGGTGGTAGACCTGAAGGCGAATCTGGTGATGGCCTTCCGAGAGGCTCGCGAGCGCACTGCAGTAACCGACATTCAGTACCTGCCGCTATACCGCGAGCTACACGAAGAGGTCAGGGCGCTGGCGCTGCGTGCCGAGCAATGCGGCAGCAAAACACCAGAGCGGATATTTCACATCAACGTCAACAAAGCGATCAATTCAGTTATGGGGCTGGCCAGTGGCGAACGCGGGACCCTGACGATTGAGCAGCGCTTGCTGCTGACAAACTTGCAGTTCGTGTTTCGCCGCGCCCTGCATGACAGCTTGGCAGCGGGTGATACCCACCGCGATGCGGCGCGCAAGGGAAAGGAGGCGGCCATTCAGTTTGTGCAGTGCGCGGGTCTTTTCCTTTCAGGCAGAAACGCCGCATAGCTGGCTCTATTGCTTGAGGCTGGGCTAAAGTCCCTCCCAATATCAATTGGGAGGGATTCTGAATGCGCTACTTACTGGCTATATTGGCGATGCTGCCGGGCTTGGCGTCGGCCTCTGGCATTTATAAGTGTGTTGATACTGCAGGCCGCGTAAATTTCACGGACACGCCCTGCGGCGGTGCTGCAGCGGGTTCTAATGAGCGGATAGTAGGTGGTATCCGGCCTGCCGACCTTTTCATGGTCGAGCCGAGATACCAGAATGATGTAGCAAAAATGTTGAACCGTCTGAGTGAACAGCATTCGGCGTGTCGACAGCGAATCGACCCTAATACAGCAGGTAAGTCTTCGACCCAAGGCAGCGCAGGCAACCCTTCGTTTTTTGTGCAGTGCGGCGATAGCCAGGTGCCTGAGGTGGTTCGTTTCACCATGGCCGATATACAAGGTGGCGCTACCCCGTCCGCAGCTGTTGCAGTTACTGAGCGCGCCGCCAATAGAGCGTGCGAGCAGGCTGCAAAGGCGCGCGCGCTGATCCCGGCTTCCGTGGACTTCTCCAGGATACTGGATGCGAATTTTGTTACCCGGCCTAACGGTATCTCTACCTTTACCAGCACGCTGACCGCCACTAATGGATTTGGCGCAGAGAATCGTTTTTTTATCAGTTGCACCTTTGAAGGGCCAACGCTTGCGGACGTAAGTGTTAAGCCTTTCGACTGACACTATACAAAACTCAATAAACCCGCCCCGGCGGGTTTTTTTATACCTGGAGAAAAGTGAATGGCCGGCATCAAAGAGCGCCTGATTCAGTTCGTCCTGCGCGGCAAAGACGAGCTGTCGCCTGAGGCCAAGAAAAGCGCGGCCGCTCTGGAGGCATTGCGCGAGGAGGCCGAAGGCCTGGGCAAGGCGCTGGACTCGGCCAAGGATGCACGTGGCCTGGCCAAAGCGCTGGAGAGCACCCAGCGCGCCGTCGAGCAATCGCAACGCTCGCTCGAGCAAACCGAGCAGCGCGTCACCGATCTGCGCAAGGCGTTGAGCGAAAGCCCGGAAGCTGCCGGCCTGCAACAGTCGCTCAAAGAGGCCGAGCGCGAGGCAAGCCGTACCCGCAAGCAACTGCTCAACCTGAACACCGCGCTGGCCGATCAGGAGGCAGCAGCCAAAGCCGCTGGCGTCGATACCAGCAAACTGGCCGACGAAGAGAAGCGCTTGGCCGCCGAAGTGGACAAGGCCAAGCAGGCATTGTCGGACAACGGCCAGCAGCTCAAGGCCCTGCAGCGCGATCAGGCGGCCGCCAGCCGTACGACTGCCGAACACAATACCCGCATTGCCGCAGGTCGCGAGGTCATGTCGCGCGGTGTTAAGCAGGTGCTGGCCTTCGCCGCCGCCTACGTCACCTTGAACGCCGCGTTTGGCCTGGTGCAGAAGGGCCTCAACATTGTCCGCGATGGCATCCTCTCGATGCTCAAGACCGGCGATCAGTTCGAGCTGCTCGACAAGCGCATGGCCTCGCTGATGGGCAGCATTGCCGGTGGTGAGCAAGCCACTGCGTGGATCAAGCAATTTGCCAAAGACACGCCGCTGGGTGTGCAGGACGTCACCGAAGCCTTCGCGCTGCTGAAAACCTACGGGCTCGACCCGCTGGACGGCACGTTGCAAGCCGTGGTCGACAAGAACGAAGAGCTCGGCGGCGGCATGGAACGCCTGACGGGCATCGCCTCTGCCCTCGGCCAGGCCTATGGCAAACAAAGACTGCAGGCCGAAGAGGTTCTGCAGTTGGTCGAGCGCGGTGTGCCGGTCTGGGATTTGCTGGAAAAGGTCACCGGCAAGAACACCGTCCAGTTGCAAAAACTCGCCAGCGAAGGTCGCCTGGGGCGCGATGTGATCAAGGGCCTGATCGCCGAGATTGGCAAGAGCTCGCAGGGCGCAGCGGCTGACGCCATGGGCACGCTGACCGGCCGAGTCAGCAATCTCAAGGATGCCTGGGCAGATTTTCAGGAGCGCATTTCCAAGTCCGGCGCTATGGACTTCGTCAAGAAAAAGCTCGGTGAGGTCGCCGACAAGATCGACCAGATGGACAAGGATGGTCGGCTGGATGCCCTGGCCAAGTCGCTGAGCAAGGCCTTCATAAAGGGGGCTGAAAAGGTCGAGGTTTTCGCGAAAAAGCTGCTTGATGTTGATTTCAACAAGCTGACCGACGACAGCACGAGTTGGCTAAATACGTTCGGCACAAAAATCGATGAAACGACGCAGTCGGTCATGGCGTTTGTTCTGCCGTTCAGGTCGCTGTTCAATGGTTTAACTTCGGGTGTTGCGGGCTTTGCGGCTCTATTTACCAATAAGCTCAGCGAAGTGCTCGGCCTGATTGGAAAGGTTGCTGAGCTTCTGCCAGATGTCATCGGTGGGGAAAAGCTGCGCGCAGCTGTTAAGACGGCGCGGGGCGTGCTGGATGGCATGACCGATGGCTTTGTTGAGCAAATTGAGCAAGACGGCAAGGATATCTCCGCCGCCTGGGATGCCGCTAATGGCAAGATGACGGAATCTACTAAGACGGCAGCGGAGCAGCAGGTCGATGCCGCTGCCGCTGCCGCTGCTGAAAGGGTTGCTATTGAGAAGGCAGCGTCTGATCTGTTGGTAGATGAGCAGCAGCGCGTTAAGGATGCTGCTATTTCAGCCGCGATCAGTGGTCGGGCAGCAATCACCGATATGGCCAACGCGGTCAACCTGATCGGTGATGCTAAGTCGCTGCAGCAGCTCGAAGGCCTGCGCTCGGCGCTGCTAAAGGCCTACCAGGACGGCAAGCTCAGCCTGGAGCAATACCAGCAAGCCACCGGGTTGTTGAACGGAAAGCTCAGCGAGTTAGGCAAGGTTGCCAAAGGCACCGCAGACGGCATCTCCGGCCTGGAAGACAAGCTCGGCGACCTCGCCCAGGTGCAGGCCGCTATCAGCAATGCCAAAACTGATGTCGACATCAATGCCATCCGCACGGCCTTGCGCAAGCTTTACGGTGACGGTGAGATCACCGCCAAGCAGTACAACGAGGAGTTGAAGAAAACCAGCGATCGCCAGAAGGAACTCAAGGGCGAGATCGAGAAAACCGGCAAGGCCGGCAAGGATGCAGGTAAGCAGCTCACTGATTCGCAGATCGCCTACAACGAAGCGCTCGAAGACGGCATCGTCACCAACGAAGAGCTGCGCCGTATTTCCGGCAAGCGCATGGAAGAAGAGCGCCGCGCCAGTGGCGAGGCCATGGAGCGCAACCGCAAGTCCGGCGAAGAAACCAAGCGCGACATGGGCGCCATGGAAGATTTCTTCGGCGGCGTGCTGACCCGCGCGCGTGAGCCGTTGGCGGCGATGAGTGCTGCGGCCCTGGCCGCCTACGACAAGCTGCGCGGCATCACCACTATCGACCTGTCCATGGATACCAGCAGCCTGGATGCCACAACCAAGTCGCTGGCCAAGGCGCGCGAGCAGCTGGACGCGTGGCAGGCATCGGCCAGCACGGTCGGCATGAGCGCTCTCGGCGACTGGATGACGCAGACCCGGGTGCAGAGCCAGCAGGTGCAATTGCAATACCTGGCCCAAAAAGCCAGCCTGCAGCGCCTGATGGAAGGCTATGAAGACGGCAGCATCACCCTCGAGCAGTTCGTCCGGCGTGCGGGCGGTGCCAGCGGCAGCCTAAACCTGCTCAACGACGCCGACCTCAGCAGCCTCGACAGCGCCCTGGCGTCCGCCAAGCAGCGCATGGACCAGCTCGGCGACTCCACGCGCGGCACCCTGGAGAGCCTGCAGATGGAACTGCTGCAGCTCAATGGCACTCAGGAGGAGATCGAGCGCGCGCGCTTCGACAGCCGCCGCAACGAACTGCGCGCCCAGCAGGCCGAGGCGCAGAAGACCGGCGACTCCGCCTCTGTTGGCAATCTACGCAAAGCCCTGCAAACGCTGGATGAGATCGAAGCCGCCACCGCCAACAAGCGCCTGCAGGATGCCCAGCAAAAACGCACAGAGGAAGCCGCCAAGGCCGCGCCGGCGCAAGCGCAGCAGCAGCCGGCAAAAATCATTCGGCTGGAAACGGCACGCGGCCAGGCGGTGAACGTGGCGCTGCAAAACGATCGCGACGAAACCAACCTGCTCAGCATCCTCGAGGATGCCGGGCTGAGGAGTCTGTAAATGGCCATGATGCTCGACAGCATCCAGCTCGACGAACACTACGACCTGGCCGGCGATCAGCTGGAATGGACGGATGAATTCGACTGGGACGCCGTGGCGCAGGAACAAGAGCGCTCGCTGGCCGGCAACCTGATTGTGCAGGAGGGCGTCAAGATCCACGGCCGCCCCATCACCCTGAGCAGTAACGGCGCCGCCTGGTTTGAGCTGTCGCTGGTGCGGCAGTTGGAGATCCTGCGCGATCAACCCGGCCGCGTCATGCCGCTGACCCTGCCGGATGGGCGCGAGTTCAGCGTCATCTTCAACCGCACGGGCGGCGCAGCCCTGGAGGCCAAGCCGCTGTGGCGGCAGGTCAACCCCGGCGCCGATGCGTTGTACGAACTGACCCTGCGCCTGCTCACCGTTGCGCCGCCCGTAACGCCCGACCCATAACCCGCACCCCATCCCCGAACCCGCCCAGTGCGGGTTTTTTAATGCCCGGAGATTGGCATGACGATCAACGTCCTCGACGTAAAACTGCTCAAAGCCCAGCGCCTCACCGACGAAGACGACGGCGGCGGCCGCGCCACCGGCCAGGCCGTGGAAGACGGCCAGGAAAACAACCTGTTCCCGGACATCTCCCGCCTCGACCGCACCCTCGGCCGCATCGCCCTGCGCAAGGCCTATGCCGGCGTCGTGGCGGAAAACGCCGATGCCTACCTCGGTGCCCATGCCATCCTCACCCAAGGCCCGAGCGACCCGCGCGTGAGCGTGGTGCTGTTCAACACCGGCAGCCAAACCGACGAACGCCTGGCCGCCCGCAACAGCATCGAGAACTATGTGGTGCCCGGCACGGCTGCGCAGTTCGAGCTGCTCGGCAACCAGCTCACCGGCCAGCGCGCGCTTACCGGCGTGCAGCGCGAGGAACACCGCGTGCCGGAGATCGGCGAGGTCTACCAGCTGGTCAGTGGCAGCAACAACCAGTACGTGCGCATCACCGCTGTCGAAGCGATCGTCGAGAACTTCATCTACGAATATTCGGGCGGCAGTTACCTGACCCTGCCGCGCCGCCGGCTTAACCTCGGCATCAGCGCGGCATTGCTGCAAACCTACCCGGGCGGCTCGGTCACCCCGGGCGGTACCAGCTCCACCAACGGTGCCGGCCTGGCCAAGGCCAGCGTCCTCGGCACCCAGGTGGCCGATGCTGCGCGCTACTTCGGCATCAGCCCCCTGGCCGCCGCCGTGGCCCAGGGCGATCTCAGCGTCAAGGTCGCGTCGGTGTATGCCTCCCTGGTGCCGAGCAACACCAAAGAGACTCCGCTGATCGACCAGCTCGGCGGTTACAGCCGCCGGCAGATGATCGCCGCCGGTGCGGCGCGCTCGCCCGCGCTGACATTTACCTCGGTCACCGCTGGCCAGTCGAGGAGTTTTCTCGGTACCGGCGCGCTGCCGGGCAGCATCAGCCTCAACATCAGCTCAGGCGTCTATGCCGATGACGGCAAGGGCGAGTTCCGCCCGGTCAGCGGCAGTGCCAGCTTCACCAAGATCACCGTGGACTACCAGACAGGCCAGATCGACGCCTACCGCGCCACCGCCTTCACCGGCTCGGCCAGCGTCACCTACACCCCGGCCGCTGGCGTTACTGGCCCGACCGTTACCGGCGAGATCGTCATCGACCTGGCCAACCGCGGCTTCGCCTACACCCTGGCCCTGGCCCTGGCCAAGCCCAAACCGGGCACGCTGAGCATCAGCTACATGGCCCTCGGCAAATGGCAGGAGATCCGCGACCCCGGCGACGGCGAGTTGGAGGGCGAGGGCAGCGGCACCATCGCTTTCGCTACTGGCAGCGTGTCGTTCACCCTCAATGCCCTGCCCGATGTCGGCTCGGCGCTGATCTACAGCTACGTGTCGCAGAACGATGCCGAATTTACCCAGCGCACCGGCGCGGGCATCCCGGCCAAGGCGCGCATCCGCCACCGCCTGCCGCACGACGGCATCAACCCGGGCAGCCTCAGCGCCACCTATCTGGTCGGCGGCGTCAGCCAAACCATTTACGACAACGGCCTGGGTGCGCTCACCGGCGCGGCAGGCGGCATCATCGTCTACGCCACCGGCGAGTTGGACATGGAGCTGACCAGCACGCCAGACACCGGCAGCGCGATCCAGTACAGCTACCAGCAGGGCGCGACAGGCGACACCGTACTCACCCCCTCGCCGGACGGCGCAGGCACCGTCAACGGCACCATCCCCGGCGCGCCGCTGCAGCCCGGCTCGGTGCAGGCCAGCTGGTCGGTGGTGCGCAAAAAGGCGGTGCCCTCGGTGAAAAACCAGACCAGCTATGACTCGACCTACACCATCGAGAAAACCGCCCAGGACAACGGCGCGGGTGGCTGGGTCGGCTACGTCGGCACCCTCGACTACAACACCGGCGTGTTCACCCTGCGCGTGCGCGGCGACTACCAGTACGTCGAATACACCTACCAGAACGACAGCCGTCTTTGGTCGTTCTCCGCTTAAGAGGCCCACATGTCCGATATCAAACTGATCAGCACCGCCACCACCCTGCAGGAACAGTTCGGCGGCACCCTGGTGCTGCGCGCCCAGCCGGCCGGTACCAGCTACGGGCCGCAAACCGACAGCCAGCCCGCGCCCGAGTTGACCTTCGATCTGCTGCCCGCGGTCGAAGAGCCGATCCTGCCCGGCTCGCTCATCCTCAGCTGGGGCGGCGAGACCTACGTCGACCGCGACGGCGTGCTCTACAAGAACATCAGCAGCCAGACCAACGCCGGGGTGGCGGTCGGCACCGTCGACTATGCCGCTGGCGAAGCGCGGCTCAACAGCTACCCGGCCGGCGCCAGTGCCAGCATCAGCCTGCTGGGCTGCTTAACCACCAACTCAGGCTTCGCCGTCACCGGCGCCACCTGGCGCACTCCCGGCGCACCGCTGCGCCCGGCCAGCCTGCAGCTCACCGTGGTACGCGCCGACACCGCTGGTGTTGTGGTGGCCACCGCCAACAACAACGGCGAATTCAACGGCCCAGTGGTCTACGGCACTGTCGATATCACCACCGGCATCATCCGCGTGCGCTTCACCAGCGACCCGGCCGACACCAGCGGCAACAGTGAGATCCCGGTGATCCCGCTGCTGCTGCGCTACAACACCGTGCTCTATACATCGCTGCCGCTGAATGCCGACCTGATCGGCCTCGACCCGGTGCGCCTACCGGCCGATGGCCGCGTGCCGATCTACCGTGAAGGCGAGGTGCTGGTCATTCACCACACCGCCGAAACCAACCTCGACACGCCAACCGCCGGCCAGGTCGTCAGCCTGGCGCGCGATCACCAGGCCGACATCGAGGTACTCGATGCCAACGGCGTGGCGCTCGACCCGCAGGCCTACACCGTCGACAAGCTACTCGGCCGCCTGGCGTTCGCCGACCCGCTGACACTCAACGATGCCCTGGGCGTGCCGCTGGTACCGCCGCTCAAGGCTCTCGACCGCGTGGAACACATGACCGTGTGCACCGAGGTGCAGATCAGCGGCGTGCTCGGCATCAACAGCCCGCTGCCGTGGGATCTGCCGCCCGCTGAGGCGAAGGTTTCCAGCGCAGTGGCCTGGGGCGACCTGCAGGCACGGCTGTACAAATGGTTTGCGCAAAAAACCTGGAGCAGCGGGGCGCCGAACTGGAGCGACAGCCGGATTGGCGACAGCACCACGGCCCAGTACGACCAGCTCAACTACCCGCCCATCGTCACCAACAAGGGCGCGATTGCTGGCAAGTGGGCGCTGGTGTTCACCAGCAGCAGCGCCTATCAGGTGGTCGAGCAGCAGCTCGGCATCGTCGACACCGGCAGCACGGGCGCTGTCTGCGCGCCGATCAACCCCGCCAACGGCGCGCCGTACTTCACCATTGCTGCGGATGGCTGGGGGCTCGGCTGGGCGGCGGGTAACGCGATTCGCTTCAACACCGACTCATGCCTCGGCCCGCTGTGGATCTGCCGCACCGTGCTGGCAGGCCAGGGCACGGTTGAGGACGACACCTTTCAGATTCAGGTTAGAGGGGATGCAGACTGATGGCTATTACCTTGTTAGGTTCCGGCACTCAGAGCGATCCGTGGTTAATTTCGGCTACGGCTCACCTTCTGCAGTTGATGGATGCCGCTAGCGGTTACTTCCGGGTCACTCAGGATATTCCCTGGACGCTTGGGGCCGGCGCTTTTTATTCGTCCGGCCATGACCAGAGTAGTACGGGCTCACCTGGCGCAAAATTCGTGGACGGTGGCGGTTTTAGTATTGGCCTTCAGTTCTATTTTTCTGGCAGTGGCGTGCGCTGTTGGTCGCGCAATGTGCATTGGCAAAATATCCATCTTAGTATTGCTATCGATAGAAGATCCATGACCGGAATGATGTTTTCATTCTGCTCCCTTCAGGACGTTTCTATAAATTTGAGGGTTTTAGGGGCTGGTAGTTTTGCTCTTTTTGGTGGTGCAACGGGTTTGTCGCTGGTGTCTCGGGTATTTCGGCGGGTCACTATTGCGCCGCAAGATCCGTTGAGTGCCGCAGATGTTTGGTATTCGGCAGGTGAGAGTTTTGTGGGTGTTACCGTTGAGCATGCCTATGCGTATGTTTCCACAACTACGCTCCCTGCCGGAGTGGTGAGGATCACTGCGTACACGCTGGCAAATATCGACGCCTTGGCAGCTGGCGCTTTTAGTCTTGCGGGTTGGCATGAGGATCAGGGATTTGTAAAGCCCGCGCCTTTTGATGTGATCACGCTCAACCTTCTGACGTATGTGTCCGGTGCTGCGGCGGTGCGCATGGTTTGGGCTGAGAGCCTGGGTGCGATCAGTTTTGTGGGCACCACCGATGGCGTTGGTGCTGGCACATTTGTGCTTAGGCTGCCCAAGAACGCCGGATTTATGCTTCTTTGCTCAGAGGAAGTCACGGCTAACCCGGTCAGTGCAGGCAGAACTGTAGCGGCCGGATCGTTATGGTTTGCGCCGGTAGCCTCTGATTATTCCTACATCGCCCAGCAGACGGGCATGACTGGATCACTGTCGGGCCTTTCTTGGGCGGGTACCCCAGTAGTTTGCGGGGCTGTGACTTTCAACCCTGTGCTGCGGCGTTCGCCAGCGGTCACTCGGCGCTATGGTGTTGCCGTGGATGGGTTGAGCATAAATATCACCGTTGATGCGACCACTGGTGGCGGTGGTGGGCCGGCAATCGAAGGCGATCAGGCCTACCTGGACGGCTACGTTGAGCAGATCCACCCATTGCTGGGCAACGTGCTGCCCATCGCAAATTCCGAGGTGTATGCCTTTGAGCGCCGCGGCAATGCATTCGTAGCTATGGGATACGCCACATCTAATGCATTGGGGGAGTTCCGCGTAGAAACTGAAGTTTACGGTGGCGGTGATATTTTCGCCTTTGCCGCTGATTTCCCTGGCCTGGTGTGGCAACCCGGAACTGATCTGGAGCTGGGGACCAAGATCCGCCCCACCGTCAACAACGGCTACGTCTACGAGATCGTCACGGCCGGCAACTCCGGCGCGACTGAACCTACCTGGTGGGCGGATAGCGGCGACGGCACCGAAGGTGCTATCGGCGGGGCCACCGCCAAGGCGCGGCCGTACTACCAGCCGGTAGGCCACGGCCCGCTGAAAATGACCCTCGTCGAATAGAGCACACCCCATGCAGAGATTTCGCCTCACCGGGCCTTACCAGCCGCCGGTGCCGTTGGTGTTTGAGCTGCGTGCGCGCCATGTCGATGTGATCTACCCCGAGCCGCCGCGGCTGTGCATTGCCGCGCGGGCAGGGTGGTCGGCGGCTGATGCGGCCGATGCCGCGACAGTAGCTGCATTTCGCTCGGTACCGCCGCGCGAGATGCGGGTGCTGCTCAGCCATCAACAGGCGCCGGCGCAGGATGCCGCCATGGGCTCGACCTGGAGCGTGGGCGCACCAACCGACAGCGGCCAGGGCGAGCAGTGGTCGGCAGCTAAGCCGATGTCGGCCGCCGCCACTGCCTCGCCCTGGGGCACCCCTGGCGTGCGCGATGCCGGTACCGCCGATGCCTGGCAACCGGCTATCCCGCTCGACCAGGTCCAGCTGCGGCTGAGCTGGCAGATCGGCATCCCGACCGATGCCGGTACCGCCAGCCGCCACCGCGACACCGATCGCTACGGCAACCAGTGGCTGTACGTCGAGCAGCTGCCGCCGTACCGCCCCGGCGCCCAGCCGCTGGCGTTCCGCTTCAACGGCACCCGCTACCAGCCGGCTCGCAACCCGCCGGTGTACTTCCGCCTGGGCCGCAGCCTGCGCGAACGGCCAACCCAGCCGCGCGACCAGCGTGTCGGCATCCGCCACGGCACGCCGCAGCAGCTCGACTGGGGCCGCTCGCTGCCCTGGGGCTGGGGCACGCCGACCGATGCACGACCGACCGGCATCACCTATCCCGACTACAACGGCCCGGTGATCATCATCGAGCCGCCGGCCGAGCCGGACATACTGGAGACCTACATGATCGCCAACAGCGTCAGCCTGGTGGTGTTGCCCGACCGCACGCCCGTGGATGCCACCGGCATCAAGGCCGGTCTGGATATCGACAGTTTCAGCTGGAAGCTCAGCGCCGATCTGTTCGGCCGCACCTCGCTTAACCTCGTGCGCCCGGATGCCAACGGCCCGAAAACCCTGGAGCTGACTATCAACGGCTGGGTCTGGACCTTCCTGGTGGAGCGTTACAGCAGCACCGCCAAGTTCCCGGCCGAGCGGTTCAGCATCAGCGGCAACAGCCGCACCCAGCTACTGGCCGGGCCTTACGCGCCGATGCGCAGCGCGGTCAACGCGGTAGACATCAACGCCCGCCAGGCCGCCGAGGATCAGCTGCTGTTCACCGGCTTCACCCTGAGTTGGGACGCCACCGGCATCGGCCCGCCCGACTGGAGCATCCCGGCCGGCGCGCTGACCTACCAGGACCAAACCGCCATGCAGGTGATCGCCCGCGTGGCCGAGGCGGCGGGTGCATTCGTGCGCCCGGCGCGGGAGGGCGACGCGCTCACCGTGCTGCCGCGCTACCGCGAGGCGGTGTGGTGGTGGAGCAGTGCGATCATGGACCGCATCATCCCGGCCGAGATCATCACCGACTCCAGCGGCGAGTGGACGCCCCAGCCGGAATGGGACAGCGTCTACGTCAGCGGTACCAGCCACGGCGTAGCGGTAGATGTGCGCCGCCAAGGTACGGCGGGCAACAAGCCTGCCCCGGATGTGTTCGACGACCTGATCACCGCCACGGATGCAGCGCGCTCGCGCGGCATCAGCGAAATCAGCAAGGGTGGCCATCAGGAGATCGCCAGCCGCACCATTCCACTGTTCCCTGTGGGCAGCGCGCCCGGGCTGGTCGAGCCGGGCATGCTCTGCGAAGTCCGCGACCCCGGCGACACCTGGCGCGGCCTGTGCCTGGGCGTCGACATCAGCGCCGACGGCATCGGCGCCAGCCGCGTCAGCCAAGTGCTACGCCTCGAACGCCACCACGCCGGAGGTGCCTGATGGCCACGGTCAACCCATGGGTACGTTTCCGAAGCCTACTCCCCGGCGGCAGCCGCTCGGTAGGCGAGGTGATCAGCATCAGCACCGCCACCGGTACCAGCATCGTCGAGCTACGCAACGGCGTGCAGATATCGGCACGCGGCGTCGACGTGGCGGTAGGCCTGAAGGCCTTCATCATCGACGGCCAGATCACTGGGCAGGCACCGAGCCTGCCGCAGTATGACGTTGAGGTTTAGCCGCCAAACGGCCGGACGGATATTCCGGCAATAACCACCCATGCCCGCCAAGTGCGGGCTTTTTTACGCCTGGAGTTTCCCATGACGCTCTCTGAAATCCGCCGCTCAGCAATCGAGCCGGCGCTCCTGCTGCTGCCTGCCCGCATGACCAGCCCGCAGGCTGAGGTGATGCTGCTGGCGATCGGCCTGCAGGAATCCAGATTCACCCATCGACGCCAGGTCAAAGGCCCAGCCCGCAGCTACTGGCAGGCCGAGCGCGGCGGCGGCATGGTGCATGGCGTGCTGCGCCATCCACTGACCCGCGACATTGCCGTGACGGTATGCGATGCCCGCGACGTGCAGCCGGTCAATGAGGCGGTGCATGTCGCCATCGAGCATGATGATGTGTTGGCCGCCGCGCTGGCGCGCCTGCTGCTGTGGACCGACCCGTTCGCGCTGCCGGAGTTGGGCGACGAGCACGGCGCCTGGGATCTGTACCTGCGCACCTGGCGCCCCGGCAAACCACATCGGCAGACATGGGATGCGCTGTACGCGCAGGCACTGGCAGCGGTGACGGCATGATCGCCCTGCTGCAGCAATACCGCCTGCTGCTGCTCGGCCTCGCCATGGCCGCGCTCATGACCCTGTCCGCCGCCGGCGCCTGGCAGTGGCAGGCGAATTCCTACGGCAAGCAGCTCGCCGAACAGGCCAGCACCCACGCCCACACCCTTGGCGAAATCGCCCGCGCCGCCGCCAATCAGCTGCAGGCCCAGCAGAACAAACGCCAGGCGCTCGAACAGCGCCTAGCCGCCCTCGACTCACAGGAACACCAGGAGCTGACCGATGCACAAACCGAGAACGAACGCCTACGCCGCCTCTATGCTGGCGCTGATGCTGAGCGCAAGCGGCTGCACATCCAGGCCACCCGCCCGGTACCTGGCGACGGAGTGCCAACCGGAACCAGCCCCGGCAGCCTGGGCGATGGAGAGTCCGTCGAACTCACTGGAGCTGCTGGACAGTCTGTTTGGGATATCCGCGCCGGCATCATCGCCGACCGGGCAAAACTGAAATACTGGCAGGCCAGGGCGTGTGCAGTTCGGCCTGATCTGCCGGGGTGCAGTGCCGCCAGGGAGATCAGGGCGGGGGAGTGATCAGTCGCCCGCTGTCAGCAGCCGATTGATTGCCGCCGTTGCCGTCTCGCCTTGCGCCTCCAGCCTGGCCAGCGCCTCAGCTGCCGACGGAGTCAGGCGTATACCGTTGAGCTTGCGCCCGCCCTGACTGATCAGCCTGGCGTCGTGGCCGGCGACGCGCTGGGCGGTGGTTTGCGCATTTACCGGGGTGAACCGCTCGCCAATCAGGCGAACGCTTGGTGACAGCGGCTCGCCTTCCATCCAATCCAGCATCACGGTTGCATCAACGATGGTATAGGTGCCGTCTGCGTTCTCAACTACCTCGGTTCCTTTCTTGAGGTAGCAGAGCTGATCGCCGACATGGCCCTTAATGTCGCGCGGGGCTTTGATATTAGTCATCGGAAGACCCTCCTTGCTCAGGCACCGCTGCCGGTGGTCAGCATCATGCGGCTGCCGGCGCTTCCGCCAACTTCGGGGGTGTCGTCTTCCAGGCTGATCTCATAGAGGCGAACGGCCCGACGCTCTGGGTTGCCTGTGGTGTAGAAGGGGCCGAAGGTCAGGCCGTTAACCACTGCGGTGTAGGTGTTGTGGCCGTGGTTCTTGGTGATTTCTACGTTCATGCGGGCTGCTCCGTCCGGGTCGGCGCTGTTGCCTTCCATGGGTTTAAATATATGCGCGTTAGTTAACTAACGCAATACGGAGCAGGCGAAATATTTTAGGGGATGGTGATCGTGCCCAGGACGGGCAGGGAAGGGGTACTACTGTATGAAAATACAACGCTAACTTATTGATTCTTTTATGATAGAGTGCGCGCTTTATTGATGCCTAAAAAGACACCCTTTCTCTTAGGAATCAACAGGTTAAGCACAAGTAGCCGTCACCTTGACATGGTGGGGGTCGTTGGTTCGAATCCAATTGTGCCTACCAATTCGATAAAAAGGGTCGCCCAGGCGACCCTTTTTTATTGGGCGGCTTGCCAGTGCTCAGGCTTTCTGGAAGCATCCTGCCGTTGCTTAATGCGTATAAAACCTCCAGTGACCCCGGTTCGGTTTTGGTTGGCTTAACAGGCTCCCGCCACCGTATGGCAGGCATACCGCCGAATCGCTTACTGGCTCATCCCAACCCATGTGGCCTTTGGTAGAGGTCACCACTAGGAGAGGAGGCGCCATGCCCATCATTACTCTTCCCGACGGCAGTCAGCGTTCGTTCGATCATCCGGTATCCGTACTCGAGGTGGCCCAATCCATTGGTGCCGGCCTGGCCAAGGCGACGGTGGCCGGCAAGGTCAATGGCAAGCTGGTCGATGCCTGCGATCTGATCGACAGCGACGCGACCCTGCAGATCATTACGCCGAAAGATCAGGAGGGGCTGGAGATCATCCGCCATTCCTGTGCGCACTTGATCGGTCATGCGGTCAAGCAGCTGTTTCCGAGCGCCAAGATGGTGATCGGCCCGGTCATTGAGGAAGGTTTCTACTACGACATTGCCAGTGAGCGCCCGTTTACCCTGGATGACGTAGCGGCGATCGAGCAGCGCATGCAGCAGCTGATCGAAAAAGACTACGACGTGATCAAGAAGGTGACCCCGCGGGCCGAGGTGCTCGAGCTGTTCGCCTCCCGTGGCGAAGATTATAAGCTGCGTCTGGTCGAAGACATGCCGGACGAGCAGGCCATGGGCCTGTACTACCACGAAGAATACGTCGACATGTGCCGTGGTCCGCACGTGCCGAACACGCGCTTCCTCAAGGCGTTCAAGCTGACCAAGTTATCCGGCGCCTACTGGCGCGGCGATGCCAAGAACGAGCAGTTGCAGCGGGTCTATGGCACCGCCTGGGCCGACAAGAAGCAGTTGGCCGCCTACGTCCTGCGTATTGAGGAGGCAGAGAAGCGCGATCACCGCAAGATCGGCAAGCGTCTGAACCTGTTCCATACTCAGGAAGAAGCGCCGGGCATGGTGTTCTGGCATCCCCATGGCTGGACCCTGTACCAGGTGCTCGAGCAGTACATGCGCAAGGTGCAGCACGAGCATGGCTACCTGGAAATCAAGACGCCGCAGGTGGTGGATCGCTCGCTGTGGGAGAAATCCGGGCACTGGGCCAACTACGCCGAGAACATGTTCACCACCGAGTCGGAAAGCCGCGATTACGCGATCAAGCCGATGAACTGCCCGTGCCACGTGCAGGTGTTCAATCAGGGCTTGAAGAGCTACCGCGAGCTGCCGATGCGTCTGGCCGAGTTCGGTGCCTGTCACCGCAACGAGCCGTCCGGCGCTCTGCATGGCATCATGCGTGTGCGTGCCTTTACCCAGGATGATGCGCATATCTTCTGTACCGAAGAGCAGATGCAGGCCGAGTCGGCGGATTTCATCAAGCTGACCCTGGCGGTCTACGCCGATTTCGGCTTTACCGACCTCCAGCTCAAGCTCTCGACCCGCCCGGACAAGCGCGTGGGCTCCGATGAGTTGTGGGACCGTGCCGAAGCGGCGCTGGCCTCGGCGCTGGACAGCGCCCAGCTGCCTTATGATCTGCAGCCTGGCGAGGGTGCCTTCTACGGGCCGAAGATCGAATTCTCGCTGAAGGATTGTCTGGGTCGGGTCTGGCAGTGTGGTACCCTGCAGCTCGATTTCAACTTGCCAGTTCGTTTGGGCGCCGAATACGTCAGCGAGGACAACAGCCGTAAGCATCCGGTGATGTTGCACCGCGCCATTCTCGGTTCCTTCGAGCGCTTTATCGGGATTTTGATCGAGCACTATGAAGGTGCGTTCCCGGCATGGCTGGCGCCAACTCAGGCTGTGGTGATGAATATCACCGACAAGCAGGCCGAATTTGCCTTGGAAGTGGAAAAAACACTCGGCCAAAGCGGTTTCCGTGCCAAGTCTGACTTGAGAAACGAAAAAATTGGCTTTAAAATCCGCGAGCATACTTTGCTCAAGGCTCCTTATCTCTTGGTTATCGGAGATCGGGAGGTAGAGATGCAAACTGTCGCCGTGCGTACCCGTGAAGGTGCTGATCTGGGCTCGATGCCCGTCGCTCAATTCGCTGAATTCCTCGCGCAGGCGGTTTCCCGGCGTGGTCGCCAAGATGTGGAGTAATCATTATTAAGCGTGAAATGAGACAAGATAAACGAGCTGCCCCGAAAGCCCCGATCAACGAGAATATCTCGGCACGCGAGGTTCGGTTAATTGGCGCTGAAGGCGAGCAAATTGGCATCGTCTCGATTGATGAAGCGCTTAGAATCGCAGAAGAATCCAAGCTGGATCTGGTGGAAATTTCTGCTGATGCGATCCCTCCGGTTTGCCGAGTCATGGACTACGGCAAGTCGATCTTCGAAAAGAAGAAGCAGATCGCTGCTGCGAAGAAAAACCAGAAGCAAGTCCAGGTTAAAGAAATCAAGTTTCGTCCAGGGACGGAGGAAGGGGATTACCAGGTAAAACTGCGCAACCTGGTACGTTTCCTGAGTGAAGGGGACAGGGCCAAGGTATCCTTGCGATTCCGTGGCCGTGAGATGGCGCATCAGGAGCTGGGAATGGAGCTGTTGAAGCGGGTTGAAGCTGACCTGCTTGAATATGGCTCGGTTGAACAGCATCCAAAGATGGAAGGACGCCAGCTGATAATGGTCATCGCCCCCAAAAAGAAGAAGTAACCACCAGGGCACGGCAGGCCTTGCGGTTATGTTTATCAACTGAATGCGGAGTACCGAACATGCCAAAGATGAAAACCAAGAGTGGTGCAGCCAAGCGTTTTCTTAAAACCGCTAATGGCTTCAAGCACAAGCACGCTTTCAAGAGCCACATCCTGACCAAGATGTCCACTAAGCGTAAGCGTCAACTTCGCGGTAGCACCATGGTGCATCCGTCCGACGTGGCAAAAGTGGCGCGCATGCTGCGCGTTCGTTAATCGGTCAAGATAGAGGAAATTACTCATGGCTCGTGTTAAGCGCGGCGTTATCGCTCGCAAGCGTCACAAAAAGATTCTGAAACTCGCTAAAGGCTACTACGGTGCGCGTTCGCGCGTATTCCGCGTCGCCAAACAGGCAGTGATCAAGGCAGGCCAATACGCCTATCGCGACCGCCGCCAGAGGAAGCGTCAGTTCCGCGCCCTGTGGATCGCTCGTATCAACGCTGGTGCTCGTGTTAACGGTCTGTCCTACAGCCGTTTCATTGCCGGCCTGAAAAAAGCGTCCATCGAGATCGACCGTAAGGTTTTGGCTGATCTGGCAGTGAACGAAAAAGCGGCGTTTGCTGCGATTGTCGAGAAAGCGAAAGCCACTCTGGCTTAAGTCCCCGACAATCACCGGGTTCGCCCGGTGCACGAACGGACCAAGGCCTACTACGCTTGGGCACGTTCGAAACGTCACCGATAGGGGAAGAGCCTGAGCTCTTCCCCTATTTCGTATCTGGAGTCTGTAAATGGAAAATCTGGATGTGCTGGTCTCGCAAGCGCTCGAGGCCGTTAGCCACACCGACGATGTGAATGCCCTCGAGCAATTGCGGGTTCACTATCTGGGCAAGAAGGGCGAACTGACTCAGGTGATGAAGACCCTGGGTAACCTGTCGGCTGAAGAGCGTCCACAAGCCGGTGCCTTGATCAATGCCGCCAAGGACAAGGTTCAGGAAGCCCTGAACAGCCGCAAGGCGACTCTTGATCAGGTGGCGCTGAGTGCCAGGCTGGCGGCCGAGCGCATCGACGTGACTCTGCCTGGGCGCGGCCAGACTTCTGGCGGCCTGCATCCGGTGACCCGGACTCTGGAGCGTGTCGAGCAGTTTTTCACCCGGATTGGCTACGGCATCGCCGAAGGCCCCGAAGTGGAAAACGACTACCACAACTTCGAGGCACTCAATATCCCCGGCCACCATCCGGCGCGGGCGATGCATGACACCTTCTATTTCAACGCGAACATGTTGCTGCGTACCCACACCTCGCCGGTACAGGTGCGCACCATGGAATCGCAGCAGCCGCCGATCCGCATTGTCTGCCCCGGCCGCGTCTATCGCTGCGACTCCGATATCACCCACTCGCCGATGTTTCACCAGGTCGAAGGCCTGCTGGTCGACGAGAACGTGAGCTTTGCCGATCTCAAGGGCACCATCGAAGAATTTCTTCGGGTGTTCTTCGAGAAACCTCTGGGTGTGCGTTTCCGTCCATCCTTCTTCCCCTTCACCGAGCCTTCGGCTGAAGTCGATATGCAGTGCGTGATGTGCAGTGGCAAAGGTTGCCGCGTGTGCAAGCAGACCGGTTGGCTGGAGGTAATGGGCTGCGGCATGGTGCACCCAAATGTGCTGCGCATGTCCGGTATCGACCCCGAGAAGTATTCCGGTTTTGCCTTTGGGATGGGTGTCGAACGTCTGGCCATGCTGCGCTACGGGGTCAATGACTTACGTCTGTTCTTCGATAACGACCTGCGATTCCTGGCGCAATTTCGCTAGAGCCGCACGTCCGTAACCGATCAGTTTTAGGAGAGCAGGAATGAAATTCAGTGAAAAGTGGCTGCGTGGCTGGGTAAACCCGCCGGTCTCCCGTGACGAATTGGTCGCGCGCCTTTCGATGGCGGGCCTTGAGGTCGACAGCGTCACCCCGGCCGCCGGAATTTTCAGTGGGGTTGTAGTCGGAGAGGTGCTGAGTACCGAGCAACACCCTGACGCTGACAAGCTGCGGGTGTGTCAGGTCAGCAATGGCGCAGAGACTTTCCAGGTGGTGTGCGGCGCGCCGAATGTGCGCCCCGGCCTGAAGATTCCCTTCGCCATGATCGGCGCCGAGTTGCCGGGCGACTTCAAGATCAAGAAAGCCAAGCTGCGTGGCGTCGAGTCCAACGGCATGCTCTGCTCGGCCTCCGAGCTGCAGATCAGCGAAGAGAACGACGGCCTGATGGAGCTGCCTGCCGATGCGCAGGTGGGCCAGGATATCCGGGCTTATCTCGATCTGGATGATGCCAGCATCGAAGTCGACCTGACGCCGAACCGCGGCGACTGCCTGTCCCTGGCCGGCCTGGCTCGTGAAGTCGGCGCCTTGTACGACGCGTCGGTGACCCGTGCGCAGATTGCGGCGGTTGCGCCGAGCCATGATGAAGTGCGCCCGGTCGAAGTGTTGGCGCCCCAGGCTTGTCCGCGCTATCTCGGTCGAGTGGTGCGCAACGTCGATTTGTCCCGGCCGACGCCGTTGTGGATGGCCGAGCGCCTGCGCCGCGCCGATGTGCGCAGCATCGATGCCGCAGTGGATATCACCAACTATGTGATGCTCGAGCTGGGGCAGCCGATGCATGCCTTCGACCTCGCCGAGATCAATGGCGGCATCCGTGTACGCATGGCCGAGGAGGGCGAGAAGCTGGTACTGCTCGACGGTCAGGAAGTCAGTCTGCGTGCCGACACCCTGGTGATCGCCGATCATCAGCGGGCGCTGGCAATCGCCGGCGTGATGGGTGGTGAGCACAGCGGCGTAAGTGACAAGACCTGCGACCTGTTTCTCGAGAGCGCCTTCTTCGACACCATCGCCATTGCTGGCAAGGCGCGTTCCTATGGCCTGCACACCGACTCCTCGCACCGCTTCGAGCGTGGCGTGGACTGGCAGCTCGCGCGTGAGGCCATGGAGCGGGCCACTGGCTTGTTGCTGGAGATCGTCGGCGGTGAGGCTGGCCCGATCATCGAGGTGGTTGATCAGCAGCAGCTGCCGAGCATCGCCCCTGTGACCCTGCGCGCCGAGCGCATCGAGCAAATGCTCGGGTTGAAAATGGACGATGCAGAGGTCGTCCGTTTGCTGGCAGCGTTGGGGTTGGGTATCAGTGCTGACGGTGAAGGGCAGTGGCAAGTGACAGTTCCCAGTCACCGCTTCGATATCAGCATCGAAGTCGATCTGATTGAAGAGCTGGCGCGCCTGTACGGCTACAACCGCCTGCCGGTGCGTTACCCGCAAGCGCGGCTGGCGCCGCAGCCCAAAGCAGAGGCCGCTGTCGAGTTGCCGGCACTGCGTCGTCTGCTGGTGGCGCGCGGTTACCAGGAGGCGATTACCTACAGCTTTATCGATCCCAAGCTGTTCGAACTATTCCACCCAGGCGTTGAGCCGCTGATGCTGGCCAATCCGATATCGGCTGATATGGCCGCCATGCGCTCATCGCTATGGCCGGGTCTGGTCAAGGCGCTGGAGCACAACCTCAATCGTCAGCAGTCGCGTGTGCGTCTGTTTGAAAGCGGCCTGCGCTTCGTTGGTCAGCTGGAAGGGCTGAAGCAGGAGCCGATGCTCGCCGGGGTGATATGCGGTAGTCGACTGTCGGAAAACTGGGCGCATGGCCGCGACACTGTCGACTTCTACGATGTGAAGGCCGACGTCGAGGCGCTGCTGGCCAGTGCTGGGGCGGGCGACGAGTTCAATTTCGTTGCCGCCGAGCATCCGGCTTTGCACCCTGGGCAAACTGCGCAGATCGAGCGTGATGGTCGTTTGGTCGGCTTCTTGGGTGCCATGCACCCGGAGCTGGGCAAGTCGCTCGGCTTCGATCAGCCGGTGTATCTGTTCGAGTTGTTATTGGCGGAAATCACTCGGGGCCGCATGCCGAAGTTCCGCGAACTGTCGCGCTTCCCCGAGGTGCGCCGCGACTTGGCTCTGCTGGTGGATCGTGACGTGCCAGCGGCGACATTGCTCGCGGTTATCCGTGACGCCGCGGGCGAGTGGTTGACTGACCTCAAGCTATTTGACGTGTATCTCGGTAAAGGTATTGATCCGCATAGAAAAAGTCTTGCCGTTGGCTTGACCTGGCAGCATCCATCGCGCACTCTTAATGACGATGAGGTGAGTACTGCGGCACATGATGTCCTCACCGCCCTGGAACAAAGGTTTAACGCCACGTTAAGGAAGTAGCGTATGGGGGCTCTGACGAAAGCTGAAATGGCGGAACGTCTGTATGAAGAGCTGGGCCTGAATAAACGGGAAGCCAAGGAGTTGGTGGAACTGTTCTTCGAAGAGATCCGCCAGGCGCTGGAACTCAACGAGCAGGTCAAGCTCTCGGGGTTCGGCAACTTCGATCTGCGCGATAAGCGTCAGCGCCCCGGTCGTAATCCAAAAACGGGAGAGGAAATCCCCATCACGGCGCGCCGTGTAGTGACTTTCCGTCCAGGCCAGAAACTTAAAGCCAGGGTTGAAGCGTATGCTGGAACCAAGTCATAACGACGAATTACCCGCCATACCCGGCAAACGGTATTTCACGATCGGCGAGGTAAGCGAACTCTGTGCAGTCAAACCGCATGTATTGCGGTATTGGGAGCAGGAGTTCCCCCAGCTCAACCCGGTCAAGCGTCGTGGCAACCGGCGATACTATCAACGCCAGGATGTGTTGATGATTCGTCAGATTCGCGCACTGTTATATGAGCAAGGCTTTACCATCGGCGGGGCTCGCCAGCGTCTTTCCGGCGACGAGGCCAAAGATGACACCACCCAGTACAAGCAGCTCATGAGGCAGACGATTGCCGAGCTGGAAGATGTCCTGCATGTGCTCAAAAAATAGCCTGCTCATTCAAAAAAGTTTCCATATTTCAGAAGCTTATTGTATAGTTCGCAACGTTTTCCGAGGTACGAAAACAGTTTCACGCCTAGTCGGGGCGTAGCGCAGTCCGGTAGCGCACTAGCATGGGGTGCTAGGGGTCGAGTGTTCGAATCACTCCGTCCCGACCATATTTTTCAATGACTTAGCCCGGTTTCTCAAGAATCGGGCTTTTTTGTGTCAGGGACTTTTGCGGGACTTTTTTCATCCTGCCATTCTCCTCAGTATTGTCAGCGCCGGGCCTCGAGAGTCGGTAGCCGAAATCTTCTTGGCTTCATCAATCAGCTTGCCCAGTTCCGCGGCCGAATAGTGACTGGTGATGCTGCCGTTCTTGTGGCCTAGAAGAGCCTTCCTGTCTTCCTCTGTCACCCCAGCTGCCCGGAGTCTTCGACCGAAGGTGTGCTTCAGATCGTGGGCACGTATCGAGGCGAAGCCGGCTGGAGCTGGGCGCAGAAACTGCTCCTGAAATCTCTTTGCCGCTCGCACTCTGGCTTTCTTCCATGCCGCATCCGCATCCGCATCCGATGAACTGGATTCGCCCTACCATCTCGCTCGGACTTTCCATAAGGGAATACCCATATTGCGTTGATTCTCGGCCTTGAGTAGGCAATTCGCTTTGATTTTTTGCTTGGTTCGGTATACGTTACATTTCATATAACTTGTCGTGTATACAGAACATGGACTACTCCCTCATCACGCGGCGACTTGGCGAACAGCTTCGGCAGCGCCGCCTGAATCGCGGGCTTACTCAGGCCGCGCTTGCCTCCCTTGCCGGCATTACTCGGCAAAAGGTTATAGCCATCGAGAAGGGCGATCTCTCGGTGGGGATGGTGGCCTATGCGCGAGTGCTGGCAGCCCTTGACTGTGAGCTCAACGTGGTGCCGGCAGCCATGCCAACGCTGGACGAAATCCACGGAGTATTCGACTGATGACGGCTGTGCTGCAGGTTGCAACGCCACAGGGTGACAGTGGGAAGATCCTTACCAGCGCTGGGGACTATCTGTTCCGCTACCGTGAAGACGCCAAGGCGCAGGCGGCGATCAGCTTGCTGATGCCTGTGCGCTTGGACGAATACCGCCACCGGGAACTGCACCCTATCTTCCAGATGAACCTGCCGGAAGGCTATGTCCTGGAGCAGTTGCGCAACCGCTTGGCCAAGGTGGCGAACGTTGACCCGATGTTGCTGCTGGCACTGTCTGGTAGCAGTTCGCCTATCGGGAGGGTGGCGGTCAGCTCGCCGGAAGTCGATGCGCTGTTGCAGCGGCAGCAGTTCCCCGGAGAAAAGCTGGAAGAAATCCTCGCCTGGGATGGCGCAGAAGATATTTTTGCCGACCTGGTGGATCGCTACATCCTGCGTGCGGGTATATCGGGCGTGCAGCCCAAGGTACTGGTGCCAGAGCATCAGGATTCCGCGCCGCAGCGCTTCACCTCGAAAACTTCTGACCTGATCATCAAAAGCGGCCGGGATGAGTTTCCGGGGCTGGCGATCAACGAGTTCCTTTGCATGTCCGTGGCCAGGGAGGCGGGAATTGCCGTACCGGTGTTCTACCTTTCCGCCAACGCCAAGCTCTTTGTTATGCGCCGCTTTGATCGGGATAGGCAGCTCAACCCCATCGGTTTCGAGGACATGGCCGCGCTGATGGGGTTGGCTGCGGAGCAGAAATACAGCAAGAGCTATTCTGCTATTGCCAAGGCCATCCGCTTGTTTTGCCCCGCCGAGCAGGTGCAGAGCTCACTAGCGCAGCTATTTGCCATAGTGACTTTGAGCTGCATCGTCGGTAACGGTGACGCTCATCTGAAGAACTTCGGCCTGCTGTATTCCGACCCTACCCAGCGCGATGCGCGGCTCGCACCGGCCTACGATATCGTCAACACCACGGCCTATATTCCGGAGGACGTGTTGGCACTGGATCTTGTTGGCAACAAGTCGTTGTTTGCGTCGCGGCAAGGGCTGCTGGACTTCGCCCAAGTCTGCGATGTGGTGCGGCCAGAAGAGGTGATTCGTGGGCAGTTGCACGCCCTTGAGCGGGTGCTGGCTCGCTCAACTGAACTGGGCGAGCAGGCACCGCATGTGGTCGCGGCAATCAAACATTGTGCAGGCCCATTTGTGAAAACCTTTGGCTAGGTGCATTAACCGAGTGCAGGACGCGCTCAGGATTACGGATGATCGACCATGGCTTGGATGTCTACCGGCAGGATGTTGGAATGGTCTTGAAAAAACCCGCTTCCGCGGGTTTTTTGTTGCCTTCGCCGCATTAAGACTTAAGGGTGGCACCTTGTCTTTAGCTTGTGTGGCACTCAATGGCAGCAGCAACGGCGACTTGTCGTCTTGAGCGGTGCGGAAGAACCTTGCTCGGCCGTTTTCGCGATCGGGGAGTATCCAGCTTTCACAATTGCATGGCTGAGTTCAGTTTCGGCGCTTGCCGACTCAATCTGGACTCGGTGAGAAGATAGGTCTATCTGCACCTTGGCGGTTGGGTCCACGGTCAGTACAGCCTGGGTAATAGCTTTTATGCAGTGTCCACAGGTCATGTCTTTTACTTCGAAGGTAGTCATCGCTCGCTCCTACTAAGGGTAGTGTTTGATGATTCGACTTTCCACCTTGCCATCGTGGCAAGGTCAAGCAAAAAACGCAGCGCCGTAATCTTTCTCATGGAAAGGAGAGCCAAGACCCGTTTGCGGCAGGAGTTTTTCGCCTGGATCCGCCCAAAGTTGGCACATCCGCTATTGCGTATGCAGCAGAATATTACCTCGCAAATATCTATCTCCTGACTGAACGGTGGTTTGCGGGGGCATCAACCGCTGGAGATGCGTCGCTATTGCTCAGAGCGAGCAGTTGGGCTCCGTTTCATGTGTTTAAGGTCAACCCAGGTCCAAAATAGCTACCGTCTGCTCCGGCCCAGACATAACCGTCACGGTCATACTCTGCAGTGACAGCGTATGCGATATGAAGTCCATAGTTTTGTTGCCTGGCGGTCACCCAGATTGCTGGGCGTTCAGGCTTTCGGCCGGTTACTGCGCCACATCTCCAGGCTGCAAGCCGACGACGAACTCGACTCGCAGGCCATCATCCTGGGACACGAACTTGAGCTCGCAGCCACAGCGCTCTGCGATCGCCTTGACGATGGACAGTCCCAGCCCGCTGCCTTCGCCTTGGCTGCTGCGCCAGAAACGTTCGGTGAAGCGCTCGATCAGTTCGGGCGCAATGCCTGGCCCCTGATCCTGCACGATAAAGCGGACCTTGCTTTCGCCCAGTTGCTCCAGAGTCAGGCAAACGACCGTGCCGCCGCGCGTGTGGCGACGAGCGTTATCCAGGAGGTTGCGCAGGGCAGCGATGGCCAATACAGGCGGCATCGCCAGAGCGCCGCGAGACACGTTGTCAGTCGCGTGCAACTCGACCGGCGGGCCGGCCTGCTGGCTGGCGTCGGTAATCGCCAGTTGCGCCACTTCGATCGCGCTGCAGCGCAGGCCGTCATCGAAGGAAACCCGGCCTTCCACGCGCGCGAGCATGAGCAACTGTTCCAGCGTGCGATGCAGGCGATCGGTGCCGATCTCCGCCTGGGCCAGGGCACGCTTGGCGGTGTCACCCTCGGTCATGGCCGCGACCTGCAGGTGGGTCTTGATTGCCGTCAGCGGGCTGCGTAATTCATGTGCGGCGTCATCGGTCAGTCGCCGTTCGCGCTCGAGCATCTGCCCGATCCGTGCGAACAGCTGGTTTTGCGCTTCGAGCAGCGGCGCCAGTTCCGCTGGCAATCGCTCGATGTGCAGCGGCTCGACCGAGTCGGCGCTACGTTGCGCGAGGGCATTGCGAATTCGCCTGAGTGGCGATAGGCCGTTACCGATGCCGATCCAGAGCACGATCAGGCTTCCCAGCAGTGCGACCAATACCGGCAGCGCCGCGGCCAGTAGCACCGAGCGCTTCAGCGTATCGCGTTCATCGAGGCGGTCGGCCGTGGTGATGCGCATCCCGTTCTGAATCAGGGTGAAGGTTCGCCAGGCCTTATCGCCGATCAGCTGATCTTGAAAACCGCTGCGTTGGGCATCGAGAACGCTGTCTGGCGCCGCGTGGCTGCGCGCCAAAACCTCGCCGCGCAACGAGCTGACCTGGCAGGCGAGACCATTCTGGATGCCCAGCTGCTCGGCGCTCAAGCGGGTAACGCCGCCTTCGCCGAGCTGTGGTTGCGGGAGCTGAACCAGCAGGCCGGCGACCATCCGGGCCGATGCAGCAAGGCGCTGGTCGAGTGTCAGCATGAGCTGGTTACGCACGTCGAACAGCATCCAGGTCGCCGCCAGCGCCCAGAGCAGCACGAAGGCAGAGCCGAGTGTGAGCGTCAGACGAAGGCGCAAACTCATGAGTCGGCATCCCGCATCGGCTCTGTCGCCGTTCCGGCGACACCCAGGCGATAGCCGAGGCCCCTCACCGTTTCGACGATGCCATTGCCAAGCTTGCGGCGAAGGTGATGGATATGAACATTGAGTGCGTTGCTTTCGACGTCGTCCCCCAGTCCGTACACCGCATCTTTCAGCTGCTCGGCTGAAAGTACGCGACCGGGATGCTGCAGAAGCGCCTGCAGCAGCGCCTGTTCGCGGCGGGACAGGTCGATCGGTTCACCCGCCATGAAGGCAGCGCAGGCGGCGGGGTCATAGGTGAGCGGCCCGTGCTCGATAAGATGGGTCGCTCGTCCGGCGGCCCGACGCAGCAGGGCGTGCAGGCGGGCAGCCAGTTCACGCAGATCGAATGGTTTGACCAGATAATCGTCGGCGCCCGCCTGGAGCCCCGCGACGCGTTCGGCCACCGCATCTCGAGCGGTCAGAATCAGCACCGGTAGTTCGAGCCCGCGCCGGCGCAGGCGGTGAAGGAAATGCAGGCCATCCTCGTCGGGCAAGCCCAGGTCGAGAATCATCAGATCGAAGCGGGCGGTACGCAGCAACGCGTCGGCCTGTGCAGCCGTGGCGGCATGGGTCACGGTGAATCCCTGGGCTTCGAGCCCAGCGACTATGCCGCTCGCGATGAGCGCGTTGTCTTCTGTCAGCAATACATGCATGGGTTGGGATCGCGTGAACACGCCGCCAAGTGTCGTCCGCCAGGATTAACGGAGCATTATGGATGGTACGCCGACTTCGGCCGTATCGGCGGCGGCCATCGCCTTGCCAGGTTCAGTGCATGCCCGCAGCTGGCTGTTATCCAGCGCCTGGCGATTCGTTAATGGCCGCTTAATCCCGGGCCGCCATGCTCACCCCGTATCTGTTTACAGGGTGTAGCGCATGCGAGCGATTATTCTTTTTATGGCCTGTTGCCTCTGGCTGGTTCAGCTGGCAACCGCCTCGCCGTTCACGCCGGGTCAGAAGCAGGAGGAGTTTTTGCCGGTGGACCAGGCGTTCAACCTGCAGGTCGAACGGCTCGACACCGGCGCAGCAGTGCTGCGTTGGGATATCGCACCGGGTTATTACCTCTATCAGGAGCGGCTGCGAATCGTTGGGCTGGCGGCGGGTAGCGAACCGCTATTGCCATCCGGCCAGCCTTATCACGACGACTATTTTGGAGACTCACAGATCTATCGCGGCAGCCTGGAAGTGGTCATCCCGGATGCGAATGTCGGGACGCTCGAGCTGGGATGGCAGGGCTGCGCCGATGCGGGCCTCTGCTACCCGCCGCAGACGCGCACGGTAGATCTGGGTCAAGCCGGCGCGGGCCCGTCAGAATCCGCACAGGCCGATGATCAGGCCTTGGCGGGCGGTCTGCAGCAGCAGGCGCTTGGCTGGAGTCTGCTGATCTTCTTCGGGCTTGGCTTGCTGCTGGCCTTTGCGCCTTGCTCACTGCCCATGTTGCCGATCCTGGCCGCTATCGTGGTGGGCAGCCAAGCCAGCCCGCGTCGCGGTTTGGCCCTCGCTGCTGCGTATGTGGTCAGCATGGCACTGGTTTATGCCGCGCTTGGCGTCGTGGCTGCGCTGCTCGGGGAGAATCTGCAGGGATGGTTGATGCAGCCCTGGTTGATCGGGAGTTTTGCCGGCCTGTTCGTTCTGCTCTCCTTGCCGATGTTCGGTTTCTTCGAGCTGCAATTGCCCGCGGGCCTGCGTGACCGGCTGGAGCATGCCGGTCGCAAACGCAAGGGTGGCAGCCTGGCAGGGGCCAGTGCCCTGGGCGTGTTGTCGGGATTGCTGGTCGGGCCTTGTATGACCGCGCCTCTGGCCGCGGCGTTGCTGTACATCGCACAAAGCGGCAACGCCGTGCACGGCGGCCTGGTGCTGTTCGCCCTGGGCCTGGGAATAGGCACGCCGTTGCTGTTGCTGGTGACGCTGGGCAATCGCTTCCTGCCAAAGCCGGGTGCCTGGATGGATCACGTAAAAGTCGTGTTCGGTTTTCTCTTTCTGGTCGCGGCGCTCTATGTGCTCCGCCCGTTGTTGCCGGATCCGCTATGGGTCGGGTTGTGGGGCGCACTTCTGCTGGTGGTCGCGAGCGTGTTGCTGCAACTGTCGGGTCAACTCAAGCGGCATCAGGCGTTGAGCAGGTCCGTCGCTGCATTATCCGGCATATGGGGTATGGCCCTGGTGTTGGGCGCGGCGGGTGGTGCACAGGATCCGATCCGGCCGCTTGAGGTCTTCACCGGCGGCGTCGCTTCGGCGGCTACGGTCGAGGCTGCGCATGGTTTCGTCGGTTTCAGTGAGCCCGCAGTCCTAGATCGTGAGCTCGCAGCAGCCAAAGCGGCGGGGCAATGGGTGCTGGTCGACTATTACGCGGACTGGTGCGTGTCCTGCAAGGTCATGGAAGAAGAGGTTTTCGGCGACGCGCAGGTGCAAGCCTCGCTCAAGGACGTGCGTGTGCTGCGTCCCGACGTGACGAAAAGCAACGCGGCCAGTCGAGCGCTGCTGAACCGCTACCAAGTCATGGGCCCGCCGACGCTGCTGCTGATCGGCCCGGACGGGGTGGAGCGCCGCTCGCAGCGCATCACTGGTGAGGTCGACGCAGCCCAATTTCTCAGCAAGTGGAACGAAACCATGGAGCGAGGCTGATGTTGACGATCAATGTCGGGCCGCTGGCACTGGCCGTGCCGCATGTATTGCTGCTGGTCAGCCTGTTTCTGGCGATGCTGACCGGCTGGTGGGTTGGACGGCGCAGCGAGCGCAATCCCGAGCAGCAGCTGTTCAGGTTGCTGCTGGTGGCATTGCTGGTCGCTCGCCTGGCGTTCGTGCTGGTGTACTTCGAGCATTTTCGTGACGAACCCTGGCGCGTGATCGATATCCGCGACGGCGGCTTCATGGCCTGGCCGGGCGTGCTGGCCGCTGTGCTTCTCGGCGCATGGCTCGCCTGGCGCGAGGGGACGCTGCGTAAACCGCTGGGATCGGCCGTGGCGGTGGGTGTGCTGAGTTGGGGGTTCGCGACCTTTGCACTTCATGCTTTCGAGCAAGGCACGCGCCTCCCCGAGATGGGCCTGCGAGATACCCAGGGCAATCCGGTTGCGCTGCAGGACTTCGTCGGCAAACCCCTGGTCATCAACCTGTGGGCCACTTGGTGCCCGCCGTGTCGGCGAGAAATGCCGGTACTGGCCGAAGCGCAGCGTAATGAGTCCGAGGTGACCTTCCTCTTCGTCAACCAGGGCGAGGGCGAGCGGCTCATCGCTGACTTTCTCAACACAGAAGGGCTCGGCCTGGAAAACGTACTGCTCGACAGCGGCGGACGGCTTGGCCAGCAGGTTGGATCGTCGGCATTGCCGACAACGCTTTTTTACGATGCCGAGGGGCGCCAGGTTGGCAGTCATCTCGGTGAACTGTCGCGCGCCAGCCTGGCACGCGCCCTTGAACAACTAGAGGTGAATACTCAGCCATGAATCTTGTGCGACCGATTTCCTTGTTCTTTTCCTCCATTGCTTTGCTGCCGGCGCCGCTAGCGCTGGCGCAAACCCTGCCACCTGCGATCCAGGCGATTGAAGCCCGCGGCGCCAAAGTTGTCGGCAGCTTTGATGCCCCCGGCGGATTGCAGGGCTACGCCGCGCGCTATAACGGAGAGGGCATGGCGCTGTACCTGACGCCGGACGGCGATCATGTTCTGATCGGCAGTTTGCTTGATGCCAGCGGCGAAGACCTGACCCGCGCCCCGCTTGAAAAACTGGTGTACGAACCCCTGAGCAAGGAAATGTGGCAGCGGCTCGAAAGCAGTACCTGGATTCAGGACGGCGCAGCCGAGGCACCGCGAACCGTCTACATGTTTTCCGATCCGAACTGCCCGTTCTGCAACATGTTCTGGAAACAGGCACGGCCCTGGGTCGAAGCCGGCGATGTTCAGCTTCGTCACGTAATGGTCGGCATGTTGCGTGCGGACAGCGCAGGAAAATCTGCGGCATTGCTGGCTGCGAAGGATCCCCAGGCGGCCCTCAACGCCCATGAAGCGGCAGGCAAGGCGAGCAAGCTGGAGCCGGTCGAAAGCATTTCGCCTAAGGTAAATGAACAGCTCGAGGCGAACCTGACATTGATGGGTGAAATGGGGGCCTCGGCAACGCCAGCCATTTACTACCTGGACGACGAAGGACGCCTGCAGCAACAGCAAGGCGCTCCTCGTCCCGATTCGCTGAAGCAGATCATGGGGCCGCTGTCCGCGAAACGTTGAACCGCTACCAATCGGCCAGTGCCGATACCTAAAACAATAATGATGTGGAGGCTACATGAACGTCTCTCGCTGGCCCCTGGCAGGGCTGCTTTTAGCGATATCCGTGTCTACCCAGGCGGCAGATCCGACCGCTGTCTATGGCAAAGGCGGCGCCAATACTGCCGCGATGGCGTGCGTCACCTGCCATGGTGCCGAGGCTGAGGGCATGGCCGCAGCCGGGTTTCCGCGGCTTGCCGGCTTGTCCGCCGTCTACATGCAAAGACAGCTGGCCGATTTCGTTTCCGGTGAACGCGCCAATCCGATCATGCAGTCGATCGCTGCCGCCTTGAGTCCCGAGGAAGCGCACGCCGTCACCACGATGCTCGCCAACAAGCCGCGACCCGACGTCGAGCGAATCGGCCGCACGGCTGCGGCTCAAGGCCTTGGTGAAACATTGGCACTGCGTGGCGCATGGGAGCGCAACATCCCCGAATGTGTCTCTTGTCATGGACCTGGCGGTGTGGGTGTCGGCGATTCCTTTCCGCCACTCGCGGGGCAATCCGCCCAGTATCTGTCCTCGCAGCTGATCGCCTGGCGCCAAGGCACCCGTAAGAACGATCCCAACGACCTGATGGGGCACATCGCTCGTGACTTGACCGAGGATGAGATCAAGGCCGTCTCGGCATATCTCGCCAACTTGACCGACACAGGAGCAGGACGATGAGAGCTCACACAAGCGCCTTGCTGCTGTTCGCACTTGCCATTCCTGCACATGCGGCCGACATCGCAATGGAGGATCAGTCGCAGATTCGCATCGGCACAGGAGAACCCGCTAGCCGCACGTATTTTCAACCTCCGCAGGAAAGCGAACTTCCGGACAACGCCTTTGGAAAGCTGGTCCAGGAAGGCCGCGCCATCTTCGTCGATACAAAAAACCGTGCGCCAGAATATGTAGGTAACGGCCTTGCGTGCGCCAACTGCCACCTCGAGCAGGGGCGAAAAGCCAACTCCGCACCGCTGTGGGCGGCGTACACCATGTACCCGGCGTACCGGAAGAAGAACGACAAGGTGAACACCTACGCCGAGCGGTTGCAGGGGTGTTTTCAGTTCAGCATGAACGGCAAGGCACCGGAAGCGGACGGTCCGGTAATTGCGGCCCTCTCGGCCTATTCGTACTGGCTAGCGACTGGCGCACCGACCGCTCAGGAGCTGCCAGGCCGCGCCTATCCGCAAGTGCCGGAACCCGAAGGCGGCTATGACCTTGCTAAAGGGCAGCAGGTCTACACCGCACAGTGCGCGGTATGCCATGGAAATAACGGCGAAGGGCAAAAGTCAGGTACTGATTATGTGTTCCCGCCGCTTTGGGGCGCGGACTCGTTCAATTGGGGCGCAGGCATGCATCGGATCAATACGGCCGCGGCGTTCATAAAGGAGAGCATGCCCCTGGGCAAAGGCGGCAGCTTGTCGGATGAAGAGGCCTGGCATGTGGCGGCATTCATGAACAGCCACGAACGACCTCAGGACCCACGCATGATTGATGGCTCGGTCGAGAAGACTCGCGACAAGTACCACGCCAACGATGGCGTGAACCTATACGGCGAGACGGTTGACGGAGAGATGCTGGGCAAGGGCATCTAGCCTGGCTGAGAGGTTGTGAAAAAACTCTCGCCTACTGCGACCGCCTCCAGACGCCTTGCCGCGAACGCCTGGAGACGGCCTCGCGACGGCGCTCGATATTTTCACAACCTCTCAGACCTCGCTCAGTTAGTTGAGGCCTTCCAGAGGATCACCCCTCACACAAGGCTGTGCTGTGGTGATCTTGCGGGAGGGGACTTGTCCGCGAACCGTCGTGTGCCGCGCCGCCGAACACCACGGTGCACTGTCTGCGGCGAGTGGCCTTACGGCTCGCTCGAGGTCATTGGTCGGAGCTGCGGGCGTTTGGAGGCGGCCGCAGTAGGCGAGAGTTTTGTCCCAATAGCTCAGTCTTTGCTTTTCAGCAGGGCGGCCAGGTCGGCGAATGCCTTGTGGGTCGATTTCGGCCCCTGCGGGCTGGCGGTCGAGCCTTCGCTGAAGTACTGCTGGTCGGTGTAGCGCGCGTGCTCGTTATCGTGGCAATACAGGCACAACAACTCCCAGTTGGAGCCGTCTTGCGGGTTGTTGTCGTGGTTGTGATCGCGGTGGTGCACGGTCAGTTCGCTCAGGCGCTTGCCGGAAAACTCCCGGGCGCAACGGCCGCAGACATGCGGGTACATCTTCAGGGCTTTATCCCGGTAGCCTTCCTCACGACTGCGCTGGGCATCGGCGAGGATGCGGTCGAGCTTGGCGGTAGGCGAGGGTGATTTGTCCGTGCTCATGGCTTGTCTCGTGGCGGTATGCTGATGCCGACAGTGTAGCCCTGCCGGTGGTCGGCGAAAACAGCCCGACGGACACTTGTCGGTGCTGCGCGCAGCTCAATGCCCAAGAGTCTCAATAAAGGGCGGCGGATGATGCGCCTGGCCAGCATGCTACTGCTGCGCCTAGCGCGCCTGTACGGCGCGGCAATCCAGGCGCGGGACTATCGATTGAATTCACCAGGAGAGTCAGGCTGGAGCGTGGGAACAAGCATGAAATTCGCGGGCCGTACCAACGCTGTCCCGGATTGCGCTGGCGCTTATTCGGGCTACGGTCGTGGCCGGTAGATTCGTAGCCTGGATAAGCCTTGGCGCAATCCGGGTAGCGGCCGTCCCGGATTGCGCTGGCGCTTATTCGGGCTACGGTCGTGGCCGGTAGATTCGTAGCCTGGATAAGCCTTGGTGCAATCCGGGTAGCGGTCTCCCGGATTGCGCTGGCGCTTATTCGGGCTACGGTCGTGGCCGGTAGATTCGTAGCCTGGATAAGCCTTGGCGCAATCCGCGGAGCGGTCTCCCGGATTGCGCTGGTGCTTATTCGGGCTACGGTTGTGGTCGGTAGATTCGTAGCCTGGATAAGCCTTGGCGCAATCCGCGGAGCGGCCGTCCCGGATTGCGCTGGCGCTTATTCGGGCTACGGTCGTGGTCGGTAGATTCGTAGCCTGGATAAGCCTGGGCGCAATCCGGGTAGCGGTCTCCCGGATTGCGCTGGCGCTTATTCGGGCTACGGTCGTGGTCGGTAGATTCGTAGCCTGGAT
>JAUYKV010000042.1 GCA_030699825.1 Pseudomonas sp. | reverse complement strand
CGGCACATTCTACACAGCTTTCGCTGCTTTGCAACCCCTCTTTTTAAGCTAACTTCTTGTTTTACAAGAGGTTTTCCGAGAGGCCTGCGCCGGAAGAGGTGCGCATTATAGGCCCAGCAGAAACTGCGTCAAGGCTTTATTCGGCTTTTAGCGTGATGCGTGCAAAAGCCTTCTTGCCCGCCTGACAGACATGGGTTGCGCCTTGCTTATATATAAAGGAACGATCCACCACATCGCCATCTACTCGCACCCCACCGGACCCCAGCAAGTCACGCGCCATGGCAGCGTTCTTGACCAGGCCAGCCTTGTTCAACAAAGCCGCGATAGGCATATCCTCGGCTGAGACCAATTCGATTTCCGGCAAGTCTTCCGGCAGCTCACCCTCGCGCATGCGATTACCCGTCGAACGATGAGCGCTCGCCGCAGCCTCTTCCCCATGAAAGCGCGCCACTATCTCCTCGGCCAACTTGATCTTGATATCACGCGGATTAGCACCGCTCTCGACGTCGAGCTTGAACTGAGCAATCTCCTCCATTGTGCGGAAGCTGAGCAACTCGAAGTAACGCCACATCAGCACATCAGGGATAGACACCAGCTTGCCATACATGACGCCCGGCGCTTCCTGTATGCCTACATAGTTGCCCAGAGACTTGGACATCTTCTTGACACCGTCCAACCCCTCCAGCAGCGGCATGGTGACAATGCACTGCGAGGCCTGACCATAGGAGCGCTGCAATTCGCGCCCCATCAACAGATTGAATTTCTGATCGGTCCCACCCAGCTCGACATCCGCGCGCAAAGCGACAGAGTCATAGCCCTGCACCAATGGATAGAGAAACTCGTGGATGGCAATGGGCTGATTGGTCGAGTAACGCTTGCTGAAGTCGTCGCGCTCAAGCATGCGCGCAACCGTGTATTGCGAAGCCAGCCTGATAAAGTCGGCGGGAGTCAGCTGATCCATCCAGGTGGAGTTGAACGCCACCTCGGTTTTCGCCGGATCGAGGATCTTGAACACCTGCGTCTTATAGGTCTCGGCATTCGCCAGCACCTGGTCACGCGTCAACGGTGGCCGGGTTGCACTCTTGCCACTCGGATCACCAATCATCCCGGTAAAATCGCCTATCAGAAAAACCACCTGATGGCCCAACTCCTGAAATTGCCGCAGCTTATTGATAAGCACGGTATGCCCGAGGTGGAGATCGGGCGCCGTCGGATCGAAGCCCGCCTTGATGCGTAGCGGCTGACCACGCTTGAGCTTTTCCACCAGCTCGGACTCAACCAAAACCTCTTCCGCACCGCGCTTGATCAGCGCCAGCTGCTCTTCGACCGACTTCATGACAGGGCTCACAACCACACAAAATTAAAGGGAACCAACGATACAAGATCACCGGCAAATAACAAGTTTTGCCCTGAGGATCACAGGCTCGCAGCCTGCTGCGCCCTTTGGGGGTTGCCTCACAGACGATTTGGTTATATTTTATACAATTAATGCATATTCATCAGTTTCTCCATCTTTTCTTTTCACCTATTCAAAGTCAAAGCCACCCATGACCTCTATAAACAAAGCGCCCCCGCCGTACCCAAAAACTCACATTCTGGCTGCAAGCGGCATAGCCGCACTGCTCAGCCTGGCTTTGCTGGTGTTCCCCACACGCGAAGTCGAAGCGCAGAAAACCTACCTCAGCCTTGAGCTCGACAATGGCTCCGAGCTTGTTTTGTCGGAAAAGAATGGCCAGCGTCCTGATGACCTCAACGAAGACCAGAACACGTCGCCATTTGCCAGAATCGAGCAGCCCTCGGACATTCGCGATAGCGCCGAACAAGGCAGCGAAACTGACGACACTAACCAGCTGAGCGCCGAAACAGCCGACTCCACTCCAGCCGCCTCCAGTCACAGGATTGTCCGGGTTGCCAATGGCGATACCCTCTCCACGATTTTTGCCGATGTCGGCCTCTCCGCCAGCAGCCTGCATGACGTGCTGGGCAGCAGCAAGGAGGCCAAGCAGTTCAGCCGCCTGAAAGTTGGCCAGGCACTGGAGTTTCAGCTATCGGCAGACGGCCAACTCGAGAGCCTGAGCAGCAAGCTCAGCGACCTCGAGAGCATCAGCCTCAGCAAGAGTGAAGAAGGTTTTACCTTCAAGCGTGACATCGTCAAGCCGGAGGTCAAAACCACCTATGCTCGCGGCGTAATCAACAGCTCGCTGTTTTTGTCGGCGAAACACGCCGGTCTTTCCCATGGACTGACCATGGACCTGGCGAACGTTTTTGGTTACGACATCGACTTCGCCATGGATATTCGCAATGGCGACGAGTTCGAATTGGTCTATGAAGAGAAAGTGGTCAACGACAAGCAGGTCGGTACCGGCAATATCCTCTCTGCGCGTTTCACCAACCGTGGCAAGACCTTTACCGCGGTGCGCTACACCGACAAACAGGGCAATACCAGCTACTACAGCGCCGACGGCACCAGCATGCGCAAGGCCTTCATCCGCACACCTGTAGATTTTGCCCGTATCAGTTCACGCTTCTCCAACGGCAGGCGCCATCCGATCCTGAACAAAATCCGCGCGCACAAGGGCGTCGATTACGCCGCAGCCCGCGGTACACCGATCAAGGCCGCCGGCGATGGCAAGATTGCCCTTGCCGGACGCAAAGGAGGCTACGGCAACACCGTCGTCATCCAGCACGGCAGCCGCTACCGCACCCTCTATGCCCACATGCAGGGTTTTGCCAAAGGCATCCGCACCGGCGGCAACGTCAAGCAAGGCCAGATTATCGGTTACATCGGCACCACCGGCCTGTCCACCGGACCACACCTGCATTACGAATTCCAGGTCAACGGCACCCACGTCGATCCTCTGAGCCAAAAGCTGCCAATGGCCGACCCTATTGCCCGCAATGAAAAGCAGCGTTTCATGCAACTGAGCACGCCCTTGATGGCACGCATGGATCAGGAAAAAACCACCCTGCTCGCGCTCAACAAGCGCTAAGGCAGATGCCGCTCTATCTTGGGCTGATGTCCGGCACCAGTCTCGATGGGCTGGATATCGCACTGATCGAGCAGAGCGAGAAGACCACTCTCCTCGCCACCCATTACCTGCCCATGCCGGATGAGTTGCGGGCCGAGCTGCTGGCGCTGTGCGCTCCGGGGCCGGACGAACTGGCGCGGGCCGCCATGGCTGAACAGCACTGGGTGAGGCTGGCTGCCCAGGGCATGCAGACGCTACTGCAACAGCAAGAACTCAGCTCCTCGTCAATCCGCGCAATCGGCAGCCACGGCCAGACCATTCGCCATGAACCGGCCCGCGGATTCACTATCCAGATTGGCAACCCCGCCCTACTTGCCGAACTGACCGGCATCAGCGTAGTGAGCGACTTTCGCCGCCGCGATGTTGCCGCAGGCGGGCAAGGCGCACCGCTGGTGCCCGCTTTCCATGAAGCCTTATTTGGCGAACAGCGCAGCTATCGCGCGGTCTTGAATATCGGCGGATTCAGCAACCTCAGCCTACTCGCACCCGATCAACCCGTGCGCGGCTTCGATTGCGGCCCGGGCAATGTCCTCATGGATGCCTGGATCCAACGCCAACGCGGCGACAGCTATGACCGCGACGGCGCCTGGGCGGCCAGCGGCAAGGTGCAGTTGAAACTACTTGAAGCGTTGCTCAGTGACCCTTTCTTCAACACCCAGGGACCCAAGAGCACCGGTCGCGAGCTGTTCAATCTGGACTGGCTCGACCAGCACCTGGGCAAGCAACCTGGCTACGCCGAAGCAGATGTACAAGCGACGCTGCTGGAACTGACCGCAATCAGTATCAGCAAGGCCCTGCTCAGCGCCCAAAGCGCAACCGAAGAACTGCTGGTCTGCGGCGGCGGCGCGCATAACCGCACGCTGATGACACGCCTGGCTGCGCTGTTCCCAGGCTGCGCAGTCAACAGTACACAGACCCATGGCGTGCCTGCCGACTGGGTGGAAGCCATGGCCTTTGCCTGGCTGGCACATTGCTGCCTGGAAGGTATACCCGCCAATCGGCCGAGCGTGACCGGCGCCAACGGGCTACGGGTGCTCGGCGCTATCTACCCCGCCTGATACCGACTTACCAGGCACGAAAACGACAACGCCGCACACTTGGTACGGCGTTGATTTTCAGCGTTCAGGTGGTCAGATCGAGAAGGACGAGCCACAGCCACAGGTAGTGGTAGCGTTGGGATTCTTGATCACGAAGCGCGAGCCTTCCAGGCCTTCCTGATAATCCACTTCGGCACCCGCCAGGTACTGGAAGCTCATCGGGTCTACGACCAGACTGACCCCTTCGCGCTCGACGATGGTGTCATCATCGGCGACTTCTTCATCGAAGGTGAAGCCGTACTGGAAGCCCGAACAGCCGCCACCCGTGACGAACACGCGCAACTTCAGGCGAGGGTTACCCTCTTCATCGACCAGGCTCTTCACCTTGCTCGCCGCGCCCTGCGTGAATTGCAAAGCGGTGGGGGTGAAGGTTTCGACGCTCATGCTGACTATCTCCCGGCGCTAGACGCCATACTGCGTTGAGGCCCTGCATTATCCACTTACCCTACTAAAGCGGTCAACTATTCTGCAGAAACCAGATTTTCCGGCAACTCCAATGGTCGCGGCTGTTCTTTGAGTGGGTGCAAGCCCCCCTCGATCTGCGCCCCCATGGCCATTTCCATCAATCCGTAATACAGGGTACCGCAGACCCGTGCGCGACTGCCCAACTCCAAATGCTCGCTGGCATAAACATCACCGATCACTTCACCGTCAATCACGATACGCGGAGCGCGGATCTCACCTTCAACCTGCCCCTCGGCGCTGACCCGAACCAGGCCATCACTGGTTTGCAGATCGCCACAGACCCGGCCATCGACCTGCACCGCTCCGTGAAAACGTAAGTCTCCGTTGAGTTCCGCCCCGGCGGCAATCAGGCTGGTCTTGCCGGTAAAACGCTGCAGGTCGGTCTTACGTTTGTCTTTATTCCACATGGGAAGCTGTCACTCCTGGTCGATCCATTTGAATGTCCGCTCCAACGGCTTTTCTCCTTTGACCTCGGCACGCACCCTGATCTGCTGCGGTGCAAAGCCGTCGGGCAATTTCAGCTCGGCGAAGCGTCCAGCTTCAGGAATCGCCTGGAAATGCTTGAAAGCAAAAGGCATCCCCTGACCATTGAACTGATCAAGCAAGTCTTGCGCCAGTGTGGCCAGTTGCAAGCTGACCGCCTTACCGCCCTGACGCCCCTCCACCGTTACCACTAACCGGCCCTCGAGCGGCTTGTCGTCCTTACCCACCCGGCTGAGCAGTATTTTGTAGCGAAAATGCATCGGCCTGTCCGTGGCCTGCAGCTCAAAGGTGCGAATGCGTAATCCTTCCCGACGGCTGGCTGGCGCCAGGACGCCTTTGTAGAACGCCAGATCCTGCTGCTGTTTGAAGATTTGCTCTTCGAGCAGCTTGATGGTCAACCGGCTCTGTTCGTTGGCCTGCTGTGCGACTTTCTCGCCACTGCCTACCACGACCAGGCGTTGGCGTAACTGTTCCAACTCCTGCTCCAGCGCGATCACGCGCTCCCGCGTCGACTGATGCTCCACCTCGATCGCCTGGCTCGCCCGCAGCTGCCACCAGGTTCCGCCATAGAACGCGGCGGGAACAGCCAGGAGCAACAACAGCAGCACCAGCCGCAGCCGGCCGGCACGACGAGGGTCACTGGGACGGACTTCCCAGCCGGCCATCAGGGCAGTATGGCCGCATGCGACAGCCCCAGTCGCTCGTCGAGCCCGAAGAGGATATTCATGTTCTGCACTGCCTGACCGGAAGCACCTTTGACCAGGTTATCGATCACCGACAGCACCACCACCAGGTCGCCGTCTTGCGGGCGATGCACCGCTATGCGACAGACGTTGGCACCGCGCACGCTGCGGGTTTCCGGGTGGCTGCCGGCCGGCATCACATCAACGAACGGTTCGCCGGCATAACGCTGCTCGAACAGCCCCTGCAGATCGACCGAGCGATCCACCACGGTCGCATACAGGGTCGCATGGATGCCGCGAATCATCGGGGTCAGGTGCGGCACGAAGGTCAGTCCCACCGTGGAGCCCGACGCACGCCGCAAACCCTGGCAAATTTCCGGCAGATGACGATGACCCTTGACGCCGTAGGCCTTCATGCTTTCACCAGCCTCGCTGAACAACGAACCGACGCTGGCACCACGCCCGGCGCCGCTGACTCCGGACTTGCAGTCGGCGATCAACCGCGAAGTGTCGGCCAGGCCGGCCTCCAGCAGCGGAATCAAGCCCAGCTGGGCGGCGGTCGGGTAGCAACCGGGCACGGCGATCAGGCGCGCCTGCTTGATCGCTTCGCGGTTAACCTCCGGCAAGCCATAGACCGCCTCCGGCAGCAGATCCGGCGCGCCATGGGGCTGGCCGTACCACTTGCCCCACTCTTCGGCGTCTTGCAGGCGAAAGTCGGCAGACAGGTCGATCACCTTGGTCCCGGCCGCCAGCAACTCGCCAGCCAGGGCATGGGCGACGCCATGCGGAGTGGCGAAGAACACCACATCGCAAGCACCCAGAGTCGCCACATCCGGGACGCTGAAGAGCAGTTCAGGGTAATGACCGCGCAGGTTCGGGTACATCTCGTCGACGCGCAAGCCCGCCTCAGAGCGCGAAGTGATGACTGCAACCTGCGCCTGTGGGTGCTGCGCCAACAGGCGCAACAACTCCACACCGGTGTAGCCCGTGCCGCCGACGATACCGACCTTGACCATCACTTGCCCCTTGCAAAAAGCCATTGGAAAGCTGTCGATGATAAGGCCGTAGGCGCCAACGGCCAACCGCGCAGATGACGTATCGGGCACAGGCCACTACTATCGGGGCACTTTTGTTGCGCTGGAGTCGGACAATGCTCTATCTGTGGCTCAAAGCCCTGCACATCATCGCCATGGTCTGCTGGTTCGCCGGGCTGTTCTATCTGCCCCGCCTGTTTGTCTACCACGCCATGAGCGAAGACGACACCAGTCGCGAGCGGTTCTGCGTGATGGAACGCAAGCTGTACCGCGGCATCATGCTGCCGTCGATGATCGCCACCCTGATTTTCGGTGGCTGGCTGATCAGCCTCAACCCCGGCTACTACTTCAGCCAGGGCTGGATGCACGCCAAGCTCAGCCTGGTCCTCCTGCTGATCGGCTATCAACACCTCTGCGGCGCCCAGCTCAAGCGCTTCGCCCGTGGCGAAAACCGGCGCAGCCATGTGTTCTACCGCTGGTTTAATGAAGCGCCCGTGCTGGTCTTGCTCGCGGTCGTCATCCTGGTCGTGGTCAAACCCTTCTGAACCTGCCCAAGGAGTCCGTATGAGCCTGCCCGCCCTGCTCGAACAACGTCTGCGCCTGCCCGTGGTGGCGGCCCCCATGTTCCTGGTGTCCAACCCGCAACTGGTTCTTGCCTGTTGCCGTAACGGCATCGTCGGCAGCTTTCCCGCGCTCAACCAGCGCGACAGCAGTGCCTTCAAAGCCTGGCTGGAAGAGATCGAAGCCGGTCTGCAGGCCGAGGCCGCGCCTTATGCGGTCAACCTGATCGTGCATGGCAGCAATCCGCGCCTGCAGGCGGACCTGGCAATCTGCGTCGAGCAGCGTGTGCCGATCGTCATCACCAGCCTCGGCGCAGCCAAGGAAGTGGTCGATGCAGTACACAGCTACGGTGGCCTGGTGTTCCACGACGTGACCACGCGCCGCCATGCGGAGAAAGCTGCAGAAGCCGGAGTCGATGGCCTGATCGCGGTCGCCGCGGGCGCCGGTGGCCATGCCGGCACCTGGAGCCCCTTTGCCCTGATTGCGGAAATCCGCCAATTTTTCGACAAAACCCTGCTACTGGCCGGCTGCCTCAATCACGGCCATGAAATTCTCGCCGCGCAATTGCTTGGCGCCGACCTGGCCTACCTCGGCACCCGCTTCATCGCCACCCGGGAGAACAACGCTCCGGAGGCTTACAAACAGATGATTCTGCACGCCCAGGCTGCCGACATCATCCACACCCCGGCGGTATCCGGCGTGCCGGCCAGCTTCATGCGCCAGAGCCTGGAACTGGCCGGTTACGACCTCAAGCAGCTGCAAAACAAGGGCGAGATCAACTACGGCGAAAAACTCAAGCCGATCAGCGACGAAGCCAAGGCCTGGAAAACCGTATGGTCGGCCGGCCAGGGCGTCGGCACCATCAGCGATCTACCGAGCGTCGATGCGCTGGTGGCGCGCCTGGATCGCGAATACCGAGAGGCGCAGCATCGAGCCCAACAGTTGCAACAGCGCTGGCCACGCTGAAGCTCCGCCCCGGCAGGCACATCGCTGGCCGGGACGCATAGGAGGCGCAACGACGGAATCGCCAATACGCCTGTCGACTATAAGGGCGGCCATGTCGGTACTGTCGCAGGGTCACCTCGGCAACCTGGACCGACGCCACACTGGCTGTCTTGCCCCCGCGGGACGACGCGTGCAAACCTGTGACGCAACCGGCATATTTGTGCCCCCGGCGGCTTGTTCAGGGGCCTGCAGGCCCGCTAGGCTGTAGTGGTCATCTATCCATAGCGCCGACAAGGAAGCCCGCATGACTCAAGCCCGTTTCAAGATTGTCTTCAGTGGCGAACTGATGCCTGAAGTGGCGCTGGAAACCGTCCAAGACAACCTTGCACGCCTGTTCAAGAGTGACCTCACCCGGATCAATGCGTTATTCAGTGGCGGCGCCATCGCCATCAAGCGCAATTTGCCCGAAAGCGAGGCCGACCAATACCTCGCGGCCCTGCACCGCGCCGGCGCAAATGCGCGCAAGGAGCCGGATCTGCCAGCCAGCCTGAGCCTGATCGACACCGAAGATCACCGCACCGACGAAACGCCAGGTGCCGGCGGCGAGATGACCTGCCCCAAGTGCGGCCACCGCCAGGCCAGGGCCGCGCAATGCGCGGCCTGCGAGGTCATCATCGAGAAATTTATCGCCCGTCAGGCGGCGCTCTCCGCGAGTGCGCCACCCGTCCAGCCTCGGCAGCCTGACGATATCGGCAGAGCCGCCAACACACCGTACGCGACACCTCTGGCGACAGTGGCCGAAACACTACCGGAGTTCGGCGAACTCGAGGTATTCAGCATCAAAGGACGCATCGGCCGCCTGCGCTATCTGGCCTGGTCGCTGGTGCTGATGCTGGCGGCGCTGGCTCTGTTCGGCGTAGCCAGCATGGGCTGGGCCATTTCCGAAATAGTCGGCGCCGTATTGATCGCACTGATCGGCATCGGCATGGCGGTGGTCAGCGTGCAGATCGGCGTGCAGCGCCTGCATGACATCGGCTGGTCCGGCTGGCTTTGGCTGATCAACCTGGTACCGGTGGTCGGTGGCGTCCTCGCCCTGTTGCTGCTGGTCATTCCTGGCACAACCGGAGCGAATCGCTACGGCCCGCCGGCGCCGCCCAACAGCCGCGCGGTCAAGGTCCTGGCCTGGCTCTGGTTACTGGTTCCGCTACTCGGCATCCTGGCAGCCATCGCCTTGCCGGCCTACCAGGACTATGCGATCCGCGCGGGTCTCTGACCCGCAACCCAGGCTTCATCGCCGCTGGCCGCTCAGCCGCGGCAATCAGAGGTTGTGAAAAAACCGAAGGCCGGCGCGAGGACGCCGTCGGGCGAGCGCAACGCAGTTGCAGCCGCCCGGCGACAGTCGCAGCAAGCAAGCGATTTATTCACAACCTCTCAAGCCATGACCGTGCGACCCCGAGCCCAGGCACGCAAGGCGTTGAGGTCTTCGGCCATCACCACCGACAAGGGCGCCGTGCTGTGGATAGCGTGCAGCAGCAGGGCCTGATCGACCGCCTGCTGTTGCGCCTGGGCGGCATACAGGGCGCTGACCACGACCTGCTCGATCTCGGCGCCGGAAAACCCGTCGCTGGCAAGCGCCAGCAGGTGCAGGTCGAACCCGGCGGGTTCCAGCTCGCGCCGCAGCAGATGAATGCGGAAGATCTCCGCGCGCACGGCCTGATCGGGCAAGTCGACGAAGAACAGTTCATCGAAACGCCCCTTGCGCACCAGCTCCGGCGGCAGACGGTCGATCGCATTGGCGGTCGCCACCATGAATACCGGCGCCTTGCGCTCGGCCATCCAGGTCAGCAGGGTGCCGAGCACCCGCTGACTGACGCCGCCGTCATGCTCGCCGCTGGCCAGGCCTTTCTCGATCTCGTCGATCCACAGCACACAGGGCGCCATCTGCTCGGCCAGGCTCAAGGCCTCACGCAGGTTGCGCTCGGTCTCGCCAAAGAACTTGTTGTACAGGCAGGCAAAGTCCAGACGCAGCAGGGGCAAGCCCCACAAGCCGGCCACGGCCTTGGCGGCCAGGCTCTTGCCGCCGCCCTGCACACCGACCAGCAGCATGCCCTTGGGCAGGTCGACACCCTTGCCGTCGAGAAAAATACCCTGGCGCTCGGCCAGCCAGCGCTTCAGATTGCTCAAGCCACCGACCTCGGCGAAGCGTGCGGTGTCGTACTCGAAGCTCAGCACGCCCTCAAGATCCAGTAGCTGGAACTTGGTCTTGTTCAGTTCCGGCAAATCCTCCTGGGTAATCGCGCCATCATCGCAGATCAGATTGCGCGCCAGCACCCGCGCTTCGCCATGACTCAAGCCGCGCAGGTTCTTCACCACCTGCTGCAAGGTACGGTTATCGGTGCGCACCCGGGCATTGCGATTACGCTCGCTCCAGCGGCTGGCTTCCTCGCGCACGATCGCCAGCAACTCGTCTTCCGCCGGCAGTGCCAGGCTGAAGCGCGCGGCAAAGCGTTGCACCTCCGCCGGCAGCTTGCAGGCATGGGAGACCAGTACCAGGGTGGGCGCCTGCGGCGTATCGCGCATGGCGATTTCCTTGAGCAGGCGCACCAGCGTCGGGTTGTCGGCGAGGAACGGATGCAGGTCGCACAGCACATACAGATTGGCCTGCGGATCGGCCTTGATCAGCCGCAACGCGGCTTCCGGCTCCTGGCTCGCGCCTTCGCCCAGCGGCTCACCGCCGAAGCCCAGGCGCTGCAGGCCTTCGGTCACCGACCAGGTGTGCAAGCCGAGGCCACGCTTGACCGCCAGACCGGTCAGCGTTTCCAGCACGCGCGGCTCATCCCAGGACTCGATGAGGATCAGCTTGACCCTGGAGTCGAGCACCAGGCCCAGATCATGGATATCGTTCTTCACACCAGCTCCTGTGCCGGTCATATGGCCGGGATCGACCCAGCCCGTTAGACTCGGGCCTCTTTCAACAGGCCAGGAGACTGTGCCATGGACTGTCTGTTCTGCAAGATCGTCGCCGGGGAGATACCCGCGCGCAAGCTTTATGAAGACGATCAGGTGCTCGCCTTTCACGATATCGACCCCAAGGCCCCGGTGCATTTCCTGGTGATCCCGAAAAAGCACATTCACAGCCTCAACGACCTCGGCGAAGACGACAAAGCCCTGGCCGGACACATTCTCTATACCGCTCAGCGCCTGGCCAAGGAGCAAGGCTGTGAACAAGGCTTTCGGGTGGTGATGAACTGCAATGAATTGGGCGGGCAAACCGTCTACCACATCCATATGCATGTCCTCGGTCAACGGCAAATGACCTGGCCGCCGGGCTGAACAACGCTTACCGCCCAGTCGAACTGCCCTGACGCCGGTCAAGCCGCGCTACATCGATTGGAGTAAACTCGCCACTCTCTTTTCGCCGGAGGTGCCCGATGGCCTGCGAACGTCACTACTCCCCCGTAGACCGCCTGTTCCTGCAAGCGGACGCGGCTCTACGCACCCTGCTGCCCTTCAGCGGCCAGCCCAGCCGCCCCTCGCCAGCCATCGTGCAGGCGGAGAACGAGCTGGATGAACCGACCGCGCGGCATGTCGCCGGCCTGATGCGCATCAACCACACGGGCGAGGTATGCGCCCAGGCGCTGTACCAGGGCCAGGCGCTGACCGCCAAGCTGCCAGACGTGCGGGCCGCCATGGAGCATGCCGCCGATGAGGAAATCGATCATCTGGCCTGGTGCGAGCAACGTATCCGCCAGCTGGGCAGCCACCCGAGCGTACTCAACCCGCTGTTTTATGGTCTGTCATTTGGCGTCGGCGCCGTGGCCGGGCTGATCAGCGACAAGATCAGCCTGGGCTTTGTCGCCGCCACCGAAGATCAGGTGGTCAAACACCTGGACAACCACCTGCAACAGCTGCCAGCCAATGACGACAAGTCACGGGCGATACTCGAGCAGATGCGCCTCGACGAAGAACGTCATGCCACCAGTGCCCTGGAGGCCGGCGGCCTGCGCTTCCCGAGGCCGGTAAAATTCGGCATGACGCTGCTGTCCAAGGTCATGACCAAGAGCGCCTATCGGCTCTAGCCGCAAGCACGATACTGACACGACCATAAAGGGCGCCGTTGCCGCCCTTTATGGATGTCACCGGTACCCTATGGCTTGACGCTTATGCTTGCTTCAGCCAATTCGACGATCTCATAGTCATGGCTGATCTCGACCCCGGCACGGCCGAGCATGATCGAGGCCGAGCAATACTTCTCCGCCGACAACTCCACCGCGCGCTTGACCTGCGCCTCTTTCAAGCCTCGGCCCTTGACCACGAAATGCAGGTGGATCTTGGTGAACACCTTGGGCTCTTCGGCGGCCCGCTCGGCCTCGAGAAAGGCTTCGCAACTCTCGACCGCCTGTCTGGATTTTTTCAGAATGCTGACCACATCGAAGTTGCTGCACCCACCCAGACCGATCAAAAGCATCTCCATCGGACGCACACCCAGGTTACGCCCACCGCTCTCCGGCGGGCCGTCCATCACCACCGCGTGACCACTGCCCGACTCGCCGATAAACAGGGCTTCGCCGGCCCATTGAATGCGCGCTTTCATTACCAAGCCTCCGCTGTTAAAAAGGGACGCAGCTTAGCACAGCCCTTTTCGCGGCCAGACCTCAGCCTTCCGGGAGGAAGTTCCACGGCTAGATGTTAGCCATGTCGCAAAATCGACCCAGGCCATGGTGTGTTTGTTAAGCTGACGCCGGATTACTGGCACACTGGGCCAGATAACTATAAGAAATTGCCTGTCAGACAAAGGCTTACCTTTTTATTTTCGGGACTCGGGCATGGTCGCAATTACCCTTACACCTAAAATCAAGAATCTCGACAAACTCCTCGCGCATTGCCACCGCCGGCGCTATACGGCGAAAAGCACCATCATCTATGCGGGTGATCGCTGCGAAACCCTGTTCTTCATCGTCAAAGGCTCGGTCACCATTCTCATCGAGGACGACGATGGCCGCGAAATGATCATCGCCTACCTCAACCCCGGGGACTTCTTCGGCGAGATGGGCCTGTTCGACAAGAATGGCGCGGAGAAAGAACGCAGCGCCTGGGTGCGCGCCAAGACCGAATGCGAAGTGGCGGAACTCAGCTACGCCAAGTTCCGCGAACTGACCCAGCAAGACCCGGACATCCTCTACGCCCTCGGCAGCCAGATGGCCGAACGTCTGCGCAACACCACACGCAAGGTCGGCGACCTGGCGTTTCTCGACGTCACCGGCCGAGTCGCGCGCACCCTGCTCGACCTGTGCAAACAGCCGGACGCCATGACCCACCCGGACGGCATGCAGATCAAGATCACCCGCCAGGAAATCGGTCGCATCGTCGGCTGCTCGCGCGAGATGGTCGGCCGCGTGCTCAAGGCCCTGGAAGAGCAAGGCCTGGTCAACGTCAAAGGAAAGACCATGGTGGTGTTCGGCACCCGCTGAAGTCACCAGGCGTAAAGAAGCTGGCGCATGCGCCGGCTTTTTATTGGTTGGCGTTTAGTCCACGTCGGGCGAACTGATCACCCGCCGGCGCTCTGGGAAGAACAGTCGTTCCAGTTCGATCCCTGGATTTTCCGCGCGCATGAAGGCTTCGCCGACCAGAAAAGCGTATACCTCGCTGATTTCCATCAGTTCGACATCGGCGCGATTGAGGATGCCGCTCTCGGTCACCACCAGACGGTCGCGCGGAATTCGCGGCAGCAGATCCAGGGTGGTCTCCAGATCGAGTTCGAAGGTATGCAGGTTACGGTTGTTGATCCCCACCAGCGGGGTATCCAGGGTATTCAGCGCACGCTCCAACTCGTCGCCATCGTGCACCTCGACCAGCACATCGAGGTCGAAGGCCTTGGCGGTCGCCGCCAGCTCGGCCAGCTGCGCATCGGACAGCGCCGCGACTATCAACAGCACGCAATCGGCGCCCAGGGCACGGGACTCGACGATCTGGTAGGGGTCGATCATGAAATCCTTGCGGATCACCGGCAGCGAACAGGCGTTACGCGCTTCCTGCAGGTAGAGGTCGGCGCCCTGGAAGAAATCCTGGTCGGTCAGCACCGACAGACAGGTCGCGCCACCGGCCTGGTAACTGCGGGCGATGTCCGCCGGCACGAACAGCTCACGCAGCACGCCCTTGCTCGGCGAAGCCTTCTTGATCTCGGCGATGACCGCCGGCTGCTTGCGCTTGGCCTGCTCCTGCAAGGCCCGGGCAAAGCCACGCGGGGTATCGGCGGCACGAGCTTGCTGCTCGACTTCCTCGAGGCCGACGATGGTGCGACGCTCGGCTACTTCTTCGGCCTTGCGGGCAAGGATCTTCTCCAGAATGGTTGGAATGCTCACCCTTGATTCTCCTGCTTGAATACCGCGGTAAAGGACACCAGTTCCTGCAGTTTCTCCCAGGCCAGCCCGGTATGCAGCGCATCATGGGCCAGTTGTACACCTTCTTTCAGGCTGCTGGCCAGATCGGCGGCATACAGCGCCGCCCCGGCATTCAGCACGATCATGTCGGCCGCCTTCTGGCCCTGCTCGCCCTTGCGCTTGGTCAGCGCATCACGGATCAGCGCCAGCGATTGTTCGGCGTCATCGACGGTCAAACCGATCAGGCTCTGGCTCTTGATGCCGAAATCTTCCGGCTGGATGACGTACTCGCTGACCACGCCGTCTTTCAGCTCGGCGACGAAGGTCGGTGCCGCCAGGCTGATCTCGTCCAGACCATCCTGGGCATGCACCACCAGCACATGCTCACTGCCCAGGCGCTGCAGCACTTCGGCCAACGGCCGGCACAGCGCCTGGCTGAACACCCCCAGCACCTGATGCCTGACCCCGGCCGGATTGGTCATCGGCCCGAGCATATTGAAGATGGTGCGCAGGCCCAGTTCGCGACGCGGGCCAATGGCGTACTTCATCGCGCCATGGTGGGCCGGGGCGAACATGAAGCCGACCCCCACGCTCTCGACGCAACGTGCCACCTGCTCCGGGGTGAGATTGAGGTTGACCCCGGCGGCTTCCAGCAGATCGGCGCTGCCGCTCTTGCCCGAAACCGCACGGTTGCCGTGCTTGGCCACCCGGCCACCGGCCGCGGCAACGACCAAGGCCGCCGCGGTGGAGACATTGAAGATATTCATGCCGTCGCCACCGGTGCCACAGGTGTCGACCAGGTGTTCGGCGTCGATCTGCACGGGCGCGGCCAGCTCACGCATGAGCTGCGCGGCACCGACTATCTCGTCGATGGTCTCGCTCTTCATGCGCAAACCCATGAGGAAGGCGCCGACCTGCGCATCGGTGCACTGGCCGGTCATGATCTCGCGCATCACATCCTGCATTTCCGCCGTGCTCAGGTCGAGCTGACTGACGACCCGGTTGAGGGCTTCCTTGATATTCATGCGCGCACGCCTCCTTGTTGTTTGAGGAAGTTGGCAAAGAGCTCATGGCCCTGCTCGGTGAGAATGGATTCCGGATGGAACTGCACACCCTCGATATTCAACGTCTTGTGCCGCAGGCCCATGATTTCATCGACCGCGCCGTCTTCGAACTGGGTCCAGGCGGTGACTTGCAAAACGTCCGGCAGGGTTTCGCGCTTGACCACCAGGGAATGATAGCGGGTTACGGTCAACGGGTTGTTGAGACCGGCGAACACCCCGCAATTTTCGTGGAACACCGGGCTGGTCTTGCCGTGCATCACCTGGCGCGCACGCACCACGTCGCCGCCGAAGGCCTGACCGATGCTCTGGTGGCCCAAGCAGACGCCGAGGATCGGCAGCTGGCCGGCAAAATGCTGGATTACCGCCAGCGACACGCCAGCCTCGTTGGGCGTACAGGGCCCGGGCGAAACCACGATGCGTTCGGGTTGCAGGGCGGCGATTTCGGCGACACTCAGCTCGTCGTTGCGGATCACCTTGACGTCCGCCCCCAACTCGCCGAGGTACTGCACCACGTTGTAGGTAAAGGAGTCGTAATTATCGATCATCAGCAGCATGGCAGGACTCCTTGGTTATTCGGTTGTCTGTTCGGCGAGGGCAACGGCACGGAACATGGCGCGACGCTTGTTCAGGGTTTCTTCCCATTCCAGCGCCGGGACCGAGTCGGCGACGATGCCGGCGCCGGCCTGCACATGCAGTTCGCCGTCCTTGATCACCGCGGTGCGGATGGCGATGGCGGTGTCCATGTTGCCGTTCCACGCCAGGTAGCCAACGGCGCCGCCGTAGACGCCACGCTTGACCGGTTCCAGCTCGTCGATGATTTCCATCGCGCGAATCTTCGGCGCCCCGGACAGGGTACCGGCCGGCAGGATGGCGCGCAGCGCGTCCATCGCCGTCAGGCCTTCCTTGAGCTGACCGGTGACGTTGGAGACGATGTGCATGACGTTGGAATAGCGCTCGATCACCATCTTCTCGGTGAGCTTGACGCTGCCGGTGCTGGCGACCCGACCGACATCGTTGCGGCCCAGATCGATCAGCATCAGGTGTTCGGCGACTTCCTTGGCATCCGCCAGCAGATCCTGCTCCAGGGCCACATCGGCCTCTTCGTTGGCGCCGCGCGGACGGGTGCCGGCGATGGGGCGCACCGTGACTAGGCCGTCCTCGAGACGCACCAGCACTTCCGGCGAGCTGCCGACCACATGAAAGTCGCCGAAATTGAAGAAATACATATAGGGCGTCGGATTGATGCAGCGCAGTGCCCGGTACAGGTCGATCGGCGCGGCCTTGAACGGGATCGACATGCGCTGGGAAATCACCACCTGCATGCAGTCGCCGGCGAGGATGTACTCCTTGATCGCGCTGACCGAACGCTCGTAATCGTCGCGGCTGAAGCTGGAGCGGAACACCGGCTCGGCAGCAGGCGGGGCATTCAGGTCGACGCCCAAACGCGGGGTGATGGGCTGGCGCAGCTTGTGCAGGATTTCCTGCAGGCGTGCCTGGCCCTGTTCCAGCGCCCCCTCCTCGGCCGGATCGGCGAGGACGATGGCGTGCATCTTGCCGGCCAGGTTGTCGAACACCACCACGGCGTCGGACACCATCAGCAGGATATCCGGGGTGCCCAGTGGGTCGGGATGGCTCCCGGCCGCCAGCTTCGGCTCGACGTAACGCACGCTGTCGTAGCCGAAGTAGCCGACCAGGCCGCCATTGAAACGCGGCAGCCCGGGCAGGGTCGGCACCTTATAGCGCGCCTGGAACTGCTCGACGAAGGCCAGCGGGTCGGCGCACTCGCGGCGTTCGACCTCCACGCCATCGACGCTGATGCTCACGCGGTGACCATAGGCGCGCAGCACGGTGCGCGCCGGCAAGCCGATAATCGAGTAACGGCCCCATTTCTCGCCACCCTGGACCGACTCCAGCAGGTAGCTGTTGGCCTCATCGGCCAGTTTCAGGTAGATCGACAACGGCGTGTCGAAGTCGACCAGGGTTTCATGGGCAAGCGGAATGCGGTTATAGCCGGCAGCGGCTAAACGCAGGAATTCTTCGCGGGTCATATCAGCCTCGTGGCTTGAGGTTAAAACGGTTGTGTGCAAACGCGCCGCCTAATCAGGCCGCTGAAAAACTACTGCGCTCGGCTATGCGGCGTTGAAATCAGCCTCGGAATGCTCATGTACTACTCGTACACTCCGCTTCCTCGGCTGATTTCGCCTTGCCTAGCCTTCGCTCGCTACATTTTTCAACGGCCTGTGCGGCCAAGATCAGGTCAGAGGCGCCAGCGCCAACGGGCCAGGGCCTTGATGATTTTCATACCGGTTCTTGCGGACCAGCGCGTGCAGGTAACCACCACGGAGCTCTCTTAGGCGGGAGTAAAGTCTGGCAACACTAGCGCAGCCGCCAGACCTAAGCAACCCGGCCCGCAACCAGCAGCTGGCGCAAATCATCCAGCACGCGCAGCGGCCCCTCTTCGGCGATCGGGCGACCGTGGTTGTAGCCGTAACTCAGCGCCACGCAAGGCACACCGGCAGCCTTGGCCGCCAGCACGTCATTGCGCGAATCGCCGATAAACAGCGCCTGCCGGGCCTCTACCCGGGCCAGCTGCAGCACATGCAGCAGCGCGGCCGGGTCGGGCTTCTGCTGCGGCAGGGTGTCGCCGCCGATGATCCAGCGGAAATAGCTGCCCAGGCCCTTGTCATCCAGCAGCGGCGCGACGAAGCGCTCCGGCTTGTTGGTGATGATCGCCATCTCGACCTGTTGCGCGCGCAGCCAGTCGAGGGTTTCCCGCACGCCCGGATAAACCCGGGTCAGGCTGTGGTCATCGGCATAGGCCTGCATGAACAGTTCGAGCGCCTGCTCGGCGTCGGCCTCATCGATATGCTCGTGCTGCAGACCACCGGCCAGAGCGCGACGCACCAGCACCCGCGCCCCGTTGCCGACCCAGTCGCGCACCTGTTCGATCCCGGCCGCCGGCTGTCCGAGCTGGAGCAGGCTCTTGTCCACCGCCGCAGCCAGATCCGGCACCGAATCGACCAGGGTGCCGTCCAGGTCGAACATCACCAGGCGTGGCAACTCGCCCTGAAACAGCTCTTGCAGCATGCTCACCCGCGCACCAGGGCCAGTTCGGCGCGCATGGCATCGATCACGCTTTTATAGTCCGGTTGACTGAAGATCGCCGAGCCGGCAACGAAGGTGTCGGCCCCGGCGGCGGCGATCTCGCGGATGTTCTGCACATTGACCCCGCCGTCGATTTCCAGGCGAATGTCGCGACCGCTGGCGTCGATCAGCGCGCGGGCCTCTTTGAGTTTCTCCAGGGTATGGGGGATAAATTTCTGCCCGCCGAAGCCCGGGTTGACGCTCATCAACAGGATCATGTCGACCTTGTCCATGACGTGCTTGAGCACCTCCAGCGACGTGGCCGGATTAAACACCAGGCCGGCCTTGCAGCCGCCATCGCGGATCAGCTGCAGGGAGCGGTCGACATGCTCGCTGGCCTCCGGGTGGAAGGTGATGTAGCTGGCGCCGGCCTCGATGAAGTCGCCAATGATGCGATCCACCGGCTTGACCATCAGGTGTGCGTCGATCGGCGCAGTGATGCCGTATTTGCGCAGCGCCGCGCAGACCATCGGGCCAATGGTCAGGTTGGGTACATAGTGGTTGTCCATCACATCGAAGTGCACGATGTCGGCACCCGCGGCGAGCACCTTGTCCACTTCCTCGCCCAGGCGGGCGAAATCGGCGGAGAGGATCGACGGGGCGATGGCGAAGGATTGCATGGCGCACCTCAGTGGCATTCACGAAAGTGGCGCATTGTACCCGAGCGCATTCTCAGCCGTCGCTGGGACGATGGTCGGCGATTGTAGGGTGCGCCGCGCGCACCGAGGCGCGCGGCACAATCCCGAAGTCAGACCAGTTCGTCGAAGCACTCGGCGATAATCGCCAGGCCCTTGTCCAGCAGGACATCCTCGGCGGTCAGCGGCACCAGCACCCGCAACACGTTGCCGTAGGTGCCGCAGGACAGCAGGATCAGGCCCTTGTCGCGGGCCTTGGCGACGATCTGCCCAGTCAGGGCGGCGTTGGGCTTGTGCAGATCGCCGTCCTCGCACAGTTCCATGGCGATCATCGCACCGAGGGCGCGCACCTCGCCGATGCTCTTGTGCTTGGCCTGGATGGCCTTGAGGCCCGTGACCAGACGCTCGCCGACCTCCTTGCAGCGCTCCAGCAGCTGCTCTTCCTCGAACACTTCCATCACCGCCAGGGCTGCGGCGCAGGCAATCGGGCTGCCGGCGTAGGTGCCGCCCAGGCCGCCAGGGGCGATGGCGTCCATGTACTCGGCCTTGCCGCACACGCCCGCCAGCGGGAAACCGCCGGCGATCGACTTGGCGAAGGTGGTCAGGTCGGCGGCTACGCCCATCTGCTGCATGGCGAAGAAGGTGCCGGTACGCCCGGCGCCGGTCTGCACTTCGTCGGCGATCAAGAGAATGCCGTGCTGATCACAGAGGGCGCGCAGGCGCTGCATAAAGGCTTTCGGCGCGACGTAGAAACCGCCCTCGCCCTGTACCGGCTCGATGATGATGGCGGCGATGTCGCGAGGCTCGGCGTCGTTCTTGAACACCCGCTCGATGCTGGCGATGGCGTCGTCGACGCTGACCCCGTGCAACTCACACGGGTACTGGGCGCGGAACACGCCGCCGGGCATCAGGCCCATGCCGGCCGAGTAGGGATTGACCTTGCCGGTCAGCGAGAGGGTCATCATAGTACGGCCGTGGTAGCCGCCGGTGAAGGCGATCACCCCGGCGCGGCCGGTGGCAGCGCGGGCGATCTTCACCGCGTTTTCCACCGCTTCCGAGCCAGTGGTGACCAGCAGGGTCTTCTTGGCGAAGTCGCCCGGCACCCTGGCGTTGATCTTCTCGCACAGCTCGACGTAGGGCTCGTAGGCCAGCACCTGGAAGCAGGTGTGGGTCAGCTTGCTCAGCTGCTGCTGCACCGCGGCGATGACTTTGGGGTGCAGGTGGCCGGTGTTGAGCACGGCGATGCCGCCGGCGAAGTCGATAAACTCGCGACCCTCGACGTCGGTGACGGTGGCGTTCTTCGCCGACTCGGCGAAGATCGGGTGGATCTGGCCGACACCGCGCGGAACAGCGGCAGTGCGGCGTTGCATCAGGGATTCGTTGGTCTTGCTCATGGTTGCCTCAAGGTAGGGTGCGCCGTGCGCACCAGGAAAGTAGACAAGGTGCGCACGGCCTAGGCGGCCCCGCACACCCTACGGGCTAGATCCCCATGCAGAGATATTTGATTTCCAGATACTCATCCAAACCGTACTTGGAGCCCTCACGGCCCAGACCGGAGGACTTCATGCCGCCGAACGGCGCCACTTCGGTGGAGATCACCCCGGTGTTGATGCCGACCATGCCGTACTCCAGGGCCTCGGCCACGCGGAACACGCGACCGAGGTCGCGGGCGTAGAAGTAGGCGGCCAGGCCGAATTCGGTGTCGTTGGCCTGGCGGATCACATCTCCCTCGTCGCTGAAACGGAACAGCGGCGCCAGCGGGCCGAAGGTTTCCTCGCGGGCCACGGCCATCTCGGCGGTCACGCCGCTGACGATGGTCGGCTCGAAGAAGTTGCCGCCCAGGCTGTTGCCGCCGGCGACCAGGGTCGCGCCCTTGTCCAGGGCGTCACGCAGATGCCGCTCGACCTTGGCCACCGCCTCGGCGTTGATCAGCGGCCCGGTGGTGATGCCGTCGTCCATGCCGTTGCCGACCCTGAGCTTGGCCACCGCCACCTGCAACTTGGCGGCGAAGGCGTCATACACGCCGTCCTGCACATACAGGCGGTTGGCGCAGACGCAGGTCTGCCCGGCGTTGCGGTACTTGGAGATGATCGCGCCCTCGACTGCCGCATCCAGATCGGCGTCGTCGAACACGATAAAGGGCGCGTTGCCGCCCAGTTCCAGCGAGAGCTTCTTCAGGGTCGGCGCGCACTGCTGCATCAGCTGGATGCCGACGCCGGTGGAACCGGTGAACGACAGCTTGCGCACGATGGGGTTCTCGCATAGCTCGGCGCCCACCTCGCGGCTGGCGTCCACGTCGGCCGGGATCACGCTGAGCAGGCCGGCGGGTATACCGGCGCGCTCGGCCAGAGCAGCCAGGGCCAGGGCCGAGAACGGCGTCTGCGGCGCCGGCTTGAGCACCATGGCGCAGCCCACCGCCAGGGCCGGACCGGCCTTGCGGGTGATCATGGCACTGGGGAAGTTCCACGGCGTGATGGCCGCGGTGACGCCCACCGGTTCCTTCTGTACCAGAATGCGCTTGTCCATGGCATGGGCCGGAATCAGGTCGCCATAGGCGCGCTTGGCCTCCTCGGCGAACCACTCGATAAAGGAGGCGGCGTAGGCGATCTCGCCACGGGCCTCGGCCAGCGGTTTGCCCTGCTCGGCGGTCATGATCCGCGCCAGGTCTTCCTGGTTGGCCATGATCAGGTTGAACCACAGCCGCAGGCGACCCGCCCGTTCCTTGGCCGTCAGCGCGCGCCAGGCCGGCTGGGCGGCTTGCGCGGCGGCGATGGCGCGACGGGTTTCACCGCGGCCCATGTTCGGCACGCTGCCGATCTTTTCAGCAGTGGCCGGGTTGAAGATCTCGGTGCGCGCGCCGCTGTCGGCTTCGCACCACTGGCCGTTCACATAGGCCTGCTGACGCAGCAGGCTGGGGTCCTTCAACTCAAGGCTCATGCAGGTTCTCTTGTTCGTTTGACGATCAGGTGGGTTGCTGGGTGCGCAGTTTCTCGCTGCGTCCGCGCAGCCATTCCAGGGTCAGCAACAGCAGGATGGAGAAGCCGATCAGCAGGGTCGCCGCCGCGGCGATGGTCGGCGACAGGTTCTCGCGGATGCCGCTGAACATCTGCCGTGGCAAGGTGGCCTGCTCGGGACCGGCGAGGAACAGGGTCACCACCACTTCATCGAAGGAGGTGGCGAAGGCGAACAGCGCGCCACTGATCACCCCCGGGGCGATCAGCGGCAGGGTCACCCGGCGGAACGCGGTCAGCGGCGAGGCGCCGAGACTGGCGGCTGCACGCACCAGGTTATGGTTGAAGCCCTGCAGGGTGGCCGACACCGTGATAATCACGAAGGGCACGCCCAGCACCGCATGCACCACGATCAGCGACAAGTAGCTGTTGCCCAGGCCCAGCGGGGCGAAGAACAGGTAACTGGCCACCCCGACGATCACCACCGGCACCACCATGGGCGAGATCAGCAGGCTCATCACCAGCGCCTTGCCGCGGAATTCGCCACGGGTCAGGCCGATCGCCGCCAGGGTGCCGAAGACCATGGCCAGCACGGTGGCGGCCGGGGCGATGATCAGGCTGTTCTTCAGCGAACGCATCCAGTCGGCGGACATGAAGAAGTCCTCATACCAGCGCAGGGAAAAGCCCTGCAGCGGGTAGACCAGAAAGCTGCCGGAATTGAACGACAGCGGGATAATCACCAGCACCGGCAAAATCAGGAACAGCAGCACCAGCGCACAAAGGCTGCGCAGGCTGTAGTACCAGACGCGCTCGACGGGTGACAGGTAGGGGCTCAGCATAAAAGTTCTCCAATCAATCTTTAGGTGGAGGGCTGTGCCCTCGGGGCGAGAAGCGAAAGCGGATCGTGCCGCGCCTACTATCCCTCACCCGCCCTGCGGGCAACCTCTCCCGGAGGGAGAGGGGTATCAGATGCCTGCTGCGCAGGTTGTTTTTTAAGCCAGACGCAACCGGCTGGCGCCGACCAGCCAGCTGTACACCACGTAAAGCACCAGGGTGGCGCCCAACAGCAGGCCGCCGAGGGCCGTGGCCATGCCCCAGTTGATGGTGTTGTTGGTATAGAAGGCGACGAAATAGCTGATCATCTGGTCGCTCGGGCTGCCCAGCAGTGCCGGGGTGATGTAGTAGCCGATCGACAGGATGAACACCAGCAGGCAGCCGGCGCCGACCCCGGCCAGGGTCTGCGGGAAGTACACCCGCCAGAAGCTGGCGAAAGGGTGGCAGCCCAGCGACACCGCCGCACGCATGTAGGTGGGCGAGATGCCCTTCATCACGCTGTAGATCGGCAGGATCATGAACGGCAGCATGATGTGGACCATGGCGATGTACACCCCGCTGCGATTGAACACCAGCTGCAGCGGCTCGTCGATGATGCCCAGCGACAGCAGCGCACCATTGATCAGGCCGCCCGACTGCAACAGCACGATCCAGGCCGCCACCCGCACCAGGATCGAGGTCCAGAACGGCAGCAGCACCAGGATCATCAGCAGGTTGCTCTGCCGGGTCGGCAGGTTGGCCAGCAGGTAGGCCAGCGGGTAGGCCAGCACCAGGCAGATGGCGGTGATCACCAGGCTCATCCAGAAGGTGCGCACGAAAATGTCCAGGTAGATGGCCTGGTCCGGGGTGGCACTGGCCAGCTCGCCGAGATCGTCGATGCGATGGTCGAGGGCGGCCAGCAGATAATAGGGGGTAATGTTCGAATCGTTGCGGCGGATCACCTGCCAATAGGCCGGGTCGCCCCAACGCTCGTCCAGGCCTTCCAGGGCGTCCTTGTAGGACTGCGGTTCGCTGGCGAAGGGCAGCGCCCGGGCGGTGCTGCTGATCAGGCTACGAAAGCCGGCCAGTTCCATGTTCAGTCGCTTGGACAGATCACCCAGGCTGCGCTGCTTGCGCGCCTCGACGATATCCAGGGTCACGGCGCGATAGACCGCCTCGCTCGGCAGTGCCTTGCCGTTCCACTCGGCGATGGCCTCGACGGTTAGCGGCAGGCTGGCGACCACTTCCGGGTTGTCCACGCTGCGCCAGAGCAAGGCACCGATGGGCACCAGGAAGGTCAGCAGGAGAAATACCAGCAGGGGCAGGATCAGCGCCTTGGACTTCAGCCGATTGAAGCGTTCGGCGCGGGCCAGACGCTGCTTGAGACTGGGACTGGTGATGGGCAGGTCGGTGACAGGCATTACGCTGGCCATGGAGAACTCCGCATGCAACGGCCGCACTAGGCGACGAGTAAGGGCATGGCCCCGGCCTTGCGGCCGGGGTCAGGGTGGCTTTAGTTGCGCGCAGCCCAGGCATTGAAGCGCTGTTCCAGCTGCTCGCCGTAGTCGGCCCAGAAGGTCACGTCGATGGCTACCTGATTCTTGATGTTTTCAGGTGTGGTCGGCATGACACTCAGACGCTCGGGCGCCAGCAGGTCGATGGCCTGTTTCTTGGCCGGGCCGTAGGCGATGTTTTCGGCGAAGACTTTCTGCGGCTGCGCTTGCACCGAGAAGGCGATGAACTGCTTGGCTTCTTCCTGATTCTTCGCGCCACGCGGGATGGCCCAGGAATCGAAGTCGTAGATGCCACCGTTCCACACCACCTGCAGGTTGCTTTCGGCCTGCACCGCGGCGATCCGACCGTTGTAGGCCGAACTCATGACCACGTCGCCCGAGGCCAGGTACTGCGGCGGCTGGGCGCCGGCCTCCCACCACTGGATATGCGGCTTGAGCTCATCCAGCTTGCGGAAGGCACGGTCGACGCCGTCACGGGTCGCCAGCACCTTGTACACCTCGGTCGGCGCCACGCCATCGGCCATCAGGGCGAATTCCAGGGTGTACTTGGCGCCCTTGCGCAGGCCGCGCTTGCCGGGGAATTTCTCCACGTCCCAGAAATCGACCCAGCCGGTCGGCGCACCGCTGAGCTTGTCGGCGTTGTAGGCGAGCACCGTCGACCAGACGAAGAAGCCCACGCCACACGGCTGGATAGCACCGTCGATAAAGTCGTCCGGGTTGCCGAACAGCGCCGGATCGAGTGGCTCGAACAAGCCCTCGTCGCAGCCGCGGGCCAGCTCGGGCGACTCCACTTCGAGCAGGTTCCAGTTCACGCTGTTGGTGTCGACCATGGCCTTGACCTTGGCCATCTCGCCGTTGTATTCGCCGGCCAGGATCTTGTTGCCGGTTTCTTTCTCGAAGGGTTCGTAGAAGGCCTTGACCTGCGCCTCCTTGCTCGCGCCGCCGAATGAAATCGCAGTCAGGTCGGCCGCCATCGCCGGAACTGCAAGGGCCACCCCAACGGCCAGGGCCGCCAACTTCAGGGATATCGACATTGTTGTTATCTCCTCTGTGTCACATGGGTAAGGATGAAGCACTGTTAGTAGGGTCTGTTGACGTTGCGTTGCGAGCCGCAACGAAACGTCAACAGACCCTAGAACTAGTTCAGTCCGGCTGTTGTGGATCGAGGGCGCGGACGTGCTCGACCTGCCAGCCGAGCGGCACCAGATCGCCAACGGCCAGGGCGCAATCCAGCTCGGCCACCGGTTGCTTGATGTAGAAATCGCTTTTGCCGCAGACCTCCATGCGAATCCGCACGTGGTCGCCCAGGTAGACGAACTCGGCGACGCGCCCGGAGAAGCGGTTCGGGCAGGCCTCGCTGTGGCCGTTCAGGCGAATCCGCTCGGGGCGTACCGACAGGGTCACCGGCTCGCCCGGCTGGCCGACGTTGACCGCCAGTGCCTCGACCCGCTCGCCACGGGCCAGACCGACCACGCAGCGCTCGCCATCACGGCTGATCAGGTGACCGCTGAGGCGATTGTTCTCGCCGATGAAGTTGGCGACGAAGGTGTTGCTCGGCATCTCATAGAGGGTGCGCGGATCGGCGATCTGCTGGATCTCGCCCTGGTGGAACACCGCCACCCGATCGGACATGGTCAGCGCCTCGCCCTGGTCGTGGGTGACGTAGACCACGGTCACGCCCAGACGCTGGTGCAGGTGCTTGATCTCCATCTGCATGTGCTCGCGCAACTGCTTGTCGAGGGCGCCCAGGGGTTCGTCCATCAGCACCAGTTGCGGCTCGAACACCAGGGCGCGGGCCAGGGCCACACGCTGCTGCTGGCCGCCGGAGAGTTGCCCGGGGTAGCGGTTGCGGAAGCTGTCCAGCTGCACCATCGACAGCGCACGCTTGACCCGCTCGCTGGTGTCGGTACGCGACAGGCCGCGCACGGTCAGGGGAAAGGCCAGGTTCTCGGCCACCGTCATGTGCGGGAACAACGCATAGTTCTGGAACACCATGCCGATGTCGCGCTTGTGCGGCGGCAGCTTGGTCAGCGAGCGGCCGCCGAGGAGGATTTCCCCGGCGGTGGGGGTTTCGAAACCGGCCAGCATCATCAAGCTGGTGGTCTTGCCCGAACCGGACGGCCCGAGCAGGGTGAGGAACTCGCCCTTGCGGATGTCCAGATTGAGGTCCTTGACGATCAGATTCTCGCCGTCATAGCTCTTCTGCACACCGCGAAAACTCACCAACACATCGTTTGCCTGAGACTCGGACATCACCGCACCCTTTGTTGTTGTCTGTACGTCGTTGGCTACAGACTAGGGGCAGCGAGGCGGTGAAAGAATCGGGCAGGATGACGACCTGTCATCAGATCGACGGAGAGTTTCGTGTAGGAATCGCCCTACAAAGGCCAAGGGCATCCGCTGGGCAGCAGAGGCTCGGCAGGCGGCTCAGACCAGGCGGTGCTCCATGGCATAGCGCACCAGGTCGGCCATCGAGTGCACCCCGAGCTTTTGCATCAGGCGCGCCTTGTGGGTACTCACGGTCTTGTTGCTGATCGCCAGATGCAGGGCGATGTCATTGACCCCTTCACCGCGCACCAGGCGCTCGAACACCGAGAACTCGCGCTCCGAGAGCTGGGCATGGGGCGGCCGCGAATCGGTCAGACCGACCTCGAAGACCATGCGGTCGGCCAGCTCGGGATCGATGTAGCGGCCACCGCCGGCCACCTTGCGGATGGCGCTGATCAGCAGCGCCGGGTCGCTGTCCTTGGTCGCATAGCCGGCGGCGCCGACCTTGAGCGCACGGGCGGCCATCTGGGTTTCGTTGTGCATCGATAACACCAGGATCGCCGGCCCGTTGGTCAGCGCGCGGATCCTTGGAATCGCCTCCAGGCCGTTGACCCCGGGCATGCTGATATCCAGCAGTACCACGTCGCAGGCGGTCTTGCGCAGGCACTCGAGCAACTGCTCGCCATTGCCGGCTTCGCCCACCACCTCGAGGTCGCGGGCCATACCGATCAACTGCTTGATGCCTTCACGCACGATGGCGTGATCCTCAGCCACTATTACCCGAATCACACCACTTCCTCCTCGGCCACCGCCACTCGTGCGCACAGCGTAGTCCCCTCGCCGGGCTGGCTGTCAATCTGCAACTGGCCGCCGAGTATCAATACCCGCTCCTGCATGCCGACCAAGCCGAACGACTGCCCCGGTTTGCGCGGCTCGGGTGCGAAACCTTTGCCGTCGTCGCTGACGCACAGGCACAGCTCGCCGTCCTCCAGGCGCAGACTCACCTGAACGCTGTGCGCGCCGGCGTGGCGCATGATATTGGTCAGCGCCTCCTGGAGAATGCGAAACAGGCCGATGGCCTTGGCGTCGCTGAGTGCCGGCAGGTTTTCCGGCACCTCGACCATGCACGGGATCTGGGTGCGCGCCTCGAAGCGGCGCACCTGCCACTCGATGGCCGAGGCGATGCCGGCATCGAGAATCGGCGGGCGCAGCGCGGTGGCCACATCGCGCACCAACTGGAACAGATGGGCGATCAGGCGCTTCATGTTCTGCAGGTGCTGATCCAGCGCCGGCAACTGGCCGGAGCAGACCAGCTCGCACATGGCGGTTTCCAGCTTGAGCACGGTGAGCACCTGGCCCAGCTCGTCGTGCACCTCGCGGGCGATGCGCGCCTTTTCCTCCTCGCGCACGCTCTCCAGGTGGGCCGACAGCTCACGCAGGCGCGCTCGCGACTCGCCCAGCGCCAGTTCCACCTGCTTGTTCTCGGTGATGTCCCAGACGATCCCGTCCCACACCACCCGGCCCTCGCCCAGACGCCGCGCGGTGGCCTTGATATCGGCCCAGCGTAGCTGACCGGCGCGGGTGAGAATGCGCCCCTGCCACTGCCAGTCGCTGTCGCCGGCCAGGGCCGCGTCCTGGCTGCGCCGGTAGCTGGCCTGATCATCGGGGTGCACCAGGCTGCGCAGACCGCGGTCGGCGCGCTGCAACTCGACGGCCGGATAACCGACCAGTTCGGCACTGGCCTCGCTGATATAGGCGAACACCACCTGCTGCTCGAGCGCGCTACGCTCCAGGCGAAACACCAGTCCGGGGACATTGCCGGCGATGCCCTTGAACCGCGCCTCGCTCTCCTGCAGGGCGGCGCGGGCGCGGCGGCGCTCGGTGACATCGGCGAGGAACACCACCAGGTACTCCGCCCGATCGAAGCGCAGGAAGCTCAGCGCCACGTCCACCGGCAAGCCACTGCCATCGGCGCGCAGGCACTCGGCCTCGAAGCCCGGCAGGGCCTCGCCGCTGCTGCGTGCCAGCTTCCACAGGCTCAACCAGCGGTCCATATGCAGACTGGGTTCCAGCGCCTGCAACGGCAATTCCACCAGCGCCCCGCTGGCATAGCCGAGCATGTCCTCGGCGGCGCGGTTGGCATAGCGCACATGGCTGTCCCAATTGACCCAGAGAATGCCCACGGTGCTGTGGTCGATGGAGAACTGGCTGAGGCGCAGGGCCTGCTCGGCGACCTCGCGCTGGCTCAACTCCTGGCGCACACCGAGCAGTTGACGCTCCAGGCCGCGGCGCTGCTGGCGCAGGTGCAGGACGATGGCCGCGGCGCTGAGCAAGGCCAACAACAGCAACAGCGCGAGGCCGCGCCAGAAGGCCAGGGACTCGCCGATCTGCGGGTATTTCAACGGCAGCCAGCGCTCACGCAGCCCCTCGATCTCGCCTCCGGGCATGGCCTCCAGGGTCCGTTCGAGGATTTCCGCCAGCAGCGTCTCGTCGCGCCGACTGGCGATGCGCAGCAACTGCGGCAGGCCGATATCGCCGACGATGCTCAGGGCCGCGAACTGCGGCTCGCGCAGCAGCAGGCTGAGGCGCGCCTCGTCGACCACCGCGTAGCTGACCTCCTGGCGCAACAGACGCAGCAGGCCCACCCGCTCCGAACTCACCGCCTGCAGGCGCAGATTGTTGTGGGTCTTGTACAGGTACTCGAAAACGGCGCTCGGTTCGCGCACCGCGACCAGCTCATCGTGCCCCAGGCGGTCGAGGTCGACCGCGCTGATGCCGCGCTGCTCGCTCACCACCAGGTGCGGCACCCGCATATAGGGCGCGGAGTAGAGCCACAGCCGCAGGCCGCGCGGGGTCTGCTGCAGCCCTGGCGCGAGGTCGACCTCGCCACGGCGCACCGCTCCATCCAGCTCGTCCTGCTCGGCGAAACGCACCCACAGCGGCTCGACCCCCATGCCCTGCAGCAGGCGGCTCATCAACTCCACATTGGCCCCGGAAAGCCGCTGCAGACGCCGGTCGTAAAGCGCCCAGGGCGCCTGCATGAGCAGGCCCACGCGCAACTGCCGATGCTCGGCGAGCCAGGCCTGCTGCTCGACCGTATAGAGCGGACGCAGGGGCTCCGGCGAGCCGTCTGCCCAGGCAAACAGCGGCCATGCCAGCAATACAACGAGGATGCGCGACCAGTTAGGACTCATTGCCAACATTACTCTGCCGGGCAGCGGGATAGAATTGATACATTACCCCAGTCCAGGCCCGACTCGCCAAGGGATAGCGCTGACAAAGCGCCACGCACGCAGTAGGCTGAGGCGCTCGTAGTTCCGTCCTGGAGTCAGACATGCCCCGCGCCATCCGCCCCCTGCTGGCAGCCCTGAGCCTGAGCCTGCTAGTGCCGATCGACTCGCCGCTGCTGGCCGCAGAGCCCGGCGCCACGGGCCAGGCCGTAGGCGACCAGGGCGCAGCGCTTGATCCTCCCGCGGCAGACCCGAGCCGCCCGCCACCAACCGAGCGCAGTGCGGATGCCGCCAGCGCGCTGAGCCGCCATCTACCCAGCCATGAGCAACAGCTGCTGCAGGCCGGGGATGAATCTTTCCTGGCCCTGTGGCTTCCCGCCAATACGGCCGAAGCCCAGGGTGTGGTGGTGCTGGTCGCCGGCGCTGGCGAAAGCGCCGACTGGCCCAAGGTCATCGGCCCACTGCGGCGCAAACTACCGGATGGCGGCTGGCACAGCCTGACCCTGAGCCTGCCCGACCCGCAGGATGCCCTGCCGCCGACACCCGACACCAAGGCCGCAAATGCGCTGCCGCCAGCCGACGTCGATCAGACTACCGCTGTTGGCGCTGCCGATGAGCCGGCACCAGCTGCCGACGCGGCGCAACCCGACCCGCGCCCCCAGACCGACCAGCCCGCGGCGGCCCCCGGCGAACGTCACGCCCGGCGCATCAAGCAGCGCATCGCGGCGGCGCTGGAACTGGCCCGCCAGCAGCAGGCCAGGCATATCGTGCTGCTCGGTCATGGCAGCGGCGGCTACTGGAGCACCCGCTACCTCAGCGAAGAACAACCCGCCGATGTGCGCAGCTTGCTGCTGGTGGACGTCAAGCCGGCAGCCGATGCCAGCCCGACACTGGACGAGTTGCAAGCCAGCCTCACACTGGCCACCGGCGACTTTTACTACCAGGACCGGCAAGCCGAACGCCAGGCCGCTGCCAGACGCGCCCAGGCCAACACGCGCCAGGAGCATCCGGCCTATACCCAGGTGGCACTCAAGGCCTTGCCGGGCAACCCCTATGTCGAGCAGGAACAGCTGTACCGCCGCCTGCGCGGCTGGCTCACGACACGCCTGAAGACGCCTTGAGTAGCCAGCGGTTCTGTACTGGTTAACTAACGCAACTCGAATCTTGCGGGCCGGCGATCCGTTCGGCGCGTAGCGACAGCCCGCCAGCTTTGTGCCGCGCCGATAAACCAATGGTGCACTGCCTGCGTCTACACCTTGGCCGACAAATGCAAACGCCCCGGCAAGCCGGGGCGTTTGTTGTTACGACTACTGCTTAGTGATCGATCGCAGCACCTGCACCACGGGGGATGCGGATGTCT
>JAUYKV010000039.1 GCA_030699825.1 Pseudomonas sp. | reverse complement strand
GATCATCTGGGCCAGAGACTCCATGGCTGGCAACTGCTCCAACCGGGCCTCCAGCGGCGACAGGCGACGCAGGTACTTTTGCCGTAACACCGTCTGCATGTTCGGCAGGTTACTGGCATGCTCCAGCACATGCAGGCGCCCGCGGATACGTTTGCGCACCCGCCCCGCCTCGCCAAATACCGGCACCACCAAGCCCTGGCTGAGGAGGAATACCGCGGCGAAGACCATGCCGAGGAACGCCAGGATAAATTCACCGGGGATCTGATTCATGACTGCCCCTCCATCCATTCCGGGCGGAACAGATTAAGCGGCAACTCGATGCCGCGTTTAGCCAACACATCACGGAAGGCCGGCACCATGCCGGTCGATCGGTAATCACCGAGCACCTCGCCGTGCTCGCCCATACCGCGGCGGACGAAGGCGAATATCTCGGTCATGGTGATGATCTCACCCTCCATGCCATTGATCTCCTGCACGCTGATCAGGCGCCGCTTGCCATCCTCCTGACGCTCCAACTGGATCACCACGTCGATGGCCGAGGCGATCTGCTGGCGCATGGCCTTGATCGGGAAGGTCGCACCGGTCATCGACACCATGTTCTCGATCCGGCCCAGGGCATCACGCGCGGTATTGGCATGGATGGTGGTCAGCGAGCCATCGTGGCCGGTGTTCATCGCCGTCAGCATGTCCAGCGCCTCGGCGCCACGCACCTCGCCGATGACGATGCGGTCCGGGCGCATGCGCAGGCTGTTGCGCACCAGCTCGCGCTGGTTCACCTCGCCACGGCCTTCGATGTTCGGCGGCCGGGTTTCCAGGCGTACTACATGCGGCTGCTGCAGCTGCAGCTCGGCCGAGTCCTCGATGGTGACGATGCGCTCGTTATGCGGAATGAAGCTGGACAGCACATTGAGCATGGTGGTCTTGCCGCTACCGGTACCGCCGGAGATCAACACATTCAGACGGCCGCGAACGATGGCCTTGAGCATCAGGGCGATGGCCGGGGTCAGGGTGCCCATCTGCACCAGGCTCTCGCTGCTGAGCAGATCCACCGCAAAGCGGCGGATCGACACGCTCGGCCCGTCGATGGCCAGCGGCGGGATGATCGCATTGACCCGTGAGCCGTCTTTGAGTCGCGCGTCGACCAGCGGCGAGGACTCATCGATACGCCGGCCAAGATTGGAAACGATGCGGTCGATGATATTCATCAGATGCTGGTCGTCGCGAAAGCGCACATCGGTGCGTTGCAGCTTGCCGAAGCGTTCGACGTAGACCGAGGCATGGCCGTTGACCAGGATGTCCGACACGCTGTGATCGGCCAACAACGGCTCCAGCGGCCCCAACCCGAGCACCTCGTCGGTGATCTGCTTGATGATCAGCTGGCGGCTGGTCGCGCTCACCGGCGCGCTATGGTCGTCCAGCAGGCGCAGGCAGATGTCGCGAATCTGCCGCACGGCATCGGCCGGCTCCAGGGAGTCGAGCAGCGACAGGTCCATGACCTTGAGCAACTGCTGGTAGATCTTCTCCCGCCACTCAGTTTCCACCGGGCTGAGGTGGGTCTTGGTTTCGTAGAGTTCATCCGGGGTGATGTGCTCCCAGGCCATCATCTCCTGGCCGGGTGCGCCTTCGCCGGTCGGTTCGGCCGGCGCCGGTGCAACAGCCTTGATCGGCTGCTGACGCAAGCGATTACGAAATTCACTGAGCATGGCTCTCTCCCCCGAAAAAACGGTTGAAGGTGCGTTTGAACAGGCCCTGTTCGGTGCCTGCCTGCTTGCCGAGCAATTCCTTGCTCAGCTCTTGCAGCGCCAGGGTGATAGGTGCGCGCGGCGCATGCAGGTCAAGGGGCACGCCGGTGTTCTGACTCTGACTGACCAGTGCGAAGTCGTTGGGCAACTTTTGCAGTTCGCTGCAACGCAACGCCGTGGCGATATCGCGCAGGGTGATGGGGTCGGACTTGTTGTAGCGGTTGACCACCACCTGCAGGCTCTCGCCGCGCACCCCCAGCTCATCGCGCAGGATGCGCGCCAGGCGGCTGGCATCCTTGAGGTGGCTGAGGCTCTGCTGCACCACGATATAGACCCGGTCGGCCTGCTCCAGGGTGATGCCGGTGAGGTGATCGATCTGCCGCGGCAGATCCACCACCACCCAGTCGTAGCTGCTGCGCGCCAGTTGCAACAGAGCCTCGAGATGTTCGATATGCACGTCCTGCGGCAGGCACAGCTCGTGCTCGCGGCCGCCGAGAACGTGCAGGCTCGGGCTGAAGTGGCTGCAGAAGCCGCGCAGCGCCACGCTGTCCATCTCGCCGATCTGTTGCAGCACCTCGACATGGCTGTGGTTGGGCCGCACATCGAGGTAATGGGCGACGCTGCCGAATTGCAGGTCGAGATCCAGCAGCAGAACGCTGCCACCCTTGACACTGAGTTGATGGGCCAGGTTGCAGGCCAGCAAGGTGGCACCGGAACCGCCCTTGGCATTCATCACCGCCACCAGCTTGCCGGTCGAGCCGCTGCTGGAGCGGGTTTCCATGACCATGCGGCCCAGGGCTGCCAGCAACTCCTCGGCGGCCACCGGCTCCGGCAAAAAGTCGCGGGCGCCGGCCTGCATCGCCAGGCGAATGCCCTCGCGCTCCTCCAGCGGGCCGCAGACCAGCAATGGCGGACGATCCTGGATCGGGTGTTGCAACAGCGCGGCCAATTCCTCGCGCCACAGGTGGCTGACCCGCAGCAAGAGGAAATCCGGTTTCTGCTCCAGCCCATAGAGTGGATCGGTATGCCCGTTGCTGACCAGACGGGTATTCACCTGCATGCCGGGAGCACGCCGGCAGATGCCATTTAGGTGCTGCAAGGCATCCGCATCGCGGCTGCTGATCAGCAGGTGCAAGCCCTGCTTGCTGGGCGAACTGGATGGTATTGGGGTCTCTCTGAGATTCAGCATGGTGTGATCTCCGTGCTCTCGGCATGGCGACCAAGGCTTTCGCGGGGAATGGTCGACCTGAATGTCGGCAGGATGAACCCGCCGGAAAATCCAGGGATCAGTAAATTGAAGGTGAACTTCTTTTTGGTACTGAGCGGGTCCGGATCATTGATGCTGAACTGGACGTAACGAATAGACGAGAAGCCCGTGTCACCCGGATTGGCCACCTTGGCGCCGTTCTCGTCCAGATAGTCCAGGGTCAGATGCCCAGTTTCCAAGCTGCCGATCAGCGTGCTAGGACCAGGGTCGTCGATATCGTTGAAGATGGCCCGGCGCAGTATTTTTTCCACTTCTAGCGGATCGCTGGGATCACACACCGCCGCAAGGCGCGCGCCGCGGCGCACCACCTCGTCCAGAGCATTGACCGTGAAATACAGGCGACCCATTTCCAGAACGCCGAAAAGCAGAGTGAACAGCAGCAGGCCAATAATGGCGAACTCCACCACGTACACCCCGCGCATGCGCTGTCTGCTCATCGATTTCATCACAGCCCCCTCATCACAGTGGTAGCCACCAGCGGGATATTCAGCGGGATGGCATTGCCGATCAGTGCCGGCAGGCTGTTGCCGATCACCGGTTTGAACACATAACGGGTGGTGACCCGGACGTGCTCGGTGTCCACCGCGCGGATCTCAACCTGCAGTTCGCTAGAATCGTTCACCGGCACCACCTCCTTGCCGGGTTGGGGCACGGGCACACCGTAGACCGCAAGACTCTTCGTCGCAGCCTCCAACGCTGGATCAATCGGACTGATCGGATCAACCTCGACCTTTCCGAGGTTGGCATTCCAGGCTTGCCCAGCCAGGTAGCGCACTGCATCGCGGTTGGCCTGCAGCAGGTTGTTGTAGTGGTAGAGCATGCGCCCGAACTCACCAATGGCCAGCAACAGCAGCAACAGCAGCGGCAGAGTGATGGCGAACTCGACCATAGCCACGCCGCACTGGGCCTGGCCGGGCTTGAATGAACGATTGTGCATGGAACACCTCCCAGTAACTGAGCTGACCGTAGCCCGGATACAATCCGGCACCGGAGTTACACGAGGCTTGCGCCTCCCCGGATTTCATCCGAGTTACACCGACCAATCGCTAGGCGAAACCGTCTAGGAATCGTGGCTCGGATCATCAATGCCGCCGTTGAAGTAGGTCTTGTACAGCTGAATGATGTTCGGGCCGACATCCTCGCTCGGCACCGGCCCGGCCACGCCATCGCCCTCGCACTCCTTGACAAACTGACCGAACACCTGGGCTTCGACCCCCGACTGGGCAACAGTCTGCAACAGGAAGAAGCAGCCAAAGTCCAGCACCGGCACATCGACCTGCCCGCCTGAGACCCCATCGCAGTTGCCAATCACGATATTCAGCATGCGTCGCTCGCGGGCGCCGGCGCAGGTGCCGGACGTGGCACAAGCGGTACTGTCCGCTAGCCAGTCGTTCAGGTCGTAAAGCTCCGTACCGCCGGCAATCAGGTTCCCACCATCCGAGATGACCTCCTGCCCCTGGTGTTCGACCCGCGGCGGCGAGGTGCTGTCGTTGTAGGTCATCTTCGGATCAGTGAACTCGGTAACCCAGTCCGGCGGATAATCGGTGGCGCTCATGCCCGGGCCGTTGTACACGCCGAAGCGGGTATTCAGCCCCTGAGCCACCGGACCCACAGTGTTACCAGGCTCGGTACCCACCTCATCGTCGACCACATTGCATTTCTCGATGCCACCGGCCAGCGCGGTGCGCAGGTCGTTGGCCCCTTTAGCGTCATCTAGGCGCAACAACTGGAAGTTGCCCGGACCAATCTCCGGCTGATTGCCGGCTGCACTCTTGAGTACTTCCAGGTCGCCGTAGCCGTAACCCCAATAGGAATCCCCACCATTGTCAGCGGGGTCATCATTGGGGTCACCACAGACCAAGATAGGCTCGATCTTGCAGGGTGCGGCGGAGGGGCTCGGCCCGGCAGTGGCGATGGCCGCCACCGCCTTGTCCGGTGCGACGCCATTGCCTATCGCCTGTAAGGCTCCCCAAAAAAACCAATCCAGTCGGTAGTTCGGCACCGACACCCGTACATAGCGGGGCTCCGTCGACACTGGGGGGTTGAAGAAAGGTCCGTAGACGCTATCGGAAAATTCCACATGAATAACAAATTCTGGAGTATCGACAGCATCGGCCAGCTCGCCGTTGCCATCGGCATAGGCATTGCTTGCCAGGGTATTCCGCGCCGCGGCTACCGCAGCTAGATAGCCAGTGGGAACGCCACTCACCTGACTCAAAGTCTTGGCCCCACTCAACGCAGCCGCATCCACTGCATTCTGCAGGCGCGTCTTGTTCAGCAACATATGCCCGCCGTCCAAGGCCAAAGCGCCCATCAACAATATGGAAGCCAGGGCAATCACGATCAGCACCATCACCGCCCCGCGCTGGCGCGCTGGCGTCGCGGTGAATGGCCGTTGCATATGGGGTTTCATGATCGTAACCCTCAATTACCAATATTGATCTGGATCGGCTGGGCGACCTGGGCCGCATCGCCGGTTACGCCGCGGTAGCCATCCATGACTTTTTCGGTCAGCGGGCCGTCGGTGCCGGTGGGCGAAATTTCCGTGCCCGGGTTGGCGGCCAGTTGCTTGTCGGCGATCTGCTGGTAGTGGGTCTCGTACACGCTGTAGCCCAACGGCCCGACCCGCCCTTCGTCATAGGTCATGCAACCGCTTGGCCCTAGCAACAGCAGCGTCACAATGATCGTGCGTTTCATGGTGGTTGCCTCCACTGGTTGATCCTGTGCGGCCCGCCAGGCGAGCCACCTTTTCAAACTTGACCCGGCCGGTCAGCATGCCTTTGTAGGATGGGTTAGCCGCCCAGGTGATGCCCGGCAAGACCGCATTTTCTGCGCGGCGTAACCCATCATTGCGGCGTACCTGCTGACGTCCTGTTGGGTTACGCGGCGCCTCGAATCTGTGACTTGCCCGGGCCTGCCACTGCCGCTAACCCAACCTACGTCTAACCCATCATTGCGGCGTACCTGCTGACGCCCTGTTGGGTTACGCGGCGCCTCGAATCTGTGACTTGCCCGGGACTGCCACCGCCGCTAACCCAACCTACGACTTGCTGGCGATCCTGCGATCCCGCGTTCCAGTCAATTCATTGTTGGTACGCCGGATCTCCAGGCTCCTACATCACACCCACACCTAATCCAGATCGTGACCAAAACTGCCCTCGCTGGTCCCGAGGCTGACCGGCACCTGACGGCCCATCCCACGCCCCTTGGTCTTGCCGAGCAGGTAGAAGTCCACATCGCTCGGCTCAACGAATTTCTCGGTAGGCAAACGCACGGTGCGGGCATCTATTGGCTTGGCCAGGTGCGGCGTCACCATGATCACCAGTTCGGTTTCACCGTTGACGAACTCCTGGCTGCGAAACAGTTGACCGAGCACTGGGATATCGCCGAGCCCCGGGAAGCGGCTGACGAAGTCGCGGGTGTTTTCGCTGATCAAGCCGGCGATGGCGATGGTCTGGCCATTGCCCAACTCGACGGTGGACTGCGCGCTGCGCTTGGTCAGCGCCGGCACCAGCACAGCGGAGACACCTGCAGCAACCCCTGTATCCACTACCAGGCTATTGGTCGACACCAACTCGCTGACCGAGACATTCAGGTTGAGGTTGATCCGCCCCGAGTCGAGCACCACCGGGAGGAATTTCACCCCGACACCGAACTCCTTGAACTCGATGGTGATGCCATCATCATCGGACACCGGGATGGGGAACTCGCCGCCGGAAATGAATTCGGCCTGCTGCCCGGTCAGGGTGGTCAGGGTCGGCTCTGCCAGTACCTTGGCCGAACCATCGTCCCTGGCCGCATCCAACGCAACGTTGAAGAGAAAATCGCCCGAGAGGAACTGGGCGAACAGGCCCCTGCCGTCGCCGAGCAGGGTACCAGCCGGAAGAATCGCGCCGCCCGGCGTCAGGCCATTATTAGCACCGCCGCCGCTCCAGCGACTGGAAGATCCGAAGTCCAGGGCGTTGAAGCGCACATCGAGACTCTTGACCAGGCTGCGCTTCATCTCCGCGACCTTGACCTCGAGCATCACCTGCTGGCTGCCGCCGACGGTGAGCAGATTGATCACCTCCAGCGACTGGGTCGGCGCCGCCACTGCGGCCTCGCCCTCACCCTGCACCACGCTGGCGGTTTGCGCGGTATAGGTCTTGGCCAGTTTGACCGCATTATCCATCGCCGCCGCACTGCCCACCTGGCCGCGCAGTACCAGGGCACCCTGGGCGCTGTACACCGAGATTTCCTCGTTGGGCAGCAATTCATGCAGCTTGGACTTGAGCCCGCCGAGGTCATGCACCACCTCGAGGTCGAGGCTGTCGATCAGGCGGTTGCGGCTGTCCCAGAGCAATACGTTGGTGCTGCCCAGGGCGCGCCCGAGCAAATACAACTGGGTCGGGCTGGTGACCAGGATGTCTGCAATTTCCGGGTTACCCACCGACACCTTCTTCACCGGCGCACGGGTGGTCAGCACCCGCGATTTGTATATCGGCACCTGAATATTGCTGACATTGGCCGCCGGCATGGCACTGACCGCCGGTTCGGCAGCCTGCAGCACAGCGCTCGACAGCAGCCCTGCGCCCCCGCCGATGAAGAAGAGAACGTACAACGCGAATGCCCCGATTCTCCGGATGATATCCATGCCCTACTCCTTGCGTGGTTTTGCGCTTTACCTGCCTATCAGGAGCACCGGACGTGCCGATGCGATTACCGTTACTGTTGCCTCATCCCAGGGGATGGGGAATCAGGGATGAGGAAACAGCCGTTACCTCAGCTCTGCTCTGCTCTGCTTCGCTCCACCTCACCCCTCACCCTTCACCCCTCACCTGCAAAGCCCCTACAGCTGAACCTTGGTCGCCTGCACATCGATGCCGCGAATAATGGTGACGCCACTAGTGACTCCGCTGCTGCGGCGCACTATCGGCTTGGGTGCTGGCTTGGGCGCCGGCGCTTCGACCATGGCCACCGCTTCCTCTACTAATGGCTTTTTCTCGTTATCCAGCGGGTTGCGCAGAGCCAGTTGCAGTTTGCCTTCGCTCTGCGCCTTGACCAGGATCTCGGTCTCTTCCGGGGTCATCTCCAGGGTCACCGCGCGCACCACCACCGGCTGGGTCTTGTCGGTACTGGCAGTCTGGTCCACCGCCAATACCCTCAGATCCTCGAGGATGGTTTCTGCCTCGGAATTGTTACCGCTGCCGCCAGCCTTCTTGGTCGCCAGCACGTCGACTCGATTACCCGGCAGCAGGAAGCCGCCGACGCCGACCACGTCGTCGACCCGCACCGAGATGGCGCGTTTGTCCTTGTCGATCAGCGAGGCCAGGGTGCTGCCGCCGAGGTGCTCGGCGAGGCGTGCGCCGCGCACGATGTCGCCACGCAGCATGGTGAAGGTGGCGATCTTGCCCACCACCTTGTCGGTGGCGTCGAAGGCATCGTCCGGCACCGTGTCATTGGGCATGCGCACCAGGGTGACGTGCTGGGCCTCGACCATCTGGCCGAAGGGGATCTCCAGCGTGGCCACCACCACATTTTTCAGGTTGTCGTCCGGGGCGGCATTGAGCCGTGCGCTCAGCCAGGTGTTGGCCATAAAGGCCGCACCCAGGCCGAGTATGAGTGAAAGACCGATCAACAAAAGCGTGCGAGAGTTCATGACGGTGCCTCCTTGATTCGACTGGCGTCGTACTATCTATTTGCCTATTTGCAACTGGCGCTCGAGGCTGACGAAGTAGTTGCGCCAGGCCCAGGTCAGTGTCTTGGGTGTCAGGCCTTGCGCGTCAGCCACGCCCTGGTAGCGCTGGCGGTCCAGCGCCATACCGAGCAGGTCGCGCGGATGACAGGGCAGTAGCGGCCGAGCCTCCAGGCGATGCAGTTGTTCGATGGCATAGGCCACCAGCTCGGGGTCATAAGGGATGCCGAGTTTTGCGCACTCCTGCTGCCAGATGCGTTGGTATTCATCGGGCTGCAGGTGGTCGAAATGCAGCTTGTAGCCGATCCGCCGGAGGAAGGCCTCGTCGGCCAGCTCCAGCGGGTTGAGGTTGGTGGAGAACACCAGCACCAGGTCGAAGGGGATTTCGCAATGGCGGCCACCGCCCAGGTTGAGGTAGTCCTTCTTCTCCTCCATCGGCACGATCCAGCGGTTGAACAGGTCCACCGGCGCCACCCGCTGGCGGCCGAGGTCGTCGATGATGAAGATGCCGTTACTCGCCTTGAGCTGCAGCGGCGCCTGGTACAGCCGGGTATAGGGGTCGAAGCGGATATCCAGCATATCCAGGGTCAGCTCGCCGCCGGTGATGATGATCGGCCGCCGGCACTGCAGCAGACGGCGGTCGATGCCCTGGTCGATGCGCAAGCTGCGCTGCTTGATCTCGACCGGTAGCGGCTTGTGCACCTGGGGGTCGAATATCTCCACCACCGTCTCGTTGATGGCGATGGCATGGGGTATCCACACCGCCTCGTGGAACAGGTTGATCAGCCGTTGGCTGATATAGGTCTTGCCGGTACCGGCCGGCCCGTAAATCATGATCGCCCGACCCGAGTTCATCGCCGGGCCGAGTTGGTCGAGCAATTCTTCATTCAGCACCACGCCAGCGAAAGCCTCGCGCATGGCCTGGGCATTGATCTGGCTGCCGTGCACCGTTTGTGCGGCCAGCAATTGCCGATAACGCTCCACCGGGTAAGGCGCCGGGCCGATATAGCCGCTGCGCGCCAGGGCATCCTTGGCCGCGTTTCTACCACGTTCGGTCAAGCCATAACGCAGGCCTTGCCCACCGCTCTGACCGAGCACCTCGATGCGGCCGTCCTTGCGCTGGTAACCGAGCACTTCCTCCAGCACCGATCCGGTCAGCGCCAGACGCTCCACCAGCTGCGGCATATCCAGCACCCCGGCGTCGTGCAGGTGCTTGCACACCAGGTCGCCGAGAAAGGTGTCCGCCAGGCCGGTTTCCGCCACGCTACGCGGTTGCGGCGCCAACCCTTGAATCGGATCGAAACCTTCCTGTTCGGTATCTATAGGACTCAGCGCATGCATGACCGGACTCCTTAAAGGACAAACATGAAATAACCCGTGGTCAAAGTGCCCAGCAGAATCGCGATCGAATAGGGGAAGGGCTTGCCGGCCACCTCATCCGCTGCCGCCGGCAGGTAGGCCCGCGCCCTCAGCATCAGCCAGTAACGCCCCAGCGTTTGCATCACTTGGCCGCGAACCATGACCATCAACAGACCGCACAGGCCGCCGGCAATCAAACTGAAAAACGCTGTCCAAAGTGCGGGATGCGGGGCCAGGAAACTGCCGACCATGGCCATCAGCTTGACGTCGCCGGCGGCCATGCCGCCCAGGGCATAGAGGGGGAGAAAAACTCCGAAGCCAATCAACATGCCCAGCGCACCATCGCCCAAACCACTTAATCCGCCCGCATAAGCCTGACCGGCCAGCCCCAGAACGAGGCCCAGCACGACCAGCAAGTTGGGGATGCGGTGGCGGCGAAGATCGCTCGCCACCGCAACACCCAGCAGCCCTAGTAGCAAAATGACGGGGAACATCTGCTCCATGGACATCGCTGCATTACCTTTCTATTAGGTGCAGACTGTAATTGTGCCGTTGCCAGTGCCCATAATGGCCTGTTGCAGGGCACCTATCGCGCCGCATACGGTATTACCCAATAATAGGAACGCAGCAACAGCGGCCAGCGTTACCAACCCGCCCGCCACCGCATACTCCACGATGGTCAGGCCGTCTTCGTCTTCGACGAACTTCATCACCGAAGTCTTGATTGCTTGAAAAGTCATGTCGTTCACCTCACTCGAGTGTTTTACCGGGAAAGGCGTCGCGCTGTTCTCCGTGTATGTACTCCCTGTGTGTGCTCCGCCTGCTTCAACCCTAGTTACCCGCCAACAGATCGGTTAGGAGGTTTTTGCACATCACTGGTAGTTTTTTGCAGGCATGGCTGAATTAGCCGGGCAACGGCATCGTCCACCGCTCTGCGCCGGGCAATACAGGCAGGCAAGGCCGAAACGGGCCGTTCAACCCATTCGCATCAACCGCCGGCAAGCCGCACAACTCAACCCGTAGACCGGGTGCAACCCGGGGCACTGCAACGATCTTCCCGGGTTGCACCCGGTCTACGTTCTACAAAAGCCAGGGCAAGCCAAACCGTAGGATGGTGCGGGCCGCGTAGGCTGAGCGAAGCGATACCCATCACAACCGGGCGCCAGCCGACACAAGGGTCAAGGCTATCGATGGTGTCAGGTGGTCAGTGGGTTATTCGTCTTCTTCGGATTGCACTCACTACAAGCAACCGGCATCAGGCGGTGGCACCCTTCCCGCCCGTCCATGCTTGCTCAAATATACGCAATCTGCCTACACTTCCCGCATGAAGGCCGTCTTCCTGGAAACCACCATGTTCACCGCTACCGTAGGCGACTACTTGGTGGATGATGAATATCGCCAGTTGCAAAATGAACTACTGGCAAACCCACACGCTGGCGATGTCATGCTGAGAGCTTGTGAAAAAACTCTCGCCTACTGCGACCGCCTCCAAACGCCCGCTGCTGGCGTTGCACTGTGTGAAAAGCAGGGTCATTTAGCTCACTAAACTCCCCTGCTTTTCACACAGCGCGCCTTGCCGCGAACGCCTGGTGACGGTCTCGCTACGGCGCTCGATATTTTCACAACCTCTGAGAACAGGTGGTTTCCGCAAGCTGCGCTGGTCGGATGCGCGCAGGGGCAAGGGAAAAAGAGGCGGCCTACGCGTTATCTACTATTGGTTGTTGGGTGATGGCCAGTTCTGGATGTTCGCCATTTACGACAAGGACGAACTGGAAAACCTGACCGCCGATCAGGAGAAGGCCCTGAAGCAAGCCACACCCAAGAACTGAAAGCACGAGGTACCCAATGAAAAAGCGCGATCTGTTCGCCGAGATGATGCAAGGCGTAAAGGAAATGGCGGCGCACCGGGAAGGCAAGATCACCCTGCGCCAGTACGCTGCAGAGGAAAAGCCAGCCCCCGAGGTGACTGCACAGGAGATCGTGGACCTGCGCAAAAAATTGCACATGTCCCAGACCGTCTTCGCCCGACGTATCCGCACCAAAGCCGCAACCCTGCGCAACTGGGAGCAAGAGAAATCCAAACCCAACCCTCAGGCTGCGCTGCTGATCAAACTGGTCGAGCAATTCCCCGATATGGTCGAGCGACTGGAGGCCGTGTAGCACACACATAAAGGGGTCGCTCTGGGCGGCGGGTTATGCGGCGGGCGCGGGCCGCATGGCTGACCGCGCTGGCTTGCATCGCCGTGGTGGACTACCCGTTCAAGAAGGTTTTCATCCGCGCCGTGCTCGATCACAACTCGAGCACGAAGAGTACGACCGCAACAACTGGAAGTGAGGTGCAACATGAGCGCAATCCTCAAACAGGCAGCCGACCACTGGCGCTACGTGGCCCCTCTGCTGACGCCCCCGCAGAGCGAGGCCGACTATGACGCTCTGGTCGAAACCCTGGATGAACTGCTGGACGAAATCGCCGGCGCCGAGAATCATCCCCTCGCCGGCCTAGCCTCCCAGATGGGCGACCTGATCGCGGCCTACGACACCGCCCACTACCCCATCCCCGACGCGCCGGGTCATGAAGTGCTGCGCCACCTCATGCACGAACACGGCCTCAACCAGGGCGATCTGCCAGAGATCGGCGCCCAGTCCGTGGTTTCCGAGATCCTCAACGGCAAGCGCCAACTCAACGTGCGGCATATCCGCGCCCTGGCGGCACGCTTCAACGTCCCCGCGGATGTGTTCTTCTAAACGGGTCGCCGACAACCTGCGCGCCCGCGCGGTTGATCGTCCCCACGTCGAGGCGCCGAACCGTCCACGTGGCAACGCAGCCCTCGACGCTCCAGCGCCCACCCACCAGCGACTACGCAACGGCATCATTAAAGCAGGCGCAAGCCAAACCGTAGGATGGTGCGGGCCGCGTAGGCTGAGCGTAGCGATACCCATTGCTCGTGCCCACGCTCCGCGCTCACAGGTCGTGACGAGAGGCATAATGGCTGGCAATATCCTCAGGTTGATGGTGTAATTTCATCCACCAAGTGGATGAAAATACACCATGTACCCTAGAAATATTCGCCAGTTTGCCCTAGACGCCCTGAGCGATTCGCCGGTGGTACTGATCAATGGCGCTCGCCAGACCGGCAAGAGCACCCTGGTCAAGGGCTTAGAGCCCAAGGCGCGCTACCTCACCTTTGATGACCCTGCGGTGCTGGCAGCTGCGCAAGCCGATCCATTCGGATTCATTGCGGCACTCAAAGGCCCGGTTTGTCTGGATGAAGTCCAGCGAGCCGCCGGCATCTTCCTGGCAATCAAGGCGCAAGTGGATAAGGACCGCACGCCAGGACGTTTTCTTCTGACAGGATCGGCAAACATCCTGTTGCTGCCTCAGATCGCCGACTCCTTGGCGGGGCGAATGGAAGTGTTGGCACTCTGGCCCTTATCGCAAAGCGAAATCGCCGACCATCCACTCAGCTTGATCGATTGTGTGTTTCAGGGAACATTTGCGGATCGCTATCCCTACGACCGCCAGGATTTCATCGAACGCATGACGGCAGGCGGTTATCCGGAAGCACTGGGCCGTAGCAGCGAACGCCGCCGTGAAGCCTGGTTCGACAGCTATCTGAGCACCATCTTGCTACGCGACGTGCGTGATCTGGCCCAGATCGAAGGACTGACCGAACTGCCTCGCCTGACGCAACTGTTGGCGGCGCGCAGTGGCGGACTGCTAAACGCTGCCGAGCTGTCCCGAACATCGGGCATCGCTCAGACAACGCTCAAACGATACCTCACGCTGCTGGAAACATTGTTTCTGATCCGCCTGGTTCCAGCTTGGTCGTCGAATCTGGGCAAACGCCTGCAAAAATCGCCCAAACTCTTTCTGTCCGACTACGGCCTGATGGCGCACTTGCAGGGCTTGAGTACAAGCGCATTGTTGTCTGGACATGGCTTGCCCGGTGACCTGGTGGAGGCATTCGTACACTCCGAATTGGCCAAACATCAAACCTGGGCCGGCATGCGCACAAACCTGATGCATTACCGCACCTCCACGGGTGTAGAGGTGGACTTCGTGCTGGAAAATCGCCGAAATGAACTGGTCGGCATTGAAGTGAAGGCAGCAACCACCATTGCCTCAAAGGACTTCAACGGCCTGCGTCACCTACGCGAGACAACGCCGCAGCAGTTCAGGCGAGGCATCGTGTTCTATACCGGAGAGCAAGTCGTGCACTTCGACGAGCAGCTAATAGCCGTCCCGCTTTCTATGCTTTGGAGTGACGGCTCTCCCCCTCGTTGAGTCTGAGAGGCTGTGAAAAAACGCCCCCTCCTTCGCGGGTATCTTGCACGTTCCCACGTCAAGGCGTCGAACCGTCCGCATGGACACGGGATCAATGATCAATGGGGTCAGTGTCATTGATTCCGACTGATCAATGGGGTCAGTGTCATTGATTCCGACAACGGCAGCGTCCACCGGGCAATGCGGGCAGGCAAGGCAGAAGCAGGCCGCTCAACCCATGCCAGGTAGCGCGGGTGCAACCCGCATAAAATCGCCATCGGCGGGTTTCACCCGCCCTACGGGTTACGCTGCTGTGATCGTTGCCACGTCGAGGCGTCGAGGCGTCGAACCGTCGAACCGTCGCGTGGGTATGCAGCCCGAGACGCTCCGCGTCCCGGCACTGCAGACGCAGAGCGTCCTGAGCGGGGTCGGGCGAAGTGTGTCGGCTGCATTTTTGAAAGGAGTGGGCTACAATGTAGCGCACACACTTGGAGGAAGAAATCATGTCTGCAAATGCAGTTGTCCGTGCCCGCATTGACGAGCAGATCAAGGAAGAGGCGACCGTCGTGCTGGCGGCGATGGGACTGACCGTGTCCGACGCCTTCCGCATCATGTTGACCCGAGTCGCCCGCGAGAAAGCCTTGCCCTTCGAGCCATTGGTGCCGAACGCCACCACCATCGAGGCGATGAAAGAAGCGCGCCGGGGCGGCTTGAAGTCGTTCGCTACCGTCGAGGACTTGATGGCGGACCTTAATGCGGACGATTGAACAAACCGGCCAGTTCAAGCGCGACTACAAGCGCGAAGCTAAAGGCCAGCATCGGCAGATGCTGGCGAGCGATTTCATGGCCATCATCACAGCCCTGGCGAATGACCAACCGCTGGCCGAGAAGCACCGCGACCATGCGCTCAACGGCGACTGGAAAGATCACCGGGACTGCCACATCAAACCCGACTTGGTGTTGATTTACCGCAAGCCGGATGACGCCGTGCTGCAACTTGTGCGTCTCGGATCGCATAGCGAGCTTGGCCTTTAAACCCCGCCCAGGACAAGGAAAGGACCTACTCAAGTTCGACAACGGCGATCCGCGGGCGACGATCAATATGCACAAGCCCCACCCTGGAAATGAGCTGAAGTCCTACGCCAAGCGTCAGGTGATTGAGCATCCCAGAGGTTGTGAAAAAACTCCCACCTACTGCGGCCGTCTCCAGACGCCCGCTGCTGCGTTGCGCTATGTGAAAAATGGAGTCATTTAGCTCAATCCGTCGGGCCGCGTAGGCTTGAGCGTAGCGATATCCATCACAACCGGGCGTCGGCCGACACAAGAATGGATGATCGTTCCCACGCTCCAGCAGGTAGGCGGCTGGGGCGGTGACTCATCGAACGCCGACCGATAAGTGCAACGATTGCAAAGTGCAACAGTTGCACTTATCCTGCACCCACGCCTACGATCAAACGTCTACCGACCTGCACCATCACCCTTTACGCTGGGGATCACCTGCCACCGCACTTCCATGTGCGCCTGCAGGATGGCCGCGAGGCCTTGGTAGAAATCGCCAATCTGTCCGTATTGTCCGGGCGCATTGCCCGCCGCGAACTGGCGACCGCATTGGTGTGGGCCGCCGAAAATCAAACGCAACTGATCGCCAAATGGGAGGAACTGAATCCATGAACCCCCGTCACTTCACCCTCACCCGCGTCGACGTCGTGGCGCCTTGCAGCCTGCGGCTGGCCTACGCAGACGGCGAACAACTGCTGGTCGATCTGCACGACACCATCGCCCGCCATCCAACCCTGACCGCCCTGGCCGACCCTGCAGTGTTCGCCACCGCGGCGCTAGGCGAATGGGGCGCCAGCGTGGTCTGGAACAACGACGACGCCCTCGAGTTGGCCGCCGACAACCTGCGCGCCCGCGCGGTGGAGCAAGCCGGCGGCTACTCTCATGAGCTGATCTGGAACTGGATGGCCCGCCACAAGCTGACGCTGGACAACGCCGCCGAAGCGCTGGGGCTGAGCCGGCGGATGCTGGCCTACTACCGCAGCGGCGCCAAGCCGGTGCCGCGCACCGTGGCACTGGCCCTGCTGGGCTGGGAAGTCGAACAGCACAAGGCCGCTTGATTGATCGTTCCCACGTCGAGGCATCGAAACGTCGAACCGTCGGATCAATGGGGTCTGTGTCATTGATTGCTTGTCCGCGAAAGCGATCCCCCTGGCGTCAGGGGAGCTGATTTGCAGATCAATGGGGTCAGTGTCATTGATTCCGGCAATGGCAGCGCCCACCGCTCTGCACCGGGCAATGCGGGCAGGCAAGGCCGAAGCAGGCCGTTCAACCCATTCCAGGTAGCGCAGGTCCAACCCGCATAAAATCGCCATCGGCGGGTTTCACCCGCCCTACGGGTTACGCTTCTGTGATCGTTGCCACGTCGAGGCGTCGAACCGTCCAACCGTCGAACCGCCGCACGGGCATGCAGCCCGAGACGCTCCGCGTCCCGGCACAGCGGACGCAGAGCGCCCTGAGCGGGGTTACCACGCGGACGGTTCGACGCCTCGACGTTGGAACCATCGACAAGCCAGGTCGGGCGCGTGTCATGCCGAGAACAGCACGAAGGGTGGGTGGGTGGGGCCGCCAAGGTCGGGCCGCGTAGGTTGAGCGCAGCGATACCCATGCTGTCGGGTCAGGCACATGCATTGAATCGCCCCGGAGCCGGATCGAAAGGGGTCGCGGATCGAAAGGGGTCCGATCGATGGCGTCAGGTGGTCAGAGGGTTATTCGTCTTTTTCATCTGGGTCTGTATAGACGACTTTGCCTTTGACCCAGGGATCAACGATGTTGTGCTCGATATCTCTAAGAAAAGAGCCCCATTACTGCCTGCTGTGCGCGTCCGGACCAAGAATGGTCAACAGCAGATATTCGTCATGCAGAGGGTCATGAGCGTAGATCAACCAAAAATCGTTATCCGGATCTTTCGCGTCAGTCGTTCTGTGAAACTGGAGGGGTTTTGCTCGCCACCGCGCCTGTGCAGCCCGAGTGCCAGCAAGATGAATGTGGTACATATCGTCTAGATCGAGCTCTTCATCCCTACCGAAAATGTCAGGGATATCCCCGCAGAGCTTGTAGTTATAGAAATCGACGTAGAAATCGTACCAGCCTTGAGATTGCTTGAAGAGGTCAGAGACCTTGACTGCTGACAAGGACTCTCACTTAGAGACGGGGAGTCTGCCGTTCTCGACGTAGAAATCGAACGCCGCTTCGCCGCCACGTGCTGCAACACGCACATCAGCGAAGGTCAGTTCTTTGCTTGCCTTCTTGCGCTTGGCCGCAATAGGCTTCTTTTGAGTAAAGCTCTTAACGATCATTTCAGCCTCCAGATGAGGTCTACTACGGGCTTCATCATAGGTCCAGCGGCATTTTTGATCAAGCAAGACGCCTTGTAGCTTGATCATTCCGATCAATGGGGTCAGCGATCAATGGGGTCAGTGTCATTGATTTCACAAGAACACCTCCGCACCGTGGGAGGGGCCTTGGCCGCGAAGGGCCGTTGACTGATCGTTGCCACGTCGAAGCGTCATTGATCAATGCTCTCTGGAGCATCACGCGGCGTAGCGCGGGATGCTGTCGTAGCGCCCCCTGCGGTGCGCCGCGTCCAGATCGTAGATCGCCTGCAGGGCCAGCCACCAACCTTCCTCCGTGCCGAAGTAGCGAGACAGGCGGATATCTGTGTCGGCGGTGATCGCCCGCGTTCCGCGCACAATCTCGCCAATCCGCGTAGCCGGCACACCAATGGCGGTGGCCAGCGCGTTCTTGGTCATCCCAAGCGGCAGCAGGAAGTCCTCCAGCAGCGTTTCGCCCGGATGACTGGCGAGGATGCGCTCGCCCGTCGCCAGCTCTTTGATGTCTTTTACGGTCAACACCATGATCTTCTCCTAGTGATAGTCCGCTATTTCTACGTCGTGAGCGTGCCCATCTTCCCAGCGAAAACAGATGCGCCACTGGTCATTGATCCGCACGCTGTATTGCCCCGCTCGGTCGCCTTTAAGTGCCTCTAGGCGGTTACCGGGCGGTATCCTCATTCCGTCCAGGGTTTTGCTGACGGCGAGTTGATCCAGCTTTCTGCGAGCAACCTTCTGCACATCCCGTGGCAATCGCTTGGCTACATACCCACCGGCCACCAGTTCCGTGTCCTTGTCCCTGTAGCTCTTGATCATCAGCAGCCGCTTGCTCGAATTTGAGCAAAATATAACGTGAGACAGCATATAACGCAACGCGCCAATAGATGGCTCGCACCAAAGATCTGATCCCGGCCAGGTAGCGCGGGTGCGACCCGCATAAAACCTCCATCGGCGGGTTTCACCCGCCCTACGGGTTACGCTTCTGTGATCGTTGCCACGTCGAGGCGTCGAACCGTCGAACCGCCGAACCGCCGCACGGGCATGCAGCCCGAGACGCTCCGCGCCCCGGCACAGCGGATGCAGAGCGTCCTGAGCGGAGTTACCACGCGGACGGTTCGACGCCTCGACGTAGGAACCCTCTACTTGCCCATGGGCCTGCGGCGTTCGCGGACAAGTCCCCTCCCACAAGAACACCACCGCACCCTATCCGGCTTTCGTAGATCCCGGATGCGATCCGGGGCATCGGAGACAGCCATGACAGCGATTCACGCACCGGGTCAGCGTGGCGATCCGTTGACCAAGGAACCTTATGCAACTAAAGTTAGTTGCATGACGAAGGGACCATGTCGAAACATGAGAAGCTGATCGCCAAGTTGCTGAGCAAGCAGGCCGCGTTTACCTGGCAGGAACTGGCGGCGTTGTTGCGTGGTCTGGGCTACCGCCAGATCGAAGGGGACGGTAGCCGGGTCAAGTTCGACAACGGCGATCCGCGAGCGATGATCAACATGCACAAGCCCCATCCTGGAAATGAGCTGAAGTCCTACGCCAAGCGTCAGGTGATTGAACACTTGAGAGCTTGTGAAAAAACTCCCGCCTACTGCGACCGCCTCCAAACGCCCGCGGCGGCGTTGCGCTACGTGAAAAATGGAGTCATTTAGCTCACTAAACTCCCCCATTTTTCACGCAGCGCGCCTTGCCGCAAACGTCTGGAAACGGTCTCGCTACGGCGCTCGATATTTTCACAACCTCTGAAAACGGGAGGGTTGATTTGATGAACAATCTGCTGCAACACCGGGGCTATTACGGCTCCATCGAGGCCAGCCCCGAGGATAACTGCCTGTTCGGCAAACTCCAGTTCATCCGTGCTCTTGTGAGTTATGAGGGCGAAACGGTGGCGGAGTTGACCCAGGCGTTCCGCGAGGCTGTCGACGACTACCTCGACACCTGTTCAACCCTTAACCAAGAGCCAGAGGTGCCGTGCAAGGGTTCATTCAATGTGAGGGTAGGGCACGACCTGCACCTGGCCGCCAGCGTGGCCGCTACCCGGCACAAGATTTCCCTGAACGACCTGACCCGCAAGGCGCTGAGTGAGTACCTGGAGCAGCACGCCTAGCAGCCTGTCGGACTTTCTCGCTTTGATCGTTCCCACGTCGAGGCGTCGAACCGTCCGCGTGGCAACGCAGCCCTCGACGCTCCAGCGTCCACCCACCAGCGACTACGCAACGGCATCATCAAATCCGGCGCAAGCCAAACCGTAGGATGGTGCGAAGCGATACCCATGCTGGGGCGTTGAGCGCAGCGATAAGTGCTTCCCTCCCTCGGTTTTCTGGCGGGCTGAATTTTTCCGGCCCAGCGCTGTCCTGGTGGGTATAGTGTTGACCAATGCATGGTTGGTAGGTACTGTAACCACCATATATAACGGCAAAGGGAGGTGCTGTGAATAGCCGACAGCTCATGGAAATAATCGAGGCTGACGGTTGGTATCTGGTAAGGGTTAAGGGCAGTCACCACCACTTCAAACACCCAACGAAGCCCGGACTGGTGACAATCCCACACCCTAAAAAGGATCTACTGGCCAAGACAGCAAGCAGCATTTTGAAACAAGCCCAGCTCAAGTGAGCCGAGAGCTTGTGAAAAAACTCTCGCCTACTGCGACTGCATCAAATTCGGCAGTCTGCTCGGGCGGCGATCCGTTAGGAGGTAGGGCGGCTTCGGAGCGCAGCGACAACCCGCCAGCTTTATGCCGCGCCGCTGAACCACGGTGCACTGCCTGCGGCGAGTGACACCCTACGGATCGCCAAAAACGCCGCGGCGGCGTTACGCTCGATATTTTCACAACCTCTGAGTGCTCCACCACCTCGAAGGAGTCGAGATTATGCTTTACCCAATTGCGATTCTTCCCGGCAACGATAAGCATGCCTGGGGGGTTGAAGTTCCGGATATTCCTGGCTGCTTCTCTGCCGGCGATGACTTGGACGAAGCCATGGCCATGGCCCGCGAGGCCATAGAAGGCCACCTGGAAATTCTGGCGGAAGACGGGGCGCCGGTTCCGGTAGCCAGCAAAGTGACCACCCATGTGGCGAATCCAGACTATGCGGGCTGCACCTGGGCTGTCGTTGATATCGACGTGACCAAATACATGGGGAAGTCAGAGAAGCTGAACATCACCTTACCGGGCTACTTGCTGAACAGGATCGACGACTACGTAAAGAACCACCCCGACCAGAAAAGCCGTTCAGGCTTTCTAGCCAAGGCAGCTCTACGAGCCCTCGAGCACGACTGATCGGAGAGAACGAAAAGCCCGCTATCTGGCGAGGCGTTCGCTTAATCTGTTGAAAGCGAGTGGATAAAACCGTCTAGCGCGGGACCTAGAAGCAGAAAACCCTCGGAGAAAATATCTTCTGAGGGTTTTTCTTTTCCGGCCCAGGCGGAACGAGCCTTTCAACTCAATCCATCAACACGCTAAGCGAACGCCTCGGCTATCTGGCGGGCTTTTGCTATGCAGTAATGGGTTTCGAGTGAGGCAGCCAGGCGCCCGGAGCGGTGATCCGTCGATACCCATCACAACCGAGCATCAGCCGACACAAGGGTCAAGGCTGACATGACGACAAACAGGTGGCCGGGGTGGTGCCCCCTTGATCATTCATTGCCCTTCCTTCCTGCAACTAGAGTCAGTTGCAGGAAGGAAGGGCAATGTCGAGGCACGAGAAGCTGATCGCCAAGTTGCCAAACAAGCAGGCCGCGTTTACCTGGCAGGAACTGGAAGCATGTTGCCTGGCCCAGATCGAAGAGGACGGCAGCCGGTCAAGCTCGACACCGGCACAACGGCGTCGCCGCTCGTCAGGATGTACAGCTCCGGACCTCATCGCGGGACCAGATGTTTACAGGCGGAAACACGTCAAAGTGCCGCTCACATGTGCCAAGCATCTACCCAAAAATCACGTCAAACAGACACAATGATTGATGATTTTCGCCAAAAAACAGGTATTTAGAACATAGGAAGGCCGTCTCGAAAGCGTTACTGATCTGGAGCAGTTAAAACACTTAGCTCTAACATTTATGACGATTTGATCTTTGCGCTGATGGCATTCTAATTCTAAGTGTTAACTGCACGATGCACTTGATGCTGCGTGTAACACATAAGAAATTTCTGCCAACAACAAAATGCTTCATGGCGCATATGAATACACATGCCCTAACCGCTCCGCGGCTGCTGTGGTTCGACCTGACACATGATCAATCGGCTCCGGACTACATGGTAGCTTTCAGCAACGCGTGCCAAATCAACTTGGTGCGGGATTTGAGTGTTGCCGGGATGAACGCACACCAACGCCCGGACATGATCTGCATGCATTACGATCGTCCGGACACCATGAGCCTCAACCTGTTGATCGAGGTCAAGCGTGCGGCGCCGTCTATCCCGATCACCATGCTGACCATGCACCATTCGGAGGAGCTGGCTGTCTGGGCTTTCCGTTCCGGCGTCTGGGATTATCTGGTACTACCGCTGGTGCAAACCGAACGCAATCGCTACCTCAATGCCCTGCGAGAGCTTTGCAGCTTGCGCCGCGGCGCCGAAATACCGAAACAGAAAAAACTGCTGACGCGCATCAACGACTTGCCGGAAAGCGTACGGCTCACCGCCGATCATCAGAAGCAACGCCCCCTGCAAGATGCCATCCAGTACATCGATCTGCACTTCAAGGAACACATCGAACAGAAGGAACTGGCCAAGCGCTGCGGCATGACGCCTTTTCGCTTTAGCCGACTGTTCAAGCAGACCTATGGGGTTGGCTTTCTCGAATTCGTCCAGCGTAAACGCATGGAGAAAGCCGAGGAGCTGCTGAATAACAGCGAGATGCCGATCACCAGCATCGCCTACGCCGTGGGGTTCCAGGATCCGTCCTATTTCGCGCGAACCTTCAAGCTGCATTTCGGCTGCAGCCCCAGCGACTATCGCCGTATCGAGCCAAGCCCAGAGCAGGCCTGCCACAGCCTCAGCATCATCGAGCCGCTGTCTTACCGAAAATTGGAAATGAGCTGCTGAGCCGTCGCCTCGCCTCGGTACGGTTGAAGCCCCCCGTTCAACCAGCCCCGTAGCCGGATGCAATCCGGGAAGATCGTTGCTGAATCCCCGGACTCCGATGGTTACGTCGACACGTATCCGTACTTTCAGAATCGTAGGGCGGGTTAGCGGCGCGGAGCCAGCTTAGCCGAGACCGCGTACGGATTCGAAGCGCCGCGTAACCCGCCCTACGGGGGATCGCGGTAATGGATAGGACCGCGATTAACCGACAGTTCAACGTTGTCGTGACACTGGTGTGTCAACCACTCAAACAGTCACGCCGTAATCGGCCAGCAGCACGACGAACTGCGCTTCGTCCAGCACCCGCACGCCCAGTTCGCTGGCCTTGGCCAGCTTGGAGCCGGCGCCCGGGCCGGCGACTACGCAGCTGGTCTTGGCTGACACCGAGCCGGCCACCTTGGCGCCGAGGCTTTCCAGCTTGTCCTTGGCTATATCACGGCTCATGACTTCCAGGCTGCCGGTCAGCACCCAGGTCTGTCCGGCCAGGGGCAAGCCTTCGACGGCTTTTTTCTCGCTCTGCCAATGCATGCCGAACTCGCGCAACTGCGCCTCGATGGCGCGGGCATGCTCGATATTGGCAGGCTTGGCGAAGAACTCGCGCAAGGCCTGCTTGCCCTTTTCGTTGAGGCCCTTCATCACGCTGAGTTCCAGCCAGTCCTGGCTGAGTTCGATCACCCGCTCGAGGCTGCCGGCCTTGTCCGCCAGTTTCTTCGCCCCGGTGACGGCAATGCCGGCGATATTCAGTTTGTCGAGCAAGTCCGCCAGGGTCGCGCAACCAGCGAACTCCGGGTGCACCTCGCCCTCCTCCTGCAGCTCGATGCCACGCTCGAGCAACTCGGCGATTACCTTGCGGTTGTGCGCGTCGCGGAAAAATCTGTGAATTTCATAGGCCACTTCCAGGCCGACATCCGGCAGGTAGGTCAGCACTTCCGGCAGCGCTTGCTCGATGCGCTGCAGCGAAGCCAGCGCGCGGGCCAGCACCTTGGCGGTTTCCACGCCGACATCGGGGATGCCCAGGGCGTAGATGAAGCGCGCCAGACTCGGCTTGCGGCTGTCGGCGATGGCCGCCAGCAGGTTGTTGCTCGACAGTTCGGCAAACCCGTCGAGGCCGACGATCTGCTCGAACTTCAGGGTGTACAAATCCGCCGGCGAACTGACCAGACCTTCATCGACCAGTTGCTCGACGCTCTTCTCGCCCAGGCCTTCGATGTCCATGGCGCGCCGCGAGACGAAATGGATGATCGCCTGCTTGAGCTGGGCGGCGCAGGCCAGGCGGCCGACGCAGCGGTAGATCGAGCCGGCGCTGAACGATTCCTTGCCCTTGCTGCGCTTGACCAGTTGGGTGCGCTCGACGCGGGAGCCGCATACCGGGCAGTTTTCGGGGATCTGCACCGCTCGCGCATCGGCCGGACGGCGCTCGGCCACCACCTGCACCACCTGCGGGATCACGTCGCCGGCACGGCGGATGATCAGCGTATCGCCGATCATCAGCCCCAGCCGCGCCACTTCGTCCATGTTGTGCAGAGTCGCATTGGATACCGTGACGCCCGCCACTTTGACCGGCTTCAGGCGCGCCACCGGGGTGACGGCGCCGGTACGACCGACCTGGAACTCGACATCCAGCAGCTCGGTCAGCTCCTCCAGCGCCGGGAACTTATGGGCGATGGCCCAACGTGGCTCGCGGGCGCGAAAGCCGAGTTCGCGTTGGTAGGCCAGGTTGTTGACCTTGAACACCACGCCGTCGATTTCATAGGGCAGCGCGTCACGCTTGTCGCCGATGGCGCGGTAATAGGCCAGACATTCCTGCACCCCGTTGGCCAGTCTCAGCTCGGGACTGATCGGCAGGCCCCAGCCCTTGAGCGCCTGAAGGATGCCGATATGGCTGTCCGGCAACTCGCCCTGGACCTGGCCGATGCCGTAGCTGCACAACTGCAGCGGACGACTGGCGGTGATCTTCGGGTCGAGCTGACGCAGGCTGCCGGCTGCGGCGTTGCGCGGGTTGGCGAACGGCTTGCCGCCGTTCTCCAGTTGCCGGGCGTTCAACGCTTCGAAGCCGGCGCGGGAGATGAACACCTCGCCGCGCACTTCCAGCACCGGCGGCCAGTCGCTGCCCTGCAGCTTGAGCGGAATATTGCGGATGGTCCGCACATTGACGCTGATGTCCTCGCCGGTGCTGCCGTCGCCACGGGTGGCGCCGCGTACCAGCAGGCCGTCCTGATACAGCAGACTGACGGCCAGACCGTCGAGCTTGGGCTCGCAGCTGTATTCCACCTCGGCGCCGCCGCCGAACAGGTCGCCGGACGGCAGGTCCAGGCCCTCGCGCACGCGGCGGTCGAAGTCCAGCAGATCCGCCTCCTCGAAGGCATTGCCGAGGCTGAGCATCGGCACTTCGTGTTTGACCTCACCGAAGGCGCTCAAGGCGCTACCGCCGACACGCTGGGTCGGCGAATCCGCGGTCACCAGTTGCGGGTGCTCGGTCTCCAGCGCCTTGAGCTCGTTGAACAGACGGTCGTACTCGGCGTCTGGCACGCTCGGCTCGTCGAGCACGTAATAACGGTAGTTGTGTGCATCGAGCTCGCTGCGCAACTGGGCAATGCGTTCGGCGGCGGTTTGGGTGACGGACATAATTCACAAGCCGTAGCTGCAGGCATGAAGCTGGAGGCGGTTGCCGGGCAGTTCCGGCACGGGCGTCCAGCTCAACCTTTGGTTGATATTCAGGCGCAGGATTCTAGCGGTTTGCAGGCGGGCCTGCCTTGGCTATGTGGATGCGATGTCAGTGCCGCTGAACATGGTGGGCAATTCGATCGTTCCCGCGCCCGCAGTCACGTAGCCTGGATAAGCTCCAGCGCAATCCGGGAGACATTCCCGGATTGCGCCAAGGCTTATTCGGGCTACGACGTGCAGGCCGGGTTAAGGGTCAAGCCATTGATCGTTCCCACGTCGAGGCGTCTGCGTGGAAACCAGCGAAATCAGAAAAAACAAAGCCTCAAACCAAGCGCGCGGCTTGTAGTTTGAGGCTTGTCGTTTGCAGACGGTTTAGCGCTTGTTGGTCAACTGCTTGCGCTCATATTCGACGATACGCTGGCGGTAATGCTCGATGGTTTGTGCGGTCATTACGCTGCGCTGGTCGTCCTTGAGCTCGCCGTTGAGTTCGTGGGCCAGTTTGCGTGCGGCGGCGACCATCACATCGAATGCCTGTTTGGGATGGCGCGGCCCCGGCAGGCCGAGGAAGAAGCTCACCGCGCGGGTGTTGAAGCCTTCTATATCGTCGAGGTCGAAAGTGCCCGGTTTGAGCGCGTTGGCCATGGAGAACAGCACTTCGCCGTTACCGGCCATGCTTTCGTGACGATGGAAAATATCCATCTCGCCGAAACGCAGACCACTTTCCAGAATGTTCTGCAGCAACGCCGGCCCCTTGAAACCGTCGTCGTCGCGGGCAATCACGTTGATCACCAGCACTTCTTCGACCGGTGGCAGCTCTTTGCCCGCGTTGTGCGCCTTGTCCTTGCGCGATTCGGCCGTGCCCTGACCCACCGGATTGAGCAGCGTCGGTACCGGCTCGTCCAGGCCAAGATTGAGATCACCCTGTTGTGGCTCGCCACCACGGCGACGACTCAACTCGCGGGCGCTCATCGAGGGCAGATCGTGTTCGTCCAGCGACGGCTCCTGGTGGCGATCGATAACCCGTGGCGAGCTGAGCAAACCGGGATCGCCATCGGCTTCCGGCAGATCGGCAAAACTGTGGTCGAGTTTGAACTTCAACTTGCCCTTGCCACCGCGCATGCGCCGCCAACCATCGAACAAGATGCCAGCGATCACAATAATGCCGATGACTATCAGCCATTCGCGCAGACCGAATTCCATGAAATACCTTGACCCCTGATTGAAAATCTTATGAAAAAAGGCGTCCTGCCCCTGCTGCGTCAACTCTAAAACGTGGTGCCAACTCCATGTTCTGACGGGCATTTCCCACGCGTAACAAAAGTGGACGATAAGCTAGCACGACGAAAGGTAACTTTACACAGCCAACAAGCCGTTAAAAAACGCCATGCGTCATTTTGTTGCAGGTCATCGCCAGACCCGCATCGCAAGCAAGCCCCCGGTCACGCCTCCACCATGGCCAGGGCCTCTTCCACATCCACGGCCACCAGCCGCGAACAGCCCGGTTCATGCATGGTCACGCCCATCAGTTGATCGGCCATTTCCATGGCGATCTTGTTGTGGGTGATATAGATGAACTGCACCGTCTCCGACATTTCCTTGACCAAACGGGCATAACGCCCGACGTTGGCGTCGTCCAGCGGCGCGTCGACCTCGTCGAGCATGCAGAACGGCGCCGGATTGAGCTGAAAGATGGCGAACACCAGGGCCAGCGCGGTCAGCGCCTTCTCCCCGCCCGAGAGCAGATGGATGGTGCTGTTCTTCTTGCCCGGCGGGCGCGCCATGATGGTTACCCCTGTATCGAGTAAATCTTCGCCGGTGAGTTCCAAATAAGCGTTGCCGCCACCGAAAACCTTGGGAAACAAGGCCTGCAAACCGCCGTTGATCTGATCGAAGGTCTCCTTGAAGCGGTTGCGGGTTTCCTTGTCGATCTTGCGGATGACGTTTTCCAGGGTGTCCAGCGCCTCGACCAGGTCGGCGTTCTGGGCGTCCAGGTAGCGTTTGCGCTCGGACTGCTGCTGGTATTCGTCGATGGCCGCCAGGTTGATCGCGCCGAGACGCTGGATCCGCGCGGCCAGGCGCTCCAGTTCTTCTTCCCAGGCTTTCTCGCCGGCCTCGTCGGGCAAGCTCGCGAGCACGCCGTGCAGGTCGTAATTGTCTTCCAGTAGCTGATCCTGCAAGGCCTTGCGTCGCACCGTCAGCGCTTGCCACTCCATGCGCTGCTGTTCCAGCTGGCCACGCAACAGCTGGGATTGCTGCTCGGCCTGGGTGCGGCGCTTCTCCGCATCGCGCAGTTCGCGGTCGGCATCTTCCAGGGCCAGACGCGCCAGCCGGAGTTCGTCATCGACCGCCATACGCTTGTCGAGCAACTCTTCGAGTTTCAGGCGCAGCTCTTCGAGCGGCGCCTCGCCCTCTTCCAGGTTGAGGCTGAGCTGCTCGCGCTTCTCATGCAGGCGCTCGGCCTGTGACTCGAGACGCTCCAGGGCCTGGCGGGTGGACTCATGCTGGGCCTTGAGCGAGCCCAGGCGCACGGCCAACTGGTGGGCGTGATCCTTGTGCTGACGGGCCTCCTGGCGTACCCGATCGAGTTTTTCACGCAGGGCATCGCGGCTGGCCAGCAGGCTTTCGCGCTGCTGGTTGTCGCTGGCCATGGCGTCCAGGGCGTCTTGCAGCTGCAGGCGTGATTCGCCCAGTTGCTCCTGCTCGATCTCGCGCTGTTCGGCCAGCTCCAGCAGCTCGCTGTCGAGGCGGCGGCGGCGCAGGGTCAATTGCTCCAGTTTGGCTTGCCCGGCCGACAGCTGCGCTTTCAATTCACCTAAAGTACGGGCGCGGTCCTGCAACTGGCGGCGCTGCTGTTCGCGCACCTCCTCCTGCTGCCCCTGGGTCTCGCGCAGGCTCAACAAGTGCTCGTCGAGCAGCGCCAGCGCCGCTTCGCGCTCTTCGCACTCCTGGCCCAGGCGCTCCAGCTCCTGACCACGCGCCAGTACACCGCTTTCCGCTTCGCTGGCGCGGCGTACACGGAGAAAATGCCGACCGACCCAGTAACCGTCGCGGCTGATCAGGCTTTCGCCTTCGCCCAGGCTGGTGCGCGCCGCCAGGGCATCGTCCAGGCTGGCCACCGGCTTGACCCTGGCCAGCCAGGGCGCCAGGTCGATGCTGGCTTCGACTTTATCCAACAGGCTGCCGGCGACCCGCACGCCACCCCGATCCGGGCTGGCCAGGCGCAGGTCGCCCTGGGCCAGGCTGGTGAAATCCAGGCCATGGAAATCGTCCAGCAGCACGGCTTGCAGGTCGGCGCCGAGCACGGTTTCCACCGCCAACTCCCAGCCGGCCTCGACCCGCAGGCCTTCGGCCAGGCGCGGACGCTCGCTGAGTTGCTGTTCACGCAGCCAGTCACCGGCGCCCTTGCCGGGGTCGAGCGCCGCCTGCTGCAGGGCTTCCAGCGAGGCCAAGCGGCCGTTCAGCCGTTGCAGATCGCCTTGCGCCTGTTGCTGGGCCTGGCCGGCTTGCTGCAGGTCGCTGCGCAGTTGTTGCAGGCGCTCGGCTTGCTGTTCTTCGGCGAGCTGCAGGTCTTCCAGGCTCAGTTCGCTGGCGGCGATCTGCTCGCCAAGTTCGACAATGGCGGCGTCTTCCGGATCGGCAGCCAGTTGCTGCAACTCGTCCGCCAGGCGGCGCTGGCGCTCGGCCAGACGCTCCAGGCTCTGTTCCAGTTGCTGCAGGCGCGATTGCTCCACCTCGGCCTGGCGGCGCGGCGCGGCCGAACGCTGATTGAAAACGTCCCACTGCTCCTGCCAGCCATGCATGGCGTTTTCGCACTCTTCCAGGATCACCGCCGATTCTTCCGCGGCGGCAGCGGTCAGCTCCTGCTCGGGCTCGAGCATGCTCAGCTCTTCGCCCAAGGTGGCCAGCAGGGTGCGGTCGTGGCCCAGGTGCGATTCGGTTTCCAGGCGCGCACGTTCCGACTCGCGCAGGTCGTCCTGCAACTGGCGCAAACGCTGCTGGCCGTGCTGGATGCTCTGCTCGACCCGGGCGATATCGCCGCCGACCGAATAGAAACGCCCCTGCACCAGGTTGAAGCGCTCGGATAACTCATGGTGGCCATCGCGCAGGCGCTCGATGCTGGCATCGGCGTTGCGCTGCTCGGCGACCAGGGCTTCGAAGCTGACTTCCTGATTGCCGATCACCGCCTCGCGCTGGCCGACCTGCTCGTTCAGCGCCTGCCAGCGCAAGGCCGTCAGTTGAGCCTTGAGCTGGCGTTCTTCGGCCTTGTATTCCTGGTATTTCTCCGCGGCCTGGGCCTGGCGGTGCAGGCGCTCCAACTGGCGTTCCAATTCTTCACGCAGGTCGCTCAGGCGCGCCAGATTCTCGTGGGTGCGGCGGATGCGGCTCTCGGTTTCGCGGCGGCGCTCCTTGTACTTGGAGATGCCGGCGGCTTCCTCGATGAAATTGCGCAGGTCCTCGGGCTTGGCCTCGATCAGCTTGCTGATCATGCCCTGTTCGATGATCGAGTAGCTGCGCGGGCCCAGGCCGGTGCCGAGGAAGATGTCGGTGATGTCGCGGCGACGGCATTTGGTGCCGTTGAGGAAATAGGTGTTCTGCGCATCGCGGGTGACGCGGCGACGGATGGAGATCTCGTTGTAGCCGGCGTATTCGCCGGTCAGGGTGCCGTCGGAGTTGTCGAAGATCAGCTCGATGGACGCCTGGGTCACCGGCTTGCGCGTGTTGGAGCCGTTGAAGATGACGTCGGTCATCGACTCGCCGCGGAGGTTCTTCGCCGAACTCTCGCCCATCACCCAGCGCACCGCGTCGATGATGTTGGACTTGCCGCAACCGTTGGGCCCGACCACCGCCGCCATGTTGCTCGGAAAGCTCACCGTGGTCGGGTCGACGAAGGACTTGAAGCCGGCCAGCTTGATGCACTTGAGGCGCATGTTCGGCGTTCCTTAGCGTTCAGCCAGGGGGTGGGCGGTCTGCTCGGCGAGGCTGTCCGGTGCCTTGAACGTCATGATGTTCCTTAGGTTCTATCTGAGAGTCCGAGAAAAAATCGCTTGCCTGCTGCCACCGCCGCCAGGCGACCGCTGCTGACGTTACGCTTCGGCGCTCGATTTTTTCACAAGCTCTGACCTATTGGGGAAAGCGTGGAGCCCGCGCCAGGCTTGGGCGGGAGGTGCTGCGCAGGGCGCGAGTGTAGCACAGGGTATTCGCCGGCCAAGGCCACGGCCCTGGATTGCGGGGACAAGCAGGAGCCTGGGGCATCGACCGGCGCAGTTGGTCCACATGATCGCGCCATTGAAAGCAGAATGCCGCCCGATCTTTGCATTGCCGTCGCGCAAACGTGGCAGTGCCCGCTGGATGCGTAAAGAAGCCGAACGACCGATCGTCGACTTGGCTGCCGCTCGTTACATTTTCTGCAGCTCCATCGATAGGAGCTTCTACTCTATTTCTTGAGAAACCAGCCTTTGTAGCTATCGTCACGATGCATCATCGACTGTTGTCAGGATGTAACACCACCTGTTTGTTGCGGTGCATCTGGGAGAAAACCCCATGCGCCTTTCCCTTGCCCTGATCACTTTGCTCTGCGCCTGCGTCGCCAGCATGGTCGACGCCCGGCCCATCCCTGCCGACCCGCAAGCACGGCAGAACGCCGCCCCTCTCGAACGCTTCGCCCCTGACCGGGTCCTGGTCAAGTTCAAGCCCGGCACGGCCGCGGCCGACATGGCCAGCGCGCACCGCCGCGCCGCGGCCACGGTCATCAAGGAGATTTCCGGCATCGGCGTGCAGGTCGTCGAGGTTACCGCCGGCTCGGTGGTAGCCAGGGTCGCCGCCTACCAGGCCAACCCGAACGTGCTCTATGCCGAGCCCGATTACTATCGCCTGCTGGTGGTGCCGAACGAGGAGCCGGGCCCGACGCCGGTCAATGGCGCCAACTATTTCGCGGAACAGTGGTATCTGCACAACACCGGGCAAGCCCACACCCAAGTAACCCAGACGATCTTCGGCCCCTTCTTCGGTAGCACCACGGGCACCGCAGATGCGGATATCGACGCGCCCGAGGCCTGGGATATCAGCCGGGGCGTCGCGACCGTCGATCCTGGCGCCTATGACACGGCCAAGGTGGCGGTGCTGGACAGCGGTGCCGACTGCGCGACCCTGGAACTGAGCGGCAAATGCCTGGAGCAGGTCAACTATGTGGCCGGCCTCAGCTTGTGGGGAGATTCGTGCCCACCGTCAGCCCCTGCCTGCGACAATCTGGGCCACGGCACCTTCACCGCCTCCGAGATAGTCGCCAATACCGACAATGGCGAGGGGATTGCCGGTGCCGGCTGGGACACCAGCGCCGGGATCTTCAAAGTCTGCTATCAGGAGCTGATCACCGATGGTCTGAACTACTACCTGGTCGGGCTTTGCCCGGTGTCGGCCTCGACGGCCGCCATCTTGGATGCCTCCAGTGACCGGCTCGACGACAACGGCCAGGTCGCCAGAAGCCAGTACCACGTCATCACCATGAGCTACGGCAGCGACTGGATCGACGCAGATGGCAACATCACCCCCACCGATCCCTCCAATGCCGAATGCGATGCGGTGCAACAGGCCAGAGACAAGGGTGTGGTACTGGTAGCTGGCGCCGGCAACAATGGCGATACCCAGCGTTTCTACCCGGCCGCCTGTACCGATGACAGCGGCGAGTCGACGGTAATCGCCGTGGCCGCCTCGGATCATCACGACTATCGCGCCAGCTTCTCCACCTACAGCCAGATCAACGACCCCTGGGTGTCCCTGGCCGCGCCGGGCCAGAACATCATCGGCATCTTGCCCGATGCCCACTGCGGCCCGACATCCGGCGTGGACAGCTGCGTCGACTGGTGGGACGGCACCTCGATGGCGGCGCCGCTGGTGGCCGGTGGTGCTGCGCTGGTGTGGGCGGATCTCTATGCTGATCTAAAGGCCGGCAATTTTTCGCCTGAGTCGCCCGCCAACTGCCGGTGGGATGGCCAGCCCTGCAACCAGGTGGTGCGTCAGCGCCTGGAAAACGGTGCCGACAAGATCGGTGCCCAGGGCCAGAACATGCAGGAATGGACCCGCCATGGCCGGCTGAATCTGCACGGCGCACTGACCGTAGGCGACGTGCCGCCACCGCCAGAGCCCGTGCTCCCCGCTGCGCCAACGTCGTTCGACGCACAGGTGGTGACCCTGCAGCCAGGCAACCAGGCGGTGCAGCTGGACTGGAGCCACGACGGCGTCAACGTCACCGCTTTCGATATCGAGCGCAACAGCTGGCACAAGAATGGAAGGATCACTTCGACCACGTCGATAGCGGTGACTGACGAGGGCCTGCGCAGCTATACCGACGATGTGGGCAGTGGCCGCTACAGCTACCGCGTCCGCGCACGCAATGGCGAACAGGTGTCGGCCTGGAGTGACATGTCCGCCGCACTGGCCGTGAGCGACGGTGGTGGTGGCGGTGGAGGCGGCAAAGGCGGCGGCAAGCCCAACAAGTGATCGACAGCGCGGCGTAAATAACGGCGGGTTGTCGCTTCGCTCCGAAGCCGCCCTACGGACAGACCGCCGGATCCTGGGCAATCCACGATCCGTAGGGTGACACTCGCCGCAGGCAGTGCGCCATTGGTTCATCGGCGCGGCACAAAGCAGGCTGTCGCAGCGCTCCTGAGCGGCGGCGCCCGATCCGCCTTACGCCCTCCCCACGGCTGATTCAACTCGCCAAGGCGTGCGCCAGAGGCGCTGTTGGCATAAAACCGGCCGGCCTTCGGCCATTCCTCTTTGCGCTCGACGGCCTCATAACCGTATCGCATGACAGTCACCTGACCACAGAGTCAAATATTTATTGACCGAAAAGTCAGAAAACTCTAGATTTGCCCCATACAAATCTCACCGCACACCTCTGTGCGGCCGTTTTAACAGCGTCCGATACGAGTCGCTGATTAAATAACAATAAAGTGCCTGGAGGTCGTCCTTGATCCAGTTTTTACTCAACCGGGAGCTGCGCACCGAGCACGCCCTGGATCCCAACGTCACCGTGCTCCAGTACCTGCGCGAGCATGTCGGCAAACCCGGTACCAAAGAAGGCTGCGCCTCGGGCGATTGCGGTGCCTGCACCGTGGTGGTCGGCGAGCTGATTGGGGAGCGCGTGCGCTATCGCACCCTCAACTCCTGTCTGACCTTCGTCTCGTCCCTGCACGGCAAGCAACTGATCAGCGTCGAAGACCTCAAGCATCAGGGCCAACTGCACAGCGTGCAACAGGCGATGGTCGACTGCCATGGTTCGCAATGCGGCTTCTGCACCCCCGGCTTCGTCATGTCGCTGTTCGCTTTGCAAAAAAACAGCGACAGCTTCGACAAGGCCGATACCCTGGAAGCCCTGGCCGGCAACCTGTGTCGCTGCACCGGCTATCGGCCGATTATCGATGCGGCCGAACAGGCCTGCTGCCAGCAGCAACCGGATCAGTTCGATGCCTTTGAGCCCCAAACCGTCGCCCAATTGAAGGCCATAACCCCGCGCGAGACCGCCGAACTCAATAGCGGCGACAAGCGCTGCCTGTTGCCGCTGACGATCGCCGATCTGGCCGACCTCTATGCCGCTAACCCCGAAGCGCGTCTGCTCGCCGGCGGCACCGACCTGGCCCTGGAAGTCACCCAGTTCCACCGCGAGTTGCCGGTGATGATCTACGTCGGCCATATCGAGTCGATGAAGCGCGTGGAAGTCACCGCCGAGCAGATCGAGATCGGCGCGGCTACCGCGCTGTCCGACTGCTATGCCGCCCTGGCCGCGGAATACCCGGACTTCGGCGAGCTGCTGCACCGTTTCGCCTCGCTGCAGATCCGCAACCAGGGCACCCTCGGCGGCAATATCGGCAACGCCTCGCCAATCGGCGACGCCCCGCCGCTGCTGATCGCCCTCGGTGCGCAGATCGTGCTGCGCAAAGGCAACGAGACGCGCAGCCTGCCGATCGAAGATTACTTCCTCGACTACAAGGTGACCGCCCGCCAGGAAGCCGAATTCATCGAGAAGATCCTGGTGCCGCGCGCCCAGGCCAATCAGGCGTTCCGCGCCTATAAGGTGTCCAAGCGCCTGGACGACGATATTTCCGCGGTCTGCGCCGCGTTCAACCTGCGCATCGAGGACGGTGTGGTGCAGGACGCGCGCATCGCCTTCGGCGGCATGGCGGCGATTCCGAAACGCGCCGCCGCCTGCGAAGCCGCGCTGACCGGCGCCGCCTGGTATCCAGAGGAGATCGAACGCGCCTGCGCGGCCCTGGCCGAGGACTTCACCCCGCTCAGCGACTTCCGCGCCAGCAAGGAATACCGTCTGCTCATCGCACAGAACCTGCTGCGTAAATTCTTCCTCGAGCTGCAAGCTCCCGAAGTCGAAACCCGGGTGACCGCCTATGTCTAGCCATCACAAAGTCCATAAATCACAAGAACAACTGGCCGCCCTGTTCCGCGCCGATATCACCACCGGCGTCGGTCGCAGCGTCAAGCACGAGAGCGCGGACAAGCACGTCTCCGGCGAAGCGGTGTACGTCGACGACCGCCTGGAATTCCCCAACCAGCTGCACGTCTATGCGCGGATGAGCGACCGCGCCCATGCGCGCATCCTCAGCATCGACACCACGCCCTGCTATGCGATCCCCGGTGTGGCCATCGCCATCACCAGCAAGGACGTGCCCGGTCAACTGGACATCGGCCCGGTGGTCGCCGGCGATCCGCTGCTGGCCGACGGCAAGGTCGAGTACGTCGGCCAGGTGGTGGTCGCGGTCGGCGCCGACAGCCTGGAAACCGCACGCAAGGCGGCCATGGCGGCGATCATTGAGTACCAAGACCTGGAGCCGGTGCTGGATGTGGTCGATGCGCTGCGCAAGCAGCATTTCGTCCTCGACAGCCATCAGCACAAGATCGGCGATTCCTCCGCGGCGCTGGCCACCGCGCCGCAGCGCCTGCAGGGCAAGCTGCATATCGGCGGCCAGGAACACTTCTACCTGGAAACCCAGATCTCCTCGGTGATGCCGAGCGAAGACGGCGGCATGATCGTCTACACCTCGACGCAAAACGCCACCGAAGTGCAGAAGCTGGTCGCCGAAGTGCTCGGCGTGCCGATGCACAAGATCGTCATCGACATGCGCCGCATGGGCGGCGGCTTCGGCGGCAAGGAAACCCAGGCTGCCGGCCCGGCCTGCCTGTGCGCGGTGATCGCCCACCTCACCGGGCGACCAACCAAGATGCGCCTGCCGCGGGTCGAGGACATGATGATCACCGGCAAGCGCCACCCCTTCTACGTCGAATATGACGTCGGCTTCGACGATGATGGCCTGCTGCACGGCATCCAGATCGACCTGGCCGGTAACTGCGGTTACTCCCCGGACCTGTCCGGCTCGATCGTCGATCGCGCCATGTTCCACGCCGACAACGCCTACTTCCTCGGCAACGCCACCATCAACGGCCATCGCTGCAAGACCAATATCGCCTCGAACACCGCCTACCGCGGCTTCGGCGGCCCGCAGGGGATGGTCGCCATCGAGGAGATCATGGACGCGGTGGCACGTAAGCTGGGCAAGGACCCGCTCGAAGTGCGCAAGCTCAATTACTACGGCAAGGATGAGCGCAACGTCACCCACTATCACCAGACCGTCGAGCACAACGTCATCCACGAGATGACCGCCGAGCTGGAAGAAAGCAGCGAGTACGCCAAGCGCCGCGAAGCAATCCGTGCGTTCAATGCCAAGAGCCCCGTGCTGAAGAAAGGCCTGGCGTTGACCCCGGTTAAATTCGGCATCAGCTTTACCGCCACCTTCCTCAACCAGGCCGGCGCGCTGATCCACATCTACACCGACGGCAGCATCCACCTCAACCACGGCGGCACCGAGATGGGCCAGGGCCTGAATACCAAGGTCGCCCAGGTGGTGGCCGAGGTGCTGCAGGTCGATATCTCGCGCATCCAGATCACCGCGACCAACACCGACAAGGTGCCGAACACCTCGCCCACAGCGGCTTCCAGCGGCACCGACTTAAATGGCATGGCCGCTAAGAATGCGGCTGAAACCATCAAACAACGGCTGGTGGATTTCCTGGTGCGTGAGTACAAGGTCACCCCCGAAGACATCGAGTTCCGCAACAGCCAGGTGCGCGTACGCGAGCTGTTCCTGAGCTTCGAGGAGGTGATCCAGAAGGCCTATTTTGGCCAGGTTTCGCTGTCTTCCACCGGTTTCTACCGCACACCGAAGATTTTCTATGATCGGGACCAAGCGCGCGGCCGGCCGTTCTACTATTTCGCCTACGGCGCCGCCTGCGCCGAGGTGATAGTCGACACCCTGACCGGCGAATACAAAATGCTGCGCACCGACATCCTCCATGACGTCGGCGCCTCGCTGAACCCGGCCATCGACACCGGTCAGGTCGAAGGCGCCTTCGTCCAGGGCATGGGCTGGCTGACCACCGAAGAGCTGGTGTGGAACGGCAAGGGCAAGCTAGAGACCTGCGGCCCGGCCAGCTACAAGATCCCGGCCATCGCCGACATGCCGCTGGACCTGCGGGTCAAGCTGGTGGAAAACCGCAAGAACCCGGAAGACACGGTGTTCCACTCCAAGGCCGTCGGCGAGCCGCCCTTTATGCTCGGCATCGCCGTGTGGTGCGCGATCAAGGATGCGGTGGCCAGCCTGGCCGACTACAAGGTGCAGCCGAATATCGACGCCCCAGCCACCCCCGAGCGCGTGCTCTGGGGCGTGGAGCAGATGCGCAAGCTGAAGGCTCCGGCCAAGGCTGCCAGCGCTGCCGAGGTCGAACCGGTCTGAACCTGACGCCGCATGAGGCTGCTGTGGGAGGGGCTTTAGCCGCGACTGTCGCCGCTGAAGCGCCTCCCACAGACACAAGAACCGTCATCCGACACAACAGGTGTACAACAATGACAAAACGCACCGAACCCCAACCCGCACGCCCGGCACCAGCTCCCATTTTGGAGCCATCGCCGAGCAATTGGCGACTGCCACGCCCGGGACAACTACCGCCAACCTGGAGGCTGAGCAAATGAGCTGGATCAGCGCCCTCGCCGACCTGCAGCAGCAAGGCCAGCCTTGCGTGCTGGTGACCATCATCGAAGAGCGCGGCTCGACGCCGCGCAATGCCGGGTCGAAGATGGTGGTCACCGCCGAGCGCATCTTCGAAACCATCGGCGGCGGTCACCTGGAATACAAGGCCATGGAGCTGGCCCGCGAGATGCTCGCCACGCGCAGCCAGGACACCCGCCTGGAGCGCTTCAACCTGGGCGCCAGCCTCGGCCAGTGCTGCGGCGGCGCTACCGTGTTGCTGTTCGAGCCCATGGGCCAGCCCCAGGCGCAGATCGCCGTGTTCGGCGCCGGCCATGTCGGCCGCGCCCTGGTGCCGCTGCTCGCCAGCCTGCCGTGCAAGGTGCGCTGGATCGACTCGCGGGAAAACGAATTTCCCGAGCAGATTCCCGCCGGCGTGGAAAAGGTGCTCAGCGACGAGGTGGTCGACGAGGTCGACAATATGCCCGCCGGCAGCTACTTCATCGTCATGACCCATAACCACCAGCTCGACCTGGAGCTGACCGCGGCGATCCTCAAGCGCAACGATTTCGCCTACTACGGGCTGATCGGCTCGAAGAGCAAACGCGCCAAGTTCGAACACCGCCTGCGCGACCGCGGCTTTACCACTGAGGTCATGCAACGGATGCGCTGCCCGCTGGGTTTGCCCGAAGTGAAAGGCAAATTGCCTATCGAAATCGCCGTATCCATCGCCGGCGAGGTGATCGCCACCTACAACGCCGCCTTTGGCCAGGACGTGAAGAAAGGTGAACCGAGCATCGCCAAGCTGCTACCCGTCTCACGCCGCCACCCGTAGGTTGGGTTGAGCCTGCGATACCCAACAAGGAGCGCCTAGCGCTCACCGCGGGCGACTCTGCGCAACGAATGTTGGGTATCGCTACGCTCAGGCTGCGCGCCCCGCACCAACCTACGCTCCGATCGCCTCATATCCTCCAAACCTGATAGAGATACGAGTTACATGACCAGCCACCGCAAAGCCTACCGCGCCGCCATCCTGCACAGCCTCGCCGACCCCGCCGTGGTCGGCATCGAGGCGTCCTATGAATATTTCGAGGACGGTGTGCTGGTCATCGAAAACGGCCAGATCGCCCGCGTCGGCCATGCTGCCGACCTGCTGCCGACGCTCAAGGGCGTCGAGGTTACCGAGTATCAGGATGCGCTGATCACCCCCGGTTTTATCGACACCCATATCCACTACCCGCAAACCGGGATGATCGCCTCCTACGGCGAGCAACTGCTGGACTGGCTGAACACCTACACCTTCCCCACCGAACGCCGGTTCGAAGACAAAGCCCACGCCGCGGACGTGGCCGGCATTTTCCTGAAAGAGTTGCTGCGCAACGGCACCACCACCGCCCTGGTATTCGGCAGCGTGCACAAGCAGTCGGTGGATGCCTTCTTCGAAGCCGCCGAAGCGCTGAACCTGCGCATGATCGCCGGCAAGGTGCTGATGGACCGCAACGCTCCGGACTACCTGACCGATACGCCGGAATCCGGCTACGCCGAGAGCAAGGAACTGATCGAACGCTGGCACGGCAAGGGCCGCCTGCACTACGCAGTCACACCGCGGTTCGCCCCGACCAGCACGCCCGAGCAGTTGAGCCTGGCCGGCAAGCTGCTCGGCGAATACCCGGACCTGTATATGCACACCCACCTGTCGGAGAACCGTCAGGAGATCGAATGGGTGAAAGAGCTATTCCCCGAGCGCAAGGGCTACCTGGATGTCTACGATCACTACCAACTGATCGGCCCGCGCGCGGTCTTCGCCCATGGCGTGCACCTGTGCGACGAGGAGTGTCAGCGTCTGGCCGAAACCGGCTCGGCGGTGGCCTTCTGCCCGACCTCCAACCTGTTCCTCGGCAGCGGCCTGTTCGACCTGGCCAAGCTGGAGCACCACGGCGTACGCGTCGGCCTGGGCACCGATGTCGGCGCGGGCACCAGCTTCAGCCAACTGCAATCGCTGAACGAGGCGTACAAGATCATGCAGCTGCAGGGCAAGAAACTCGACCCGTTCAAGTCGCTGTACCTGGCCACCCTCGGCGGCGCCGAGGCGCTGTACCTGGACGACAAGATCGGCAATTTCGCAAGCGGCAAGGACGCCGACTTCGTGGTGCTCGACTACAAGGCCACGCCGTTGATCGACTACCGCCTGCAGCAGGCCAAGAGCCTGGCCGAAAAACTGTTCGCCCTGTGCATGCTCGGCGACGACCGCGCGATCAAGGAAACCTTCGCCGCTGGCGTGTCGGTGCATTGCAGGGATTGAGGGGGGACTGTGACCACGATCCGTAGGGTGGGTTAGCGGCGCATGGCCGCCACCATATGGAGCGACACAAGGCTCGAAGCGCCGCGTAACCCACCACAACGGAGCCAAATAGAAACCGTTGGTGGGTTACGCCGCGCGCATAGTCCTGGGCAACGTCAGATACCAAGTACAGCGCGGCTAACCCACCCTACAGGTCGAGCGCCAATCAACGACCGGCAGGATTACGCCCCGGCTTCTTCTTGCCGGTCTGCAACAGGTGCGAGAACACTGCGTGCAGGTCGTCCGAGGCGCTTTCCTCGTCGAGGTTGAGCTTGCTGTCGATATGATCCATGTGATGCATCATCAGACTTACCGCTTTGGCGGTGTCGCGCGCCTCGATGGCATCGATCAGCTGATTGTGCTCGTCGTAAGAGCAGTGCGAGCGGTTACCGCTTTCGTATTGGGCGATGATCAACGAGGTCTGTGACACCAGGCTGCGCTGGAAGCTGACCAGAGGCGCATTCTTCGCCGCCTCGGCCAACTTCAGGTGGAACTCGCCGGACAGGCGGATACCCGCACCACGGTCGCCACGGGAGAAGCAGGCTTGCTCGTCCTTGACCATCTGCCGCAATTCGGCCAGATGCTCGGCCGTGGCATGCACGACCGCCAATTCGGTAATCGCACGCTCGACCATACGCCGCGCGTAGAAGATCTGCCGGGCTTCGTCCACGCTGGGGCTGGCAACCACCGCACCACGATTGGGTCGTAACAGCACGACACTCTCATGGCCCAGACGCGACAAGGCGCGGCGGATAATGGTGCGACTAACGCCGAAGATTTCGCCCAAGGCCTCTTCGCTCAGCTTGGTGCCAGGCGCCAGGCGCTGTTCGAGGATAGCGTCGAAGATATGCGCGTAGACGATATCGTCCTGAGTCCCGCCATGGCTGCTTTTGCCGGTACCCGGCTGTTTCTTGAGAGGCTGCAATTGCTCGTTCATTCTGGCTCGCGTCGAAGAGGTTCGGCCTGTTTCCGAGACTCTACTGCTGTTCACCCGGTGACTGGCAAGTAGTAGCTGGCGGAAAACAGAAAAAATACCGACGCATTGTACACAATTTGATCAATACATACAGGATCCGTACCGCCGTCGCGGTGCCGCGCAGCAATGCCGAGCAGTTCTGCCGTATGTTGCTTGTGCTGCCAGTGCGGCCTGATACCACTAAATTGATTTCTTATAAGAAACGATGTTGCTGCAGAAAAATCAGCTTAAGGCGCCATTTACGGCAGGTATAGACGCGCTGAAAACACTCGCCGCAAGCTGCCGTTAAATCTTCAAAAATATTGTTATCTGGCTGTCTTCAATAGACTTTTTCATAAACCAAGAGCGGCAATTTACGCGCGGAGCACGGCGCAACGGCCGTTTAGGGCACTCGCCCGGCATTCAAACAAAGATAGAAAACATTATTTGCTTTTTTTGTATACAACCTCATAATCGCGCCAGTGTAGCTTTCTGACCTTATGGTCAACAAATGAGCCAGTGAGCACACCTAAACCACCACCTACCTCAGAGAGCCGAAGCGTGTGCGATAACGGCTCTGGGTGGTACACAACAAGAGAGATGAGGAGTACCCACTGTGGAAAGCGCTAAACAAGAACAACAGGCGACTCACGTCCAGGGGCAGGTCAACCCTGGCCTGCTCGAACGTCTTTTCAAGCTGAGCGAGCATCGCACCACGATCAAAACCGAACTGCTGGCCGGCCTGACGACCTTCGTCACCATGGCCTACATCATCTTCGTCAACCCCAGCATCATGGCCAGCGCGGGGGTCGATCACGGCGCGGCCTTCGTCGCCACCTGCATCGGCGCAGCCCTGGGTTGCTTCCTCATGGGCCTCTACGCCAACTGGCCGGTCGGCCTGGCACCCGGCATGGGCTTGAACGCCTTCTTCACCTATACCGTGGTCGGCGAGATGGGCTACAGCTGGCAGATCGCCCTGGGCGCGGTGTTCATCTCCGGCGTGCTGTTCATGATCATGAGCCTGTCGCGCATTCGCGAATGGTTGCTCAACAGCATCCCCATGAGCCTGCGCTTTGCCATGGGTGCCGGGGTCGGCTTGTTCCTCGGGCTGATCGGCCTGAAAACCGCCGGCATCGTCGTCGACAGCCCAGCCACCCTGCTGACCATGGGCTCGTTCGGCGAACCGACCGCGCTGCTGGCCGCCCTGTGCTTTCTGCTGATCGCGGTACTCAGTCACCGCAACGTGTTCGGCGCCATTCTATTCAGCATGCTCGGCGTCACTGCCGTGGGCTGGGCCATGGGCCTGGTCGAGTACAACGGCCTGATGTCGATGCCGCCGAGCCTGGCACCGACCTTCCTGGCCATGGATATCGCCGGGGCCTTCAACGTGGCGATGATCAGCGTGATTCTGGCGTTCCTCTTCGTCAATATGTTCGACACCGCCGGCACCCTGATGGGCGTGGCCCATCGGGCCAATCTGGTCGATGAGGACGGCAAGATCCAGAACCTGTCCCGGGCCCTGAAAGCCGACAGCACCTCCAGCGTGGTCGGCTCTTTGGTCGGTTGCCCGCCAGTGACCAGCTACGTGGAAAGCGCTTCGGGCGTTGCCGCCGGCGGGCGTACCGGGCTGACTGCGGTCACGGTTGGCGTACTGTTCCTCGCGGCGATGTTCTTCGCCCCGCTGGCCGGGATGATTCCCGCCTTCGCCACCGCCGGCGCGCTGATCTATGTGGCGATGCTGATGATGAGCGGCATGGCGCATATCGACTGGAAAGACCAGACCGATACCATCCCGGCGATCGTCACCGTGGTGATGATGCCGCTGACCTTCTCCATCGCCAACGGCATCGCCCTGGGCTTTCTGACCTATGCCACGCTGAAGCTGCTGACCGGCCAGCGCGACAAGGTGTCGGTCAGCCTGTACGTTCTGTGCATCATCTTTATCGCCAAGTTCGCCTTCTTGTAAGGCCGACCCGAGCGATACCCGAGCCCCGGCGCATGGCGCCGGGGCTTTTCCACATCTGGAGAGAATGCAATGAGCCTGGAAACCTGGCTGCTGTTCAGCAGCGCCGCGCTGATCGTGATCCTGATCCCCGGACCGCTGTCGCTGCTGATGGTCAGCAACAGCCTGAACTATGGCCTGCGCCGCTCGCTGCCGGCGTTTATCGGCGGGGTATCGGCGTCGATCTGCCTGCTCAGCGCCTCGGCCTTGGGTCTGGGCGCCTTGCTGCTGGCCTCCGAGCGGTTGTTCAGCCTGCTGAAGATCGTCGGCGCGCTCTACCTGTTCTACCTCGCCTGGCAGAGCTGGCAAGCCTCGCGCCAGGCGGCCAAGCCGGTCAGCGCCGAGGAGCAAGCGGTCAATCCGGGCTTTGTCACGATGTTCTGGAAGGCCTTTGGCCTGGGCGCCAGCAATCCCAAGGACATCCTGTTCTTCGCCGCCTTCCTGCCGCAGTTCATCAGCGCCGAACGGCCGATGTTAACCCAACTGCTGGTGATGATCGCCACCTGGGCGGTGCTCGACCTGAGCTGCAAACTGTTCTATGGCCTCAGCGCCCGTGGCGCGGCGCGCTACCTGCGTTCGGGCAAAGGCCAGGTGTGGTTCAACCGGGTCAGTGCGGCCCTGTTTGGCGGCGCGGGCGCGGCCTCGTTGCTGAGCCGCTGAGCCAGGCGTGTGGCGGCGCCATCATCAGGCAAGACGCTGGCGAAACAACGCCTGGTGCTCACGACACTGCTGGGCCGCCAGCAAGAACACGCCATGACCGCCGCGCTCGAACTCCAGCCAGGTGAAGTCGACTTCCGGGTACAGGTCGCTGACATGCACCTGGCTGTTGCCGACTTCGACGATCAGCAGGCCCTTGTCAGTCAGATGGTCGGCCGCCTCGGCCAGCAGGCGCCGCACCAGATTCAGGCCGTCCTCGCCGCAGGCCAAACCCAGGGCCGGCTCGTGCTGGTATTCGGCCGGCATATCGGCGAAATCCTCGGCATCGACGTAGGGCGGGTTGGATACGATCAAATCGAAACGCTGCCCCGGCAAACCGTCGAAGCCATCGCCCTGCACCGTGTAGACCCGCTCATCCAGCTGGTGCCGCTCGATATTCTGGTTGGCCACCTCCAGCGCCTGATACGACAAGTCAGCCAACACCACCTCGGCCTCGGGGAATTCATAGGCGCAGGCGATGCCGATGCAGCCGGAGCCCGCGCAGAGGTCGAGGATCCGCGCAGGTTCCTCGGCCAGCCAGGGCTGAAAATGCTGTTCGATCGACTCGCCAATCGGTGAGCGGGGAATCAGCACGCGCTCGTCGACGATAAATGGCAGACCACAGAACCAGGCCTCCCCCAGCAGGTAGGCGGTCGGTACGCGTTCCTCGATGCGCCGCTTGAGCAAGGCCTGCAGATGCGCGTGTTCGTCATCCTCCAGGCGGCAGTCGAGGTAGCTGTCGGCGATTTCCCAGGGCAGATGCACCGCACCCAGCACCAACTGACGCGCCTCGTCCCAAGCATTGTCGCTGCCGTGACCGAAGAACAGTTCTTCGCGATTGAAACAGCTGACAGCCCAGCGGATGTAATCACGCAGGGTTCGTAAACGGGTAGGCACTGCAGTCACAAGAGTCTCTCCTGGCAAAAGTTGCCGCAGTTTAGCCGAACCACTGGCCCTGCACGCAGAGACGAAGACAAATCGGCCGGATCAAGCCCCAACCACCCCGCACGCCGAAACCCTGATAGGGCTTGCCATGCCAAGCAGCTACAAACCCTTTCGCGGCTAAAGCCCCTCCCACATTTCCGCGGCAAGCCCTCCAGCGCGAACTGACCAAAGCCCCCGCCCAGACCACGGCAAGCAGCCAAGCGCAAACAGCCGCAGGACCCTCCCACACTTTTCGAGGCAAGCCCTCCAGCACAAACCAAAATCCCCGCCCAGACCAAGGCAAGTCCATCGCAAACACCCCACAGGCCCTGTGGGAGGGGCTTTAGCCGCGATAACACCACGCCGGCACAGAGTGACAACAAATGCATGAGCAACTCCTTTTGCGTACCACTCCAGGCCCTCTGGGCAGGTTCGATTCTATTCATCCCTGCGTGCCGAAAAGGTTCACAGCAGCCTCGCACAAGCGGACAATGAACCCTGTCGTCCGCGCCAGCGAGGAGTTCGGTCATGTCTCATCCGCAAACACTGTTTCAGCTCACAGGGCGCAGCCATGCCCCCGCCACCCTGGGCAATGCCACCCTGCTGATAATCGATGCCCAGGAGGAGTACCGCAGCGGCGTGCTGCAACTGCCAGGGCTGGATCCGGCACTCGCGGAGATCGGCAAACTGCTGACCGCTGCGCGTAACACCGGCGCCGCTATCGTCCACGTCAAGCACCTGGGGATTCCCGACGGTCTGCTCGACCCCCGCGGCCACCACCTGCCGGAGGTGGCACCGCTGCCCGGCGAGATCGTGGTGGAGAAACGCATGCCCAATGCCTTCTCCGGGACCGAGTTACATGACCAATTGCAAGCGCTTGGCCACCTCGACCTGATCGTCTGCGGCTTCATGACCCACTCGAGTATCAGCACCACGGTGCGCGCGGCCAAGGACTACGGCTACCGCTGCACGGTGGTCGATACCGCCTGTGCCACCCGCGACCTGCCGACACTGGACGGCAAGGTCATCAGCGCCGCCGACATACACCGCGCGGAGATCATCGCCCTGGCTGACAACTTCGCAGCGGTGGTGGCGCAAGCCAGCGCCCTGATTTGAATCCAGACCAGGTCACATCCTGCCGCCAAGCTTGGCATGCCACCGAAACCACCATAATGTATGCCGGCCATACCGCCGATACCCACTAAGGAAGTCGGAATGAAATTATCCGATGGTTTCGATGCTCGTCGCCTGCGCCCGCGCGGGCCGGGCAACTGGCGCATGCGCCTCGCAGCCATGCTGGCCGCACTGTTTGCCGCCTTCGGCGTGTTGCTGACGATGGCCGGCGCAGCCAGCCTGCTCGGCCGCGCCCCGGCGCTCGGCGCGCTGAACGATTCGGTTGGCGCAGCCGCGGTACTGCTGGTATTCGGCTTGTTCCTGCTGTGGGCCGGCATCGCGGTGTGGCGTTTGTGCCGACGCCGCCTGCGCCGTCCCAGCGATTTGAGCATGGCCCCGCACCTGATGAAGAAGCGCGACTGACCCGGCATTGGTTACACTAGCGGCCTTCGCGGAGGCCCAGATGCAAGACGACAGCAGAGAAGATAACGACAGCGCCCTGTTCAAAGCCGAGTTGCGTGGCGTCAAGCCGATCAAGCACGACCGCGCCGATACCGGCAAAGCCAAACCCGACCGCAAACGACTGGCCAGCCTGCGCCAGGCGGCGACCGTGTCCGTGGGCGCGGTCAAAGTCGATGGTCTGTCCGATCAGTTCGTCATCGACGTAGGCCCTGAAGACCCGCTGTACTGGGCCGCCAATGGCGTACAGGAAGGCCAGATGCGCAAGCTCAAGCTGGGCCAGATTCCCTTCGATGGCAGCCTTGATCTGCACGGTATGACCGTGGAAAAAGCCCGCGACATCCTGTGGGAGTTCCTCGCCGAAGCCACCAAGCTGGAAGTACGCTGCGTGCGCATCACTCACGGCAAGGCTGTGCGTATGGATGGGCGTAAACCGATGATCAAAAGCCACGCCAACACCTGGCTGCGTCAGCATCCCCAGGTGCTGGGATTCACCTCCTGCCTGGCCAAACACGGTGGCACCGGTGCGGTTTATGTGATGCTCAAGCGCACCATGATGGACGGCCGCGACGAATAGGCGGCAGAGGCGCCTATCAAACTAAAGGCTATGTACCCGTTATCTGTTGCATGAGAGATAACGTTTTTGTAGGAGCGGCCGGGCGGCGTTCCGTTTCATCCGCGAAAATATTCGAAACACTGGCAATGTTTCGCGGCTAAAGCCCCTCCCACGAGGAGGTTGTGCTCTGGTTCAACAGATAACGGGTACATAACCAAACTAAAGCTTCTTAATAAAGCTCCGTATCCGCACGCAAGCATCTGCTTCCTGCCGATAACGCGTCTTGCTTGCTCTAGCACCGGTCCGGCTGGCCACCGCCAAGGCAATCTGTCGTGCGCCGCTCTTGCCAGCGCAGCGCCTGCACCCTACCCTGCGCATCTGCTGTCCTCCCTTTAGAAGGTCCATAAGAAGATCATGTCCCTGGAACAAAACTACACCGCAATCCTCGGTCAACTCGGCGAAGACGCGTCCCGCGAAGGCTTGCTCGACACCCCCAAGCGTGCCGCCAAGGCCATGCAGTATCTCTGCCGCGGCTACCAGCAAAGCCTGGAAGACGTCACCAACGGCGCGCTGTTCAGCTCCGACAACAGCGAAATGGTACTGGTCAAGCACATCGAGCTGTATTCGCTGTGCGAGCACCACCTGCTGCCGTTTATCGGCAAGGCCCACGTTGCCTACATCCCCAATGGCAAGGTGCTCGGCCTGTCCAAGGTCGCGCGGATCGTCGACATGTACGCCCGCCGCCTGCAGATCCAGGAAAACCTCAGCCGGCAGATCGCCGAGGCCATCCAGCAAGTGACCGGCGCTCTTGGCGTCGCCGTGGTGATCGAAGCCCAGCACATGTGCATGATGATGCGCGGCGTGGAAAAGCAGAACTCCACCATGGTCACCTCGGTGATGCTCGGCGAATTCCGCAACAACGCCGCCACCCGCAGCGAATTCCTCAGCCTGATCAATAATTGATCAGCTTCATGTCATGAGCAAAGCTGGCTAGCGACAATTTTCAGCCAGATGCAGACGACCCGTCTTGTGCAGGATGGGTCGGGCGCAGATGCTAATGCGCGGCTTCGCCCTGAAAATCCCCCACCGGCAACGGCGCATCTTCGGCCAGACCAATTCACGCGGAAATCCCACGATGTCGCGCACAGGCCGCCAGCAGCGTGGCCTTCGGCACGCAGTAACTCTCGCGCATGACTGCCTTTCAAAGCTTCGGGATCGGTACTGAATGTATAAAGGTTATAGCGAATGCCGTCGCCCACCGCGTAATACAGCCTGACCGCCTACTCAACCGGATTGCGACCGCTACCGCGCGACATTGCAGCGAACTCCACCAGCGCCTGGTGGTCACTATCGATGCAGCGCCCGGGTTCCAGGTATTCACGCATTGATGGTTCGCCTTGATAGAACACCCCGCCTAACGACGCTGCGCGAGGGCATGTCACGACTATTCGGCCAAGCTCGGCGCCCTTGTCGCCATCTTTGTGTGGATGCCGGCTAGACTCACCACGGAGAGTTTTTTTCACAACCACTGGCTCTTTCCAACTCGCCGCCATGGAGGTTTTTGCATGCTCGTTGTCTGGTTACTCGTTCTGCTGGTTGGCACGGCCTACCTCGCCCACCGCCGCACTGCACCGCTGCCCGCCCTCGGCGTGGTTGCCGGGTACTTGATCCTCATGGGCCTGTTCAGCCATGCACCGACCTGGCTGTTGCTTGTGTTCTGGCTCTTGCTCCTGGCCGTGGCGCTACCGCTGATGCTGCCGGAACAACGGCGAAAACTGTTCAGCGCGCCCATGTTCGCCTGGTTTCAGCGGGTGCTGCCACCGATGTCGGACACCGAACGCGATGCCATCGAAGCCGGCACAGTCTGGTGGGACGGCGAACTGTTCAGCGGCCGTCCGGACTGGGACAAGCTGCTGGCCTACCCCAAGGCGCAACTGAGCGAGGAGGAGCAAGCCTTTCTCGACGGTCCCACCGAAGAACTCTGCGCCATGGTCAGCGACTGGCAGATCGGCCAGCAGATGGACTTGCCAGCCAAGGCCTGGGAACACATCAAGCAGCACGGTTTTTTCGCCCTGATCATCCCCAAGGAATACGGCGGCAAGGGCTTTTCCGCCTACGCCCACTCCCAGGTGGCGATGAAACTGGCCACCCGCAGCGGCGACCTGGCCTCCACCGTGATGGTGCCCAACTCCCTCGGCCCGGCAGAGTTGCTGCTGCATTACGGCACCGACGAGCAACGCCAGCACTACCTGCCGCGTCTGGCCCGTGGCGATGACATCCCCTGCTTCGCTCTAACCGGCCCGCTGGCCGGCTCCGACGCCGGCGCCATGCCGGACAGCGGAATAATCTGCAGAGGTCAGTGGCAAGGCGAGGAAGTGCTCGGTCTGCGCCTGACCTGGGAAAAGCGCTACATCACCCTGGGCCCGGTCGCGACCCTGCTCGGCCTGGCCTTCAAGGCCTACGACCCGGATCACTTGCTCGGCGAGCAGGAAGACCTCGGCATCAGCCTGGCGCTGGTGCCGACCGGCACGCCCGGCGTGGAAATCGGCCGCCGTCACCTGCCGCTCGGCGCTGCCTTCATGAACGGACCGAACTCGGGGAAAGACGTATTCATCCCGCTGGACTACCTGATCGGCGGCCAGGACATGCTCGGCAAAGGCTGGATGATGCTGATGAACTGCCTGTCGGTCGGCCGCTCCATCTCCCTGCCGGCAGTAGGCACGGGCGCGGCCAAATTCACCAGCCTGGTCACTGGCCAGTACAGCCAGATACGCGAGCAATTCAATGTGCCGCTGGCGGCCTTCGAAGGCATCCAGGAAGCCCTGGCCCGCATCGGCGGCAATGCCTGGTTGATGGACAGCGCACGGATCCTGACGGCCAACGCGGTAGATCTGGGTGAAAAACCCTCGGTGCTCTCGGCGATTCTCAAATACCACCTGACCGAGCGTGGCCGCGAGTGCATCAGCCACGCCATGGACGTGCATGGCGGCAAGGGCATCATCATGGGCCCCAACAACTACCTGGCGCGCTCCTGGCAAGGCGCACCGATCTTCATCACCGTGGAAGGTGCCAACATCCTCTCGCGCAACCTGATGATCTTCGGCCAGGGCGCGATCCGCTGCCACCCCTACGTCCTCAAGGAAATGGCCCTGGCCGGTCGTGAAGACAAGGAACAAGCGCTGCTGGAGTTCGATCAACTGCTGTTGCAGCACATCGGCTTTGCCGTGAGCAATGCGGCCAGCAGCCTGATTCTCAGCCTCGGCCTGGGCGGCTTCAGCGAGGTACCGGGCGACAACATCAGCCGCCCCTACTTCCGCGCCCTCAATCGCCTGGCGGCGGCCTTCGCCCTGCTTGCCGACCTGAGCATGATGCTGCTGGGCGGCGAACTGAAACGCCGCGAGCGACTGTCTGCACGCCTGGGCGATGTGCTCAGCCATCTGTACCTGGCCTCGGCGGCGCTCAAGCGCTACCACGACCTGGATTACCCGGCGCATTCGCGCCCGCTGCTGTGCTGGGCCATGGAAGAAAGCCTGGGCCACGCCGAACAGGCGCTGGATGAACTGCTCAGCAACTTCCCGAGCAAACTGCTCGGTTATGTCCTGCGTGTGCTGGTTTTCCCCTTCGGCCGCCGCCACAAAGGCCCAAGCGACGCACAGGATGCCCAGGTCGCCGCGATCATCGGACGCAACAGCGGCGATCCAGCCCTGGAAGAGCTGCTTGCAGGTTGCTACCGCCCTCAAGCACAGAACGACCCGGTGGCCGCCCTGCAGCAGGCGATGGATCTGCTGCAAAGCGCGCAACCCCTGCAGAAGAAACTGGACAAGGCGCTCAAGCAAGGTCTGCTGCAGGAAGCACCGGGACACAACCTGATCGACACCGCAGTCGGTGCCGGCATCCTCACTGCAGAAGAAGCGCAGAGCCTGCGCCAGGCCGAAACAGCGCGGCGCGTGGTGATCGACGTCGACGACTTCGCCAAGGAAGAGCTGAAGCTCGGCCGCGGCAAGGTGCGCTAGCGTAGTAGTTGTTCACGGCCAGGGACAGTGGGCACGCAGAGCCTTATACTTGCGCGCCCGTTTTACCTACAGGATTTTTGTCATGGCCAACACCCACCTCGATCATCACCTCGCCCTGCTCGCCCATCTGCGCACCATTCTGGTTGCCTTGGGCGAAGCCGAGCAGATCCTCGATGACAGCCATGCCATGTACCTGGAACGCTATGACGAATTGCTGGCCGATCTGCCGAACGACCCGGAAGCCAGCCTTTACCTCGGCCAGGACCTGATCAGCCAGATCTTCCAGCGCTACCCGCAAATCGCCCATCTGGTTCCGCGCGACCTGTTGTGGTTCTTCGGTGGCGATTGCCTGCACTTCATGCCCGACGAAGAAATCGAGATGTACCAGGCCTTGGAAGAGCGGCGCTTCTACGCCCAGGAGAACGACGAACCCTTCGACTGGAATCAGGAAAAGCAGTTGCTGACCATGCCCACCCAAGGCAGCAAGCACTAGCAGCGCAGCTATTAAACGAAAAAGCCCGCACGGCATCACCGGCGGGCTTTTTCTTGAGCGGTAAAATCATGCAGATACAAAAGCGCCGCTCAGTGAGCGGCGTTTTCGTTGCTTACCTTGAAATATGGAGCGGGAAACGAGACTCGAACTCGCGACCCCGACCTTGGCAAGGTCGTGCTCTACCAACTGAGCTATTCCCGCAAATACAACAGACATCTACAACAAAATGGCGTCCCCTAGGGGACTCGAACCCCTGTTACCGCCGTGAAAGGGCGGTGTCCTAGGCCACTAGACGAAGGGGACCTGGAACTCATTGCCTCAACCGGTTGTTTACCGACTGACCCAGACAGCGCTATAGACGCACCGCTGGAAAATCTGGAGCGGGAAACGAGACTCGAACTCGCGACCCCGACCTTGGCAAGGTCGTGCTCTACCAACTGAGCTATTCCCGCAAATACAACGAACATCTACAACAATAATGGCGTCCCCTAGGGGACTCGAACCCCTGTTACCGCCGTGAAAGGGCGGTGTCCTAGGCCACTAGACGAAGGGGACGCAACCCGGAACCTGCAACATCCTTCCGACTTCCCGTTCATTGCAATAAAGCATTGCACTGGAAGTGGCGCGCATTCTATGGATCCTGCGCAGAGTCGTCAACCTCTCTATAATTTTTTTTTAAAATCAATGACTTCACGCCAGATCATACGGCTGCTCTATCAGCACCGTGGCTAAGGCATTACACTCCGACGAAAACCAGCATTCGCGAGGCGGTACCGATGTCCCCACTGGTAATTACCCTGCTGATTGTCGGCGGCATCGCCTTATTGATCGCCATTGCCTACGTCAATCATATGGTCGAGAACAACAAGCTGGAAAAGTCCCGCCTCAGGACCGAGCTCAATGACCGTATCCGCCGTTGCGCCAATATCTCCGAGTCCTTGCCCGGACAGCTGATGACGCCGCAACTGAAACTCATGCTCAGCCGCCTGCAGATGCACTTCACCCAGCGCCTGGTGCAATTGCAGCCAAGCAATGCCGACAGCCAAGCGCAACTCGAAGCATTGCGCCAGTTGATTGCCCAGGGCGACGCGATACCCGTACAGAATCCATTGCAGCAGATCGTCAGCGAAGTCAAAGCCAAGGAAGTGCGCTTTCAACTGGAAAACCTGCACGGGCAAATCACCCGCTGCGCCCAGGACGGTATCCTGCCCGCCAATGAAGCCAAGCACTGGGTCAATGAAGTTCGCCACATGCTGGTGCAATTGCATATCGAACTGTTCGGCAACCTGGGCCAGTTGGCCCTGCAACAGAACCAGCCCGGCCAGGCGCGTTTGGCGTACGAACGCGGCGTGCAGTTCCTGCGCAAGCAAACCGACAGCGCGCGTTACCAAGCGCCGCTGCAGAAATTCGAAGGCCAACTCGCCCGCGCCAATGCCATGGTGGTGGACATGGGCAAACCGGCAGCCGACGACGTCAGCGAGCTGACCGATGGCCTGAAAAGCCTGGAAGGCGATGAAGACTGGAAGAAGAAGAATATTTACGACTGAGAGATTGTGAACAAACGCTCGCCTGCTGCGACCGTCTTGCGACGGCGCTCGATATTTTCACAACCGCCGAGCCTGCCCCCTCTCTTTTACCTACATGCCGACAAGGACACTCGATGAGTCTGACAGTTTATGGCGCCCCGCTTTCGCCCTTCGTACGCAAAGTACGCCTGTGCCTGGCAGAGAAAGACCTCGACTACGCACTGGAAATCATCCTGCCCTTCGGCCAGCCGGCGTGGTATCGCGAACTCAACCCACTGGGCCGTATCCCGGCGTTGAAGGACGGCGACTTCAGCCTGGCCGACTCCAGCGTGATCTGCCAGTACCTGGAAGACAGCTACCCGGAACGCAAACCCCTGCTGGGCCGCAATGCCGAACAGCGCGCCCGTGTGCGCTGGCTGGAAAAATACAGCGACTACGAGCTGGCGCCACTGTGTACCTTCAGCGTATTCCGCAACCGCGTCCTGAAGCCGCCCATGGGCCAGCCCTGCGATGAGACGGCGGTGCAAGCCACGCTGACGGACAAACTTCCGACGCACTTCGCCTACCTGTCGCAGACCCTGGGCACCGCCGAGTACTTCGTCGGTGACAGCCTGACCCTGGCCGACCTGGCATTTGCCTGTCAGATGATCAATATGGAACACGGCGGCGAACAACTGGATGCCCAGCGCTGGCCGAACCTGGCCGCACTGTATCAGCGCGTCAAGGCGCGCCCCTCGGTGCAAGCGCTATTGCCCGGCGAGCAGAAGACAGTGGCCAAGATGGCCGGCAAGGCCTGAGAGGGTATGAAAAAACTCTCGCCTACTGCGCTCGTTTTTTTCACAACCTCTGAGCCCGAGTAGAGCCCTGCTGGGCCGAAGCGAAGCGGCGCCAAGCCAGCTCGCTCCAGCAGCATCAACAATCGCTAAGCTGCAAGAAAATCCCGACCAGCCACTCGATCCCGGCCTGGTCGGCTGCAGTAAAGCGGGCCAACTGCGGACTATCCAGATCCAGCACGCCGATCAACCGTTCCTCCTTCAGCAGCGGCACCACCAGCTCGCTGCGCGAGGCGCTGTCGCAGGCGATATGCCCGGCAAAGGCGTGCACATCCTCCACCCGCTGCGTTTGCCGGGTCGCCGCCGCCACCCCGCACACCCCGCGGCCCATGGGTATTCGCACACAGGCCACCCGTCCCTGGAATGGTCCCAGCACCAGTTCTTCACCCCGAAGCAGGTAGAAGCCAGCCCAATTGAGTTCGGCCAGTTCCTGGAACAACAAGGCGCAGAACTGTGCGGCGTTGGCAATGAAGTCGCGCTCATCGGCCAACAGCGCCTGCAGTTGCGCGGCCAGCAGAGCATAGTCAGCGGGTTCGGAGTCGGCTTGCGCAAGGTCGATCATGCCTGGCTCTCCAGGAGTTGCAGCCCGACCCAGTGCCGGGCGAATTGATAGGCACAACGACCATTACGATTACCGCGACCCAGGGCCCAGCGAATCGCCGCTTTTTCCAGGGACTCGCTCCACTGCCAGTTCAAACCAGCCTGCGCCGCCTGCACCTCGACCCAATGGCGCACCACATCGAGGAAGTGATCCTGGGTGAAGGGGTAGAAAGACAACCATAGGCCAAAACGATCGGACAGCGCGATTTTGTCCTCCACCGCCTCGCTCGGGTGCAGTTCGCCGTCGACCATCTGCGCAGCCTGGTTGTCGCTGTGCTGCTCCGGCAACAGATGGCGGCGATTGGACGTGGCGTAGAGCAGCACATTGTCCGGCGAGCGCTCTAGCGAGCCATCCAGCACGCTTTTCAACACCCGGTAATCGCCCTCGCCGGCCTCGAAGGACAGGTCATCGCAAAACAGCACAAAGCGCTGCGGCAAGCGACTCAGCTGCTCGACCACCCGCGGCAGATCCGCCAGATGATCGCGCTCGATTTCGATCAGGCGCAGCCCGGCAGTGGCATGCTCGGCCAACAGCGCGCGCACCAGCGATGACTTTCCCGTGCCGCGCGCGCCCCAGAGCAAAGCGTGATTGGCCGGCAGGCCCTGGATGAATTGCCGGGTGTTGCGCGCCAGCTGCTCACGCTGAGTGTCGACACCGATCAGGTCACTCAGATTCAGGTCGAGATCGATGCTCAACGGCTGCAAGTAACCACTACGCCCCTCACGATGCCAGCGTGCGGCCAGGCTGTGCTGCCAGTCGATATCGCCACGCTGGGCCGGCAACAGCGGCTCGAGTCGCGCCAGCACGCTCTCGGCGCGCTGTAGAAAAGCATTTAAACGGGAATCCACTACGCACTCCTAGTATTGCAACCTGCCAACTGCTCCTGCCGAAAGGAGGAACGGATGGGCTATGCTTGGCAAGCGCACGGACTCGAGACTATTGCCACCCATGGATATACCGCTCACCCAACGCCTGTCGTTCAAACAGGCCAGTTTGACCGTACTGGTGGCGTTTATCCTCGGCACTGCGCTCAGCCTGATTCAAGTGGGCATCGATTATGCCAGTGAAGATGCCTCCATCAACCGCGAGATTCGCGCACTGCTGGAGATCAGCCACAATCCCGCCGCGCGTATCGCCTACAACATCGATGCCGAGTTGGCCCAGGAACTGGTGCTGGGCCTGCTGCGCTCACCGGCGGTGATTCGTGCAGAGATCATAGACAATAGCAACATGACCCTGGCCAGGGTCAGCCGCCCGCCCAGCAAAAATCGCTACCGGCTGTTCAGCGATTTCCTGTTCGGCGAGCGGCGCCAGTTCGAAACCCAGCTGTTCGTCAGTCACGCGCCCGAGGAAGCCCTCGGCGTGCTGCATCTGGAAGTCGACACCTATGCGTTCGGCAGTCACTTCCTGCGGCGCGCCATGCTCACCTTGCTGACCGGCTTCGCTCGCAGCCTGCTGCTCTCGCTGATTCTGCTGGTGCTGTTCTATTTCATGCTGACCAAGCCGCTGACCGAGGTGATTCGTGCGCTCAGCGGTCGCGACCTGCACAACCCCAACCGCAACAGACTGCCCTGCCCGCGCGGTCATGAGCGCGACGAAATCGGCATCCTGGTCGATGTGACCAACCAGCAGTTGTCCAGCATCGCCATGGAGATCGAACAACGCCGCGACGCCGAGGATCGCCTCACCCAGTACCTGGGCGAACTGGAAAACATCGTCTCGGCCCGCACCACCGAATTGAAGGCCAGCAACGTGTGCCTGCTCGAATCCAACCAGGAGCTGGAACAGGCAAAACGCACCGCACTGGACATGGCCCAGGCTCGCTCGGCGTTTCTCGCCAGCATGAGCCACGAGATCCGCACCCCGCTCAACGGCCTGCTCGGCATGCTCGCACTGGCCCTCGACGGCCCGCTGAGCAACGAACAACGCCAGCAGCTGTCGATTGCCCATGACTCCGGCAAGATTCTGGTCGAACTGCTCAACGACATCCTCGATCTGTCGAAATTCGAAGCCGGCCAGCTCGAGCTGGAAAGCATGCCCTTCGACCTCGGCAGCATGGTCGAAGACACCGCCAGCCTGCTGTCGCAAAACGCCTTGCCGGATGTCGAATTGACCTGCCTGATCGACCCGCAACTGCCTGCGCAAGTGCTCGGCGACCCGACACGGGTGCGCCAGATCATCAGCAATCTGCTCTCCAACGCGCTGAAATTCACCCGCTCCGGGCGCGTCGACATCCACGTCGACAGCGGTCCTAACGGCATACGGATCCTGGTGCGAGACACCGGGATCGGCATTGCCGAAGAGGCCCGCGCGCGCATCTATCAACCCTTCGCCCAGGCGGGAGTCGGCATTACCCGTCAGTTCGGCGGCACCGGCCTGGGCCTGGCGCTCACCCGTCGCCTGTGCGAAGCCATGCAGGGCCGGCTCGAATTGGAGTCCAAGGAGGGCTTCGGCAGCCAGTTCTGCGCGCAGCTGCCACTGCCCAGCTACACGCCCGCGCCCGCTTTGCCTGCGTTGACTGGGCGGGTCGTAGACCTCAGCTCGGCCAATTCAGGCCTCAACGAACTGCTTGGCACGTTGCTGCCGGCATGGGGATTGGAATATCAACGCCTGGCCCCCGATAGCAACCTGCTCGGTGTCGCCGCCGATCTGTTGCTCAGCGATTGCCCCGAATGTCTGCCGGACATGCGCCCGACATGCCAGATACCGATCCTGCTGGTTACCGCCTACGGCAGCTTCCTGCCCAGCGATCAGGTGCAAGCCCTGGCGCCGCTTGAGCAGATCGCCCGGCCGCTGTCGCGACAAACCCTGCTCCAGGCATTGCGCCGCAGCCTCGGCCAGCAGATGGCAGGCACGCCTGCGTCAAGCCCCATCGAACCACAGAGCGAACGGCGGGCACGGGTGCTGCTGGTGGAGGACAATCCGGTCAACCAACTGGTGGCCAAGGGCATGCTGGGAAAACTCGGCTGCGAGGTCGTGGTAGCCAACCATGGCGCCGAAGCCCTGAGCCAACTGGCTCAGCACGACATCGACCTGGTGCTGATGGACTGCAACATGCCGATCATGGATGGCTATGAGGCCAGCCGCAGAATTCGCCAGGGTGGGCACCATCCCGAGTTGCCGATCATCGCCCTGACCGCCAATGCCCTGCCCGACGAACGCGAGCGTTGTCGCGCCGCCGGCATGAGCGATTATCTGGCCAAGCCATTCCGCCGCGAAGAACTGGATGCCCTGCTCAAGCGCTGGCTGCCGGCGTCGACAGCCCCTAGCGCAGCGCCATGAAACGATCGAGCAACTGACCAACGCGGCGGCGCAACTCGACCAGTTCATCCACCTCGACGCCCTGCTCGCACAGCAACTGCTGGCGCAACGGCAGCACCCGCTCACGCAAGGCACGACCCGCATCGGTCAATGCCAGGTGTACCTCGCGCTCATCCACAGCCGAGCGCTGGCGCAGCAATAAACCAAGCTGCTGCAACCTCTTGAGCAGCGGGGTCAGGGTGCCCGAATCGAGCAGCAAGCGCTCGCCCAGGGCCTTGATCGTCGGCTGTGCCGGCGGGACCAGTTGCCATTCCCAGAGCACCAGCATCGCCAGGTACTGCGGGTAGGTCAGGTTCAATTGATCGAGCATCGGCTTGTAGGCACGGATCACCGCCCGCGAAGCCGCGTACAGTTTGAAGCACAGCTGGTTGTCCAGCTGCAGGGCATCTTCGTGCACGAACGACTCCGGTTTCATTTGAGCAGGGCTTCGATCTCGGCAGTCAGATCTTCCGGCTTGGTGGCCGGCGCGAAACGCTTGACCTGCTTGCCGTCGGCACTGATCAGGAACTTGGTGAAATTCCACTTCACACCCTGGCTGCCAAGCAGGCCCGGGGCCTTTTTCTTCAGCTGGACGAACAAGGGATGGGCATCGCTGCCGTTGACATCGACCTTCTTGAACAGGGGAAAGCTGACCCCGAAGTTCAGCTCGCAAAACTCGGTAATCGCCCCCTCACTGCCCGGCTCCTGCTTGCCGAACTGGTTGCAGGGAAAACCCAACACCACCAGCCCCTTGTCCTTGTACTGCTGCCAGAGGCTTTCCAGGCCCTTGTACTGCGGGGTGAACCCGCATTTGCTGGCGGTATTGACCACCAACACGGCCTTGCCAGCAAAGTCGGCCAGGGTTTTCTGCTCGCCCTTGATGGTGGTGACGGGGATATCGAACAGTTCGTTGCTCATGGTAATCGCCTTTGACCTGCATGGGAGTCGAAACACTATAGTAAGCAATTGAATTGCACACAATTTAATTGCCAGAAAATAAGGCCCATTGATGACGGGCCACAGCGCAATGGCGCGGCACTCTCTTGAAAACGCAGGAGCCGGGGCCTGACCTGTTGCTCGCCAGCCAGCCGGTTCTTATCAAACAACAAATAACTCATTGTTTTATATATAGAAACTTTTACGAAATCTTGTCGAAGCCAGTGTCTGTAGGATGGCGTTGAGCGCAGCGATACCCATTGAGCGGTTTAGGCCTGCACCTGCAGGCATGGCGAATATCGATGATGGGTTACGGCGCCTTTGTTCTGCTGATAGCAGGTTAATTTGCAGGCGCCTAACCCATCCTACGGTCTTGATCCTTGAGCACCCAGTTTGCTGCGCGACAGCGCGGCGTCTGGACGATGGGGGATCTCTTATCAAACAACAAATAACTCATTGTTTTATATATAGAAACTTTACGAAATCTTTTCGGAGCCAGTGTCTGTAGGATGGCGTTGAGCGCAGCGATACCCATCGAGCGGTTTAGGCCTGTACCTGCAGGCATGGCGAATATCGATGATGGGTTACGGCGCCTTTGTTCTGTTGGTAGCAGGTCAACTTGCAGGCGCCTAACCCATCCGTTCGCCGATCACGGCAGGACCGGCGTCATGCCTCGGCCCTAGGCACCAGCTTAAGCGATGCCGAATTGATGCAGTAACGCAATCCGGTCGGCGCCGGCCCATCTGGAAAAACGTGGCCCAGGTGGGCAGCGCATTTGCCGCACTTCACTTCGATGCGGTGCATACCATGGCTGAAGTCATCCAGACTGGTAATCGCATCCTTGCTCAGCGGCTGAAAGTAGCTGGGCCAGCCGCTACCGGAATCGAATTTGGCGTCCGAGTCGAACAATGCAGTGCCGCAGCAGGCGCAGTGATAGATGCCCGGCGTCTTGCTGTCATGGTATTCACCGGAAAAGGCTCGTTCCGTGCCACCCAGCCGGCAGACATGGAACTGCGTCTCCGACAGTTCTTCGCGCCAGGCTTCCAGGGGTTTTTCGAGCTTGTCCATGGGCATGATCCTCAATAGAAAAGGCTATGCACCCATTATCTGTTGCATGAGAGATAACGTTCTTTGTGGGAGGGGCCGGGCGGCGTTGCGTTTCATCCGCGAAAATCGTCGAAACACTGACAATTTTTTGCGGCTAAAGCCCCTCCCACGAGGTTGCGATCAGGCTCAACAGTTAACCGGTACATAGCCATAAAAAAGCCCGACCAGTACCTTTGCCAAGGTCGGGCTGCAACGTATCATTCGACCCCAGTCTGGCACCCGCGTTACATGCTGCCAAGGCTCGCCTGATCGAGTCTTTTACACGGTAATTCAACGACGTTTCTCCACTCGGGATCACTTACATGCAGTTCAGCAAATCGAACAAGCTGGCCAATGTCTGCTACGACATTCGCGGGCCCGTGCTCAAGCACGCCAAGCGCCTGGAAGAGGAAGGTCATCGCATCCTCAAGCTGAACATCGGCAACCCGGCGTCGTTCGGTTTCGAAGCTCCGGAAGAAATTCTTCAGGACGTGATCCGCAACCTGCCGACGGCCCAGGGCTACAGCGACTCCAAGGGTCTGTTCAGTGCACGCAAGGCGGTGATGCAGTACTACCAGCAGAAGCAGGTGGAAGGCGTCGGCATAGAGGACATCTACCTCGGCAACGGCGTCTCCGAGCTGATCGTCATGGCCATGCAGGCGCTGCTCAACAACGGCGACGAGGTGCTGATCCCGGCCCCCGATTACCCGCTGTGGACCGCCGCCGTGGCCCTGTCCGGCGGCAAGCCGGTGCATTACCTGTGCGACGAACAGGCCGGCTGGTTCCCCGACATCGCCGACATGCGCGCCAAGATCACCCCGAATACCAAGGCGCTGGTGCTGATCAACCCGAACAACCCGACCGGCGCGGTCTACTCCAAAGAAGTACTGGAAGACATCGTCGAGCTGGCGCGCCAGCACAACCTGGTGCTGTTCTCCGACGAGATCTACGACAAGATCCTCTACGACGAAGCCCAGCACATCTGCACCGCGTCCCTGGCGCCGGATGTGCTGTGCCTGACCTTCAACGGCTTGTCCAAGTCCTACCGGGTCGCGGGCTTTCGCTCCGGCTGGGTGGCCATCTCCGGGCCGAAACACCGCGCGCAGAGCTATATCGAAGGCATCGACATCCTCGCCAACATGCGCCTGTGCGCCAACGTGCCGAGCCAGCACGCGATCCAGACCGCGCTGGGCGGTTACCAGAGCATCAACGACCTGGTGCTGCCCAACGGTCGCCTGCTGGAGCAGCGCAACCGCACCTGGGAGCTGCTCAACGACATTCCCGGAGTCAGCTGCGTCAAGCCGATGGGCGCGCTCTATGCCTTCCCGAAAATCGACCCCAAGGTCTGCCCGATCCACAACGACGAGAAATTCGTCCTTGACCTGCTGCTCTCCGAGAAGCTGTTGATCGTCCAGGGCACGGCCTTCAACTGGCCTTGGCCGGATCACTTCCGCGTGGTCACCCTGCCGCGGGTCGATGACCTGGAACAGGCCATCGGCCGCATCGGCAGCTTTCTCAAAGGCTACAGCCAGTAAGCCCATGGATCTACAAATCGACGATTTCTACAAGGATGCGGCAGCCGGCCTGCTGCACCTGTATCAGGTCTTCCCGCGCAAGATGGCGCTCTACGTCGAAGACCTGATCGGCCGCGAGGAACCCGATGAATTCGGCCTGCCGAGCAGGCGTCATGAGAGCTGCCTGGGCGCACTGTTGTGGCTGGCCGAGGAAGGCTACCTGCGCTTCGACTCGACCATCGCCTACGACGCCCTGGATCAGGCGGTGCTCAGCGAGAAAGGCTTCCTGCGTCTGAGTCGCAGCGTGCCCCACGCCCTGCGCGAAGGCGAAGCGCTACCCCCCAGCGTGCGCCGGGTGCACGCCACCCTGGCCTTTCAACTGCGCGACGCGCTGAGCCAACAGCACGGCGAACGCCTTGCCCGGCTGACCCGCTTGCTCTTCGAGAGCAGCCTGAACGGCACAGGCGACACAGTTTGAAATAGTCCCCCAGTTGAAGAGCCGGGGGGCGCGCCCTTATATAGCCGGCATATCAAGCAAGTCTTATCCCGCGAGGAGTCGTTTCACATCATGATGCGCATTTTGCTGTTTCTGGCTACCAACCTGGCGGTGTTGATCATCGCCAGTATCACTCTCAAGCTACTGGGGGTAGACCGCTTCACCGGCCAGAACTACAGCAGCCTGCTGATCTTCTGCGCGGTATTCGGTTTTGCCGGCTCACTGATCTCACTGCTGCTGTCCAAGTGGATGGCGAAGATGAGCACCGGCACCGAGATCATCACCCAGCCGCGTACCCGCCACGAACAGTGGCTGCTGCAGACCGTCGAAGAGCTGTCGCGCAATGCCGGCATCAAGATGCCGGAAGTGGGGATCTTTCCCGCCTACGAATCCAATGCCTTCGCCACTGGCTGGAACAAGAACGATGCCCTGGTAGCGGTCAGCCAGGGCTTGCTGGAACGCTTCTCGCCGGATGAGGTGAAAGCCGTGCTGGCCCACGAGATCGGCCACGTGGCTAACGGCGACATGGTCACCCTGGCGCTGATCCAGGGCGTTGTGAACACCTTCGTGATGTTCTTCGCACGGATCTTCGGTAACTTCGTCGACAAAGCCATCCTGAAAAACGAAGGCAGCCACGGCATCGGCTACTTCGTCGCGACCATCTTCGCCGAACTGGTACTGGGCATCCTGGCCAGCATCATCGTCATGTGGTTCTCGCGCAAACGCGAATTCAAGGCCGATGAAGCCGGCGCGCGCCTGGCTGGCACCGGCGCCATGATCGCCGCCCTGCAGCGCCTGCGCGCCGAACAGGGGGTGCCGGTGAACATGCCCGACAGCCTCACCGCCTTCGGCATCAACGGCGGCCTGAAGAACGGCCTGGCCGGCCTGCTGATGACCCACCCGCCGCTGGAAGACCGCATCGAAGCCCTGCGCCAGTTGCGTTAAACCACTCGCAATGAACAAGGGCGACCTCGGGTTGCCCTTGTTCATTGCGGCTTTGCAGCGTAGGCCACACTCAGCCTGCTGCTGCCTCAGCGTTTGACCAACCGGTATACCACTTCATCCAGCGCCTGCAGGTTGTGCTTGATGAACTTCCAGTTGCCCTGCAGCACATCCAGCCGCTCCAGCGTCTCGACCCGCCAGCCCGCACCGAACAATTCATGCACTTCGGCATCGCTCACAGCGAAGGGCGGCCCGTCCATCTGCGCCTGCGCATAGTCGAGGGTAATCAGCAGTCCCCGGCATCCCGCCGGCAAAATGGCCTGCAGATGGGCCGCGTAGCGAACACGCAGATCCGTCGGCAGGGCAATCAATGCCGCCCGGTCGTAGAGCCCCTGGCAATCGCCGAGTTGTTCTGCCGTCAGGGCGAAGAAATCACCGCACCAGAGCTCCAGCGCTCCGGCGCGATAGACCTTGAACGCCCCCTCCTGGCTGACCTCGGCGTTCAAGCCATGTTCCGCGAAGAAACCCTCGACCGCCTTCTGCGCCAACTCGACGCCCACAACCCGATAGCCCTGCCCCGCCAGCCAGGCCAGATCCAGGCTCTTGCCGCACAGCGGAACCAGCACCCGCGCGCCCGGCTGCAGTTCTAACGCCGTGCAGTGGCGCTGCAGATAGGGATTGACCTGATCCAGATGAAAACCGATCTGATCGCGTGCCCAGCGCGCCTGCCAGAATGCCTCGTCCACTCTTACCCCCTTAAAATTCGATCAAATAGCTCAAGAATTTATACTGGAATTCGATATTTCCAGCCGCGAAGATAGCAGCATCCTACTGCAGGAACCTAGCCCATGCTGCCTTCACTATTCATCTCCCACGGCTCGCCCATGCTCGCCCTGGAGCCCGGCGCCAGCGGTCCGGCCTTGGCCCGCCTGGCCGCGGCGCTGCCCAGGCCACGGGCCATCCTGGTGGTGTCCGCACACTGGGAAAGCACTGCGCTGCGCGTCACCAGCGCGGCCCAACCGGAAACCTGGCATGACTTTGGCGGCTTCCCCCCGCAGCTGTATCAGGTGCAATACCCGGCGCCCGGCCATCCGCAGCTCGCCGCAGACATCGTGCAACTGCTGGGCGCAGCCGGCGTTCCCGCACAACTCGACCCCGCACGCCCCTTCGATCACGGCGCCTGGGTGCCACTGTCACTCATGTACCCGGCCGCCGACATCCCGCTCGTGCAGCTCTCGCTGCCCAGCCGTCATGGCCCGCAATTACAGACCCGCATCGGTCGCGCACTGGCCGGCCTGCGCCAGCAGGGCGTACTGCTGATCGGCTCCGGCAGCATCACCCACAACCTCGGCGAACTCGACTGGCACGCCGGCCCCGAGGTGATCGAACCCTGGGCCCAGGACTTTCGCGACTGGATGGTAGCCAGTCTTGCCGAGGACGACGAGGCGGCCTTGCACGACTATCGGCAACGAGCCCCGGCGGCCATACGCAACCACCCCAGCGACGAACACCTGTTACCGCTGTTTTTCGCCCGCGGCGCCGGCGGCTCGTTCAGGGTCGAGCACAGCGGTTTCACCCTCGGCGCCCTGGGCATGGATATCTACAGCTTTGCCTGATAGGCCCGAGGCGCCGGCAAACTGCGGCATGATCCAGCGGCTGCCCCCACTGCGAGGTTATCGATCACGGAACCCGAGCAATCTGTGCTTCAATCATCTACATGACCCTGCCCTTGGAACCGCCGGCCACGAGGCACAGGTGTCACGCAGAAGGTGTAGACGACATGAACTCAATCAGGCTTGCAGCCATAGCACTTGTGGTAGTCGGAACTCTGGCACTGATTTATGGTGGTTTCAGCTATACCAAGGACACCACCGCGGTCAAACTCGGCCCGCTCGAGCTTTCCGTGAAAGAGAAAGAAACGGTCAATGTCCCCATGTGGGCCGGGATTGCCGCCATAGTAGCCGGCGGTCTTATGCTCGTAGTTGGCAGCAAGCGGCCATAACCCCGCCGCAGGCCTTGCCTGCCAGGTGGACGGATACAAAAAGGCTATATACCCATTATCTGTTGCATGAGAGATAACGTTTTTTTGTGGGAGGTTGCGATCAGACTCAACAGTTAACAGGTACATAGCCTACAAAAAAGCCCCGCATCTCAACGATGCGGGGCTTTTTATTTAACGCTTAACGCGGATCAATCTTCGCGATAACGACGCAGCTTGAGCGGCTTGCCACCGACACGGGTGTCTTTCAGCTTGCTGAGCAAACGCTCCAGACCGTCTTCCGGCAGCTCGACCAGGCTGAAGCTCTCGCGCACCTGGATGCGACCGATGGCTTCGCGAACCAGACCACCCTCATTGAGGATGGCGCCCAGCAGGTTCTTCGCGGCGATACCGTCACGCGCGCCCAGCGCAGTCCGGCAACGGGCACGACCTTCGGCCAACGGCACTGGCGCACGACGCTCACGGCTGTCACCGCGATCCGAGCGCTCACTGCTGCGCTCGCTGCGTTCACGCGGCGCACTGGTCGGCACCAGCGGTTGCTCGCGTTCGACTTCAGCCAGGGTCAGGGCCTGACCGTTGGTGGCCTTGCGCAGCAGCGCGGCAGCCAGGGCACGCGGGCTGCAACCAATTTCCGCGGTCAGACGGTCGAGCAGTTCGCCATGGCTGGCTTCGGCGTCGGCTACCAGCGGCGCCAGGCTCGAGGTCAGCTTCTTGATCCGCGCGTCCAGCACTTGCTGGCCGTCGGGCAGGCGTACTTCGCTGACTTTCTGCCCGGTGACACGCTCGATTACCTGCAGCATGCGGCGCTCGCGCGGCGTTACCAGCAACAGTGCGCGACCGGTACGACCGGCACGGCCGGTACGACCGATACGGTGTACATAGGATTCCGGGTCATACGGCATGTCGACGTTCATCACGTGGGTGATGCGCGGCACGTCCAGACCACGGGCAGCGACGTCGGTAGCGACGACGATGTCCAGGCGACCATCCTTAAGGGACTCGATCACCCGCTCACGCTGGTTCTGGGCGATGTCGCCGTTCAAGGCAGCAGCCTTGTAGCCGCGGGCTTCGAGCACGGCGGCCAGATCCAGAGTGGCTTGCTTGGTACGCACGAAAGCGATCAGAGCATCGAACTCTTCTACTTCCAGCAGGCGCAATACGGCGGCGTGCTTCTGGTCGGCGTGGACCAGCAGGTGAGCCTGCTCGATGGCGGTCACGGTCTGGGTCTTGGTTTCGATCCTGACGTGCTTCGGGTCACGCAGATGCTTTTCGGCAATGGTGCGGATCGAATGCGGCAAGGTAGCCGAAAACAGTACGGTTTGGCGGGTTTCCGGCATGGCCTTGAAGATGACTTCAAGGTCATCCATGAAGCCCAGCTTGAGCATTTCGTCCGCCTCATCCAGCACCAGGTGCTGGATGGTCGACAACACCTTCTCGTCACGACGCAGGTGATCGACCAGACGACCCGGAGTGGCGACGACAACCTGAGCGCCGTTACGGATGGCTTTCAGCTGCGGACCCATGGGTGCGCCGCCGTAAACGGCGATGACGTTCAGCCCCGGCATTTGCTTGGCATAGGTTTCGAAGGCAGTGGCGACCTGCAGGGCCAACTCGCGGGTCGGCGCCAGAATCAGCGCCTGCGGCTGACGCTTGCTGACGTCGATGCGGCTGAGAATCGGCAGGGCGAAGGCGGCGGTCTTGCCGGTACCGGTCTGCGCCTGGCCGATCATGTCGTGGCCGGCGAGGATCACCGGAATTGCCTGCAGCTGAATCGCCGAAGGCTCTTCGTAGCCGGTCGCGATCACTGCGGCGAGAATATTGGGATGAAGATCGAGTGCGGCGAAGCCGTCGAGTACTTGGGTCATGGGTCTGCCTCTAGTGCATCCGCAAAGACCCATGCTCCAAAGCTGCGCATGCCGTGTAAGACTCTAGAGTCACCCTGGCAGCCGTGTCGGCGGGGATTTGCGAAAACGTGGTTGTAAATGAATCGTCAAGGATAGTCCGCTACGCAGACTGACTGCCGAAGGTGACCTTCGGGCGAGTTGTGTAACCTGAACGTGGCCATGAATTGACCGGCGCGCACTATACCGGAAAACCTGGCAGTTGTGCTGGTTTTCCCGCAATTAAAACATCTACACCGCCAAACGGTCGCTCAGAACGCCGGTCATTCAATGCTCGGGGGCGCAGGGCCTAATATTGGCCAGGGATTCCGGCAACTGCCTATACGACCCACCAGGTGCGCTTTGCAGCGGCCCTGCTATATCCTCTTGCATGACCTTCTCTGCGCAAGGATTTCTGCCATGACTCAAAACACCAGCGGTCGCGTCAGCCGTGAGCAACGCGGCCGGATCATGCTGATTGGCCTGGATCGACCGGCCAAGCGCAATGCCGTCGACCTGGACATGCTCAACGACCTGTGCCTGGCCTATGGCGAGTTCGAACGCGATGACGAAGCGCGCGTGGCCCTGGTCTTTGCCCATGGCGAGCACTTTACCGCCGGGCTGGACCTGGCCAGCGTGTCCGCCAGCTTTGCCGCCGGCTGGCAGGTCCCCGCCGGTGGCTGCGACCCCCTGGGCGTATTTGGCGGCCCACGGGTGAGCAAGCCGGTGATAGTCGCGGCCCAGGGCTATTGTTTCACCATCGGCATCGAACTGATGCTCGCCTCGGACATCAACCTGTGCGCCAGCAACACCCGCTTCGCCCAGATGGAAGTACAGCGCGGTATCTTTCCGTTCGGCGGCGCCACCCTGCGCATGCACCAGAGCGCCGGCTGGGGCAATGCCATGCGCTGGCTGCTCACCGGGGATGAATTCGACGCCCATGAAGCCTACCGCCTGGGCCTGGTGCAGGAAGTGCTGGCCAGCGAAGAGCTGCTACCCCGCGCACTCAGGCTAGCCGAACGGATCGCCGCCCAGGCACCGCTCGGTGTGCAGGCCACCCTGGCTTCGGCACGCCAGGCCGTGCACGAAGGCGAAGCCGCGGCGACGGCCAATCTGCATCCGACCGTGGCCCGCCTGATGGCCAGCGAAGATGCCCAGGAGGGCGTGCAGGCCATGCTCGAACGCCGCCCCGGCGACTTCAAGGGGCGCTGAGGACAGTCAACTGGCCGGGCGCAGCGCCTCGATCAGTGGCTGCAGGGAGTAGCCCAACTGCGGCGCCAGGGTCGCAGCCCTGGCCTGCAGATCGCCCAGGTCGAGCTGCTGCTCGAGATCGGCCGGCACCAGCAGGATGACATTGCCCTCCTTCACCGGACATTCCCAATAATGCCGATGGTAGAGCCCGCGCAGCAGCGGTGCGCCGAGCGGCTTGCCGTCGTTGCCGGCCCACTGGTTGATGATCAGCCAGCCGCCCGGATTCAACTGCTTCTGGCAGTTTTCCAGAAACCGCCAGGCCAGGTGGCCGACGCCGGGACCATGGTCGGTATAGAGGTCGACGAAGATCAGGTCGGCGCTTTCCGCGGTTTCCAGCAGGTCGAGGGCGTCGCCGATGCGGATGGTCAGGCGCGGGTCGTCCTCGAGACCGAGGTACTGCATGGCCAGGCGCGGCACCTCGGGCCGCAGCTCGATGGTTTCGACATCCTCCAGCGGCAAGAACCTGAGGCAGGCCTGGGTCAGATTACCGGCACCCAGGCCGAGAAACAGCGCGCTCTCCGGCGCGGCGTGACACAAGGCACCGAGCAGCATGGCGCGGGTGTAGTCGTACTCCAGCCAACTCGGGTCGGCTGTGAATACGCAGCTCTGCTCGATCGAGTCGCCGAATTCGAGAAAACGGTACTCGCCGATCTCGACTACACGGATCACGCCGAACGCATCCTGCACCTCGGCGAGCAGAACCTCGTCTTTCATCTCTTCCACCGGGGGTAAACCTGGCATGCATCGCCCTCCAACCTGACAGCCCCGACCAGTCGCACCAGGGTTAAAGGTGTCAATTGTCATTGAAGCAGCCGCGCCGGGTCACGCGATAATTCATCGCGGCGCAGTTGGCCAGTGCCTGAGGCAGGTCCTGGCACTATTCGGTGTCGTCATGCAGCGGCTCTATCGCGGCTATCGGCTTGAAGGCGCAGGCTGATCGGTTACCATGCCCGTCTGCTTATTAAAATGCCTGACTATTAAACTGCCTGACTATCAAATTGCCCGACTATCAAACCGCCTGAAGCCGAGAATCATCATGTCGCAAGCCTGGAGTCCCGAAAGCTGGAGAAGCAAGCCGATCCAGCAGCAGCCGCACTATCCCGATGCCGCCCACCTGGCCAAGGTCGAGCAGACCCTGGCCGGCTATCCACCGCTGGTGTTCGCCGGCGAAGCCCGTGAGTTGCGCCGCCAGTTCAGCGAGGTGACCCAGGGCCGTGCCTTCCTGCTGCAGGGAGGCGATTGTGCCGAGAGCTTCGTCGAATTCAGCGCGGCGAAGATCCGCGACACCTTCAAGGTGCTGCTGCAGATGGCCATCGTCATGACCTTCGCCGCCGGCTGTCCGGTGGTAAAAGTCGGGCGCATGGCCGGACAGTTCGCCAAACCACGCTCGGCCAACGATGAAACCATCGCTGGCGTTACCCTGCCGGCGTACCGCGGCGACATCGTCAACGGCATCGGTTTCGACGAAAAGAGCCGGGTACCGGACCCGGAGCGCCTGCTGCAGGCCTACCACCAGTCCACCGCCAGCCTCAACCTGCTGCGCGCCTTCGCCCAGGGCGGCTTCGCCGACCTGCACCAGGTGCACCAGTGGAACCTCGACTTCATCGCCAACTCGGCCCTGGCCGAAAAGTACAGCCAGCTGGCCGATCGCATCGACGAGACCCTGGCGTTCATGCGCGCCTGCGGCATGGACACTTCGCCACAATTGCGCGAGACCAGCTTCTTCACCGCCCACGAGGCGCTGCTGCTCAACTATGAAGAAGCCTTCGTCCGTCGCGACAGCCTCACCGGCGGCGACTACGCCTGCTCGGCGCACATGCTCTGGATCGGCGACCGCACCCGTCAGCTGGACGGTGCCCATGTCGAGTTCCTGCGCGGCGTCGGCAACCCGATCGGGGTCAAGGTCGGCCCGAGCATGGACCCGGACGAGCTGATCCGCCTGATCGACATCCTCAACCCGGACAACGACCCCGGCCGCCTCAACCTGATCGTGCGTATGGGTGCGGACAAGGTCGAAGCCCATATGCCGCGCCTGGTGCGCACGGTGCAGAGCGAAGGCAAGCAGGTGCTGTGGAGCTCCGACCCGATGCACGGCAACACCATCAAGGCCAGCAGCGGCTACAAGACCCGCGACTTCGCGCAGATCCTCGCCGAAGTGAAGCAGTTCTTCGCCGTGCACCAGGCCGAGGGCAGCTACGCCGGCGGCATCCATATCGAGATGACCGGGCAGAACGTCACCGAATGCATCGGCGGCGCCCGACCGATCACCGAGGATGGCCTGTCGGATCGCTACCACACCCACTGCGACCCACGGATGAACGCCGACCAGTCGCTGGAACTGGCCTTCCTGATCGCCGAGACGCTCAAGCAGGTGCGCCGCTAAAGGAGCGGCCAATGCAACGCTTTCTGTAGGAGCTTGCTATCGCCCTACGCCGTCAGGCGCTCGCGCAGGCGGCCCAACATGCCCATCAAGCTGCCCACCTTCTCCCGTTCACGCGCCTCGCGCGGCACCTGCGCCAGGCGCGTGACTACCTGTGCCGGCTGGGCGCGCCACAGCTGCGCCTGCTCGGCGGCGGCCTGCAGGCCTTTTTCGAACAGGCCGCGGCGGATCGGCTTGGGCAGGTAGCGGAATATCTGCGCCTCGTTGATCAGTTTGAGCAACGCCTGGGTGTCGCAGAACGGCGTCACCACCAGGGTCAGTAAACGCGGATGGGCCTGGGCCAGGGTTTTCAGCAAGGGCGCGACCTCCTCGCCGGCCAGTTTCAGGTCGCTGACCAACAGATCCACCGGCAGCTCGTTGAGCACGCCCAGCGCCTCAGCCAGGCCGCTCACGCGTAACAGCCGATGACCGCCGGCCATGCAAAAATCGCCGACCACGGCCAGGGTTTGCGGATCTTCATCGAGCAGCAGCACATTGAGCGGTGCGGCCAGCAGGCTGGCGCTCGGCAATACCGCCACCTGTGCCTGGCGCGCGGCGATTTCCGCAGCCTGGCGCAGGGTAAAGGCCATCTCCTGCTGGTCCCAGGGCTTGGTCAGGTAACGGAAGATGCCGCCGCCGTTCAGCGCCGCCACCGCCGCATCCAGGTCGGAATAGCCGGTCAGGAGGATGCGCAGGGTGTCCGGGGCGATCTCACGGGCCTGGGCGAGCAGCTCGGCGCCGCTCATCTGCGGCATGCGCTGATCACTGACCAGGATATGCACCGCCTCGCTTTTCAGGCGTTGCAGGGCGCGGCGCGGATCGCTCTCGGTGAGCACCTCATATTGGCGGCGAAACTGCAACGCCAGGCTGCGCAGGATGCGCTCTTCATCGTCGACAAACAGGATGCGAATCGGTGCTGCAGTCATTTCAGGCGCTCCGTTGCAGTGCGGCCGCCTGGGGGCGCGGCAAGCGAATCAGGAAGCGCGTACCGCGCCCCGGTTCGGAGGCCACGCGGATCAGGCCGCCATGATCCTGGATGATTTTGAAGCTGATCGACAGGCCCAGGCCTGTGCCCTGGCCGACCGGCTTGGTGGTGAAGAAAGGGTCGAAAATCCGCGCCAGCACCGCCGCCGGCATACCGCGGCCGCTGTCCTGTACCGAAATGAACACCGCCGTTTCCTCGGCCCAGGTCTTCACCCGGATCTGGCCGAAGCCCTCGATGGCCTGGGCGGCGTTGGTGAACAGGTTGAGCAGCACCTGATTGATCTGCGACGGCGCACAGGGAATGCGCGGCAGTTCGCCGAGCTGCAGTACGGCCTCGGCCTTGTCCTTGATGCTGTTGCGGGCGATCACCAGGGCGCTGCGAATACAGTCGTTGAGATCGACTTCCTCGCTCATGGCGCGATCCAGGCGGGCGAAGTCCTTGAGCCCGACCACCAGCTCGGCGATCTGCTGCAGGCCATAGAGGGTGTCGTCGAACAGCTGGTTGAGATCCTCGGCCAGCAACTCCGGCGTGGCCTGCTCGCGGGCATTGGCCGCGTTGTCCAGGGCCACGGCCAGGCTCGCTTCGGCGCAGCCCGGGTCGGCCAGGCAATCGGCCAGGACGGCCTGGGCCTCGGCCAGTTCGAACAGCGGCGCACTCAGCTCACGCAGCAGCTGCACATTGTTCTTCACGTAGCCCAGTGGCGTATTCAATTCGTGGGCGACGCCGGCGACCATCTGCCCGAGCGAGGCCATCTTCTCCGACTGCACCAGTTGCGCCTGTGATTCCTTGAGGTCGACCAGCGCCTTGCGCAGCACCGCATTGCGCTGGGCGATGCGCGTCTCCATGGCCTTGAGCAGATCGAGCACGGTGCCCAGGCCACGGTAGTGGCCTTGCCCATCGACCAGGATGAAGTCTTCGGTGATCGGGTATTGCAGCTGCCCGGTAATCTGCTTGGCCGCCTGTTCCAGACTGGTGTCCAGGCTGACGGTCAAGGGCGCCGGGTTCATCACCTCATGCACCGGATGGCGACCGCGCAAATCGCGTCCGAAGCGTTGCATGAAGATGTCCTGCAAGGCGCTGCGACTGACCAGCCCCAGTGGATAGCCCGCCGCATCGACGATCGGCAGCGAGAGGAAGGCCTTGTGCTCCGGGGTCAACAAGCGATCCGCGACATCCGCGATGCTCATCCCCGGCGCCAATGGCAGGACGGGTTTGAGCAGGCGCGCCAGAGCGCTGGTAGTGGTCATCGGCAGAGGCTCGCGGCAGATTGAAAGTCGCCATTCAATCAGCGTCAGGTTGCCGTCTCGTGACATGCATTACGCGATTCGGCAATAAGCCTGACTGCCTCATCGACGGATCGTTTTTGCACAGGCCAAGGGCATCGAAACGCCGCTACCAGGCGCCATTGCGGGCTGGCAGCCCTTGTTCCAAAGCACTATCCACCCAGACATAAAGCGGCATATAGCGCTCAGGCTCATGTGGTTATCCTTGGAGACAGCTTTTGACCTGGAGGCGCCCGAAGATCCGATGCTCTGTGGGCTGGCGACGACCCAGATCAGACAGTCACCTGGTCATGCCAGCACCGTCACTCACCGGGGAAGTACTGAACATCAATCTCCAAAGACACCCGAGGTAGCTGCACCATGGCTTTTCGTTCGCTGCAAACACGCATTTGCTCTACTGCCGGCCTGTGCCTGCTGCTGTCCTCCGCCTCACTCGTTCTCTATGGTCTCTACACTTCCTACGCGACCGCTACTTTCGTCAAACAAGAAATTTCGACATTGATCGAGGACGCGACGGTTCGCGAGGTGCAGAATCTCGCGCAGTCCAAGGCGACAGTCATCCAGGCCAAGCTGCAGAGTGCCCTCGATGCGGCGCGCACCATGGCCAACACCTTTGCTGCGGCCATACCCTACGACAGCCCGCTGGAACTGGGGCGCGAGCAAATCAACGCGATCCTGCTCGGCGTACTGCGCGACAACCCCGACTTCAACGGCACCTACTCCTGCTGGGAGCCCGACGCACTCGACGGCGAAGATGCGATCCATCGCACCGGCCTGGAGGGCAATAACGGCACCACCGGACGCTTTACCCCCTACTGGACCCGCGGTAGCAACGGCAATATCGCCGTTCAGCCACTGGTCGAGTACGACAGCCAGGAACGCCATCCCAACGGTGTGCCCAAGGGCGGCTGGTACACCGGCCCGCGCGATACGCTCAAGGAAAGCGTGCTCGACCCCATCCCCTATAGGGTGCAAGGCCAGTCGGTATGGTTGGCGACTCTGTCGGTACCCATCGTGGTCGATGGCACCTTCTATGGCGTTGTCGGCGCCGATTACGACCTGACCTTCATCCAGAAGATCAGCGAGCAGATGGCGCGCGAGCTGTACGAGGGCCAGGGTTCGGTTTCCATCCTGAGCAACCGGGGCCTGGTGGTTGCCGACAGCCAGCGCACCGAGCTGATCGGTCAAAGCCTGAAGAACCTGCTACCGGATACCTGGGAACAGACCCTCGACGACATTCAGCGCGGCCAGGGCGAGGCCCACCTGAACGAGGCCACCCAGAACCTCGAAGTGCTGATGCCGATCCCGCTCGGCCGCACTGGCAAGCCCTGGGCCATCCTGATCCGCGTGCCCAAGGCCGTGGTCATGAGTCAAGCCATTGCCCTGGACACCGAACTCAAGTCGCGCAGCCAGATGAACGGCATCTGGCAAATCCTGGTCGGTACAAGCATCTTCCTCCTGGCATTGGCCGTGCTCTGGTATGTAGCCGGCAAGCTGGCCGCGCCGATCCGTAACGCTGCCGCCCTGGCACAGAACATTCGCCTTGGCGATTTCTCCCAACATCTCAAACACCAATCCAGCGATGAAGTGGGCGAACTGGCGCATGCCTTGAACGATATGTCCGACAGCCTGCAACGCCAGGTTCGCGTGGCCGAGCGGATCTCCACCGGCGACCTCGACCTGGAGGTGACCCTGTCTTCGGAGCGCGACCAGCTTGGCAAGGCGCTGCAGCAGATGGTCAACAACCTCAATGGCCTGATCACCGAAGTACAGAGCGGTGCGACCCACATCACCGCCAGCTCGCTGCAGGTCTCCGAGCTCAGCCATTCGCTGTCCCAGGGCGCGGCCAACTCGGCGTCTTCAATCACCCAAATCAGCGCGGTGATGACCCAGATGGCCGCGCAGACCAACGAGAACGCCGACAATGCCCACAAGGCCGATGCGCAATCCCAGGCCTCGCGCGAAGACGCCGGGCAAAGCAACCAATTGATGGACGAGCTGATCACCGCCATGAGCGAGATCGACAGCGCGGGCAAGGACATCACCGGCATCATTGCCACCATTGACAACATCGCCGCACAAACCAACCTGCTCGCGCTCAACGCCGCGATCGAAGCGGCACGTGCCGGGGAGCTGGGACGCGGTTTCGCCGTGGTCGCGGACGAGGTGCGCAGCCTTGCGGCGCGCAGTGCCGAAGCGGCGCAGAAAACCTCGTCACTGATCGCCGACTCATCGATCAAGACCCAGCGCGGCATGGTCATCGCCAGCCGCACCGCTGAATCGCTCAAGGGCATCGTCAGCGGCACCGAGGAAGTTTCCAACCTGGTTTCGCTGATCTCCCAGGCCTCCGGCGAACAGGCCTCGGGGCTGGGGCAGGCGAGTACCGGCCTGGAGCAGATCGATGATGTCACCCAGCAGAACAACATCAGCTCCCAGGAATGTGCGCAAGCAGCCGGGCAACTGTCCGAACGCGCAGCCGCCATGCAACACGCCCTGAGCCGCTTCAAAGTCAGGCGCCGTTGAGGATCAGCGATCACAGAAGCCCAGTGCTGCGGCAACCGGCGAGAAATCCATGGCGGCCCCACGGGCTCTGGCGGATCTGACCTTTTTCACTCAAGCGTGGGTTTCCTGCGAAAGCGCCTAAGCCATCCAGCTGAGCGTCGTGCTACGAGGCATTCGTCACCATCTGCCACCTGACAACCACGGCCAGGCGCGCTAAGGTGAGGGCTCCACTGCGCCCCCAAGGAGCCGACCATGCCCTGGTACATCTGGCTACTGATAGTGCTTGTTCTGGGCTCTATCGTGGCAGGCTTGATGGTGCTGCTGCGAACCGCCAAACCTTTGCCGCTAACCGAAGAGCAACTGCAGAAAATCCGTGAACGTAAAGTCGAGATGGAAGCCCAGGACGCCAAGGACGCTGATCAGCGCTAGCCTGCTGGCTGGGCTATTGGCGGGTTGCGCACATAAGCCAGCCGCACCGGCTGACAGCTGTGCGGTGCTGTTCAGCCAATTGCCGGAGGCCACCCAGGCCCATCAGGATGCGCAGTACCATCGATTACCCGGTTTTATCGGCCTGCGCAGCGATAGAGTCCTCGCCGCCCTTGGCGCCAGCGCGGGCAGCCCGCCGCAACGCCGCCTGTGGCTGCAACACCTGGCCGAACGCGACGCCGAAGCCAGCCGGGTCGAAATCGGCCAATTGCCGGCCAGCCAGCGCCGCTACTGGAACAACCCTGCCCGGCAAGAGGCACTTGGCGCCTGCCGCGCCCAGCAGATCGAACGCCTGAGCAGCGATCCCGAGGCGTTTGCCCGCGCAGTCGAGGCCGCACAGGTACCCGACGATTATCGTGACTGGGCGCGCACCCTGGGCCTCTACCCGCTGTTCAAGCCGATCTTGCGCCGTGGCATTGCCGCCTGGCAGCAGGCAGCCGCCGATGCCAGTGCGCCCGCAGACGGCGCGCACTGGCTGAGCTACCAGCCGATTGCGCCGCTAGCGTTGCCGCTGCCGCTGAGGTTGGCTGAAGACGACCTGGGCCTGCCGCAGGCGGATGCACAGCAACTCGATGCATTATTCGCCCGCCACGCCCCCTGGCTGAAAATTGCCCAAGCCAGCCGCAATGACCGCATCGGCAGCCCCTATTACCGGCATGACGGCGGCCGGGAGTTCAATCCGCTGCACGCGCGTCTTTACCAGCACAGCAGCTGGAGTCAGTTGAACGGTCGCTGGCACTTGCAACTGATCTACCAGCTCTGGTTCAGCCAGCGCCCCAAGCCCAACACCCTGGATTTGTATGGTGGCGAGCTGGACGGTTTGCTCTGGCGCGTCACCCTCGACCGCCAGGGCAAGGCCCTGCTCTACGACAGCATCCACCCCTGTGGCTGCTGGCACAGTTTTTATCTGCCGGCCGACTCGCCCCTGCAAGTGCGCCGCAACGTCGATGAAGAAGCGCGCCAGACCCAACGCCTGGAGTTCGATGGCGACACGCCGGCGACCCTGTGGTTGAGTGCCGGCGAACATCGCCTGCACTGGGTCGATGCCCGCCGCTCGCCCTACCCGGCCGTGCACTACCAGCGCCAGGCGCTCGACCAGCTACGCGGGCTGCCCCACCCGCAAGGCCGGCGCAGCCTGTACGCCAACGACGGCCTGGTGCCCGGCAGCGAGCGCCTGGAACGCTGGCTGCTGTGGCCATCCGGCGTCGCGTCCCCAGGCGCCATGCGCCAGTGGGGCCGGCATGCCACGGCCTTTATCGGCCGCGCCCACTTCGACGACCCGCACTTGCTCGGACGCTATTTCCAGTAACCCCGCACGGCACTTGAGCGCTAGACTGCCGCCCCTACAAGGAGCTGCCGTGCCGTTACATCTTCGTCTGTTGCTGCCGACCCTGGGCCTGGGGCTGGGCTTTGGCATGGGCTTTATCCAACCCGGCGGGCTGGCCGCCGGTCTGCTGTTCATCGCCCTGCTGCTGGCTGCCGACAAAGCACTGCCCGAGCGCCTGTGGTGGTGCCTCAGCCTGCTCGCCTGCTTTGCCCTCGCCGCCCACCTGGTGCCGGGGTTCGCACCCTGGCCATTGTCGACGGCGCAGCAGATCAGCAGCGATGCCGCGCCTTATGCCGTGCGCCTGTCCTGGGACAAACTGCTGGTTGGCTTGACCTTGCTGGCCTGGTGGCTGGGCCAGCCCCACACCCGCGCGACAAGACCACAACGGGCCTGGGCGGTGGCGCTGCTGACCCTGGCCGGCATACCCCTGCTGGCCTTGGCTCTGGACCTGGTCGGCTGGCAGCCAAAATGGCCGGAGCAGTTGTGGCTGTGGCTGGCGGTCAACCTGGGCGTGGCGGTCCTGGCCGAAGAGCTGCTGTTTCGTGGCCTGCTGCAGACTCGCCTGGTTGGCTGGCTGGGTATCTGGCCGGGCATCCTGCTGACTGCCGTGCTGTTCGGCGCCGTGCATGCGCTCTTCAGTCCATTATTTGCCGTGGTCGCGGGCATCGCCGGCCTGGGTTACGGCCTGGTGTTTCACTACAGTGGCCGACTGAGCCTGGCCGTGGCTCTGCACGGCGCGGTCAATTTGATGCACCTGCTGTTACTGAGCTATCCGCTGCGCCTGACCTGATCACGATCCGATACGGCGCGAAGATCGCGGCCAATTGGCCATTGTGGCGTAGCTGCTCGAACAACCGGCCCAGCTGAGCCGCGTTGATCGGCGCAGCCGGGCGCAGCAGCACCTGATGCCGGTAGCGCTGGTCGACCCGCTGGGAAATCAGCAACTGTCCGGCGTATTGCCGATGACGCTGGAGAAAATCGCTGACATAGGAACGCGTGACCAGGGCGATATCCGCTCGCCCATGCAGCACCATGAGCAGGTTGCTGTCGTGGGAGTAGGTCAGAGTCGTATTGAAATTTTTCGCGAGGAAGTGCGGATCGGCATTGAAGTCGGCAAAACCATAATGGTAGCCATTGAACAGCGCCAGACGCTTGCCCCTGAGTCGCTTGAAATAATCCTGCCCACGTCCCGGCTCGACCCGCGCGACGAATATTTCGGCATCTTCCAGGCCCATGTCGACGACGCTGTAGGCTATACCCTGCCAACCCCAGGCCGGGTTTTCGAACATCGACAGATCGATCCGTCCCTGCTCGAAATCCCGGTAACGCCGGGGGATCGAAGTAGGTCGCACGATGAAGTGGAAATCGTCCTGCACCCGGTTAAGCGCATCGAGCAACTGCGGCAGCAAGCCGGCCTGCTGCGACTGCTCCGCCTTGAGCACATAAGGCGGAAAGAACGCGCCACCAACGTGCACCACTTGCTGGGCGGCAAGCGGTCCCGTCGCCAGCATCCCCACGAACAGTGCACACCTCCCGACCACCCTGCGCAGTAACCGCGACATACGCCCCCCATCATCTCTATTTACGCGTGAAAGACACCCGGCCCCAGAAAAAGCCGAGCGCACAGAACGCTTTCAGTCATTCACCGGCACCACCAGGTGGTAACGCTGGAGCAAGGCATCCAGCTGCCCATGACGGTTCAGGACCAGCAGCAGCGCGGCGAACATCTCTGGCGTCAACGGTGACTGCGGACGGAACAGCGCATGGTGCTGGTAATACTGATCGACCCGCTGCGATACCAAAAGCGCCTTGCTGCGCTCGGGGTGACGACGCTGGTAGCTCTGCAGATAGGAACGGGTAATCACGGCGATATCCACCCGATCACGCATGAGCATCAGCAGGTTGCTGTCATGCGAGTAGGTCAGCACTGCGGAAAAATGCTCACGCAAGAACCGCTGATTCGCATTGAAACCGGCGAAGCCGTAGTGATAGCCGTTGTATAGCGCCAGCCGTTTGCCCTTGAGCTGTTCGAAATAGCCTTGGTCGCGGCCTGGCTTGGCGAGCGCGACATAGACTTCGGCATCTTCGACATGCAGATCCAAAGCGCCGTGCGCCGTGTCCTGCCACCCCCACTCCGGCGACTCGAACAGGATCAGGTCGAAACGACCATGTTCCAGGTCGCGGTAGCGGCGGGTCACCGAGGTCGGCACCAGGGTGAACTGATAGTCGCGCTGCAACGCATTCAGGACCGCGAGCAATTCCGGTAGCACGCCCCCGGGCGCGGCGCTTTCCGGTTTAACCACATAAGGAGGGAAATGGTAGGCGCCGACCCGCACCTGCTCGCCTGCCACCGCCGACAAGGCGAGCAACAGACCCAGCGCAATCAGCAGCCGCCTGAATGCCACGTACAAATCCCCCCCCCCGAAAGCGACACCAGGCCGCAAGCGGCTCCTTGTGTTAGCTGGGCGGATATTCCCTGACCGCGACCGTACTGCCAAAAGGCTATTAGCGGACATTGAACTCTCAAACGTCTTTGAGTACCAGCGAAAGTGCCTCCTCGGCCAGTTGATCCAGACTCATCGGTCCTTCGGGGCGGAACCAGGTCGTAGTCCAACTCAGGGCGCCCGTGAGGAAACGCCGAAGGATGAAGGGATCGGCCTTGACGTATCCCTCTGCCCTGGCCTCGCTCAGGACTTCCAGCCACAGCTGCTCGTAAGTATCGCGTAACGCCAGGATAAATTGCTGGCTGGGCTCCGAGAGCGAACGCCATTCGTAAACCAGCACCGCCATGGCCTCGCCAGTGCCGCCCATGATCGATTGCAGCTCGCAGCGGATCAGCGCCAGCACCCGCTCGCGCAAGGTGCTCGCCTCGGCCAGGGAAGCCTGCATCAAGGCGGTGTTGTAACGGATGGTCTCCTCCATCACCGAGCGCAGGATCTCGTCCTTGCTCTTGAAGTGATGAAAGATACTGCCCGATTGAATGCCTACCGCACTGGCCAGGTCACGCACGGTAGTGCGCTCGTAGCCCTTGCTGCGGAACAGGTGCGCCGCGGTTTGCAGCAGCTTGCCGCGGGCGCTTTCCGGGTCCGTCACCTGTCCGCTGGCCACCAGCTCATGCATTACCGCCTGGGCTTGTTGATCATCCACGCTAAATACTCTCCAACTCTCTTATGACTCGAGCAAAGCCGCAGAAGACTGCAATTGCCCCCGCACCCGCAGCAGATTTGCCCAAGTGCTTGTCGTTATTGGTGAAATTTATGCTGCACAGACCACCCAAGCAAGCGCTTGGGCGTACTTTGCCATAGAAAATTTACACAGGGACTTTTAAACCAAGCGCTTGCTTGGTAGTGTTTGAGTCACTCCATTTATGTGCTGCGGATCCTTGCAATGACTAAAACCGTACGCATCGGCTGTGCCTCCGCCTTCTGGGGCGACACTTCCACCGCCGCCGCTCAGTTGGTACAGGGTTGTGAACTGGATTACCTGGTGTTCGACTACCTGGCCGAAGTGACCATGTCGATCATGGCCGGCGCCAGGATGAAAGATCCGGATGCCGGCTACGCCAGCGACTTCGTCGATGTACTGACGCCGCTACTGCAGGACATCGCCGCCAAGCGCATCCGCGTGATCAGTAACGCCGGCGGAGTGAATCCCAGCGCTTGCGCTGCAGCCTTGGCCGCAGCCTGCTCGGCGGCCGGAGTCAACCTGAAGATTGCGGTGCTGCATGGCGACAACCTGCAAGCCCAGCTCGGCGAACTGGCCAAGGCCGGCAGTGTGGAAATGTTCACCGGCGCAGCGCTGCCACCGTTCTGCGTCTCGGTGAATGCCTACCTGGGCGCGCCGGGCATCGCCTCCGCGCTGAAACTGGGCGCGGATATCGTCATCACCGGCCGGGTGGTCGACAGCGCAGTGGTCAGCGCCGCCCTGGTACACGAATTCGGTTGGGCCTGGAGCGACTACGACCGCTTGGCCCAGGCCGCCCTGGCCGGGCATATCATCGAATGCGGCGCACAGTGTACCGGCGGCAACTTCACCGACTGGGAAAGCGTGCCGGACTACGAACATATCGGCTTCCCGGTGGTGGAAGTCGCCGCCGACGGCAGCTTCGTGCTGAGCAAACCGCAGAGCTCCGGCGGGCTGGTCACACCTTTCACTGCCGGCGAGCAGATGCTCTACGAGATCGGCGACCCACGGGCCTATTACCTGCCCGATGTGGTCTGCGACTTCAGCCGGGTCACGCTTACCCAGGTCGGCGATAACCGTGTCGAACTGAGCGGCGCGCGCGGCCTGCCGCCCACCGGGCAGTACAAAGTCAGCGCCACCTACCCCGATGGTTTTCGTTGCACCGCCAGCTGTCTGATGGCCGGCATCGATGCAGTGAAAAAGGCCGAGCGGGTCAGCCAGGCGATTATCGGCAAGACCGAGGAGCTGTTCGCCGAGCGTGGCTGGGGGCCTTATAAAGAGGTGAACATCGAACTGCTCGGTGCCGAGGCGACTTACGGCCCCCATGGCCTGCGCGCGGACACCCGCGAAGTGGTGATCAAGATCGCCGTGCGTCACGCCAAGAAGGAAGCCTTGGTATTGTTCTCCCGCGAGATCGCCCAGGCCGCCACCGGTATGGCGCCAGGCTTGACCGGCATCGTCGGCGGCCGCCCGACGGTTTATCCGGTGATTCGCCTGTTCTCCTTTCTCGCCGACAAGGGCAACTGCACGCTGGAAGTGGAGCTGGATAACGAACGTCATCCGGTCGCCTTGGCGCAACTCGAGGCCTTCGAGCCGAGCCAAGTCGCCGCCGACCTGCCCGCGCCAAGCGCCGTGGGGCAAGCCGATACCACTGTGCCGCTGATCAAGCTGGCCGTGGCCCGCTCCGGCGACAAGGGCAACCACAGCAATATCGGCGTTATGGCCAGAAAACCCGAGTATTTGGCCTGGATCGCCACTGCGCTGAGCGAAGACGCCGTGGCCGAATGGATGCGGCACGTACTCGACCCGCAGGCCGGCAAGGTCAGCCGCTGGTATTTGCCGGGCAGTCATAGCCTGAATTTTCTGCTGGAAAACGCCCTGGGCGGTGGCGGCGTCGCCAGTCTGCGCATCGACCCGCAGGGCAAGGCCTTCGCCCAACAGCTACTGGAATTTCCGGTGCCGGTGCCCAGCGCTCTGGCGAAGACCTTGTAGGGTGGATGACGCTTCACCCATCCACCAGCTTTTGGTGGAAAACGCTTCGCGGTTTTCCACCCTACGACTAGGACGATAAGAACAATGACCTACGACTCGATCTTCACCCCCGGCCTGTTTACCGGCCAAACCATTGTGGTCACCGGCGGCGGCAGCGGTATCGGCCGTTGCACCGCCCATGAACTGGCCGCCCTGGGCGCCCATGTGGTGCTGGTCGGACGCAAGCTGGAGAAGCTACAGGCCACCTGCGAGGAGATCCGCGAGGACGGCGGCAGCGCCAGCCTGCAGGTCTGCGATATCCGCGACGAGGAGTCGGTCAAGGCCATGGTCAAGGCGGTGCTCGACGAGCGCGGGCAGATTCACCACCTGGTCAACAATGCCGGCGGCCAATACCCCTCGCCGCTCGCCTCGATCAACCAGAAAGGCTTCGAGACCGTGGTGCGCACCAACCTGGTCGGCGGCTTTCTGGTCGCCCGCGAAGTGTTCAACCAGAGCATGAGCCAGACCGGTGGCAGCATCGTCAATATGCTCGCCGATATGTGGGGCGGCATGCCCGGCATGGGCCATTCCGGGGCGGCGCGCGCCGGTATGGAGAATTTCACTAAAACCGCCGCCGTCGAGTGGGGCTATGCCGGGGTGCGAGTCAATGCCGTGGCGCCGGGCTGGATCGCCTCCAGCGGTATGGACACTTACGAAGGCGCGTTCAAGGCGGTGATCCCGACCCTGCGCGAGCATGTACCACTGAAACGCATCGGCAGCGAATCGGAAGTCTCCGCGGCCATCGTCTTTCTGCTGTCACCGGGCGCCGCCTTTATCAGCGGCACCACGGTGCGCATCGACGGCGCCGCCAGCCAGGGCAGCCGCGCCTTCCCGCTGTTCAAGGCCAAGCCGGGGCAGAGCCAGGCCTACAACGGCTTCCATCGCGCCTATCTGCCCGATGTGCTCAAGGATCAGGAATAACGCCATGCCGATAATTCAGTCGGATATCGACGTGCACGGCGAAGACTTCGCCAACAACCGCGCCGCCATGCTCGCCGCAGTGGCGAGCTTTCGCGAGATCGAGCAGAACTGCCTGAGCAAGGCGCAGGCGGCCAAGGCCAAGTTCGCAAAACGCGGCCAGCTACTGCCGCGCGAGCGTCTCAACCTGCTGCTCGATCCCGGTGCGCCCTTTCTCGAACTCTGCTCCCTGGCCGGCTACAAGCTGCATGACGACAAGGACGGCACCCAGGCCGGCGGCGGGATTATTTCCGGCATCGGCTATATCGCCGGGGTGCGCTGCCTGGTCAGCGCCAGCAACAGCGCAATCAAGGGCGGCACCATCTCCCCAACCGGACTGAAGAAAACCCTGCGCCTGCAGCAGATCGCCTTCGAGAACAAACTGCCGCTGGTGGCGCTGACCGAAAGCGGCGGTGCCAACCTCAACTACGCCGCCGATATTTTTGTCGAAGGCGCACGCGGCTTTGCCAACCAGGCGCGCATGTCGGCCATGGGTTTGCCGCAGATCACCGTGGTACATGGTTCCAGCACCGCCGGCGGCGCCTACCAGCCGGGCCTGTCGGACTATGTGGTGGTGGTGCGCGGCAAGGCCAAGCTGTTCCTCGCCGGGCCGCCGCTGCTAAAAGCCGCCACCGGCGAGATCGCCACCGACGAAGCACTGGGCGGCGCCGAGATGCACGCCCAGGTCGCCGGCACCGCCGAATACCTGGCGGAGAACGACGCCGATGGCGTGCGCATCGCCCGCGAAATCGTTGCCATGTTGCCGTGGAACGCGCAGCTGCCGGCACGGCCGCAGAAGAGCTATCGCGAGCCGCTCTATCCAATTGATGAGTTACTGGGCCTGGTGCCAGCCGACGCGAAAAAGCCCTACGACGTGCGCGAAATCATCGCCCGCATCGCCGACGGCTCGGTATTTCTCGACTTCAAGCACGAGTTCGACAACCAGACCGTCTGCGGCCACTTGCAGATCGAAGGTCAGGCCTGCGGCTTTATTGGCAACAACGGCCCGATTACCCCGCAAGGCGCGGCCAAGGCGGCGCAATTTATCCAACTGTGCGAGCAGAGCAACACGCCGGTTCTGTTCTTCCATAACACCACCGGCTTTATGGTCGGCACGGAATCGGAACAGCTCGGGGTGATCAAGCACGGCTCGAAGATGATCCAGGCGGTGGCCAACGCCACTGTGCCCAAGCTGACCATAGTGGTCGGTGGCTCCTACGGTGCCGGCAATTACGCCATGTGCGGCCGCGGCCTCGACCCGCGCTTTATCTTCGCCTGGCCCAACAGCAAAACCGCGGTGATGGGCGGCGCCCAGGCCGGCAAGGTGCTGCGCATCGTCACCGAGGAGAAACACCTGAAGGAAGGCAAAGAAGCCGACCCGAAGATGCTCGACATGCTGGAGGCCGTCACCGCGCAGAAACTCGACAGTCAGTCCACCGCGCTCTACGGCACCGCCAGCCTGTGGGACGACGGCCTGATCGACCCGCGCGACACGCGCAAGCTACTTGGCTACCTGCTGGATATCTGCGCCGAAGCGGCTGTGCGACCGCTTAAAGCCAACAGTTTTGGTGTGGCCCGCTTCTGAACAACGGCACCGTTGCGGGTTTCACCCGCCCTACGCCATAGAACGTAGGTTGGCGCTGAGCGCAGCGAAGCCCAACGCAACCGAACCCGACTCGATAAGGGAGAACAAGAAAAATGATCTTCACCCAGGAACACGAAGAACTACGCCGCACCGTGCGCAATTTTGTCGCCCGGGAAATCAACCCGCATGTCGACGCCTGGGAAAAGGAAGGCCGCTTCCCGATCCACGAGATTTTCAGGAAAGCCGGCGATCTGGGCCTGCTGGGTATTTCCAAGCCGGAAAAATTCGGCGGCATGGGCCTGGATTACAGCTACTCGATAGTCGCCGCCGAAGAGTTCGGCAGCATCCATTGCGGCGGCATCCCCATGTCGATCGGCGTGCAGACCGATATGTGCACCCCGGCCCTGGCGCGGTTCGGCTCCGACGAGCTGCGCGAAGAATTCCTGCGCCCCGCCATTACTGGCGAGATGGTCGGCTGCATCGGCGTCTCCGAAGTCGGCGCCGGCTCGGATGTGGCCGGGCTGAAGACCAACGCGCGCAAGGATGGCGACGACTACGTGATCAACGGCAGCAAGATGTGGATCACCAACTCGCCAAGCGCCGACTTTATCTGCCTGCTGGCCAATACCTCGGACGACAAACCCCACGTCAACAAGTCGCTGATCATGGTGCCGATGAACACACCCGGCATCAGCGTCAGCCCGCACCTGGACAAGCTCGGCATGCGCAGTTCGGAAACCGCCCAGGTGTTCTTCGACGATGTGCGCGTGCCGCAGCGCTACCGCATCGGCCACGAAGGCGCCGGCTTCATGATGCAGATGCTGCAGTTCCAGGAAGAACGCCTGTTCGGCGCGGCCAATATGATCAAGGGCCTGGAGCACTGCATCGAGACCACCATCGCCTACTGCAAGGAGCGCAAGACCTTCGGCAACGCGCTGATCGACAACCAGGTCATCCACTTCCGCATGGCCGAACTGCAGACCGAAGTCGAGTGCCTGCGCGCCCTGGTCTACCAGGCCACCGAGCAGTACGTGCGCGGCCGCGATGTGACCAACCTGGCGTCCATGGCCAAGCTCAAGGCCGGGCGCCTGGGCCGCGAAGTCACCGACAGCTGCCTGCAATATTGGGGCGGCATGGGCTACATGTGGGACAACCCGGTTTCCCGCGCCTATCGCGATGTGCGCCTGGTATCGATCGGCGGCGGCGCCGACGAGATCATGCTCGGCATTATCTGCAAGCTGATGGGCATTTTGCCGGGTAAGAAAAAATAGCCTGGAGCTATTTTTAACGTCGCGTAGCGACGGCCCGAAGGGTGGCCGCCAAGGACGGCAGGCCATAAGAAGGGCTGATGCCATGACCTGCAGGAGCCAGCTTGCTGGCGATCCACAGATCTGAGATCGCCAGCAAGGACTAGCCCCACCTGGCTCCTACACAAAGCGCGCAGCGGCAAACACCGAGGAAAACCTGATGCCCCTATTACCAACCTGCGAAACCCTGCTGCTCGACCTCGACGCCGGCGTGCTGCACATCACCCTCAACCGCCCGGACAGCCGCAATGCCATGAGCCTGGCCATGGTCGGCGAACTGCGCGCAGTGCTGGCGGCCGTACATGGCGACCTGAGCGTGCGCGCCATCGTGCTGCGCGGCGCCGGTGGACACTTCTGCGCCGGCGGCGACATCAAGGATATGGCCGGTGCTCGCGCACGCGCTCAAGGTGAGGGGAGCGCCGACGCCTACCGTGCGCTTAACCGCGCCTTCGGCAGCCTGCTGGAACAAGCCCAGCACACGCCCCAGGTGTTGATTGCCGTGCTGCAAGGCGCGGTGTTCGGCGGCGGCTTCGGCCTGGTCTGCGTCTCGGATATTGCCATCGCCCAGGAGGACGCCAGGTTCGGTCTGCCGGAAACCACCCTGGGTATTCTGCCCGCGCAGATTGCGCCCTTTGTGGTCAAGCGCATCGGCCTGACCCAGACCCGCCGCCTGGCCCTCACCGCCGCGCGCTTCGATGGTGCAGAAGCGTTGCGCCTGGGCCTGGTGCATTTCAGCGAGCCGGACGATTCGGCCATCGAAACGCGCTTGCAGCAGGTACTCGGGCAGATACACCAGTGCGCACCCCAGGCCAATGCCACGACCAAGGCATTGCTCCTGGCTGCCGAGAACGAAACGCTCGGCCCATTGCTGGATCGGGCGGCCGAGCAGTTTGCCGCAGCGGTGGCGGGGGCCGAAGGCGTCGAAGGCACCCTGGCCTTTATGCAGAAACGCGCGCCCAAGTGGGCCGCAGAATAAACCTGTGGGAGAGGCCGGGCGGCGATCCGCTTTAGCCGCGACGGGTATCGCTGTTTCGCGGCTAAAGCCCCTCCCACACAACCTGATCGCAATTCGTAGCCCGGACACAATCCGGATCGACCAGCAGGAGCACACAGATGCCCGCCTTTTACAAAATCCTGATCGCCAACCGCGGCGAAATCGCCTGCCGGGTGATGCGCACCGCCCAGTCCCTGGGTTACCGCACCGTGGCGGTCTACTCCGAGGCCGACGCCGACGCGCGCCATGTGCAACTGGCCGACCAGGCCGTATGCATCGGCCCGGCCCAGGTCAATCAGTCCTATCTGCGGATCGACGCCATTATCGCTGCCGCCCAGAAAACCGGCGCCGGCGCCATCCACCCCGGCTACGGCTTTCTCTCGGAGAACGCCGACTTCGCCCGCGCCTGCGAGGCCGCCGGCATCGTGTTTATCGGCCCGACCGTGGAAGCCATTCACCTGATGGGCAGCAAGCGCCTGTCGAAGATCGCCATGCTCAAGGCCGGCGTGCCTTGTATCCCGGGCTACGAGGGTGCAGAGCAGGACGATGAAACCCTTAGCCGCGAAGCCCAGCGCATCGGCTTCCCGCTGATGATCAAGGCCAGTGCCGGCGGCGGTGGCCGTGGCATGCGTTTGGTCCATGAAGCGAGCGAACTGCTGGCGCAGATCCGCACTGCCCGTTCGGAAGCGCAGAACGCCTTCGGCTCCGACGAGCTGATCCTGGAACGGGCGGTGATCCAGCCGCGCCATGTGGAGATCCAGGTGTTCGGCGACCAGCACGGCAATATCGTTTACCTCGGTGAGCGCGACTGTTCGGTGCAGCGCCGCCACCAGAAGGTCGTCGAGGAAGCGCCCTGCCCGCTGATGACGCCCGAGCTGCGTAAAGCCATGGGCGAGGCCGCGGTCAAGGCCGCCGCCTCGGTCGACTACGTCGGCGCCGGCACCGTGGAGTTCCTGCTGGACCGCAGCGGCGAATTCTTCTTTCTGGAGATGAATACCCGACTGCAGGTCGAGCACCCGGTCACCGAGTTGATCACCGGCCAGGACTTGGTGACTTGGCAGATTCGCGTCGCAGAAGGCCAGGAACTGCCACTCAAGCAGGAGGAAATCCGCCTGACCGGCCATGCCATCGAAGTGCGTCTATATGCCGAAGATGCGGCGCAGAATTTCCTGCCGCAAACCGGCCGCGTGCTGCGCTGGGAGCCAGCAATGCTCGACGGTATCCGCATCGATCACGGTCTGCTCGAAGGCCAGGCCATCAGCCCGTTCTACGACCCCATGCTGGCCAAGGTCATCGCCTATGGCGCCACCCGCGAGGAGGCCCGGCGCAAGCTGGTGCGCGCGGTGGAGGATTGCGTGCTGCTGGGCGTCAATGGCAACCAGCGCTTTCTCGCCAACCTGCTGCGCCACCCCGAGTTCGCCGCCGGTAACGCCACCACGGCCTTTATCGCCGAGCATTTCGCCGCCGACCCGAGCCTGCGACCACAACCGCCAACTGCTGGCGAACTGGCGATAGCCGCCGCCCTGCTCTACCAGCAATCGGCCAGCGCCAGCGCCCACCAGAGCGGCCTGGCCGGCTGGCGCAATGCCGGCAGCGCGCCCTGGGGTTTTGTTCTGGAACAAGGTGAGCAGCAGCATAGCGTCGAGCTGGAGGTGCTGGCGGACGGCGCACAACCCAGCCTGCTGGCCAAGGTCGGTGAGCAGTCGATCAGCCTCAGGTTGCTGGCTTGCGACGGCCGCTGGACCAGCCTGCAGCTGGACGGCATTCGCCAGCGCCTGGCCTATCATTTGGAAGGTGACAAGCTCTGGCTGTATGGCCACAGCGGTAATCTGCAGTTCACTGACATCACCCACCTGCCGGTCGGTAGCGCCGCGGCTACCGGCTCCGGCAGCGTCAAGGCGCCGATGGATGGCGCCATAGTCGAGGTGCTGGTCGAGCAAGGCAGCCCGGTCAGCAAGGGTCAACTGCTGCTGGTGCTGGAAGCGATGAAGATGGAACACCCGCTCAAGGCCAGCATCGACGGTGTGGTTCGGCGGGTTGGCGTGAGCCGGGGCGATCAAGTGAAGAATCGCCAGTTGCTGGTTGAAATCGAGTCCGGCGAGAGCTGACCGCAATCCCGTGGGAGGGGCTTTAGCCGCGACGGACTCGCAGCTTGTCGCGGCTAATCGGATCGCCGCCCGGCCCCTCCCACCCCTACACCAAAACCATAACAATTCAGGAGCACGCCCATGTCACTGCAAGGCAAAACCCTGTTCATAACCGGCGCCAGCCGTGGCATCGGTCGCGAAATCGCCCTGCGCGCGGCGCGCGGCGCGCGATGGCGCCAATATCGTCATCGCGGCGAAACCGCCGAGCCCCACGCCAAGCTGCCAGGCACCATCCATTCGGTAGCCGCCGAGGTCGAGCAAGCCGGCGGCAAGGCCCTGCCTTAAACAAAGCGCCAACGGGCATATCCTCAACCTGGTGCGCGCACTGCCAGTGCGCCTTGCCCACAAGAACAGAGTCTCAGCAGTTAACGGCTACAGCGCCTAAAAAAGGCTATGTACCAGTTATCTGTAGAACCAGAACACAACCTCGTGGGAGGGGCTTTAGCCGCGAAACATTGCCAGTGTTTCGAATATTTTCGCGGATGAAACGCAACGCCGCCCGGCCGCTCCCACAAAAACGTTATCTCTCATGCAACAGATAACGGGTACATAGCCTAAAAAAAACCGCGACCCAAAGGCCGCGGTTTTTTTAGTGCCGCGCCAGCCTATCAGGCCTTGTTGCGCAGCTTCTCCGGGTTGATCAGGAAGCGTGCCAGTGCCGGCAGCAGCCAGATCGCGCCGATCATGTTCCAGAGGAACATGAAGGTCAGCATCAGGCCCATGTCGGCCTGGAACTTGATCGCCGAGAACATCCAGGTCGCCACGCCGATCGCCAGGCATACGCCGGTGAACAGCACGGCCTTGCCGGTCGACTTGAGGGTCTGGTAGTAGGCCTCCTGCAACGACAGCCCCAGGCGCAGGTAGGTTTCCATACGGCTGTAGATATAGATGCCGTAGTCGACACCGATGCCCACCCCCAGCGCGATTACCGGCAGGGTCGCCACCTTGACCCCGATGCCCATGTAGGCCATCAGCGCGTTGCCCAGTACCGAGGTCAGCACCAGCGGCAGAATCACGCACAGGGTGGCGGCAATCGAGCGGAAGGTCAGCAGGCACATGATGCTCACGGCGGCATAGACTGCCAGCAGCATGGTGGTCTCCGACGCGGCGATCACCTCGTTGGTGGCCGCTTCGATACCGGCATTACCCGCCGCCAGGATGAACTCCAGGCCTTCCTGGTTATGTTCCGCGGCAAAGTCCTCAACGACCGCGACCGCCCGCTCCAGGGTTTCCGCCTTGTGGTCGTTGAGGAACACCAGCACCGGCGCAACCGAACAATCGGCGTTGTACAAGCCGTCGGCCCGCGCAATCGAGTTGTTCAGCACGTCCTGGTTACGCGACAGGGTTTCCCATTTCAGGTTGCCCTCGTTCATGCCCTTGATCACCTGACGCGACACCGTGACCATGGAGATGGCCGACTGTACGCCCTCGGTGTTTTCCATCGTCCACATCAGCTCGTCCATGGCCGCCAGGGTCTGGTAGGTCGAACAACCTTCCGATCCGGTCTTGACCATCACCACCAGCACGTCGGAGCTGGTCGAGTAGTTGCGAATGACGAAGTCGTTATCCAGGTTGTAGCGCGAGTCCGGATGCAGCTCGGGCGCGCCCTGATCGAGGTCGCCGATCTTCAGGTTCTGGCCATACCAGACGCCACCGGCCAGGGCCACCACGGCAATCAGCACGGACACCGGCGCCACCATCGGGTGGGCGAAGTTGGAAATCAGACGCCAGACCGGATGATCCTTGGCTGCCTCTTCACGGCTGATCCTGACCGCCTTCTTGCTGATGCCGATGTAGGAAATCATCACCGGCAGCAGGATCAGGTTGGTCAGGATGATCACCGCCACACCCACAGATGCGCCGATAGCCAGCTCACGGATCACGCCGATATCGATCAGCAGCAAGGTAATGAAGCCGACCGCATCCGACAGCAAGGCAACCAAGCCGGGAATGAACAGCTGACGGAACGCCATGCGCGCGGCAGCCAACGGGCTCGTCGCCTCCCCCGAGGCCATGGCGATGCCGTTGATCTTTTGTACCCCATGGGAGATACCGATGGCGAATACCAGAAAGGGCACCAGCATCGAATAAGGATCCAGGCCGAAGCCCAGGGTATGCAGCAAGCCCAACTGCCAGATCACCGCGATCAGGGTGGTGACGACCACCGCCAGGGTGCTCTTGAAGCAATGGGTGAACCACAACAGCAGGGCGAAGGTGATGCCGATGGCCACGGCAAAGAACAGGGCCACGCCAACCAGACCATCGATCAGGTCGCCAACTTTCTTGGCGAAGCCGATGATGTGCACCTTCACGTTGGGATTCTGCGCCTGGTACTTCTCGCGAATCTTCTCTTCCAGCTCGTGGGAGAACTCCTGGTAATCCAGCGGGATCAGCTTGCTCTGATCCTCAGGGTCGGGATAGGACTCCAGCAGCGGCACATCGACGATGCTCGATTTGAAGTTGTTGGCCACCAGCCGGCCGATCTGTCCGGACTTGAGAATATTGCTGCGCAAGTCCTCGAGGCTGTCGGACGAGCCGTCGTAGGTCTGCGGAATCACCTCGCCGCCGGCGAAGCCCTCTTCGGTCACCTCGGTCCAGCGTACGCTCGGACTCCACAGCGACTTCAGGCCGGAACGATCGACACCGGGAATGTAGAACACTTCGTCGTTGATCTGACGCAGCGTCTCCATGTACTCCTTGCTGAAGATGTCGCCATCGACCGCTTCCACCGAGATGCGCACGGTGTTGCCCAGGTTGGCCAGATCGTTGCGATGTTCGAGCATCTTCTGGATGTAGGGATGACCCAGCGGGATCATCTTCTCGAAGCTGGTTTGTGGACGTACCTGGGCAGCCTGATAGAACAGAAAAACGCTGATCAGCAGGCACAGCACAATCACGGCCGGACGATTGTTGAAGATCAACCGCTCGAGGACAGACGCAGGTCGTTGTTGATGCTTACTCATGCAAACTCTCCCGGCTTATTATTGTTGGCCCAGATCGGCGCCAGTCGGCGAAGCGACATGCACGCCGCCCTGCCCCACCAGAATCAGGTTGCCGTTATCCAGTGCGGTGACGCCCGCCAGCGAGAGCCGATCGACGCGATTGAGCAAACCGAAGGTGCGTCCGTCATCGCTGCTTTTCAGCACGCTGCCGCCATGCCCGACCACCACGATCGAACCGTCTGCAAGTCGATTGCCATCGGCCAGGCCGAACTCCAGCGGCCCGTTATTCGGGGTATTCAGCTCGATCTGCTGCCAGCTATCACCGAAGTCGGCGGAGCGGAACAGGTGGCCGCGCAGACCATAGACCAGCAGGCTGCCGGTTTCGCCGGTGCCAACAGCGCCAAACAGTGAGCCCTCATAGGGCCCCTGAAGGGTTTCCCAGGTTTGCCCCCAATCGGCCGAACGGAACATGCCGCCCAGTTCGCCGACGACGAACAAGCCGGCATCCTTGACCGCGACTATGGCGTTCAGGTGATAACCGTCTTCGTTATCCAGGCGCTCGCTGACATCTTCCCAGTTCGCCCCACCATTGCTGGTTTCCAGCAGCGCACCGTAGGCGCCCACGGCGTAACCGTTGTTGCGGTCCCTGAACCAGACGTCGAGCAGCGGCGCCTCGCGCGCCAGGTCCTCGAACTGCTTGACCCAGGTAGCGCCGCCATCGTTACTGGCGAGAATCAACGCATCGTGACCGACCGCCCAGCCGTGCTGATCATCGACAAAGAACACCGCGGTGAGCATCTGCCGGGTCGGCACCTTGACCTGAGTCCAGCTGACGGCATTGTCGTCGGAGTAGAGGATATGACCACGATCGCCCACGACCACCAGGCGCTGACCGACGCGCGTGACGTCCAACAGCAGTTTTTCCACTGCTTTCGGCGAATCGATCGAGGAGCGGGCAGCTGAATCGGCGGTGGTTTGCGCCTGCAATGGCGCGGCAGTGAACAGCACAATGGACAGCACACTGCAGAGCGAGAACGCTTTAGCCAACGGCGAGTAGAAGCGCAGCGCCAGTGCGTTGAACAGACCGGCCCAGGTGCGCCGCATGACGGGCTCACTCATAAACCTTCCCCCTTTGTTGTTATCGGTGGTGCTGCTTTTTTAGCAGACCGCCTATGCTAGCGGGCTTTCGAAAGGCCTGACAATCGGCGTGACGTTATGTTTTGTTAAGGCCGGCCCCTGTGATTGATCGTTTATTCGACGCAGTGATACGCACGGATGCCATCACTGTAGCGGCCTTTTGCCAACAGGACACGAACATCCACATGGGCTGCGGCGACACAGGGTCGCGGCTTGGAAATATCCGTCATGCGCAATCGGCTGGCTGCAGTCGATGGTGCACGGCCTGCGGGAGGGGCAGCCGGGCGGCGGTCCGTTCGGCGCGCAGCGACAACCCGCCAGCTTTGTGCCGCGCCGGCGAACCCATGGTGCACTGCCTGCGGGTAGGGCGGCTTCGGAGCGAAGCGACAACCCGCCAGCTTTATGCCGTGCCGGTGAACCATGGTGCGCTGCCTGCGGCGACTTACTCCAGACCGCACCATAGCTATCAGGCGAGGCTTTTGCTGACCACCTCGTAAACATCGCTGGACAGTTCGCCCGACGCGAGAATCCGTTGCAGCTCGGCCTTCATCAAGGCCTGACGCGCGTCGTCGTATTTGCCCCAACGGGTTAACGGCCCGAGCAAGCGCGAGGCGATCTGCGGGTTGAGGGCATTGAGGGTAATCACCTGATCGGCCAGGAAACGGTAACCGCTGCCGTCGGCCTGATGGAAATTGACCAGGTTCTGCCCGCTGAACGCGCCGATCAGGGCGCGCACCTTGTTCGGATTTTTCAGGGTGAAGGCCGGGTGCGTCATCAGTTGCTGCACACGCGCCAAGGCGCCCGGCAGGCTGCAGGCCGCCTGCACGCTGAACCACTGATCCATGACCAACGGGTTGTCCTTGAAGAACTCGGCAAAGCTGGCCAGGGTCTTGGCCTTCTCCTCGTCGAACGGCGAATTGACCAGCACCGCCAACGCCGCCAGGCGCTCGGTCATGTTGTCGCACACCTCGAACTGTTCCAGGCAGGCAGCCAGCACCTCGGGCTTGCCGCTGAGCATCAGGTAGGACAGCGCGATGTTCTGCAGGCTGCGCCGGGCGAAGTGTTCGGCCTCGGCGACATAGGCGCTGCCGCGCGAAAGCTCGCGATTGGCCTGGTAACGCTGCCAGAGCAGATCGAACAGTGCCTCGGCCAGTTGCTGGCGGGCGAATTCGCGGGCGCTGTGGATGGCCTCGACATCGGCCACTTCGCTGATTTCGCTGAGGTAGGCCTCACCCGGCAACGAGAGCAGCTCGGCGACCATGGCCTGATCCAGCGACGCGTTCTCCAGCACGCTGCGCAGTGCGCTGACCAGGCGCTGATCCAGCTGCAAGGTCTCGCCGCGCTGATGCTGGCCGATCAACTCCTGCAACACCTGCACGGACAACTGCTGACCGGCTTCCCAGCGGTTGAAGCCGTCGGCATCGTGCTGCATGAGGAACATCAACTGATCGCGGCTGTAGGGGAAGCTCAGCTTGACCGGCGCGGAGAAGCCGCGCAGCAACGAGGGCAGCGGCTGTTCGGCGACATCGACAAAGGTCACCAACTGCTCGGTTTCGGTGATCGAGATCACCCGTGACGTACCACCGGCGCTCGCCTCGCCGGCCAGGCGCAACGGCATCTCGCCGCCCTGTCCGTCCAGCAGGCCCAGCTCGACCGGGATGACGAAGGGCAACTTCTCGCGCTGCCCCGGCGTGGCCGGACAGCTCTGGCGGAAGCTCAGGCTGTAGGTCTTGGCGGCAGCATCGTAGGCCTCGCTGACGGCCAAACGCGGCGTGCCGCCCTGGCTGTACCAGCGTTTGAACTGGCTCAGGTCGACGCCATTGGCGTCTTCCATGGCCTTGATGAAATCGTCGCAGGTCGCAGCAGAGCCATCGTGACGCTCGAAGTACAGGTCACTGCCCTGGCGGAAGCCCGCGTCGCCGACCAGGGTGCGGATCATGCGTACCACTTCCGAACCCTTCTCGTAGACGGTCAGGGTATAGAAGTTGGAAATCTCCATGAACGACTCGGGGCGTACCGGATGGGCCATCGGGCCGGCATCCTCGGCGAACTGATGGGTGCGCAGATAGGCCACGTCCTCGATGCGCTTGACCGTGCGCGAGTTCATGTCGGCGCTGAACTCGGCGTCGCGAAACACGGTGAAGCCTTCTTTCAGCGACAGCTGGAACCAGTCGCGGCAGGTCACCCGGTTGCCCGACCAGTTGTGGAAGTACTCGTGGGCGACCACCGCCTCGACCCGCTGGTGGGCGGCATCGGTGGCGGTCTCGGCCTTGGCCAGCACGCAGCTGGAGTTGAAGATATTCAGGCCCTTGTTCTCCATGGCGCCCATGTTGAAGTCGTTGACCGCGACGATCATGAAGATGTCCAGGTCGTACTCACGACCGTAGACCTCTTCGTCCCACTTCATCGACTTCTTCAGGCTGTCCATGGCGTGCTGGCACTTGTCGATGTTCTCCGGCTCGACATAGATGCGCAGCGCCACATCGCGGCCGCTCATGGTGGTGAAGCTGTCTTCCACGCACCAGAGGTCGCCGGCGACCAGGGCGAACAGGTAGGCCGGCTTCATGAACGGATCCTGCCAGGTCGCCCAGTGCCGAACACTGTTTCCAGAGGCAGTTTCCTCCGGGCCGCTGGCAATCGGATTGCCGTTGGACAGCAGCACCGGGTAGCTGTGCTGCTCGGCGCTGACCGTGGTGGTGAACTTGCTCATCACGTCCGGGCGATCGAGGTAATAGGTAATCTTGCGGAAACCCTCGGCCTCGCACTGGGTGCAGAACATGCTGCCGGACTTGTACAGGCCTTCCAGGGCGGTGTTGCTTTCCGGATGGATGCGCACGCTGCTGTCGATGACGAAGCTGGCGCTCTTCGGTTGCAGGCTCAGGTGGCTGGCGCTCAGTTGGTAGTCCGCCGGGCTCAGTTCCTGGCCATCGAGGGACAGCGACAACAATTCCAACTGCTGGCCGTCCAGCACCAGCACCGGCAAGCCGGCGCCGGCCGCCGGGTTGCGCCGCATCACCAGCTGCGCATGGACCAGGGTGTGATCCTCGAACAACTCGAAGGTCAGGTGCGTCTCGTCGATCAGGTAGTCCGGCGCCTGATAGTCCTTGAGGTAGATCATCTTCGGTTGTTCGGTGCGCATGGGGGGCCTCTTCGCGACAGCTTCAAGCGAGACGCTTCAAGCTGCAAGTGGTGGTCAGGCGGCGATCTGCTGGATGGCCAACTGATAAGCGGTGTACTTGCGGATATTGATCACGCCGGTGTCGAACATCAGGTACTGGCCCTTGATACCGAGCAGGGTGCCTTCGGCAATCGGGTTCTTGTCCAGGTTGAAGCTGCTGATCTTGGCCGGGTAGGCCTCGATCGGGTAGCGGATGTCCAGCGGCTGCTGGTCGCTCAGCGGCTGAATCGCCTGAATGCCGAAGCGCTGCTGCAACGCGGTGAGCCCGGCGCTACAGCTGGCGAATAGCTGCTCACGAACTGCTGGCAGGTCGACCGGCACCGCGTCGCCCTTGAGCAAGGCGCGCCAGTTGGTCTTGTCCGCCACCTGACTGCGCAGCAGGTCTTCGACCAGGCCCGACTGCTGCCGGGTCGCCACCCGCAGGATCGGCAAGGCCTGGCTCGCGCCCTGGTCGATCCAGCGCGTCGGAACCTGCGTGGCGCGGGTGATGCCGACCTTAACGCCCGAGGAGTTGGCCAGGTAGACCACATGGTCGGTCATGCAGAACTGCTCGCCCCAGCTCGGCTCGCGGCAGGTGCCGGCGTCATAGTGGCAGCGCTCCGGGCTCATGATGCAGATATCGCACTGCGCCAGCTTCTGCATGCAGGGGTAGCAGTAGCCCTGGCTGAAACTGGTCTTGGTCTTGCGCCCGCAGTGACTGCAATGAATGGCGCCCAGGTACTCGAGACGCAGGGTCTTGCCGATCAGCGGATTGACCGCCACCTCCTGATCGTCCAGGCGAAAGGCGTACTGCACCGGAGCATCCAGGCGCGCCGCCATCTTGCTCAGGGCACCGCGGGCCAACTCGGCCATCAATGCAGAGCCTTGAACTGCGGATTTGGCTCGGCCTCTGCGCTGGCCTTGGACTTGGAGCCGCAGGCCTGTCCGCCCATGTAGCCGATGCGTTGATCCTCGGGGAGATTGAGGGATTCCCAGGCGATCAGCGCCTGCAGGGTCAGTTCCTTCTGCTCCTGGGTCAGCTTGCGGCCATCGGGCCACCTGCCGATTTCCAGAGCCAATTTCAGGTTCTGGTGAATGTCCGGGGTGATATTTTCAATGGCTTGAAGAAAGGACGACATGGATACCTCCGAATACGAAGCCGCAGTTTACCGGCTGCGCCAGGCGCTCGCGAGCGCTTGACGCAAGCCCGTGCAATCATCTGTCGCCACGCCGGCGCGCCAGGGCTCCACCGAGCAGGCCGGTGGCGCAACCGGCGAGCAAGCCGCCGACATGGGCGGCATTGGCAATCGCGCCAAACTGCAGCAGTTCGAAGATGCCGGTCATGCAGATCAGCAACCAGGCCAGCATCATCACCAGCACGCCGCGCGGCAGCTGATACTCGGCAGTGGGCGCCAGACGCTGGAACAGCCAGCAGTGCCCCAGCAGGCCGTAAAGCACGCCGGACAAGCCGCCAAACAAGGCCGGCCCGGAAAAACTGTACTGGGCCAGATTGGAGGCCAGGCTGAACAGCAGCGTCAGCCCGAGCAGCATCCACGTCCCCTGGCGTGCCTCGATGCGCCGCCCCAGCACCCAGTACCAGAGTGCATTCATCGTCAGATGGAGCAGACCGAAATGGATCAGCATCGGCGTGATCAGGCGCCACCACTGCCCCGTTTCGAGCATTTCGGCCAGGTAACTGAAGTAGATGTAATCGCCCTGAATGCGGAAATCGACGAAGCTGAACCAGCGGATCGCCGCAAAGTTGTCGCCCAGTGCGGTCAGCACGGCCACCAGCAAGGTCAGCCCGAGCATGCCGGCCGTCAGTGGGCTTTCGCGCAACTGCCGGACAAACCCCGTTGTGGCCTGCGCCGGGGTTGCCGGCTGCAGCGCCGCATCGCCCTGCGGGTAGCGCAGATACAAGTCGCGCACCTGCTCGGCCAATTCATCCGACACCCACAGCACCTGTTCGCCTGCTTCCTCGGAGACCCGGTGCGGCACCTGCAAGCGCCGCAACAGGACGATGAAGCCGCTGAGATCGGTCTGGATCGGCAGTCGCAGAACGGCAACCGGGCTCATCGCGGAGCCTGCGGGCGCTGGACGTCGACCCAGACGAACTTGTGCGGATCCAGGCGCGTTTCCTGATCCAGCCGATAGGCCACCAGCTTGCCGTTCAACACCGCGCTGTAATCCAGGCAGGCCAGGTTAGGACGGATCGGTGCCGGCTTGCCGCTGCGCCAATAGTGGCCGACGAACAACAGTGGCTGATCGGCGCCGTATCTCAGCAGCTCGTTTTTTTGCAGTTCGCTCAACGGGGTTTGCGCGGCCAACGCCGGCAAGGCATCGGGCTGAAAGACGATATCGCCGTAGGTCTGTGGGTCTTCCTCCCAGAACTTGGTTCGAAAATGCGCACGGGTGAAACCCTCGCCACTGGTCAGGGTCAAGCCGTGCGGCAGACGCATGTCGGTGCCGCGGAGCAGACGATCCAGGGCGGTATTGGCAAAGCTCCCCGGCACTGCCGAGGCCTGGAGGAAATGCTCGTCAATGCAGGCGTCGGCAAACTGCGCGCGCAATGGCTCGATCAGGCTTGCGTCCCAGCAGGCATGCACCACGCGGAAATGCCCGGCATCGATGAGCAACGGTAACTCGTAGAACCAGGCAAGAAATTCGGACCATTCCGCGGGATAGGCCGCGAACTGCTCCAGGGTCTCCTTGATCAGCCGGGCATGCCGCGGCGTGTGCTCGCGCACATAGTGCTGAGCGCTGCCGGGCGCAGCCAGGGTGCTCCAGCCGAGGGCATAGAACTCGTGATTGCCCATGATGCACAGCGCCTCGCCGGCCTGGACCATGTCATGCACCAGATGCAGGGCTTCACGGATACGCGGACCGCGATCGACCAGGTCACCGAGAAAAATCGCCATGCGCTGCGGATGACGCCAGACACCGCCCTGGCGCCGATAGCCGAGGCTATCGAGCAAGTGTTCGAGAGTCAGTGCACAACCGTGGATGTCGCCAATCAGGTCGTAGCCACGCGCGGGATCGAGGTGCATTCAGGCGCCTCCGCCCCCGAGCCGACTGCCCCAACCCAGCTTGTTGCGGCAGACCTCGTAGTAGTTGTGATCGAGCGGGTGGATCAGGCACAGCTTCTGTGGCTTCTTGCTCACCGTGACGGTATCGCCGGGCGCGCAGGTGAAGTGATTCTGGCCATCGCAGGACACCTGCGGATAAATCTGCATATCCTTGGACACGACGATTTTCAACTCGCTGTTGCCATCCACCACGATCGGCCGGCTGGACAAGGTATGCGGGTACATCGGCACTATGACCATGGCATCCAGCTTGGGGTGCATGATCGGCCCGCCGGCGGACAGCGCATAGGCCGTGGAGCCGGTCGGTGTGGCGACGATCAGGCCGTCGGCCTTCTGACTGCAGACGAACTGGCCATCGATGAACAACTCGAATTCGATCATCCGCGTCGACTTGCCCGGGTGCAGCACCACGTCGTTGAGGGCATCGCCCTGGCCGATCGCTTCGCCATGCCGACGCACTTCGGCCTCCAGCAGAAAACGGTTCTCGGTCAGGTAGTTGCCTTCCAGGACCTGGGCGACCTTGAGTTCCAGTTCATCCGGACGGATATCGGTGAGAAAGCCCAGGCTGCCGCGGTTCACCCCCAGCACCGGCACCTTGTGCCGCGCCAGCGCGCGGGCCGCGCCGAGCATGCTGCCGTCGCCGCCGACGACTATGACCAGGTCGCAGACCTCGCCGAGAATCTTCCGTGAAGAGGTTTGCAAACCATGGCCCGGCAGCACTTCGGCGATGGTGTCCTCGAGAATCACATGCAGGTGCCTATCGATCAGAAACCGCTTCAGCCGGCGGATGGTCTCCAGCACCTGGGTGCTACCCAGACGGCCGATGATGCCGATATTACGAAATTGCTCCATGGTGCTCCCGCAGGCTCTGGATCTAGACAGGCTCGATTATGGGCGAAAGCCGCAGGCAGCGGCAAACTCGCGGTATTTGCGCCAAGCCGAACCGCACAAGGTCGACAAGCGCCACGCCCGGATTTGGCGCTATGCTCGCACCATGACACCGTTTCCCGCGCTTCCCGACCTGCAGCAGCAACTGCGCCAACCCGTGGTGCGGGATCTGGCCTGGGTGCTGCTTTCGCCGCCGCTGCTGAGCAGCCTGCCGTGGCCGCAACGCCACCCGCTCAGCGCCAGCCAGTGGAGCCGTGCGCCGGGCATGCTGGCCGACTGGCTGCGGCGTCTCGACAGCGACCCCGGTAGTTTGTCGAACTGGCTGGCGCAGCGTTCGGTGCGGCGCCTGGGCCTGTATTACGAACGTCTCTGGCAGTTTGCCCTGCACGCCGCCCCCGGCATCGAGTTGCTGGCGGCCAACCTGCCGATCCGCCAAAACGGCCAGACCCTCGGCGAACTCGACTTGCTGCTGCGCGACGAGGAAGGCGTGCACCACCTGGAACTGGCGATCAAACTCTACCTCGGCCCGCAACAGCAAAGCGGCGCCCAACTCGCCCATTGGATCGGCCCGGGCTGCCATGACCGCCTGGATATCAAGCTCGATCATCTCAGCCAGCACCAGCTGCCCATGTCGGCCCGCGGCGAGGCGCGCCCGGCGCTGGCCGAACTCGACCTGGGCCATGCCCAGGCCGCGCTCTGGCTCGGCGGTTACCTGTTCTACCCCTGGCAGCAACCTTGCGTGCCGCCTCCCGGCGCCAACCCTCAGCACTTGACCGGTCGCTGGCTGCACCGGCGTGACTGGCCTGCCTTCGCCGCGCAGAACAGCGCCGGCTGCTGGCAGCCCTTGCCACGCCCGGCCTGGCTGGCACCGGCGCGAATTGGCCGGGCCGAGCTGTGGCCCGCCGAGAGCTTGCAGAACTGGTTGCACGCCCTGCAGCCGCAGGCCAAGGCGCAATTACTGGTGCGGCTGCAGCACGGCCCGCAGGGCGACTGGCATGAGGTGGAGCGGCTGTTTCTGGTTAGCGACGACTGGCCGGCAGCCACGCCCGCACCCGCCGCGATTTAGCGCCAAGGACAACCGTCAGCCGCTGCGCTCGGTACGCCCGCCCGACCGCGCCAGGTAGCCCGAGCCGCTTTCGCACAACAAGGCATCGCGCTGCACCGCCGGTAGCACATCCAAACCGTCGCGCAGGACATAGGCCGTGAAGCCCAGCTGCGCAAGCAAGAACACCGCGCTGGCGCTGCGCTTGCCACTGTCGCAATAGCACAGATAGGTGCGCGCCTTATCCAGCAACCGCGCCTTCAGGCGCAGCAGCTGCAACGGCATATGCAGGGACTCCAAGGCATGGGCCTGTTCGTATTCCTCTTGCAGGCGCACGTCCAGCCACTGTGCGCCGGCTGCCAGCAGGCGCGTCGCCTCGCCCAGGGCAACGTCGTCGACCACCGGCGCCTTGAGCAACGAGAAGAAATCCTGACGAGCGAGGCGCAACACCACGCCATCCTCGATCAGCGTCACCGTGGCATTACGCGGGCGGTCGGCGAGCAAGGCCTCCTCACCGAAACAGGCGCCCACCTCCAGCTCGGCCAGAACCTGCTGCTCGCTGCCGGCGCCGCGGATCACTTCGGCGCGACCGCTTTCGAGGAAATAACAGCAGTCGCCGGACTCCCCTTCACGCAACAGGGTAGTGCCCGCCGCCAGCTCGATGCGCTGCAGACGCTCGAGCATGGTGCGCACATTGCTCGGCGGCACCTTGGCGAATACGGGGTTCTGCAGAAGACGCTCCAGCCACTCCACATCGGCATGGTTCTGGCCAAGCTCGAGGAGCAAATCCTGATAGGCCAGGCGCCAGGTCAGCAGCCGGTCGAGGGTGGCCGTGTCGACCGCCAGCAAGCTGGCATCGCTGGCGGCACGCACTTCATGCAGACGCGGCAAGCCGGGCGACAGCGGGTGGCAACTGGCCTCGCTGCCGGCGCTCAGACGCTGCTGCTGGCCATCGGCCGTCTGCAGCAGCAGTTCGCCAGCGAGCAGGTAATAAGTCCGGCCCGCCTGGTCGCCGCGGCGAAAGAGCAACTGCCCGGCCAGCAGCGGCTGCGGGACCAACTGACTGCGCAGCTCCCGCCACTGCTGTTCGGACAGCACATTGAGCGGCGTAAAACTGCGCAACTGGTCGGGATTCAGGGCGTCGTTCATGGGTATCCAGGCTCCGCTGGTCAAGACTCGGAGGGCGCGCAAGCAAATAGCGCGTGTTCACAACCGTTGATACTGGCGCATCGCCGCCGCGCGTCCCTGCAAGCCGCCGGTATGCACAAACACCAGGCGACTGCCGCATTCAAAGTAACCGGCCTCGACGCGCTGACGCAACGCCATTAGCGCCTTGGCGGTATACAGCGGCTCCAGCGCCAGCCCGCTGGCCGCTTCGCTGGCCAGGAGAAACTCCAGCAGTGCCGCATCGACCTTGGCAAAACCGCCGCGACTGGCATCCAGCAACCGGTAGGCGCAAGCCGGCGCCTGCGCCTCGGCGAGAATCGCCCGCACCTGTTGCGCCACGCCATGACCGTCAGGCACCGCCAGCGCGCCATAGACCGGATGCGCACCCGCTTCGCCCAGCACCAGCCCCGCGAGGGTCGTTCCCGTGCCCGCCGCCAGCCACCAGCCGTGATAGTCGGCCCAACCGAGCGCGCTCAGCTGTTCCTGCACCTGACTCACCAGCCCGCTACAGCCCATGGCCCCCGGCAAACCACCACCGCCCTCGGGTACCGGATGCAGGTTGCCGTAGCGCTCACGCCACGGCTCCCAGAAACCCGGCCGATGGCGGGCACGATAGCCGCCATAGCCGAGCCAGTGCAGCTGCATGCCGAAGCGCTGCAGATCGCGCACGGTAGGCGTGTCCTGCGGCGTGCCGCGGAGCAGACCAACCGTGGGGAAGTCGAAGCGCTTGCCGGCAGCGGCCAGCGCATGCAGATGATTGGAATGGGCGCCGCCAAGACTGATCAGCCCCTCGGCGCCGACCGCCCTGGCCGCTTGCAGGTAGGGCGCCAGCTTGAACCATTTGTTGCCGCTGATCAGCGGGTCGATCAGATCCAGGCGCAACACCGCCAGTTCGACCCCGGCCTGCGCCAGCCAATCCAGACGCAGGTGCTCGAGCGGCGCCCTGGGCGCCCAGTCAACGGGCAGCAAGGTTAACCGACTGTGCGCAAGCGGCTACCAGCCTTGTGCCGCTCGCAGCAGTTGGAGTTGCCGACGGTGAAACGGCTCGGGGTGTCGACCCGATCGATCGGGATGGCGCAGCGCTGGCCGCTGGGCAGCGTCGCCTCGCAATTCGGCTGCTGGTAGTGCGCCAGCCACTGGCGGTACTGCACTTCGGAAACGAAACACTTGGCCGCCGCATAGGCCATGGGATTGGCCCGATAACTGCCGATGTCCTGCAGGGGAATGGTCAGGTGCCCGGCGCCGGGGTGATAGACCACGAAGACCACGCCGAGCGTGGCCAAGCGCTCGAGAATCTGCTCGCCGCCCTGGCCGACCAGCTCGTCGCGCTCACGTTTGAGCCGCTCGACTTCCTCGTGCAACTGCGCGTCCTGCTCATTGCGGTAGGCGAGTTCGACATCGCGAATGGCGACTTGCTCCTTGTACTCGGCCACTGCCGAGGCGATCTTGGCTTGCAGCTCATTCTCGAACTGGACTCGCAGAATCTCGCTTTCGCTCCGGTCATGGCGCTCCAGCTCGCGCATCTGCTCGGTCATCTCCTCGCGGAACGACTGCATGCCGGCCGCCTGAGCGGCCAATTGCGCCTTGAGCGTGGCGTTCAGCTCCTGTTGCTGGCGCAACGCCTGGCGCAGCTCGCTCGCCTGCGCCTGCATGCTCGTACTCTGCTGTTCATGGGCCAACTTGAGCTTGGCCACTTCCTCTTCGTGTTGCTGGCTCAGGCTGCTGATGCGCAAGCGCTGCTGCTTGATCAGCTGCGCGGTCTTCAGGCGGTGCTCCTGATCCATGCTCTCGGTGATTTTACCGGCCACCTCCGCGGCCGCATCGGGCGCATACCACTTGTCTTCCGAGGCCATGTGCAAGCGTTCGGGAGCAACCGCCTGGGGGCTGTCGTCCTCAACCAGCAAACCCAGGTTGTTGCGCTTGACGGCATCACGCAGCAATACCAGGTCATTGTGCCCAGGGGCCAGATTCGGATCCCACAGGTGCATCTGATGCCAGGACACCGGGCACTGACTGCGGCAGGCCAGCCGAATCGGCCCGGCACCGAGGTCGGGGCCACGGCCGGCACGCTCGGACAGATGCTGCAGGGGAATATTCCAGCCCGAGTCCGGCGCGCCTTTCTCGTCGAAATCCAGATAGAAGAACACCGCCGCCCGGATCAACAGGCGCGGATTGATCGCCACATAGGCAATGCGCAGCTGCTGGTCGGCAAACTCCGGCATGTTGACCACACCATCGAGCAAGGCCTCGAACTCGGCAAACAACATCTGCTTGCAGACGCCACCGCGTTCACTGAAGAACATCACGGCCTCAACCATCTGCGGCTTGTTCTGCATGCTCATCGGTTTCCCTCTAGGCCAATACGATGGAATCAGCTAACGCAGGTAACCAGCGTTCACACGAACGCTCTGCTTACAACCGTTTGCCACGGTTCAGCGAGATATCCCACAGCTAAGAGGGTGCTTACAAATGTAGCGAGCGATGGTCAGGCAAGGCGAAATCAGCCGAAAAAGCGGAGTGTACGAGTAGTACATGAGCATTTTGAGGCTGATTTCAACGCAGCATGGCCGAGCGCAGTAATTTGTAAACACCCTCTAAGAGGACGCCCGCAATGCAGCCGTCATTCCTTTGTTCAGGCAAGTCTAGGGGAAAAGCCGCTAGCGGCAATGTGACTGGGTTGGCAGTCGCTCAGACGCCACGCTCGAACGAGCCGGCGGCCGAGCAAAACTGTGATGGGTTAGCCGCAATCGATCAAGACGTTTGGCCGGGCAGCAACGGCGCCAAACGTCTGGCCATTTCATCGCCCAACACTTGCAAGCCGCTCATTGGCCGGATCATCACCTCGAACTCGACAATCTTCCCCTGCGCATCGAAGCGGATCATATCGATACCCTTGAGCTCGCGTCCAGCCACCTTGGCGGCAAACTCCAGCACTACATCGAGGCCATCGGCGCTGACCAGTTGGCGATGGTAATGAAAGTCTTCGAAGACCTTGACTACCGTGCCGAGAATCAAGCTCACCAGCGGCGCGCCCAGATAGGGTTTGAAGGCCATGGGCGAGCGGAATACCACCTGCGGATGCAGCAGCGCCGGCAACCCACTGAGAGGTTGTGAAAAAACTCCCGCCTACTGCGACCGTCTCCAAACGCCCGCTGCGGCGTTGCGCTACGTGAAAAGCAGGGTCATTTAGCTCACTAAACTCCCCTGCTTTTCACGTAGCGCGCCTTGCCGCGAACGCCTGGAGACGCTCTCGCTACGGCGCTCGATATTTTCACAACCTCTGAGATCCCCGGCGGCAATCATCGCGTGCCATTTATCCAGCGCCGCGGCCACCGCCGGTTGCACGGCCAGCGCTGCAGCCGGGTTCGACGCGTCCGTCACAGCTGCGCCGCCAGACGCGACCCTTGATCGATCGCCCGCTTGGCGTCCAGCTCGCTGGCGACATCGGCGCCACCGATCAGGTGCACGCTTTGCCCGGTCGCGACCAGCCCATCCTGCAACTCACGCAGCGGATCCTGGCCGGCACAGAGGATCACGCTGTCCACCGCCAGCACCTGCGGCTCACCCTCGCCAATACGGATGTGCAGCCCCTGATCGTCGATCTTGAGGTACTCGACCGCATTGAGCATCTGCACCTGCTTGTTCTTTAGGCCGGCGCGGTGAATCCAGCCGGTGGTCTTGCCCAGGCCGTCGCCGACCTTGGACTTCTTGCGTTGCAGCAGGAACACCTGACGCGCCGGGGCATGGGGCACGGCCTGGATCCCGGCGACACCGCCGCGGGCTTGCAGCTGGGTGTCGATGCCCCACTCTTTCCAGAATGCCTCGCGATCAAGGCTGCTGGACTCGCCCTGATGGGTGATGAATTCGGACACGTCGAAGCCGATACCGCCGGCACCGATCACGGCGACGGTCTGCCCCACCGGCTTGCGCTGGAGGATGGCGTCCAGGTAACTGATCACCTTGGGATTATCCACACCCGGGATTTCCGGAGTGCGCGGGGCGATGCCGGTGGCCAGGATCACCTCGTCGAAACCGCCCCCGGCCAATTCGGCGGCCGAGACCCGGGTATTCAGGTGCAGCTCGACGCCGGTGGTCTGCAGCTTGCGCTTGAAATAGCGCAGGGTTTCGAAGAATTCTTCCTTGCCTGGGATCCGCTTGGCCACGTTGAACTGACCGCCGATCTCGCCAGCCGAATCGAACAGGGTCACGCTGTGGCCACGCTCGGCGGCGACGGTGGCGGCCGCCAGACCAGCCGGGCCGGCACCGACCACGGCGATCTTCTTCACCTGGGTGGTGGCGATGTAGTTGAGCTCGGTCTCATGACAGGCGCGCGGGTTGACCAGGCAACTGGTCAGCTTGCCACTGAAGGTGTGATCCAGGCAGGCCTGGTTGCAGCCGATGCAGATGTTGATCTCATCCGCCCTGCCGGCAGCAGCCTTGTTGACGAACTCCGGGTCGGCGAGGAACGGACGGGCCATGGAGACCATGTCGGCGTCGCCTTCGGCCAGCACCTGCTCGGCGATTTCCGGGGTATTGATGCGGTTGGTGGTGATCAGCGGGATCTGCACTTCACCGCGCAGCTTGGCGGTGACCTTGGTGAAGGCCGCGCGTGGCACCTTGGTGGCGATGGTCGGAATGCGCGCCTCGTGCCAGCCGATGCCGGTGTTGATCAGGGTCGCGCCAGCCTGCTCGATGGCCTTGGCCAGCAGGACGATCTCCTCCCAGCTGCTGCCGCCTTCGACCAGATCGAGCATCGACAGGCGATAGATGATGATGAAATTCGGCCCCACCGCCTCGCGCACCCGACGGACGATCTCGACCGGCAGACGCATGCGGTTTTCGTAGCTGCCACCCCAGCGGTCGCTGCGCTGGTTGGTGTGGGCGGCGAGGAACTGGTTGATGAAGTAGCCTTCCGAACCCATGATCTCGACGCCGTCGTACTCGGCCTGTTGGGCCAGCAGCGAGCAGGTGATGAAATCCTGGATCTGCTTCTCGATGCCTTCCTCGTCCAGTTCTTTCGGTTTGAACGGGTTGATCGGCGCCTGAATCGCGCTCGGCGCCACCGACTTGGGGCTGTAGGCATAACGCCCGGCGTGCAGGATCTGCATGCAGATCTTGCCGCCCGCCTCATGCACGGCCTGGGTGACAACCTTATGCTTTTGCGCCTCTTCCACGGTGGTCAGCTTGGCCGCCCCGGCATACACGCCGCCCTCCTCGTTCGGGCCGATCCCGCCGGTGACCATTAGGCCAACGCCACCGCGGGCGCGCTCGGCAAAATAGGCGGCCATACGCTCGAAACCGCCCGGCTTCTCCTCCAGACCGGTGTGCATCGAGCCCATCAGGGTGCGGTTGCGCAGGGTGGTGAAGCCCAGATCCAGGGGGGCGAGCAGGTGCGGGTAGCGAGCAGTCATGGAAGTCTCCACAGCGAGCGAGTGCATTTCACGGAATGCCGCGGTCTCAACTGGACCACAGCTCTTTATGAGCTAGACAATAAAGAGCCGGAGCAAGCGCCTCAATGACCCAAAAACACAACTTGATGATCAAAATGAACGCCAGGCCTTGGCAAGCACCCGCCCAGCGACCTACCCTGCAGCCATGAACCGCAGACTCTCGCTACTCCTGATCGCACTGATCGTACTGATCGCCGGCAGTTGCCTGGCCGCCTTCCTGATCTGGGCTGAACGGCGCCCGGCCGCCCATTACCTGTCCGACCTGCGCAGCGCGATCAGCAGCGAGCCGGCGCCGGCGCAGACGCGTGGCAACCTGTTGCTGATCCGCCCGCAGCTCTATCCCATGGATTACCAGAGCCCGGCCCATCTGCGCCTGAAGCTCGCCGCTGCCCTGGATAACGCCCGAGATGCCGGCTTGCTCGGCCCCGACACCCTGGTGGCGCTGCCCGAGCATATCGGCACCTGGCTGCTGGCCCGTGGCGAGAAGGTCGAGTTCTATCAGGCCCGCAGCCGTCAGGAGGTGCGCGACTGGTTGCTGCTCGGCAACCCGCTGCTGGCCATCGAGGCGCTGCTGCTGAATCTGGATGCCGAACGCCTGGACGAAGCCCTGCTGCGCATGAAAGCCGAACAGATGGCCGAGGACTACCAGCAGCTGTTCGGCGGACTCGCCCGCGAGTACCGGGTCACCCTGCTAGCCGGTTCCATCCTGCTGCCCGAGCCGCGGGTGGAAGATGGCCGCCTGCACAGCGGTACAGGCCCGCTGCGCAACCTCAGCCTGGTGTTTTCCCCGCAAGGTACGATCCAGGGCAGCCCGCACCTCGAGCCCTGGCCCTGGCGCGCCGACGCCACCCCGCCGCAACGCCTCAGTGTCGGCGCAGTGGATTATCGGGTCGAGCGCGACTGGCGCCCCGGCTATCCGCAGAGCAGCGTGCACCTGGTCGACGGCGACCTGAGCAGCCCGGCGCTGTTCCTGCGCGGCAAGCTGGACTGGCCGATTGGCGGGGCCTCGCGGGACATCCTGCTGATCCCCCGCGAGGTCGAGCAAGCCAGCCAGGCGCCGGGCAGCCACCTGTTGAACCTCTGGATCGGCGCCGAGTGAAGCCGCAACGGGTGCGCCTTGGCGATCTTTCGGTCGGTTTCATTCACAGCCTGGCCGACGCCGTGCAGCAGCTTGGGCAGGATCCGCTGCCGCTGCTCGAGCAGTTCGGCCTGGATGCCGCACGCCTGGCCGAACCCGGCGCGCGCCTGTCGATCCCGCGCTACATGCGCCTGGGTCATGCGGCGATGCAACTGACCGGCGAACCCGGCCTCGGCCTGCTGATGGGCCGCCTGAGTCGCCTGAGCCAGGCCGGCCTGGCCGGCGTTACCGCCGCCCAGGCGCCAACCGTGCGCGAAGCGGCCCGCGCCCTGATCCGCTTCGAGCCGCTGTATGCCGCCAACTACCGCGGCCAGTCCAGCCTGCACGAAGATGCCCGCGGCGCCTGGCTGCGCTTCTATTCGATCAGCCCGTACAACGCCTACAACCGCTTCGTGGTCGACTCGGTGCTGGCCGGCTGGGCCCAGCAACTGGGCAACCTGGCCAGGCAACGCCTGAGCGTGGATAAAATTCAGATCGAGTTTTCCGCGCCCTCTTATGGAGCGCAGTACGGCGAGCTGTTCGACGGCCCCGTGGAGTTTGCCGCCGAACACAATCAACTGCGTCTGCAGCAGAGCACGCTCAACCTGCGCAATCCCGAGCACTGCCCGAGCACCTGGCACCAGCTGCTGGCAATCTGCGAACGTGAACTCGAGCTGCTGACCCGCACCCGCAGCCTGCGCGAGCGCATCACCCGCCTGCTCGGACCGCTGCTGCACGGCCGCGAGCCCGACCTGCAGGAAGTCGCCGCGAGCCTGCAGCTGCCGACCTGGACCCTGCGGCGCAAACTGGCCGAGGAAGGCACGCAGTTTCGCGCCATCCTCAACGACACCCGCCGTGACCTGGCCATGGCCTATATCCGCGACACCGAGCTGGCCTTCGGCGAAATCGCCTACCTGCTCGGCTTCGCCTCGGCCGAGGCCTTCCAGCGCGCCTTCAAACGTTGGAACCGACAGACCCCGGGCGAATACCGCCGCGCCCAACGCCAGGCCGGCTAACGGCCTGTGACAGGCGAGCGCGACTCAAATCTCGGTGGCGTCTTCAACCGGCTCGGCGTCATCCTGATCAAAGGCACGCGATTCGAGCAGCTCTTCTTGATAGTCATCCATTGCTGGTTCCTCCCGTTTGATTGCTGTGGCCGACAAAGGCATATGCCAATCAAGCTAAATAGGACAGATGAACACAAGATGACAGTTTGTCGCGGGCACTAAAAAAAACGGGAGCCCAATCGGGCTCCCGCACTCATTCTCAGAGAAAAGTCGCACCCGGCTCGCACCGCGCGCAATAACAACCTCACCTGCGCTCCCGAAGCAACGCAGCCGTCAGTCTGACAAAGATCCACAGGCCCATGGGTTTAGCTTTGTTGTCGCTGTGCAAAGAAATGTAACCGCGCCTGCGGCTGGCGGGCCGCCACGGCAAGCGGCAGAATGCCGGCATGAGCGACCTCTACCTGCCTTCTTGCTGCACCGCCCTGAGCGATCACTGGCCGCTGCCCCGGGTGCTGCCCGGCGTGCAACTGATCAGCACCCGGTTCGACCCTGCACAGCTCGCCGCCGGGGACTTCGAGCGCTGCGGTATCGCCGCCGTCAACGGTGTGGCCAAACGCCAGACCGAATACCTCGCCGGCCGCTTGTGCGCGCGCGAAGCCCTGCGCCGCGTGACCGGCACGGCCGCGGTGCCGGGGATCGGTGCCGACCGTGCACCGCAGTGGCCGGCCGAGGTCAGCGGATCGATCACCCACGGCAGCGGCTGGGCCGGGGCCATGGTGGCGCACGCCAGCACCTGGCGCGGCCTCGGTCTGGATGTCGAGCGCAGGCTGGCGCCGGCGCGCGCCGAACGCCTGGCCGGAGAAATCCTCACCCCCGGCGAACTGCAGCAGTTGCAGGGCCTGACAGCCGAGCAACGGGCCTGGCTCATCAGCCTGAGCTTCTCGTTCAAGGAAAGCCTGTTCAAGGCGCTCTACCCCCTGGTATTGCAGCGCTTCTACTTCCAGGACGCCGAGCTGCTGAGCTGCTTTGAGGACGGCAGCGCGCGCCTGCGCCTGCTGATCGAGCTGAGCGGCGACTGGCCGGCGGGCAGCGAACTGGATGGCCAGTTCGCCGAGTTCGACGGCCATCTGCTCAGCCTGGTCGCCATCCCGGCCTGATCCGTTACGCTGCAGGCGCCAATGCGCCGGTCAATTCCGATAAACTCCGGGCATTGCCGCCAGGAGTGCCCCATGCGCGAAGAACTCAATCAAGGCCTGATCGACTTTCTCAAGGCCTCGCCCACCCCCTTTCATGCCACCGCCAGTTTGGCCAAGCGCCTCGAAACCGCGGGTTTTCAACAGCTCGACGAACGCGCGCCCTGGCATACCGCTGCGGGCGGTCGTTATTACGTGACCCGCAACGACTCGTCGCTGATTGCCTTCAAGCTGGGCCAGCGTTCGCCGCTGGAAGGTGGCCTGCGCCTGGTCGGCGCCCATACCGACAGTCCCTGCCTGCGGGTCAAGCCGCAGCCGGAGCTGCAGCGCCAGGGCTTCTTCCAGCTCGGCGTGGAAGTCTACGGCGGCGCCCTGTTCACCCCCTGGTTCGACCGCGACCTGTCGCTGGCCGGACGGGTGACCTACCGCCGTGACGCCAGAGTGGAAAGCCAGCTGATCGACTTCCAGGCGCCAATCGCGGTGATCCCCAACCTGGCCATCCACCTCAACCGCGAGGCCAACCAGGGTTGGCCGATCAACGCACAAACCGAGCTGCCGCCGATCCTCGCCCAGCTCGCCGACCCCGAGGCGGCGGACTTCCGCGCCCTGCTCACCGAGCAACTGGCGCGCGAGCACGACTTCAACGCCGACGCCGTGCTCGACTTCGAACTGAGCTTCTACGACACCCAAGCGGCAGCGGTGATCGGTCTGAACGGCGACTTCATCGCCGGCGCGCGCCTGGACAACCTGCTGTCCTGCTACGCCGGGCTGCAGGCGCTAATAGCCGCACCGGACGCAGAAAGCTGCGTGCTGGTCTGCACCGACCACGAAGAGGTCGGCTCCAGCTCGGCCTGTGGCGCCGACGGGCCGATGCTCGAACAGGTGCTGCGCCGCGTGCTGCCGGAAGGTGAAGGCTTCGTGCGGACCATCCAGCGCTCCTTGCTGGTCTCCGCCGACAACGCCCACGCCGTACATCCCAACTACCCGGACAAACACGACGACAACCACGGCCCCAAGCTCAACGCCGGCCCGGTGATCAAAATCAACAGCAACCAGCGCTACGCCACCAGCAGCGAGACCGCCGGCTTCTTCCGCCACCTGTGCCTGGAAAACGAAGTGCCGGTACAGAGTTTCGTCAGCCGCAGCGACATGGGCTGCGGCTCGACCATCGGCCCGATCACCGCCAGCCAGCTCGGCGTGCGCACCGTCGACATCGGCCTGCCGACCTTCGCCATGCACTCGATCCGCGAACTGGCCGGCAGCCACGACCTGGCCCACCTGGTCAAGGTGCTGACCGCGTTCTACGCGAGCGCCGAGTTGCCCTGATGGACTACCAGCAGCTCGCCAGCCTGCGCCAGCACCACCCAGCCTGGCGCCTGCTCTGTTCGCCGCATGCGCCGCTGATCGTCAGCTTCCTCGAGCGCACCTTTCGGGTGCCCAACCTGCGCAGCCTCGATCAGCACAGCCTGGCCTCGCGCCTGGAAGATCATCTCTATGCCCTGCGCCAGACCCAGGGCGCCGAGGCCTTTCCGCGGGCGGCCGCGGCCTACCTCGACGAATGGGCAGACAACGCCAACGGCTGGCTGCGCAAGTATTACCCGGCCAGCGGCGACGAGGCGCACTTCGAACTGAGCGCCGCCAGCGAGAAGGCCATCGAATGGCTGGCCAGCCTGAGCAAACGCCAGTTCGTCGGCACCGAGTCGCGCCTGCTGACCATCTTCGAGCTGCTCAAGCAGATGGTCGAGGGCAGCGAGACCGACCCCGCGGCGCGCATCCATGAGCTGGAGAAGCGCAAGGCCGGCATCGACCAGGAGATCGCCCAGATTCGCGCCGGCCAGCTCGAGCTGATGGACGAGACGCGGGTCAAGGAACGCTTTCTCGAAGTCGCCGCCAGCGCCCGCAGCCTGCTGGCGGACTTTCGCGAGGTGGAGCAGAACTTCCGTGACCTCGATCGCGTCGTACGCGAACGCATCGCCACCTGGGAAGGCAGCAAGGGCGAGCTGATCGGCGAGATCTTCGGCGAGCACGAGGCCATCGCCGACTCCGACCAGGGCCGCAGCTTCCGCGCCTTCTGGGATTTTCTGATGTCGCCGGCACGCCAGGAAGAGCTGTCCGAGCTGCTGCAGCAGGTCTTCGCCCTGGCCCCGGTGCAGAGCCTGGAGCCGGACCGGCGCCTGCTACGCATGCACTACGACTGGCTGGAAGCCGGGGAAACCGCGCAGCGCACCGTGGCGCGCCTGTCCGAGCAGTTGCGCCGTTATCTGGACGACCAGGCCTGGCTGGAGAACCGGCGGATCATGCGCCTGCTACGCGACATCGAAGGCCAGGCCCTGCAGCTGCGCGAACGTCCACCGAGCGAGCTGCCGCTGAGCCTGGACGACGCCGTCCCCAGCCTCAACCTGGCCCTGGACCGGCCGCTGTACAGCCCGCCGCTGAAACCGCGGATCGAGCAGCAGATCCTCCTCGAAGGCGAACCCGAAGGCGACCACGACGCATTGTTCGATCAGGTACAGATCGACAAGGCGCGCCTGCTCGGGCAGATCCGCCGCGCCCTGCAGAGCGAGACGCGGATCAACCTCGGCGAACTGCTGCAACGCCACCCGCTGCAGCAGGGCCTGGCCGAGTTGGTCGCCTATCTGGAACTGGCCACCGGCGACAAACACAGCGTCTTCGATGACGGCCAGACGCAACTGATCACCTGGCGCGACGCCCAGGGCATCCAGCGCCGCGCCGCCATTCCCCTGATCGTTTTCAGCCGTTAGTTTGGACTGCCGGAATGCCCCTAATTAGACCGGCCGAAAAAACCATGAGGGAAAAGCCATGAGCGACACCCCTGTTAGCCTGAGCACGCCACCCGAAGGCTACGGCGACTGGCTGGCCGACCTCAAGGGTCGCATCCACAATGCCCAGCAGCGCGCCACGCTGGCGGTGAACCGCGAACTGGTGCTGCTCTACTGGCAGATCGGCAACGATATTTTGACCCGGCAGGCACAGCAGGGCTGGGGTGCGAAGGTGATCGAGCGGCTGGCCCATGACTTGCGTAGCGCCTTTCCTGACATGAAAGGGTTTTCCCCGCGCAATCTCAAATACATGCGAGCCTTCGCCGAGGCCTGGCCGGATGCACTATTTGTGCAAGAGGTGCTTGCACAATTGCCTTGGTATCACCACTTGGCGCTGCTGGACAAGCTGCCTGGCCCCCAGACCCGCCGCTGGTATGCGGCCAAGGCCATCGAGCACAATTGGTCGCGCAATATTCTGGTGATGCAGATTGAAACCCGATTACTGGAACGCACAGGCAAGGCGGTCACCAATTTCACCGCCAACCTGCCTAGTCCGCAGTCCGATCTGGCCCGCGAATCGCTGAAAGACCCCTATCGTTTCGACTTTCTAGGCCTGACGGAAAAGGCCCAAGAGCGCGAAGTCGAAACCGCCTTGGTGAAACATGTCACCGAATTCTTGCTGGAATTGGGCGCGGGCTTTGCCTTCGTCGGACGGCAGGTGCTGCTGGATGTGGGTGGCGACGAGTTCTTCATCGACCTGCTGTTCTACCACCTCAAGCTGCGTTGCTATGTGGTGATCGAACTCAAGGGTGGAAAATTCAAGCCAGAGCACTTGGGGCAGCTTGGTTTTTATATGACGGCTATGGATCGCCAAGTCAAAGGTGAGCACGACAACCCGACCATTGGCCTCTTGCTCTGCAAGAGCAAAAATAAAATCGTGGCCGAATATGCGTTGGGCGATAGAAGCCAGCCCATGGGCATTGCCGAATACAAATTGCTCGAATCCCTGCCAGCCGAGTTGCAAACCAGTTTGCCCAGCATCGAACAGATCGAGCGCGAGCTGGCAACCAATGATGGTACTTCCAGAGAAGCCCATGTCCGACGCCCCTGACTCCGCCCTGTCCCTGCCGCTGATTGCCCTGTTCAAGGGCGTGCTCTATCAGGAAGACGATCCAGCCCTGTGGCAGAGCCTGCTCGACCTGCAGAGCCGGGTGCGCGACTACCTCGGCGTGCTCGGCCTGCAGTTGATCCTCGACGAGGCCGAGGGCTATGCCTACCTGCGCCAGCGCCAGGAGGAGGACCAGACGGCGCCGGGCCAGGTCGCCCTGCCGCGGCTGATCACCCGGCGCCAGCTCAGCTACCCCGTGAGTCTGCTGCTGGCCCTGCTGCGCAAGCGCCTGGCCGAGTTCGACGCCAGCAGCGGCGAGGCCCGTTTGATTCTCTCCCGCGAGCAGATCGCCGATCTGCTGCGGCTGTTTCTCGCCGAAGGCAGCAACGAGGCCAAGCTGGCCGACCGCATCGACGCGCATATCGCCAAGGTGGTGGAACTCGGCTTCCTCCGCCGCCTGCGCGGCAAGGACGAGCAGTTCGAGGTGCGGCGCATCCTCAAGGCCTATGTCGACGCCCAATGGCTCAACGAATTCGACCAGCGCCTGCGCGACTACACAGGACGAATAGCCGACAAGGATGACAGCCCATGATCACTACGGAACAGCAGCTACTCGCGCAACTGCAACGGTTCGGAGAATCGGTCGAACGGGAATGCAAACTGGCTGCAGGGGCCGATGGACAGGGCAAGCTGCCGGACGATTTCTGGTCGACCTATAGCGCCTTCGCCAATACCCATGGCGGGCTCATCGTGCTCGGCGTCAAGGAGCGCCGCGGGCATTTCGAAGCCCATGGTTTGCCCCAAGCGGATCGCATCATCAAGTCCCTGTTCGACCTCCTGAACAACCGCCAGAAGGTCAGCGTCAATCTGCTCAGCGATGCCCATGTGCGCAAGCTGGAATTAGCCAGCGGCAACGTGGTGCTTGTGGACGTTCCCCCCGCAGGGCGTAAGCACAAGCCCGTCTATCTGAACGGCAATCCCTTCAATGGCAATACCTACCGACGGCTTCACGAGGGAGATCGGCACTGCGACGACGAAACGGTCAAGCGCATGCTTGCCGAGCAAGTCGAAGACAGCCGGGACAGCAAGATACTCTCTGGTTTTACCCTTGCCGACCTCGAGATCGACAGCCTGCACGCCTACCGGCACATGCTCTCGGCGCACAAGCCCGACCACCCGTGGATAGGTCTCGACGACCTGGATTTCTTACGCTCGCTTGGCGGCTGGCGCCAAGAGCGCGACAACAGCGAACAGGGTCTGACACTCGCCGGTTTGTTGATGTTCGGACGCTGGTCATCCATTCAGGAGGCCGCCCCTTACTACTTTCTGGATTATCAGGAGCAGGCCGATACGACATCGCAAACCCGCTGGTTCGATCGCCTGGTGCCTGACGGAAGCTGGTCGGGCAACCTGTTCGATTTCTACCGTCGGGTGGCGCGCAAGCTGGTCGTCGATCTCAAGGTGCCCTTTATTCTGAAAGACGATATTCGCCTGGACGAAACCCAGGTGCACCAAGCCTTGCGCGAAGCCCTGGTGAATACCTTGGTGCATGCGGACTACACGGATCGCGCCGCAGTCCAGGTGTTCAAACGCGGGAATGGCTTCCTCTTCCGCAACCCCGGGTTGATGCGCGTGCCACCGGCCGTGGCCTTGCTTGGTGGGGAAAGCGATTGTCGTAACCGAACGCTGCACCAGATGTTTTTGATGATCGGCCTCGGCGAACGCGCCGGCTCAGGCCTGCCGAAGATTCGGCAAGGTTGGCAAGGCATAAATGGCCGCCTGTCCCTGACGGACGATTTCGAGCCTTATGAGCAGACTCGCCTCGAGTTGTTGTGGCCGGAAAGCGTTCTGGCCGCTTCACCGATAGCTTCACCGATAGCTTCACCGATAGTTTCACCGAAAGGCGCGCAGGCCATCGAGGGGGCCATCCTGACTCTGATCAAAGAGAACCCTACCCTCAGCACGCGAAGCCTGGGGGAGCAGCTCGGCTTGTCCAAGCGTACCATTCTCACCTACATCGACAGACTCAAGGCCCAAGGCAAGCTGCGCCGCATCGGCGCAGCGCGGGGTGGCCACTGGGAGATCCCCTGATGCTCAAGAGGAGCCAAATATGACCACCCCGGAAACCCTGCAACTGCTGGATTTCGCCAGCAGCGACGAGCGCGCCGGCTTTCGCCTGCATTCCTTCGAGGTCTACAACTGGGGCACCTTCCACCAGCGCGTCTGGCGCTTCCCGGCCGGCGGCGACAATGCGCTGCTGACCGGCGACATCGGCTCCGGCAAATCGACCCTGGTGGACGCCGTCACCACCTTGCTGGTGCCGGCTTCGAGGATCGCCTACAACAAGGCCGCCGGTGCCGAGGCCAAGGAGCGCAGCCTACGTTCCTACGTGCTCGGCCACTACAAATCGGAACGCAGCGATGCAGGCCTCAGCGCCAAGCCGGTGGCGCTGCGCGACCACAACAGCTACTCGGTGATCCTCGGTCATTTCTATAACGAGGGCTTCGACCAGCACGTAACCCTGGCCCAGGTGTTCTGGCTCACAGAGAACCGCGGCCAACCGGCGCGCTTTTATCTGGTGGCCGACCGCGCGCTGTCGATCACCGAGCATTTCGCCAACTTCGGCAGCGACCTCTCGGCCCTGCGCAAGCGCCTGCGCGAGTTGCCCAACGTGATTCTCGAGGAAAGCTTCAGCGCCTATGGCGCGGCCTTCCGCCGCCGCTTCGGCATCGACAACGAGCAGGCCCTGGAACTGTTCAGCCAGACCGTGTCGATGAAATCGGTGGGCAACCTCACCGACTTCGTCCGCGAGCATATGCTCGAAGAGCTGCCGATGCAGGCACGTATCGGCGCGCTGATCAATCACTTCGACGACCTCAACCGCGCCCACGAGGCGGTGCTCAAGGCCAAGGACCAGATCGCCCGGCTGCGCCCGCTGAGCGAGGACTGCCAGCGTCATGCCACCGTCGCCGCCGAGGCCGAGCACTTCACCGCCTGCCGCGAGGCGCTGTCGCCCTGGTTCGCCCAGCTCAAGGGCGAATTGCTCGGCAAGCGCCTGACCAATCTGGAACAGGACAGCGCCCGCCTCGGCGAGCAACGTCGCGCCCTCGGCGAGCGCCGCGAACAGGGCCAGGCGCGGCGCGATGAGCTGAACCGCGCCATCGCCCAGAACGGCGGCGACCGCCTGGCCGCGATCAAGACCGAGATCCACGCCAAGAGTGCCGAGCAGCAACGCCGGCAGGGCCGCGCCGAACAGTACGATGCCCTGGCCGGGGCCCTGGAACTGCCGCAGGCGCTGTCGGCCGAGCCCTTCCTGGCCAATCTGCAGGCCCTGGCCAGCCAGCGGGAAGACAGCCTGCAAGCGCGCGACCAGGCTAAAAATAGCGAGACCGAAAGCTCGGTGCAGTTCCACCGCCTGCGCCAGCAGCACCAGGAACTGCACGAGGAACTGGCCTCGCTACGCGGCCGCCGCTCGAACATCCCGGCGCGCATCCTGGAAATCCGCCAGCGCCTGTGCGCGGCGCTGCAACTGGATGAGGACGAGCTGCCGTTCGCCGGCGAGCTGATCCAGGTCCACGAAGACGCACGCGACTGGCAGGGCGTGGCCGAACGCCTGCTGCACAACTTCGGCCTGTCGCTGCTGGTGCCCGACAGCCACTACGCCCGGGTCGCGCAATGGGTGGAAGACACCCACCTGGGCCAGCGCCTGGTGTATTTCCGCGTGCGCCAGCGGCGCGCCCAGGGCCTGCCCGAGCTGCACCCCGATTCGCTGGTGCGCAAGCTGTCGCTGCGCCCCGACTCGCCGTTCTACGACTGGATCGAGGGCGAACTGGCGCGGCGTTTTGACTACGCCTGCTGCGCCTCCCTGGAGCAATTCCGTCGCGAAGAGAAAGCCGTCAGCCGCAACGGCCAGATCAAGGCCGGCCAGGAACGCCACGAGAAGGACGACCGCAGCCGCCTCGACGACCGCAGCCGCTACGTGCTCGGCTGGAGCAACCAGGAGAAAATCGCCGCCCTGGACAAGCAGGCCAGCGATCTGCAAAGCCGTCTGCAAGAGATAGGCGCCGAAATCGCCCGCTTGCAGGGCCAGCAGAAGGTTCTGGACGCGCGCATCGGCAACCTCGACAAGCTCTCCACCTTCCAGCACTTCCAGGAACTCGACTGGCGCCCGCTGCTGCTGGAGATCGAACGCCTGGAGCAGGAACGCCGCCAGCTCGAGGCCGAATCCGACACTCTGCGCACCCTGCAAGAACAGTTGCGCACCCTGGAAAGCCAACTGCGCCAGTGCCAGGAACAGCTCGACGAGAAGAACAGCGAGCTGGCCCGCTGCGCGGAAAAACGCGACAACGCCCAGGCGCAGATCGACGAATGCCAACAGCGCCTGGACGCCGCCGAACCCAGCCAGCTCGCCCTGTTCGCCCAGCTCGAGTCACTGCGCGACGCCGCCCTGGGCGAACACAGCCTGACGGTGGAAGCCTGCGACAACCGTGAAAAGGACATGCGCCAATGGCTGCAGGCGCGCATCGACGCCGAACGAGGCAAGCTTGATCGCCTGCGCGAGAAGATCACCCAGGCGATGAGCGACTACCGCAACGCCTACCCCCTGGAGACCCGCGAGGTCGACGCCAGCGTGGCCGCCGCCGCCGACTACCGGGCCATGCTCGCCAGCCTCGAGCAGGACGGCCTGCCGCAGTACGAACAGCGCTTCAAGGCCCTGCTCAACGAGAACACCATCCGCGAGGTGGCCAACTTCCAGAACCAACTGGGCCGCGAGCAACACGACATCCGCGAGCGCATCGACAGCATCAACCTGTCCCTGCGCGAGATCGACTACAACCCCGGCCGCCTGATCCAGTTGGAGGCGGAAAACAACGGCGACCCTGAGATCAACGAGTTCCGCGCCAGCCTGCGCGCCTGCACCGAGGGCAGCCTGAGCGGCAGCGAGGACGAGCAGTACGCCGAGAGCAAGTTCCTCGAGGTGCGCCGCATCATCGAGCGCTTCCGCGGTCGCGAGGGCTCAAGCGACCTGGACAAACGCTGGACCGCCAAGGTCTGCGACGTACGCAACTGGTTCGTCTTCTCCGCCTCCGAACGCTGGCGCGAAGACAACAACGAGCACGAACACTACAGCGATTCGGGCGGCAAATCCGGTGGGCAGAAGGAAAAGCTCGCCTACACCGTGCTGGCCGCCAGCCTCGCCTACCAGTTCGGTCTGGAGTGGGGTGCGACCCGCTCGCGCTCGTTCCGCTTCGTGGTCATCGACGAAGCCTTCGGCCGCGGCTCCGACGAATCCGCCCGCTATGGCCTGGAACTGTTCAAGAAGCTCAACCTGCAACTGCTGATCGTCACCCCGCTGCAGAAGATCCACATCATCGAACCCTATGTCGCCAGCGTCGGCTTCGTGCACAACGAACAGGGCCGCGAATCCATGCTGCGCTGCCTGAGCATCGAGGAATATCGGCGGGAGAAAGAAGAAAGAAAAAGCGAAAGCTGAGCACGCTATTCACCAACGGACGGGAACCGGCATGAAAAACCAGAAAATCATCGTCAAGGGAACCGAGGTCGGCATCACGAGCCGCGATGAGCAGGACTACATCTCGCTCACCGACATGGTCAGGAACTTCGAGGGCGGCAGCGCCTTGATCGAACAATGGCTGAAGAACAAGGATACCGTGCTGTTCCTTGGCGTTTGGGAACAGCTCAATAACCCAAGTTTTAATTCCATCGAATTCGAGGGAATTAGAAACGAAGCAGGGAGGAACAGTTTTTCCTCGGCAATTCAAGTGACCACAAAAAGATGAAGAAGCCGTGACCTGGACCACCCCCGCCGACCTGCGCGCCCAAGTACAACGCCTGTGGGATCAGGGCGTGCTGCTGCGCGCGCAGCTGGACGGCGAGCCGCTGTTTCCCCTGGCCCTGCGCCTCAAGCGCCCGGACAGCAAGGCGCTGACCGAGCGTTTCGACGAGGTACGCCAATGGATTCGCCAGCTGCAGGAGAGCGAAGGCCATTACCGTCTGGATTGGCAGGCCATCAACCACCGCCAGCTCGGCCGCAACCAGGTGCCCGTCGGCGCCCACCTCGACAGCCTGGGCGCGGCCCTGGCGCTGCTCGGCAAAGACCGCGAAGCCGAGCGCTTCGCCCGGTTGAGCCGACTGACCCTGACAGGCTTTCCTGAACTGCACGATTGGTTGGCGCGCTACCCGCTACGCGCCCTGGAACAGGCCGAGCACTGGAGCAAGATAATGGCTGTGCTGAACTGGTTCCGCACGCATCCTCATTCAGGTATCTACCTGCGCCAGCTGGATATTGCCGGGGTGGACAGCAAATTTATCGAGCAGCGCCGCGGGCTGCTCGGCGAACTGCTCGAGCGGGTGCTGCAAGCCGAGGTGCTGGACGCGGAGGCCCGCGGCGTGCGCGGTTTTTCCCGGCGCTATGGCCTGCGCGACAAGCCGCTGCTGGTGCGTCTGCGCATCCTCGACCCGCAGTTGGAGATCGGCGGCCTGAACGACCTCAGCGCGCCGGTCGAGCAGATCGCCCGGCTCAAGCTGGACCTCGACCGGGTATTCGTCACCGAGAACGAAACCAATGCCCTGGCCTTTCCCGCCCGCGAACGCGCGCTGGTGATCCTCGGTCAGGGCTATGCCCTGGAGCGCCTCGGCGAGATCCCCTGGCTGCACGAGCAACCGCTGCATTACTGGGGCGATATCGACACCCACGGTTTCGCCATTCTCGACCGCCTGCGCGTGCACCTGCCGCAGGCCAATTCGCTGCTGATGGATCGCGCCACCCTGCTGGAGCACCAGGCGCTCTGGGGCCAGGAACCGGCCGACAAGCGCTGCAACGCCAACCTCGGCCGCCTGACCGAAGCCGAGCAGGCGCTCTACCGCGAACTGCGCGAAGACCGCCTCGGCGAACGCCTGCGTCTCGAACAGGAGCATGTACGCTTCGGCTGGCTGCGGCAGGCGCTGGAAAGGCTCTGAACCCGGCAGGCGGGCCACGCATTCCGCCAGAGACCACGCGGCCGCCTGACGATGGTGCGCACGGCGCACCTATCCGGCCCTGCCGCAGCACAGAGCTGTCAGTCCGGTACCTCGACGCTGACGTGCAGGGCGTCGTGGCGCCAGAACTCCAGGTCGCAATCGATGATGCGGCCGTGCTGGTCGCGGTTGATCCGGACGATGCGCAGCGCCGGGCTGCCGACCGCGACTTTCAGGGCCGCCGCCGCTTCGTTGTGCAGCGCGGTGGGCACCATGTCAAAACGCACCCGGCCGTAATGAATGGCGTATTCGCTGGCATACAGCTCGGTCAGCGACAGGGTCAGGTCGAAATCGAGGATGCCGGGAAAGTAAGCCGGATTCAGGTAGTGCTCGACGTACAACACCAGGCGCCCGTCGATGCGCCGCGCGCGGCGGATCTGATAGACGCTGGACAGCGCCGGCAGCGCCAGGATCTGGCAGATTTCCGCGCTGGCCGGCATCAGCCGCGCGCTCAACACCTCGGTTGCCGGCACCCGCCCCTGTTCGCCGACCATGGCATGGAAGTGTGAGCGCACCAGCGGGTTGTAGGTGATTCGCGCCGGCGAGACGAACCAGCCGCGGCGCTCTTCGCGGTAGATTAGCCCCTGGGCCTCCAACTGACCGAGGGCCTCACGCAAGGTAATGCGGGTGGTGTCGAACACTTCGCTGAGCTTGCGCTCGGCGGGTAACTGGCTGCCCGATGACAATAAGCCGTGTTCGATCTGCTCTTGCAAAGCCCGGCAAATGGCGGTTACTGCCCGAGGCGCTATGTCGCCCATTGGTGACCTCTACTGGACTAGTCCACATTGATGAATATGCTCAACCGAGGCGGCTAGGACGCGGTTTGTGGCGATCCTAAGCAATTTGAATGACCGATAGATGACAGCTTTCGACAGACAACATGCCGGCTACAACTCATTTTTCAGCTTTGTCGGGGCTAACCGTAGTCTACGCTGGGTATGTTTAGTCTGCCCTGGCGCAAAAGCGCGGAGCAAGGCGAGAGGCGACATAAAAATGTCATCCAGAAAGCTTAGATTGGCTGGGTTCTTGCTGATCTAGACCAACACTCACCGCAACGGAGTTTTCGATGAAAAAACGACTGCTGGCTTCATTGATAGGTTCGACCATCGCCCTGGCAGCATCGGCCATGGCGAGCGAAATGGACGTAAAGGCGCTGGAACAAGCCGCGCGGGCCGAAGGCGCGGTGAACAGCGTGGGCATGCCGGACAGCTGGGCCAACTGGAAGGACACCTGGGTCGACCTGGAGAAACTCTACGGCCTCAAGCATATGGACACCGACATGAGCTCGGCCCAGGAAATCGCCAAATTCGCCGCCGAGAAGGACAACGCCAGCGCCGATATCGGCGACGTCGGCGCCGCCTTCGGCCCCATCGCCGTAAAACAGGGGGTTACCCAGCCCTACAAACCGAGCACCTGGGAACAGATCCCGAGCTGGGCCAAGGACGCCGATGGCCACTGGATGCTCGCCTACACCGGTTCCATCGCCTTTATCGTCAACAAGCAGTTGGTCAAGGATGTGCCGAAAAGCTGGGCCGACCTGAAAACCGGCAAATACCGTGTCGCCATCGGCGATGTCAGCGCCGCGGCGCAAGCGGTCAACGGCGTGCTGGCGGCGGCCATCGCCAACGGCGGCGACGAGACGAATATCCAGCCGGGGCTGGACTACTTCGCCGCCATCGCCGAACAAGGCCGTCTGTCGCTGGCCAACCCGACCATCCAGACCCTGGAAAAAGGCGAAGTGGAAGTCGGCGTGGTCTGGGACTTCAACGGCCTGTCCTACCGCGACCAGATCGACCCGAGCCGCTTCGAAGTGCTGATCCCGTCCGACGGTTCGGTGATCTCCGGCTACAGCACCATCATCAACAAGTACGCGAAGAACCCCAACGCCGCCAAACTGGCGCGCGAGTACATCTTCAGCGACGCCGGCCAGATCAACCTGGCCAAGGGCAATGCCCGGCCGATCCGCGCCGAACACCTGACCCTGCCGGCCGAGGTTCAGGCCAAGCTGCTGCCGAACGCGCAATACGCCAAGGTGCAGCCGATCAAGGATGCCGCCGCCTGGGAAGCCACCTCCAAGGCCCTGCCGCAGCAATGGCAGGAGAACGTCATCATCAATATGGAGTAACAGCGAGATCCACCCGTAGCCCGGATGCAATCCGGTGGGCTCTTGCAGCTTTCCCGGATTGCGCCAGGGCTTATCCGGGCTACCCCCCGTTATTTCGCAATGCAAGGAACAGGTAGCGCATGCACAACGTCATCCTGGTGGTACTGGATGGCCTGAACTACGAGGTGGCCCGGCATGCGCTGGGGCATCTGCAGGCCTACTGCGGCGCCGAGCGCGCGGCGCTGTACAAGCTCGAATGCGAGCTGCCGTCGCTGTCCCGTCCGCTGTACGAATGCATCCTCACCGGCACCCGGCCCATCGACAGCGGTGTGGTGCATAACCAGGTGGTGCGCCTGTCCAATCAACGCAGCATCTTTCACTACGCCCGCAGCGCCGGCCTCTGCACTGCCGCCGCGGCCTATCACTGGGTCAGCGAGCTGTATAACCGCGCGCCTTTCGAGGCTGCCCGCGACCGCCATACCGACGACCCAGAACTGCCGATCCAGCATGGGCATTTCTACTACGCCGACCACTATCCCGATTCCCACCTGTTCGCCGACGCGGAAAGCCTGCGCCTGCGCCACAGCCCGAATTTCCTTCTGGTACACCCGATGAACATCGACGACGCCGGCCACAAACACGGCCTCGACAGCGCGCAGTACCGCAACAGCGCACGGGTCGCCGACATCCTCCTGGCCGACTACCTGCAAGGCTGGCTGGATGCCGGCTACCAGGTGCTGGTCACTGCCGACCACGGCATGAACAACGACCGCTCGCACAACGGTCTGCTGCGTGAGGAGCGCGAAGTACCGCTGTTCGTACTGGGCTCGGCCTTCAGCCTGAGCGCTGATGCCCAGCCCAGGCAGACCGAGCTGTGCGGCACCGTCTGCGAGCTACTCGGCGTGGCCCACGACAAACCCGTTTGCAGAGAACTGTTGAAATGAGCGCACCACTCGAACAAAGCGCCAAGCTGCCCGGCGAAGCGCAGCCCCTCGCCACGCCACGCGCGCGCCTGTCGCCGCAGCTCAGGGGCAAATGGCTGGCGGCGCTGTGCCTGCTGCCCTTCGCCCTGTTCTTCGTGCTATTCCAGATTGCGCCGCTGGTGTGGGTGGCGATCAACAGCCTGAACAGTGCCGAGGGCTGGGGCCTGGCCAATTTCGCCAAGGTGTTCGGCTCCAAGTTCTACCTGCAGGCGATCAAGCACAGCCTGCAGATTTCCTTCTGGTCGAGTCTGTTCGGCATGGCCATCGCCATTCTCGGCAGCTATTCGCTGCATCAGGTGGACTCCAGGCTGCGCGACTTCGTCATGGCCTTCTCCAACATGACCAGCAACTTCGCCGGGGTGCCGCTGGCCTTCGCCTTTATCATCCTGCTCGGTTTCAACGGTGCGCTGACCTTGCTGCTGATCAAGATCGGCCTGATCGAGAGCTTCAACCTCTACTCGAAGAACGGCCTGATCGTGCTCTACACCTACTTTCAGATTCCCCTCGGTGTGCTGCTGCTCTACCCGGCCTTCGACGCCCTGCGCGAGGACTGGCGCGAGTCCGCCGCGCTGCTCGGCGCCAATACCTGGGACTTCTGGCGGCATATCGGCCTGCCGGTGCTGACCCCGGCACTGCTCGGCACCTTCGTCATCCTCCTGGCTAATGCCCTCGGCGCCTACGCCACCGTGTACTACCTGACCACCGGCAACTTCAACGTGATGCCGATCCGCATCGCCGGCCTGGTCTCGGGCGATATCTCCCTCGACCCGAACCTGGCCAGCGCCCTGGCGATGATATTGGTCGGCCTGATGGCGGTGATCACCGTGGCCCATCAACTGCTGCTGAAAAGGAGCCAGCATGTCTCACGCTGACCGAGTACCGGCAGCGCTGTACCACCGCGTGGTGGTCTGGCTGCTGTTTCTGATATTGCTGACACCGCTGGCCGGCACCCTGCTCTATTCGCTGTCCACCAGCTGGTCGGCGAGCATCCTGCCGGACGGTCTGACCTTCAAGTGGTACCTGGAGCTGTGGAGCGATCAACGCTTCCTCGATGCCTTCGGCCAGTCGCTGCTGGTGTGTTTCGGCGCCCTGGCGCTGTCGGTGCTGTTGATCCTGCCGCTGCTGTTCGTGGTGCATTACCACTTCCCCAAGCTCGATGGGCTGATGAACATTCTGATCCTGCTGCCGTTCGCCGTGCCGCCGGTGGTGTCCTCGGTGGGCCTGTTGCAGCTGTACGGCTCGGGGCCGCTGGCGATGACCGGCACGCCGTGGATTCTGATCGGCTGCTACTTCACCATCGCCCTGCCCTTTATGTACCGCGCCATCACCAACAACCTGCAGGCGATCAACCTGCCGGATCTGATGGACGCTGCCCACCTGCTCGGCGCCAGTACCTGGAAGGCGGCGTTTCTGGTGGTGCTGCCGAACCTGCGCAAGGGCCTGATGGTGTCGCTGTTCCTTTCCTTCAGCTTCCTGTTCGGCGAGTTCGTGTTCGCCAACATGCTGGTCGGCACCCGCTACGAAACCTTGCAGGTCTATCTGAACAACATGAAAAACAGCAGCGGCCACTTCAACAGCGCCCTGGTGATTTCCTACTTCTTCTTCGTGCTGGTCTTCACCTGGGCCGCCAACCGCCTGAACAAGGACAAGTCATGAGTTATTTGAGCATCCGCGGCCTGCACAAGAGTTACGGCGCCACCTCGATCTTCAGCGATATCAACTGCGAGATCGGCAAGGGCGAGTTCGTCACCCTGCTCGGCCCTTCGGGCTGCGGCAAATCCACCCTGCTGCGCTGCATTGCCGGCCTCACCGAAGTGGGCGGCGGGCAGATTGTTCTGGATGGCGAAGACCTGGTGCCGCAAGCGCCGCAGAAGCGCGGCATCGGCATGGTGTTCCAGAGCTACGCGCTGTTCCCCAATATGACCGTGCAACAGAACGTCGCCTTCGGCCTGCGCATGCAGAAGGTCGCCAAGGAGGAAAGCACCGAACGTGTGCGCGAAGCCCTGGCCATGGTCGAACTCGGCGACTTCGCCGCGCGCTACCCGCATCAGCTTTCCGGCGGCCAGTGCCAGCGCGTGGCCCTGGCCCGCTCGCTGGTCACCCGCCCACGCCTGCTGCTGCTCGACGAACCGCTGTCGGCGCTGGATGCACGGATTCGCAAACACCTGCGCGAACAAATTCGTTCAATTCAGCAAGACCTCGGCCTGACCACCATCTTCGTCACCCACGACCAGGAAGAAGCCCTGGTCATGTCCGATCGGATCTTCCTGATGAACGCCGGCAGGATCGTCCAGAGCGGCGATGCCGAAACCCTCTACACCGCGCCCATCGATGCTTTCGCCGCCGGCTTTATCGGCAACTACAACCTGCTCGATGCCGACGCCGCCAGCCGCCTGCTCGGCCGGCCGATAAGCAGCCGCATCGCCATCCGCCCCGAGGCCATCCGCCTCGGCGGCGAAGGCGGCGCAAACGGTATAGAGGGGCAAATCCGCAGCCACAGCCTGCTCGGCAACGTTATCCGTTACCGGGTCGAGGCCCGCGGTGTGGAATTACTGGTCGATGTACTGAACCGCTCGGCGAGTGACATGCACGGCAGCGGTCAGCGCATCGCGCTGAGCATCGACACCGCCGCAATCCGCGAGGTGGCGTGATGGCCCTGGCAATTTTCGACCTCGACGAAACCCTGATTCACGGCGACTGCGCCAGCCTGTGGAGCACGGAGATGGCCAAACTCGGCTGGGTCGACGGCGAAAGTTTTCTCCAGCAAGACCACGAGCTGATGGCGCTTTACGCCGAGGGCAAACTGGCCATGGAAGACTATATGGCCTTCAGCCTCTCGCCCCTGGTCGGGCGCAGCGCCGAGGAAGTCGCCTTCGTCGTCGAGCCCTATGTCGAGGATGTGATCGAGCCGCTGTTCTACAGCGATGCCATCCGCTGCCTGGCCAACCATCGCGCCGCCGGCGACCGCATTCTGATCATCTCCGCCTCGGCGCACTTCCTGGTCAGCGCTATCGCCGCGCGCCTGAAAGTCGACGACGTGTTGGCCATCGACATCGAAGAACAACAGGGTACCTACAGCGGCCGCACCCAGGGCGTGCTGACCTACCGCGAAGGCAAGGTCACGCGCCTGCAGGCCTGGCTCGAAGAACAGGGCGAAAGCCTCGACGGCGCCTATTTCTACTCCGACTCGCGCAACGACCTGCCGCTGCTGCAGTTGGTCGGCAAGCCCTACGCCGTCAACCCCGACCCGGTGCTGCACCGGCATGCCGAACAGGCCGGTTGGCCGATTCTCAACTGGCGCTGACTAGCTGCCGCGGCCTGCGACCAAGCCGTGCAAACTGATGGGTATCGCTGCGCTCAACCACATCCTACAAACACGCTGCGGCCACCAACCCGTAGGATGGTGCGGGCCGCGTAGGCTGAGCGTAGCGATACCCGTCATAGATATCTGTGGTAAATCAACAATCTCGACGGCGGCGGCGCAAGCGGATAAACCAATGGCGCCAGAAGGCGCCATTGGTGTGGGCAACGAGCTAAAAGCGGCCTTTGCAGCGGTCTGTCAGAGCGCCGCCAGCCCGCGAGCCAGATCGGCCTTGAGGTCGACGATATCCTCCAGACCCACGGCGAGCCGAATCAGATTGTCGTGGATACCGGCGCTGGCGCGTTCGGCCGGCGTCAAACGACCGTGGGAAGTGGTCGCGGGATGAGCGATGGTGGTTTTGGTATCGCCCAGGTTGGTGGTGATCGAAATCACCCGGGTCGCGTCGATAAAGCGCCAGGCCGCATCCTTGCCGCCCTTGACTTCGAAACCGACCACCGCGCCGAAGCCGCTCTGCTGACGCTTGGCCAACTCATGCTGCGGGTGGCTGGGCAGCCCCGAATAGTAGACATGCTCGATACCCGGCTGCTGCTCCAGCCACTCGGCCAGCTGCTGGGAGCTGGCGCAATGCGCCTGCATGCGCACGCGCAGGGTTTCCAGGCCCTTGAGGAAGATCCAGGCGTTGAACGGGCTGAGGGTCGGCCCCGCGGTACGCAGAAAACCGACCACCTCCTTCATCAACTCTGCCTTGCCGGCGACCACACCGCCCATGCTGCGACCCTGGCCATCGATGTACTTGGTCGCCGAGTGCATGACGATGTCCGCCCCCAGCTTGAGCGGCTGCTGCAGCGCTGGCGTGCAAAAACAGTTATCCACCGCCAGCAGCGCGCCTTTGCCGTGGGCTATTTCCGCCAGCGCGGCGATGTCCACCAGTTCGGCCAGCGGATTGGACGGCGACTCGACGAACAGCAGCTTGGTGTTGGGCTTGAACGCAGCGCTCCAGGCCTGCAGATCAGCCAGCGGCACATAATCGACCTGCACGCCGAAACGCTTGAGGTACTTCTCGAACAGGCTGATGGTCGAACCGAACACGCTGCGCGACACCAGTACATGGTCGCCGCCGCTGCACAGGCTCATGACCATGGCCAGGATCGCCGACATGCCGGACGAGGTCGCGACGGCCTGCTCGGCACCCTCCAGCGCCGCGATGCGCTCCTCGAAGGTGCGCACCGTCGGGTTGGTGTAGCGCGAGTAGACGTTCCCCGGCACTTCACCGGCAAAGCGTGCGGCGGCATCGGCAGCGGTGCGGAACACATAGCTGGAGGTCGGGTAAATCGCCTCGCTGTGCTCGCCCTCAGGCGAACGATGCTGGCCGGCGCGCACTGCCAGGGTGTCGAAACCGACCCCGTCGAGGTCGCTATCCAGGCGACCTGCTTGCCATTCTTCGGTCATGCTGAAAAACCTCATAACGACCGACTGCGTCGGTCTTGCCGCGTAGGGTGCGCCACGCGCACCAGCCAAATACCGGTCAGCCTAACCCTGCCCCGCCACCGTCTAGTCGTTGTACAGATCGATAATCGCGCTCCCAGCCTGGGATCTGACCTTGGTGACGTCGTTGCGCGCCTGCTCGATCTTGTTCAGGTAAACCTCGTCGACATCGCCGGTGACGTACTGGCCGTCGAATACCGCGCAGTCGAAGTGCTCGATCTTGATCTTGCCGCCACCAACCGCCTCGATCAGATCGGACAGGTCCTGGTACACCAGCCAATCGGCGCCGATCAGCTCGGCGACCTCCTCGGTGCTGCGGTTATGCGCGATCAGCTCGTGGGCGCTCGGCATATCGATGCCGTAGACGTTGGGGTAACGCACCGCGGGCGCGGCCGAGCAGAAGTAGACGTTCTTCGCCCCGGCTTCACGGGCCATCTGGATGATCTGCTTGCAGGTGGTGCCGCGCACGATGGAATCGTCCACCAGCATCACGTTCTTGCCGCGGAACTCCAGCTCGATGGCGTTGAGCTTCTGGCGTACCGATTTCTTCCGCGCAGCCTGGCCCGGCATGATGAAGGTACGACCGATATAGCGGTTCTTGACGAAGCCTTCGCGGAACTTCACACCCAGGTGATTGGCCAGCTCCAGCGCCGAGGTGCGGCTGGTATCGGGAATCGGAATGACCACGTCGATATCGTGGTCCGGCCGCTCGCGGAGGATCTTGTCCGCCAGCTTCTCGCCCATGCGCAAACGCGCCTTGTACACCGAGACGCCATCCATGATCGAGTCCGGACGCGCCAGGTAGACATGCTCGAAGATGCACGGCGAGAGATGCGGATTGCTCGCGCACTGGCGGGTCGACAGCTTGCCGTCCTCGGTGATGTACACCGCCTCGCCCGGCGCCAGATCGCGAATCAGGGTAAAGCCGAGTACGTCCAGCGACACGCTTTCCGAGGCGATCATGTACTCCACGCCTTCATCGGTGTGGCGCTGGCCGAAGACGATCGGACGAATGCCATTGGGGTCGCGAAAACCGACGATGCCGTAACCGGTGATCATCGCCACCACCGCGTAACCGCCGATGCAGCGCTGATGCACCTGGCTGACCGCGGCGAAGATGTCTTCCTCGGTCGGCTGCAACTTGCCGCGCTGGGCCAGCTCATGGGCGAAGACGTTGAGCAGCACTTCCGAGTCGGAGTTGGTGTTGACGTGACGCAGGTCGGACTCGTAGATTTCCTTGGCCAACTGTTCGACGTTGGTCAGGTTGCCGTTGTGCGCCAGGGTGATGCCGTAGGGCGAGTTGACGTAAAAAGGTTGCGCCTCGGCCGAACTGGAACTGCCGGCGGTCGGATAGCGCACATGACCGATGCCCATGTGGCCGACCAGGCGCTGCATATGGCGCTGATGGAAGACATCGCGCACCAGGCCATTGTCCTTGCGCAGAAACAGCCGCCCATCGTGACTGGTTACAATACCGGCAGCATCCTGGCCGCGGTGCTGGAGGACGGTCAAGCCGTCATACAGCGCCTGATTGACGTTCGATTTACCGACGATACCGACAATGCCACACATGTGACGCAACCCCTACTGAAGTGAAACAGGCTAATTCTGAATGCGTTTAAGGCAGCTTATGCTGCATCAGCGCGTCTTTGAACGGCAGCTCGGCAGGTGCGCTGATGCCGCTGGCAAGCCACTGGCTGGACACCCCCAGAATGAAGTTCTTCGACCAGTCGGCAACCATTAAAAAATGCGGCAACAGCGTCGATTGCCGCCACCACGGGTCCTGCTGCACTGGCGCCAGGCTGAGCAGCCCGACCAGCACCACGACCAGCAAGCCACCACGGGCGGCGCCGAAAACCATGCCGAGCAAACGATCGGTGCCGGACAGTCCGGTGACACGGATCAGCTCGCCGATCAGGTAATTGACCAGCGCGCCAACCAGCAAGGTGACGATGAAGAGTAAGGCACAGGCTGCTATCACCCGCGCCGAAGGGGTTTCGATCCAGCCGCCGAGGTGTTCGGACAACGCCCCGCCAAACAGCCAGGCAACCACACCGGCAATGATCCAGGTGAGCAAGGACAAGGCTTCCTTGACGAAGCCACGGCTCAAGCTGATCAAGCTCGATACGGCGATGATGGCGATAATCGCCCAATCGACCCAGGTGAATGCCACGATGCTGGTTACCTACGGAAAAGGCGCTGCATTTTAACAGAGCCCCTCGCATGGGGTAAGCAAAGGATGCTCAGTCCACTGGAAAACAACTGCCCCCACTCATATCGCCTCGCCGTACCCAGCATATCTGCGATCTCAAGCTCCGTTCGCCGGCTAACTGCTCTCAGGCTGAAAGCGCACGACAAAGCCGCTGAGCTTGTGCTGACGCTTCAACTGATCACGCAAGCGATTGGCTTCGGTTCGCTCGATCACGGGACCGACGAACACCCGGTTCATCCCATCCACATGACGGACATAGGCGTTGTAACCCTGACTGCGCAGGGTTTTCTGCAGCGTTTGCGCCCCCGTGCGGCTGGACAGACTGGCCAACTGTACCGACCAACTCACCGGCAAGCTATTGGCATCCAGGCGACTGGCGGGAGCCTGGGTTGGGGTACTGTCTGGCGCAGGGGCCGCAACCACCGGCTCAGGTTCTGGTTCTGGTTCTTCTGGGGCGGGTGCAGGCGCCACTTCCACCGGGGGCGGGGCTTCGGCAATGGCCTGCAACTCCTCGGGCGACGACTGAGGGTCCGACACGATCACCGGTTCCGGCACGATTACCGGCTGCATTTCAATCTGCGGCATGGCCGGCGCCTGCGGCATCGTCGGCGCATCGACCCGCACAGGCTGCAACTCGTCTTGACGCGACAGCAGCATGGGCAGAAAAATCACCGCCAAGGCCAGCAATACCAAAGCGCCGACAATGCGCTGCTTCAATCCATTATCCAGCAAAGCCATCCAGCACATCCCTCTTGGCATGGCGGGCCAGCCAGTCCAAGGCCTCGGCCACGCAGTAAAAAGACCCGAACAGCAGTATTTCATCCCCAGCCGTCGCCCGCGTACATTGCGCCTGCAACGCTGCCTGCACATCGGCATGGGCCGTCACCTGCACCCCCCGATTGTGCAGATACGCCTGCAACTCGCCCGCCGGGCGCGCGCGACTGGTCGGCAGCGGCGCCACGGCCCAATCCACGACCTCATCGAGCAAGGGTGTTACCACCCCGGCCAAATCCTTGTCGGCCAGCAGGCCGAACACCGCCAATCGCTTACCCGTCAACGGCCTGCCAGACAAGCGCTGCGCCAAATATTCGGCCGCGTGGGGATTATGCCCAACATCCAGCAGCAAGGTGAGTGGCTTACCCTGCCAATTGAGCGTCCGCCGATCCAGGCGACCGGTGACCCGGGTGCGCGACAAGGCGCTGGCGATTCGCTCGGGCTGCCAGGGCAGATCGAGCAACGCATAAGCTTGCAAGGCCAGCGCGGCATTCTCCATCGGCAGGTCGAGCAACGGCAAGCGCTGCAGACGCATGACCTCGCCCTCGCCATTCAAGCCGAACCAGGACCAGCTTTGCCCTTCGATGCTCAGATCGTAATCGCGGCCGCGCAGAAAAAATGGCGTATCCAGTAGCGCCACCTGTTCCAGCAACGCCTGCGGCGGGTCGAGATCACCGCACAAGGCCGGCTTGCCCGCGCGAAAGATACCGGCCTTCTCGAAGGCCACCGACTCACGGTTATCGCCCAGCCATTCCGCGTGATCGATGCCGATACTGGTCACCAGGGCCAGATCGGCGTCGATCAGATTGACCGCATCCAGTCGTCCACCCAGCCCGACCTCCAGCACCACCGCGTCCAGCGCGGCGCGCTGAAACAGCCAGAAAGCCGCCAGGGTGCCCATCTCGAAATAAGTCAGGGAAATCTCGCCACGCGCGGCTTCTACCGCGGCGAACGCCAGGCAAAGTTCGGCATCACTGGCCTCGGCACCGGCGATCTGCACCCGCTCGTTGTAACGCAGCAGGTGGGGCGAGCTGTAGACCCCGACCTTGAGCCCCTGCTCCTGCAGCAAGGCGGCGAGAAAGGCACAGGTCGAGCCCTTGCCATTGGTGCCGGTGACCGTGATCACCCGTGGCGCAGGCCTGGACAAGCGCAAACGCTGAGCCACAGCCCTGGAGCGTTCCAGCCCCATTTCAATGGCGCTGGGATGCAATTGCTCCAGGTACGCCAGCCAGTCGGCCAGGGTGCGTTCGCTCATGCGCTGACCGGCAACGCGGTGACAACAGGCGACGGCAGCCCCATCAGCTGAGCCAGCAGTCGAGCCAGGCGCGCACGCAACTCTTCGCGATGAATGATCATGTCGATGGCACCGTGCTCGATCAGGAACTCGCTGCGCTGGAAACCTTCCGGCAGTTTTTCACGTACCGTCTGCTCGATCACCCGCGGACCGGCAAAACCGATCAGCGCCTTGGGTTCGGCGACTATGACATCGCCGAGCATGGCCAGGCTGGCGGAAACGCCGCCATAAACCGGGTCGGTCAACACCGAGACAAACGGGATACCTTCTTCGCGCAGACGCGCCAGCACCGCAGAGGTCTTGGCCATCTGCATCAGGGAAATCAGCGCTTCCTGCATGCGCGCACCGCCCGAAGCGGAGAAGCACACGAACGGACAACGCTGCTCCAGTGCCACGTTGGCCGCCCGCACGAAACGCTCGCCCACGATCGCCCCCATCGACCCCCCCATAAAGGAGAACTCGAAGGCGCAGGCCACCACCGGCATCGACTCAAGTGTGCCGCGCATGGCGATTAGCGCGTCTTTCTCGCCGGTCTGCTTCTGCGCGCCGGTCAGGCGGTCCTTGTACTTCTTGCTGTCGCGAAATTTCAGGCGATCGACCGGCTCCAGCTCCGCGCCGATTTCTTCGCGGCCTTCGGCATCAAGGAAGATGTCCAGGCGCGCACGTGCGTTGATGCGCATGTGGTGGTTGCACTTGGGGCAGACATCCAGAGTCTTCTCCAACTCGGGCTTGTACAACACCGCTTCGCAGGACGGGCATTTGTGCCAGAGACCTTCGGGCACCGAACTCTTCTTGACTTCGGACCGCATGATCGAGGGGATCAGTTTGTCTACCAACCAGTTGCTCATGCTCTTGATTCTCCAAAACTGTGGGCTCTAACAGGCATCTGGCACAGGGCCTTGCCGGCACATCCAAGCAAATTCACGAGGGCAGTCTCAATAGGGGCCGTCCGCCACCTTGACCTCTACTGCCAAAGGCGGTCACTGCATTGCATCAGGGTTATGGACGGCCAAGCCTGCAGCGTCGTCACATCGCCCGGCCATTGGCCCAGAGGTTGTGAAAATATCGAGCGCCGTCGTAGTCGGCGGGAGTTTTTCATAAGCTCTCAAGCACTCCTGACCGCACGCACGAACGCATGAATCTTGTCACTGTCCTTCAGACCCTTGCTCGCCTCGACGCCACCGCTGACATCCACCGCATAGGGTCGCACCTGCTCGATAGCCGCGCGCACATTCTCCGGCGTCAAACCACCGGCCAGAATGATCGGCACGGTCAAGCCCTGCGGCACCAATGACCAGTCGAACGCCTCGCCAGTCCCACCCGGCACGCCCGGCACGAAAGTATCCAGCAAAACACCTGAGGCAGAGCCGTACAAGCCTACTTGCGCTGCAATGTCGTCGCCCGGCTTGACCCGCAACGCCTTGATATAGGGCCGGCGAAAGCCCTCACAGGCAGCCGGAGTCTCATCACCATGGAACTGCAGCAGATCGAGCGGCACTGCATCGAGGATGACGTTCAACTCGCCGCGCGGGCAATCGACGAAAAGCCCCACAGTGGTCACGAACGGCGGCAACCCCGCCACAATTGCCTGCGCCTGCTGCACGGTTACGGCGCGCGGACTCTTGGCATAAAACACCAGACCAATAGCATCGGCACCGGCGTCAACAGCAGCCAAGGCGTCTTCCAGGCGGGTAATTCCACAAATTTTGCTGCGAACGACTGACAACGGGCAGGCACCTCCAGTAAAGGGCCGATGGTAGCAAAGGATTGCTTAGCAGGCCGTTAAAAAACGTAGGCGAGGCAGCCGAGGCTAGGCAAAAACAGGCGAAAAAGCGCAGTTTACACGTTGTAAATGAGCATTTTGAGCCTGTTTTTAACGACGAATCGGCAACGCAGGTAGTTTTTCAACAGCCTGCTAGGCGTCTGCCGCCACATCCGGCAACCCCGAGAGGAAGTGCGGACCGAGATAACGTGTGGGCAAATCGAACTCCTGCGGGTAGTCGACTTGCACCAGGTACAACCCATAAGGATGCGCGGTTACCCCGCCAGTACGCCGCACTCCGGTCTCCAGCACCGCACGCGCCCACGCCACCGGCTGCTCGCCAGCGCCAATGGTCATCAGCACCCCGGCAATGTTACGCACCATGTGGTGGAGGAACGCATTGGCACGAATATCCAGAACGATAAAGCGGCCATGCTCGATCAACTTCAGGTGATGCACCGTCTTGATCGGCGACTTGGCCTGGCACTGACGCGCCCGAAAGGCGCTGAAATCGTGCGTGCCGACAAAGGCTTGCGCCGCTTCGCGCATGCGCTCGAGATCCAGCGGCCGGTGATTCCAGGTCACCTCCTTGGCCATGTGCGCCGGGCGAATCTGATCGTTGTAGATCACATAGCGATACCGCCTGGCCATGGCGCAGAAGCGCGCATCGAAGTGCGCCGGCATCAGTTTGGCCCACACCACACTGATATCGGTCGGCAGATTCCGGTTGGCACCCATGACCCAGGCGAGCATCGGGCGCTCGACCGGCGTATCGAAATGCACCACCTGAGCGCTGGCGTGCACCAGCGCATCGGTGCGCCCGGCACAGCTCAAGGTGACCGGCGCACCACCCGCTACTTTCGACAGGGCCTTTTCCAGGGATTGCTGGATGGTCGGCACGCCGGTGCGCTGGCGTTGAAAGCCATGGTAACGCGAGCCTTGGTATTCGACACCAAGGGCGATTCTGTAAATGCCAACGGCAGCCGAGTCGGCTGCCGTTGCGGGTAATGCATCAGGCATGTATCAAACCAAGTTAGCGATCAGCTCACGCGCTTCCTGCTGCTGATCATCGTTACCTTCGGCGATCACTTCATCGAGGATGTCGCGTGCACCCTCTGTATCGCCCATATCGATATAGGCGCGCGCCAGGTCAAGCTTGGTCGCGGACTCATCGGTTCCCGAAAGGAAGTCGAAATCATCGTCGCCATCCAGATCGGCCCCTTGCGGCGTGGCGACTGGTGCCGGCTGGTCCAACTCGGCAGGCTGATCCAGACGCGCCGACAACTGATCCAGTTCCGCAGTCACTTCATCGAGCTGGGCAGCGAAGCTGTCACCGTCGGACTGAACCGGCGCTTCATCGTTTAACGACAGATCGAAATCGTCGGACAGATCAAATTCGTCGCCCTCGGGCTCGCTCGGCAAGTCGAGACGCAAATCGGCCAGGTCATCTGCAGCGGGTTCGGCTGCCGGCTCATCGTCCAGGCTCAAGAGAAACTCATCGGTTTCACTTTCGGCTTCGGCCGGTTTGCTTTCGCCATCCAGATCCAGGCTGAAATCCGCCATATCACCACCCAGCTCCAAACTGTCGACGGGCTCATCGTCAAGGCTCAGGTCGAACTCCAGCTCATCGTCTTTATCCGCAACCGGCTCGGCCGGGGCAGTCAAGTCCAGGTCAGTGTCCCAGGACAGGTTGTCCAGCGCAGCATCGGCAGGCGGAGCATTCAGGTCACGCTCGAGGTCGGCCTCAAGGTCGGCCTCAAGGTCGGACTCCAGGTCATCCAGACTCAGATCGAAGGCATCATCCAGGTCACCGGCTACAGCGGCCGGCTGCTCAGGTTCATCCAGGGTCAGTTCATCCAGGCTGAAGCTGGAAAAATCATCATCGGCCAGGGTAGCGGCAGCCACTCCGGCGCCGGCCAAAGCCGCTATTGCCGGATACTTGCTTTTCAGTTGCTCGACCTCGGCGGAGGCGCCACCGATTTCACCCAATTCGTTTTCCTGACGGGCGAAGCCTTCCCGATCACCCAGCTCGGCGTAAACCTCCATCAGCTTGAGCCGCAGGTCACTGCGCTGCGGCTCTTCATTGATGGCATTCTGCAACAGTTCGGCGGCCTGATTGAAACGACCATAGGCGATATAGATGTCAGCCTCGCCCAGCGCATCGCTGGTCTGTGCAATCACGCGCTCTTCGCCTGGTTCTGTACCCAGGTCGCTGCCGAGCAGCTCATCGGGGATACTGTCGGCCGGCAGTTGCATATCGCTGTCGAAATCATTGCCTGCACTCTCGGCGGCCAGGCTTTCGTGCAACTCGGCTTCCTTCAATGCGTTGCGCCGCGACAGCATCATCAAGCCGATCAACAGCACCAACAAAGCGCCACCACCGGCAAGCCCGAGCAGCATGGGATTGGCGAGCAGCTCATCAACAGTGCCGAGTTGTGGCGGCGGCTCAACGGCTTTGACCGGAGCCACGGGAGCCGCCGCTTTTTCCGCCGGAGCTGGCGCCTCGGCGACGGGCGCCGCTTCCGGCTCAGCGGCTGCAACCGGCTCAGCAACCGGCTGCTGGGGCTCGGCTTCTGTAGCCGCAGGCGCCTCGCTGTAATTAAAGTCGGGAGTCTCGGCTTCTGCGGAGGTAACCGGTGCAGCAGCGGGAGCTGCTGGCGCTTCGGCTCCGGCCGGGGCTTCCAAGGCAGGCGCCTGTCCTTGGGCGGCGAGGTCCGCCTGCAGCTTGGCCAGCTGATCGTCTTTCAGCTGAATCAAACGCTGCAATTTATCCAGCTGACTTTGCAGGTCGCTCATGCGCCCTTTCAGTTCATCGTTCTCGCGGCGAGTGGAATCCAGACCTTCCTGGGTCACCGCCAGCTTGTCGGACAGCGCCTTGTTGTCGGCAACTCCTGCGTCACTGCCACTGGCGGCCTTGCCGGTATCGGCGGAAACCAGTTTCAGGCTGTCCTGGGGTTTCGCCTCGGCCGGCGCTGCACCGGCGATACTGCGCCTGGTCGCATCCAGCTGGCGGGCGTTGGCCGTCACGCTGCGCCCCTCGCGCCAGGCGGTATTTTGTTCGGCGACCTGGGCCACGGCTTCAGCCTGGGCGCGGCTGTTGACTTGCTGCTCTTGAGGCAGACGCAACACCTGACCGCTCTTGAGGCGATTGATGTTGCCACCGATAAAGGCATCGGGATTCAGATCCTGAATGGCCAGCATGGTTTGCTGCACGCTGCCGCCACCGCGCACACGCTGGGCGATTTCCCACAGGGTGTCATTGGCCGTGGTCTTGTATTGGTCGCCTTGCAAGTTACTTGGCGCAGCGGCAGGTGCACGCGCGACAGGCGCACTGGCCTGCGGGGCTGCGCGCTGAACGGGAGCACTGGCTTGCTGGCGGGCCGCCGGAGCGGCTACCGGCAACTGCGGCGCCGCGGCGGCTGCGGTTTGCGGCGAGTAAAGCGGTGGATCGAGCAGCAGCGTGTACTCGCGCAACAGGCGACCATTGGGCCACAGCACCTCGACCAGGAAATTCAGGTAAGGCTCGCGCACCGGCTTGCTCGAGGTCACGCGAATGACGCTCTTGCCATTGGGCTTGAGGATCGGGGTGAACTTGAGGTCGGTCAGAAAGTACTGGCGATCGACCCCGGCCCGAGTGAATTCTTCAGGAGATGCCAGGTTCGGTAACAACTCATTGGAAGCCAGGTCGCGCACCTCCAGCAATTCGATCTCAGCCACCAACGGCTGATTCAGCGCCGACTGCAGGGTCACTTCACCCAGTCCCAGCGCATGCGCCATACCGGAGGACAGTGCCGAAGCAGCTGCGATTGCCAGCACCAGTTTGCGAACCCGAACCATAGCGTTATCCCTTGTTTTATCTTTTTTTCTCGATATCCGAGAGGGTATTGATAGCTGCTGCCTGCATCCACCCGAAGATGGTTCCCCATTCAGCAATCAACTCAGCCAATGTTGCCAAGCTCGAAAGATTATTCAGATTTCCAGCTAAGTATCTTTTACAGATGGTGTTTTATCAATAACTCAGCCAATTGCACAGCGTTCAAGGCGGCGCCTTTCCTCACATTATCAGACGCAATCCACAAATTGAGCTCAGCGGGGTCATCCTGCCCACCGCGAACGCGGCCGACATACACCACATCCTGCCCCACCGCATCGCCCACCGCCGTCGGATAATCGTCCGGGTCGATGTATTCCAGGGCGGTAGATGCCTGCAAAGCCGCACAGATCGCCGGCAGGTCGACCGCAGCATCGGCCTGCAGCGACACACTGAGGCTGTCGCCGAAGAACACCGGCGCCTGGACACAGGTTGCCGAAACCTTTAACTGCGGCCGGGCAAACAAGGCTTTGAGCTCACTGGCCAGGCGGACTTCCAGAGCACCATGGCCGTCGCTATCGGCTGCGTCCACTTGCGCCAGCAGATTAAATGCAACCTGACGGTCGAACAACTGCGGCTCGAATGAACGACCATTAAGCAGCTCAGCGGTTTGCCGCGCCAACTCGGACACGCCCTCACGCCCGCGACTGGAAACGGCCAAGCACGCGGTAACCGTCACACGCTGCACCTTGATCTGCTCGCGTAGCGCGGCCAGCACCAGCGCCACAGCAATCGCCGAGGGACTCGGGCTGGTCACCTGATAAGGGGCGCTGAGCGTTTTCAGGATATCGGGGTTTACTTCGGGCACAACACGAGGCGCCTGCTCGGCCGGCAAGGCGGCGGCCAGATCGATCAGCGAACAACCGGCCGCATGTGCCTTGGGCGCATAGCTGCGGGTAATCGCCTCACTGGCAGCGAAGAAAACCAGGCCAACGCTGGAGAAATCGAAGGCTTCCAGGCTGCGCACCCGCAGATTCTTGCCCTTGAACGACAGCGAACGCCCGGCCGACTCACCACTGGCCAGCAGGTGCAGGTTCGCCACGGGAAAATCGCGCTCTTCGAGCAGTTGCACGAGGGTTTCGCCAACGCTGCCGGTGGCGCCGATCACGGCAATATCAAAGGTACGGGTCATGGACAGGCTTCTGACGGAATAAGCAGCGCACTGTATAGCGCAGCCCCACAAATGCAAAGGAGCCAGCTGTACCGATGATCGCTCAACATCTCGATCATCGACACCACTCGCTCCTATTCATTACAACGGGGCACGCTCAGGCAAACCTCACTGTGAGGTTATCAACGCTCCAGCAGAATTCGCAGCATACGGCGCAGCGGTTCGGCGGCACCCCACAGCAACTGATCGCCGACCGTGAAGGCGCCCAGGTACTGCGAGCCCATGTTCAGTTTGCGCAGACGCCCGATCGGTACACTCAGGGTGCCGGTGACGGCAGTTGGCCCAAGCTCGCGGATGCTGGCTTCACGCTGATTCGGCACCAATTTGACCCAGGGATTGTGCTGGCTGATCAGCCCTTCGATGTCGGACAGCGGCACATCCTTGTTCAGTTTGATGGTCAATGCCTGGCTGTGGCAGCGCATGGCACCGATGCGCACGCAGAGACCGTCCACCGGAATCGGGTTCTTGAAGCGGCCGAGGATCTTGTTGGTCTCGGCCTGAGCTTTCCACTCTTCACGGCTCTGGCCGTTGGGCAGTTCCTTGTCGATATAGGGAATCAGGCTGCCGGCCAGGGGCACGCCGAAGTTGTCCACCGGGAAGGACTCGCCGCGCATGGCCTCGGCCACCTTGCGGTCGATATCCAGAATGGCGCTGGCCGGGTCAGCCAGCTCATCGGCTACCGAAGCATTGATCGCGCCCATCTGCTTGATCAGCTCGCGCATGTTCTGCGCGCCGGCACCGCTCGCGGCCTGATAGGTCATGGCGCTCATCCACTCGACCAGACCGGCTTCGTAGAGGCCGCCCAGGGCCATCAGCATCAGACTGACGGTGCAGTTGCCGCCGATGTAGTTCTTGCTGCCGGCATCCAGCTGCTGGTCGATCACTTTGCGGTTGACCGGATCGAGCACGATCACCGCGTCGTCGGCCATGCGCAGCGAGGATGCGGCATCGATCCAGTAGCCCTTCCAGCCGGCCTCGCGCAGCTTGGGGAAGACCTCGCTGGTGTAGTCGCCACCCTGGCAGGTGAGGATCACGTCCAGGCCCTTGAGCTCGTCGATGCTGTAGGCATCCTTCAGCGGGGCGATGTCCTTGCCGATGGCCGGCCCCTGGCCGCCAACATTGGAGGTAGTGAAGAACACCGGCTCGATCAAGTCGAAATCCTGCTCTTCCAGCATGCGCTGCATCAGCACGGAACCGACCATGCCACGCCAACCGATCAGACCTACACGTTTCATAACCACTACACCTATATGAACAGACCGCCGGAAACTCGCCGGAGAACCTGGAAGATTACAGACTACGCAACGCCTCGACTACCGCATCACCCATGGCGGCGGTGCCGACCTTGGTCGTACCGACGGAATGGATGTCGCCGGTGCGCAGGCCCTGATCCAGCACCTTGCTGACCGCCTGCTCGATGGCAGCGGCAGCCTGGCTCTGGCTGAAGCTGTAGCGCAGCATCATCGAGACCGAAAGGATGGTCGCCAGGGGATTGGCGATGCCCTGCCCGGCGATGTCCGGCGCCGAACCATGGCACGGCTCGTACATGCCCTTGTTGTTGGCATCCAGCGAAGCAGACGGCAGCATGCCGATAGAACCGGTGAGCATGGAAGCCTCATCCGACAGAATGTCACCGAACATGTTGTCGGTGACCATGACATCGAACTGCTTGGGCGCGCGCACCAGTTGCATGGCCGCGTTATCCACATACATGTGGCTGAGTTCGACGTCCGGGTAATCCTTGGCCACTTCCTCGACCACGGCGCGCCACAGCTGGCTGGAGGCCAGCACGTTGGCCTTGTCCACCGAGCACAGCTTGCTGCCGCGCACCCGCGCCATGTCGAAACCGACCCGGGCGATCCGGCGGATCTCGCTTTCGCTGTACGGCAGGGTGTCGTAAGCCATACGCTCACCATTCTCCAGCACCCGCGATTCACGCGGGCTGCCGAAATAGATGCCGCCGGTCAGTTCGCGCACGATCAGGATATCCAGACCGGCGACCACTTCGGGCTTCAGCGACGAGGCATCGGCCAGCTGCGGGTAGAGGATCGCCGGGCGCAGGTTGGCGAACAGGCCCAGCTGCGAACGGATTTTCAGCAGACCTCGCTCCGGACGAATGCTCGGATCGATCTTGTCCCACTTCGGCCCGCCGACGGCGCCAAGCAGGATGGCATCGGCCGCCCTGGCACGCGCCAGAGTTTCATCGGCCAGCGGCACGCCGTAACGGTCGATAGCGGCGCCACCGAGGTCATCGAAACTCAGCTCGAAGCCCAGCTCGTACTTGTCATTGACCAGGTTCAGCACCTTGACCGCCTCGGCCATGATTTCCGGGCCGATACCGTCGCCGGGCAGAATCAGAATCTGTTTGCTCATAGTGTCCTCAACTCAATCTGCAAGGTGCGCCATGCGCACCAGACCTTTTATTCGATGGTGCGCGCAACGTACCCTACTTGATCGCGCCGAACAGCCAGGGGCTGCGCTGCTGGTAATCGACTTCGAAGGCCTTGATCGCCTCGGCATCCTGCAGAGTCAGGCCGATATCGTCCAGACCGTTGAGCAGGCAGTGCTTGCGGAAGGCATCCACCTCGAAACCGTACTGCTTGCCGTCCGGCCGGGTCACGGTCTGCGCCGCCAGGTCGACGGTCAGTTGGTAGCCTTCGCTGGCTTCGCTCTGCTGGAACAGCTCATCGACATCGTTTTCGCCGAGGACGATCGGCAGCAGGCCATTCTTGAAGCTGTTGTTGTAGAAAATGTCGGCAAAGCTCGGCGCGATGATCGCGCGGAAGCCGTACTCTTCCAGCGCCCAGGGCGCGTGCTCGCGACTCGAGCCGCAACCGAAGTTCTCCCGCGCCAGCAGCACGCTGGCGCCCTGGTAACGCGGGAAATTCAGCACGAAATCCGCGTTCAGCGGACGCTTGGAGCTGTCCTGGTTGGGTTGACCGACATCCAGGTAGCGCCACTCGTCGAACAGATTGGGGCCGAAGCCGCTGCGCTTGATCGATTTCAAGAACTGCTTGGGAATGATCTGGTCGGTATCGACATTGGCGCGATCGAGCGGCGCGACCAGGCCGGTGTGTTGGGTAAAGGCTCTCATCTTCGCTCTCCTTAAGGCCGGGTCAATTCGCGTACGTCGATAAAGTGACCGGTCACCGCCGCCGCCGCCGCCATGGCCGGACTGACCAGGTGGGTACGGCCACCGGCGCCCTGACGCCCTTCGAAGTTGCGGTTGGAGGTGGAGGCGCAATGCTCGCCACTGCCGAGCTTGTCCGGGTTCATCGCCAGGCACATGGAGCAGCCCGGTTCGCGCCATTCGAAGCCGGCTTCGACAAAAATCTTGTCCAACCCTTCCGCCTCGGCCTGGGCTTTGACCAGGCCAGAGCCCGGCACCACCATGGCTTGCTTGATGGTTGCGGCAACCTTGCGGCCCTTGGCCACGGCGGCGGCGGCGCGCAGGTCTTCGATCCGCGAGTTGGTGCAGGAGCCGATGAATACCCGGTCGAGCTGAATGTCGGTGATCGCCTGGTTGGCGCTCAAGCCCATGTATTTCAATGCACGGACGATGGAATCGCGCTTGACCGGATCGCTCTCGACCGCCGGATCCGGCACGCGCTGATCGACGGCCAGGACCATTTCCGGCGACGTGCCCCAACTGACTTGCGGCTTGATGTCCTCGGCACGCAACTCGACGATCTTATCGAAATGCGCATCGGCGTCGGACACCAGGTCTTGCCACTGGGCGACCGCCTTGTCCCAGTCCGCGCCCTTGGGGGCGAACGGGCGACCTTCGACATAGGCGATGGTCTTCTCATCCACCGCCACCAGACCGACCCGGGCGCCCGCCTCGATCGACATGTTGCAGATGGTCATGCGCCCTTCCAGCGACAGCTCGCGGATCGCGCTGCCGGCGAACTCCAGGGCATGGCCATTGCCACCGGCGGTGCCGATCTTGCCGATCACCGCGAGGACGATGTCCTTGGCGGTGACGCCGAAGGGCAACTGGCCCTCCACGCGGACCTGCATGTTCTTCATCTTCTTCGCCACCAGGCACTGGGTGGCGAGCACATGCTCGACCTCGGAGGTGCCGATGCCGTGGGCCAGCGCGCCGAAGGCGCCATGGGTGGAGGTGTGCGAGTCGCCGCAGACCACGGTCATGCCCGGCAGGGTCGCGCCCTGCTCCGGGCCGACCACATGGACGATGCCCTGGCGCAGGTCGTTCATCTTGAATTCGAGAATGCCGAAGTCGTCGCAGTTCTCGTCGAGGGTCTG
>JAUYKV010000035.1 GCA_030699825.1 Pseudomonas sp. | reverse complement strand
GTCATGCCCGGCAGGGTCGCGCCCTGCTCCGGGCCGACCACATGGACGATGCCCTGGCGCAGGTCGTTCATCTTGAATTCGAGAATGCCGAAGTCGTCGCAGTTCTCGTCGAGGGTCTGCACCTGAAGGCGCGAGACCTCGTCGGCGATGGACTCCAGACCGCCCTGACGCTCGGCCTTGGTGGTCGGCACATTGTGATCCGGGGTGGCGATGTTGGCATCGATGCGCCACGGCTTGCGCCCAGCCAGACGCAGCCCTTCGAAGGCCTGCGGCGAGGTCACTTCGTGGAGGATATGGCGGTCGATGTAGATCAGTGACGAACCATCGTCACGGCGCTTCACCTCATGCATTTCCCAGAGCTTGTCGTAGAGCGTTTTGCCGGCCATCAGCGGTTCCCTCATCAGCGTGTTTCTATTCAAGGACGAATAGCCCTGTATTTATAGGGTGATCCTAAGAGCCTGGATCGAATTACTCAAATTCATATTTTTTATCCAAAGGATTCCTTTCAGGAATAGCGGTACGCTACAAGCCTATATTTATGGCTTACCGCTGGGAGCTATTGCCATGGACCTCGCCACCCTCAATGCCTTTATCGCCATCGCCGAGCTGACCAGCTTCTCCGAGGCCGCCGAACGCCTGCACCTGACCCAGCCGGCCGTAAGCAAGCGCATCGCCAGCCTGGAACAGCAACTCAATGTACGCCTGTTCGACCGCCTGGGCCGCGAGGTGAGCCTGACCGAGGCCGGCCGCGCCCTGTTGCCACGCGCTTACCAGATTCTCAACGTGCTGGACGATACCCGCCGCGCCCTGAACAACCTCAGCGGCGAGGTCAGTGGCCGCCTGACCTTGGCGACCAGCCACCATATCGGCCTGCATCGTTTGCCGCCCTTGCTGCGCGCCTTCACCCGCGCGCACCCGCAGGTGGCCCTGGACATCCAGTTTCTCGACTCCGAAGTGGCCTATGAAGAAGTCCTGCATGGCCGCGCCGAGCTGGCGGTAATCACCCTTGCCCCGGAAACCCGCGAGCCGGTGCATGCGGTAGCGGTGTGGGACGACCCGCTGGATTTCGTCGCCGCGCCCGAGCATCCACTGGCACGCAGTGGCGTGATCAGCCTGGCCGACGTAGCCGGTCACCCGGCGGTATTTCCCGGCGGCAATACCTTTACCCACCACATCGTGCGGCGCCTGTTCGAAGCCCAGGCGCTGACGCCGAATATCGCCATGAGCACCAACTACCTGGAAACCATCAAGATGATGGTTTCCATCGGCCTGGCATGGAGCGTATTGCCGCGCACCATGCTCGACGAGCAGGTCACCCGCCTGCCGCTGCCCGGCATCCAGCTGTCGCGGCAGCTCGGTTATATTTCGCACACCGAGCGCACCCTGTCGAATGCCGCACGAGCCTTCATGTTGCTACTCGATGCCCAACGCGACAGCCTTGCGCTAGCGCCCGCGCAAAGGCTAACGTGAGGCGCATAACGATAACAAAGGGCTCTTTACATGACCCTGCACCGCTACCATCTCACGACCCAACACAGCTCACTCCATAACCAAAAGGCCGCCAATGGCCAACGCCAGTGACAACCGGCCCCCGTTGCCGCATATTCCGGCCCTGGATCCAGTGGTTTTCGAGAAAACCTGGAACGACGCCCCGCGCCTGTTAGCGGCACTGAACGGCGCACAACTGGGCGCCTGGTATTGGGATGTGCCAAGCGGCCAGGTCAATTGGTCGCGTGGCGCCCAGGCATTGTTCGGCCTGGACCCGAGTCGCCCCTTGCGCACCCGGGTCGACTACATCGAACTAATCCCGGAAGAAGACCGCAGCGATGTCCTGCAGATGTTCCAGGCCGTGCTCGACGGTGTACCGAGCAGCCACGCCCTGCAGCATCGCATCCGCTGGCCGGACGGCAGCCTGCACTGGCTGGAAATCAGCGGTAGCCTGCAGGCCGACGCCAGCGGCAAGCCGCAGATGTTCGGCGTCATCCGCGACATCACCACCCAACAGCAGCGCGCTCAGGCGCTGCGTAACTCCGAGCAGCGCTTCGCCAATCTGTTCCAGCTCAGCCCGGACGTGATCCTGCTGGTGCGTTTCGCCGACAGCGTGATCACCGAGGCCAACCAGCATTTCGCCAGCACCTTCGGCTGGCCGGCCGACGAGGTCATTGGCCGCTCGATCCTCGAGCTGAACCTCTGGGTACATGACCAGCAGCGCGACTATCTGCGCCGCACTGCACCGAACAGCCACGAACCGATCACCCAGGAAGTGCAGATGCGTGCCCGCGACGGCCGCATCCTCGACGGCGTGATGTCCAGCCAATACATCGAACTGGACGAGCAAGCCTTTCTACTCTGCACCTTCCTCGATAGCAGCGAAAGCAAGCGCGTCGAAGCCGCATTGCGCAGCAGCGAGCAGAAATTCGCCCAGGCGTTCCGCCACACCCCCGACGCAGTGGTGATCACCGACAAGGAAACCGGGCGTTTTATCGAGGTCAACCCGGCTTTCGAGCGGCAATTCGGCTGGAGCAGTGCCGACACCCTGGACCGCACCTCGCTGGAACTGGGTATCTGGGCCGACCCCAATGACCGCCAGCGCATGCTCGAGGCATTGCGCCTGGGCAGCCTGAACGAGCTGGAAGTACGCCTGTACAGCCGTGACGGCAGCGTCAGCAACAACCTGTTGTTCGGCGGAGAAATCGAGCTGGACGGCGGTACCTGTCTGGTTCTGACGATACGTGACATCACTCAGCAACGCGCCCAGGAACAGGCCCTGAAGAACAGTCAGGAACGCCTGAACCTGGCCCTGGAGTCTGCCGACCTGGGCACCTGGGACTGGCACATCCCGAGCAACATGCTGTTCGCCTCGACCCATGCCTCAACCTTGCATGGATTGAGCCAGGAACCCTTCCATGGAGATTTTCGCCAATTCTTCAGCCAGGTGCCGCTGGACGACCGGCGCGCCATGCGCCGGACTTACAACGACCTGACGCAAGGTGCCGAACAGGACTATCAAGTCACTTACCGGGCGATCTACGACAACGGCGACGTACATTTCCTGGAAAGCACCGCCAAGCTCTATCGCGACGAACAAGGCAAGCCCTTGCGCATGGCCGGCATCCTCATCGACATCAGCGAACGGGTACAGCGCGAACAACGCCTGGCCGCCTCGGAGGAGAAATTCGCCACCCTGTTCCAGGCCAGCCCCGACCCCATCTGCGTGTCGCGTATCCGCGACGGCGTGTTCGTCGAGATCAACGACAGCTTCAGCGCGGTCTTCGGCTGGACGCCAGAGGAGATCGTCGGACGCAGCGGCTCGGAAGTCGGTTTCTGGGTCGAGCGCGACGAGCGCCAGCGCCTGTATGACAAACTCACCACGCAACAGAGTCTGGACAACGAGCAGGCCCGTTATCGCACCAAGGCGGGCGCCGAACTGACCTGCGTGGTGTCCTGCCGCTTCATCCGGGTCGACCGCCAGCGGTGCATCCTCACCACCTTGCGCGACGTCGGCGAACGCTTGCAGGCCGAGGCCGCGCTCAAGGCCAGCCAGGAAAAATTCGCCAAGGCCTTCCACTCCAGCCCCGACGCCATCACCATCACCGAGCGCGATACGGCCCGTTATATCGAGGTCAACGAAGGCTTCTACCGCCTCACCGGCTACCGCGCCGAGGAAGTCATCGGCCATACGGCCCTGGAAATGAATATCTGGGCCGATCCCAGGCAGCGCCAGGAGATGCTCGAAATGCTCCAGCGCGACGGTCGCGTGACGCATCGAGAGATGCTCGGCAAGGACCGCAGTGGCAGGGTCAAGACGGTCGAGGTCTCGGTCGAGCCGATCAACCTCAACGGCCTCGACTGCCTGCTGCTGACCGCCCGCGACGTCAGTCTGCTCAAGGAAGCCCAGGCACAGATCCAGCACCTGGCCTACCACGACTCGCTGACCAACCTGCCCAACCGTGCCCTGCTGATGGACCGCCTGACCCAGCAAATTGCCCTGCTCAAGCGCCACGACCTGCGCGGTGCCCTGCTGTTTCTCGACCTCGACCACTTCAAGCACATTAACGACTCGCTCGGCCACCCGATCGGCGATAGCGTGCTCAAACTGGTCACCGCCCGTCTGGAAGCCAGCGTGCGTCTGGAAGACACGGTCGCCCGCCTCGGCGGCGACGAGTTCGTCATACTGCTCTCCGGCCTCGAAGGCAGCCGCTCGGCCGTCACCCGCCAGGCCCGCCTGGTTGCCGAAAAACTGCGCATGCTGCTGGCCGAACCCATGCTCATCGACGGCCATCGCCTGCAGGTCACGCCGAGCATCGGCATCGCCCTGATCCCCGACCACGGCGCCACCCCGGCCGACCTGCTGAAACGCGCCGACATCGCCCTCTATCGCGCCAAGGACTCCGGACGCAATACCGTCCAGCTGTTCCACCGGACCATGCAGGAAGCCGCCAGCGAGCGTTTACGCCTGGAAAATGACCTGCGCCTGGCCCTGGCACGCGGCGAGTTCGAACTGTACTTCCAGGCCCAGGCCGATGCCCGCTCCGGCCAGATCATCGGCGCCGAAGTACTCCTGCGCTGGCTCCACCCAACCCTGGGCGCGCAGTCGCCCGCCCTGTTTATCCACGTCCTGGAAGAGAGCGGATTGATCCTCGAAGTCGGCGGCTGGGTGCTTGCCGAATCCTGCCATGCCTGCGCGCAACTGCTCGACGAAGGGTTGATCGATACACAGAATTTCAGCCTGTGCGTCAACATCAGCCCGCGCCAGTTCCGCCACAATGACTTTGTCGAGCGCGTGGAAAGCAGCCTGCGCAGCAGCAACTTGCCCAAACCCATGCTCAAGCTGGAAATCACCGAAGGCATCGTCATCCAGAACATCGAGGACACCATCGCCAAGATGAATCGCCTGAAGAAACTCGGGGTCAGCTTCGCCATGGACGATTTCGGTACGGGCTATTCCTCGCTGACCTACCTCAAACGTCTGCCGGTGGACCTGCTGAAGATCGACCAATCCTTCGTCCGCGACGCCCCCGATGATGCCAATGATGCGGAAATCATCCGCGCCATCGTCGCCATGGCGCGCAGCCTTGGCCTGGAGATCATCGCCGAAGGAGTCGAGCAGCAGGAACAACTGGATTTTCTCCAGCAACAAGGCTGCCACCTGTACCAGGGCTACCTGTTCAGCAGGCCGCTGCCGCTGCCCGAGTTCCGCGCACTGCTGGCCCACACCCGACAGCGGCCGGCGATTTGCTGAGCACCGCAAAACAAGCGCGACAGCGCAGCCCCCATGAGACCGTCCTGGAGTCCCGCCCCATGCCTAAAGTCATGCTGATCACCGGTGCCAGCCGCGGCATCGGCGCTGCCACCGCCAGGCTGGCAGCGGCCCAGGGCTATGCCCTGTGCCTCAACTACTGCCGGCACGCCGAGGCCGCCGAAGCCCTGGCCAAACAGATCGTCGAAGCTGGCGGCCAGGCCATCGCCGTACAGGCCGACGTAGCCGATGAAGCCCAGGTCCTGCAGCTGTTCGCCCGCCTCGACCGGCACTTCGGCCGCCTCGACGTGCTGGTCAACAACGCCGGCATCCTGGAACAGCAGATGTGCCTGGAACAGATGGACCTCGGCCGCTGGCAGCGCGTCTTCGCCGTCAACGTATTCGGCAGCTTTCTCTGCGCCCGCGAGGCGGTGAAACGCATGTCGACCCGCCATGGTGGCAGTGGTGGCGCCATCGTCAACCTGTCGTCGGTGGCCGCCCGCCTCGGCGCGCCCGGCGAATACATCGACTATGCCGCCGCCAAGGGCGCCATCGACAGCCTGACCCTGGGCCTGGCCAAGGAAGTCGCCGCAGAAGGTATTCGCGTCAACGCCGTGCGCCCCGGGGTGATCGACACCGAGATCCACGCCAGCGGCGGCGAACCGGCACGGGTCGAACGGGTCAGCCAGAGCGTACCCATGGGCCGTGGCGGTCTGGCCGAGGAAGTGGCTGAAGCGATTCTCTGGCTGGCCAGCGGACAGGCGTCCTACACCAGCGGCGCACTGCTGGATGTCAGCGGCGGACGCTGAGTACGCTGCCTGGCCCCTACAAACAGCCTTGCGCTCAAGCGATGGCCAGTTGTTCCTGGCGCTTGCTCGGCGGGAAATCGATGCCGAGCAACGCATCGATCCGCAGGCAATCGTTCTCCCGACGCAGCAGATTGAACAGCGCGAAGGCCTCGGGATAGCTGCGGGTGAGCATCGCCAGCCATTGCTTCAAGCGTCCCGGGGCATAGCGCGGGGACATCTTGCGCCGCGCCTGTAGCCAGAAATCGGCGAGCAGGGGTTGCAGCGCAGACCAGTCCATTGCGACCACGGCCTGCCCGGCCCGCGCCGCGGCGATCTGCCGGGCCAGGTCCGGCCGCGCCACCAGGCCGCGGCCGAGCATGATGTCTTCGACGCCGCTGATTTCGCGGCAGCGCCGCCAGTCGTCCAGCGTCCACACCTCGCCATTGGCGAACACCGGCACCTTGACCACCTCCTGCACCCGCGCCACCCACTCCCAATGGGCCGGCGGCTTGTAGCCCTCGACCTTGGTCCGCGCGTGCACCACCAGCTGCGACGCTCCACCTTCGGCCAGGGCCCGGGCGCAGTCCAGGGCGTAGTCCTTATGCTCGAACCCCAGGCGCATCTTGGCCGTTACCGCAATCCCGGCCGGCACCGTGCGCCGCACCTCGCGGACGATGGCATGGAGCAGTTCCGGCTCTTTCAACAGCACCGCGCCGCCACGGGACTTGTTCACGGTTTTCGCCGGGCAACCGAAGTTGAGGTCGATCACCGGCGCACCGAGGCCACAGGCAAAGGCGGCGTTATCCGCCAGGCACTGCGGATCGGAGCCGAGAAACTGCACGCGCAAAGGCGTGCCGGCCGCCGTTTGCGCAGCGCTGAACAGTTCCGGCGCCAGCTTCTGGTAGCTCGAGACGGGCAGCACCCGCTCGGTGACCCGGATAAATTCGGTCACGCACCAGTCGATGCCGCCGACCCGGGTCAACACATCGCGGAGGATCTCATCGACCAATCCTTCCATCGGTGCAAGAGCGATCTGCATGGCAATATTCTCGAAAAAACGCCGCGTAGTGTACGCGGCGAATTGTCCCGGATGAAATGCCCGCCAGGCCAGCGGTAAACCACCAAAATGGAACGTAGCCTCTCACAGGGAGTCAACAAGCGGGACACTTCAACGCCATGGAGAACCATCATGCGCATCCTGATACTGCTCGTCAGCCTGTACTTCGGCCTCAACCTGAGCCAGGCAGAACCACAAAACCCAGGTGAATCCGCGCGGCAGCACGCGCCCAAGCCAATGGCCCAACTGATTATCGACCGCGACCGCCAGGTACCGAAGGCTTGTACGGTCGAGTTGCTGGTGGAGGAGAAGCCCGTGGCACAACTGCCGGTCGGCGACTCGGCGAGCCTGGAGGTGCCGGCCGGCACGCTCTACCTCAGGGCCCGGCTGAAGCCGGCAGGCAGTTGTGGTGCCGCCGGCCTGGCCAGCGGTCAGTCGATTCTGCTCGAACCCGGGGAAACCCGCCGCTACCTGGTAATGCTCGACAACGATGCCTTGTTCCTGGCCCCGCAGCTGTAATGAAATCGCCGTTCAGCGTTCAGCGTTCAGAGCTCCAGGGGAAAGGGCAGCTGCAGGGCACGGCCGTAGCCTTCGACGAATTCGGCCGGCATGCGCTTGGGCTTGCCGCTGGACAGCTCGATACAGACGAACGTGGTCTTGGCCCGCAACAGGGTGAGGCCATCCGCCGGACGCACCAGCTGAAAGCGCCGATCCATCTTCAAGCGCTGATCCGACTCGACGATCCAGGTGGCCATCTGCAGCTCCTGGTCTTCATAGGCGCTGGCCAGGTAGTCAATCTCGTGGCGCAGCACCGCCATGGCCCGGTCGAGCCTGCGGTATTCGGCCAGATCGAGGCCCAGGTATTGCGAGTGGCGCCAGGCGCAGCGCTCCAGCCAGCTGACATAGACCGCGTTATTGGCGTGGCCGAGGCCGTCGATGTCGTCGGCAACCACGCTGATGTCGATCACAAATGGATTCGCCAGGTCCCAACTCATCGCGGCTGCTCCAGGTTGTTGCTCAACGCAGCCGCAAGCGCGGTCAAACACCGCAGCCAGCCCCGCACAGGCACAATACGCACCGGCGCTAGATTGATCTTCACCATCGGGCTCATGGGCGTGCTCCTGAATCTTGAAATGATGGAATGCCAGGTTGGCCGGCGCCCCATTCTAGGCGCTAAAGGCGCGGCAACTCCATGCCGAACACGCCAGTTTCCCCCGCGGGCCTGAACCAATCCGCAGCCTGCAATCCACTAAACGCCTAAAGTATTTTGGTTAATCGGCCGAAGCCACTAGGCTATCGCCCGGCAGGCCATATGGCATCAATCTGCGCGGCTTCATTTCGACCGACACTCGCCCGAGAATCTTGCACGTGATTGCAGCCTTACGCCTGTTGCTGTTGTTGCTCCTGCCGAGCCTGAGCCAGGCGGCCGTCCTGTCTCTGCCCGCCACGCAACAAAGCGTACTGCCCGGCCCGTTCATGCAGGTCTGGCAAGACCCGCAGCAGCAGGCCGGGCTCGACGATGTCCGCCGCCTGCCCGACTCGGCCTGGCAGCCGGTGGGACGCCGCGATGCCAGCTTCGGCTACAGCGGCAGCGCCTACTGGCTGCGCCTGCATCTGCATAACCCCGAATCCCGCAGCATGGACTGGGTATTGCTGATCGGTAACCCGCTGCTGGACTACCTCGATGCCTATGGCCTGGATGGCGAGCGGGTCTACAGCGCTGGCGATCAGCGTCCGTTCGCGGCGCGCTGGATCGAGCACCGGCAACTGCTGTTGCCGCTACGCCTGGCCGCCGGGGAAAGCCGCGAACTGATCCTGCGCATGCAGACCGAGGGTTCGGCCAACCTCAGCGCCAGCCTGATGACCAGCGCAGCCTTCGACCGCCATGAACAACGCATGCTGCTCCTGCAAGGCCTGTTCTTCGGTGCGCTGGCGGCGCTGTTCGTCTACAACCTGTCGATCTTCGTCATCACCCGCGACCACGACTACCTCTGGTACAGCCTGTTCGTCGCCAGCTTCGGCGGCTACCAGTTCATCCAGCTCGGCTTCGCCCTGCAATGGCTCTGGCCGCAATCGCTTGACTGGCACCAACTGAGTTTCCCGCTCAGTTCGGCCGTGGCCACCCTGTTCGGCATCCTGTTCGCCCACGGCGTGCTCGACCTCAGGCATGCATCGCCGCGCTACACACAGGTCGTGCGCGTGCTGCTGGGCTGCACCTGGCTGGTCATCGGCCTGTCCTTGTTCGCGCGCTATCAGGTCGCACTGTTCGGCAGTTTCGCCCTGGTCATCGTCTGCGCCGCACTCGCCTGCCTGTTCACCCTGCTGCGCTGGCGCGAGGGCTATAAACCCGCCCGCCTGTTCGCCATCGGCTGGTTCGTACTGATCACCGCCAGCCTGTTCAGCATCCTCAGCGGCACTGGCTTTATTGCCAACTCGTTGCTGACCCTGCACGCGCAACAGATCGGCGGACTGATCGAGCTGGTGGTTTTCTCCATCGCCCTGGCAGTGCGCATCCGCCGCGCGCAGCACGCCCAACGCCTGGCCCAGACGCAACTGCTCGCCCAGGAACAACAACTGAGAGTGGAGCAGGCCAAGGGCCTGAGCCTGCAGCGACAGCTCAACGAGGGCCTGGAGACCCGCGTCAAGGAACGCACAGCGGCACTGGAACAAGCCCTGGAGGCGCTTTCCGGCGCCCACCAGCAACTCTCCGAGCTGAATCGCCGGGACAGCCTGACCGGCATGTTCAACCGCCAGACCCTCAGCGAAGAACTGCATCGCAGCCTGGCCCAGGCCGTGCGCAGCCGGCGCCCCATGGCCATCCTGATGATGGACCTCGACCACTTCAAGCAGGTCAACGACCACTATGGCCACCTGGCCGGCGATGCCTGCCTGCATCACGCCGCCCAACGCCTGCAGCAGCGCTTGCGCGTCGGCGACCTGCTCGCCCGCTTCGGCGGCGAAGAATTCGTCGCCGTACTCAACGATACCGATCTGGCTGGCGCCCATGACCTGGCGGAACAACTGCGCACCGATCTGGCCCGCCACCCCTGCACCTATCAAGGCCAGACCATCGGCCTGACCATCAGCATCGGGGTGTGCGCCGGGCTGCCCGACAGTGCCGACAGCGAACAACTGCTACAGCTGGCCGACCAGGCCCTCTATCGAGCCAAGGCGGCCGGCCGCAATCGCGTGGAAAGTCATGAGGCCAGCTCGCTTGACGAGATCTGACGCCGCGCAGCCAATAGCTGCATGACCGCCCGCACCAGCAGCGGGTCAGACAAGAGGCGCTGGTGCCCGCCCTGCTCGAGACGCAACAACCGGCTGTCGAACCAGGCCTCATGGATCGCCTGCGCCTCGCTATAGGGCACAACCGGGTCATCGGCGGCGTGCACGATCAACCCCGGGAAATCCAGCTGGTAGCACGCCACATCGAGATGCCCGGCCGGCATGCCAGCCTTTTCCTCGACCAGACGGACGAAATGCGCCCCCGCCCGGGCAGGCAAGCCCATATAGCGGGCGAAAAGCCGCAGCATGGTGAGAATCCGGCTCGGCGCCGCGATGCTGACCACGGCCCCGGCACGCAAGCCCATCTGCGTCGCCAGCAAGGCGCTGGCGCCGCCCATCGAGTGACCGATCACCGCTTGCAGTGGCGGCAATTCACCGGCGGCCTCGAGCAGGGCGCGGGCGAACACCACCACATTCGCCTCCTGTCCCGGCGAGCGCCCATGCGCCGGGGCGTCCAGGGCGACCACGCCGTAACCGGCCTGCACCAGGGCCTTGATCAGCTCGGCGAACTGGGTCGGCCGGCCTTCCCAACCATGCATCAGCAGTACCGTCGGACCGCAGCCCCAGCGCAACGCCGACAGCCCGAAACGCAGAGTGATGCGCTCGGCCTGAGTCAATAGCGGCAGCTCCCAATCGCGTGGCGGCAGCCTGCGCGGCGTCATGAACTGACGCCGCATCTTGCTTGCCACTACCTGCGGTGCCAGCCGACCAATGCTGGCGTTGAATCCACGAACCCAGCTCAAATTGCTCATTGCCCTACTCCTTAAACGATTGCCTTAAACGATCGCCGATTTGGCGGCACGCAGAACGCGGTCGGACAACTCACCGGGGCCCAGCGCCCGCGCCAGCGCCAGCCCCCCCACCATCAAGGCGATATCGGCGAGTACCCGGGAAGCGTCCTCGGGGCTTGCCGACAACTGCGCCACCATCAATTCCAGATGCTCGGCCAAGGCCGTGCGAAAGCCCTCGGGCAGGCGTGTCAACTCGCCCAGCGAACTCGGCAGCGGGCAGGCTTGCTCGGTGGCATCGCGGTGCTTGCGCGACAGGTAGAACGCCGCGATCAGCGCGCGGCGCTCGTCGGCCGGCAGGTCGTTGTCCATCTGCTTGATCAATTCGCGGCGCTGGCCGAGCAACTGCCTGAACGCCTCCAGCATCAGCGCATCCTTGCTCTCGAAGTGCGCATAGAAGCCGCCCACGGTAAGTCCGGCGGCGCCCATCACCTCACCGACACTCGGCTCGGCGGGGCCGCGCTGCACCAACGCGGCACTTGCCGCGGAAAGAATGCGTTCACGGGTTTGGGCTTTCTTGTCGTTCATGCTCGCCTCCAAAATATTACGACTGAAATATTATGCTCGTAATAAATTTAAGCAAGCAGAATCCCTTACCACTGGTCGGGCCGGTTGATCGGGAAGGAAAGCGAAGCAGAAAAACAAAAGGGCCATTCCGTAAAGAATGACCCTTAAAAGTCCCGCATAGCGGGAGAAAATGGCGTCCCCTAGGGGACTCGAACCCCTGTTACCGCCGTGAAAGGGCGGTGTCCTAGGCCACTAGACGAAGGGGACGAAACCTTCGAAAAACAAGGCCAGCTTTACGCTGGCCCGTGGCAGTTGTTACTGCTGCAAAATTGGTGGAGATAAACGGGATCGAACCGTTGACCTCTTGCATGCCATGCAAGCGCTCTCCCAGCTGAGCTATACCCCCAGATTTATCGCCTCGCGGCTCACAGCACCCAACGGAGCTGCTTTTTAAATAGTGGCGTCCCCTAGGGGACTCGAACCCCTGTTACCGCCGTGAAAGGGCGGTGTCCTAGGCCACTAGACGAAGGGGACGCAAATACCCTTCAAAACTCAGCCAACACGAATGCTGACTGTGGCAAGCCTTTCGGCTTTGAGATTGGTGGAGCTAGACGGGATCGAACCGTCGACCTCTTGCATGCCATGCAAGCGCTCTCCCAGCTGAGCTATAGCCCCATCTCAAGGACGGGGCGCATGTTAAGAGCGCGCCCCGCTACTGTCAACAAAATTTTCACCTAGAGCTGCTTTTTTTATGCTGACAGAACAACCACTTACCCTATCCCTATCGGCCACCTGGACGCTCAAGCGGAATAACAGGCGATCAGGCGATGGACGCCAGCAGCTTTTCCCACTCCTTGTTTTCCTTTTTCGTCACGCCACCGAGCAGTTCGATGGCCTGACGCAGGCGGAATCGGGTGAGGTCCGGCCCGAGTATCTGCATGGCGTCGAGCACCGACACCGAGCTGGCCTGGCCGGTCACCGCGGCGAACATCAGCGGCATGGCGTCGCGCAGCTTCAACTGCAGGTGTTCGACCACCGCCTGGATACAACCGGTGATCCTGTCCTTTTCCCACTGGCGCAAGGCCTCCAGCTTCCACAGGATCAGCTGCATGAGCTGACGCACCTGATCGGACGAGAGTTTCTTATGCTCGAACAGCTTGGGGTCGGGGTTGACCCCACCGGCTAAGAAGAAGCTGGCCAGCGGTGCAATCTGGCTGAAGGTTTCCACCCTGCCCTGCACATGCGGGGCGATCTGCATCAGGTAATCGGAGTTGAATGCCCACTTCTGCGCCCCTGCGGCGAACTCCTCGACCGTCAGCTCGCGCATCCACTGGCCGTTGAGCCAGGACAACTTTTCCAGGTCGAAGATCGGCCCGCCCAGCGACACCCGCTGGATGTCGAAATGTTCGACCATTTCGTCGAGGCTGAACTTCTCGCGCTCGTCCGGCATCGACCAGCCCATGCGCCCGAGGTAGTTGAGCATCGCTTGCGGCAAAAAGCCCATGCGCTCGTAGAAGGTGATGCTGGTGGGGTTCTTGCGCTTGGACAGCTTGCTCTTGTCCGGGTTACGCAACAGCGGCATGTAACACAGCTGCGGCTGTTCCCAGCCGAAGTATTCATAAAGCAGGATCAGCTTGGGCGCCGACGGCAACCACTCTTCGCCACGCAGCACATGGGTGATACCCATCAGGTGATCGTCGACCACGTTGGCCAGGAAGTAGGTGGGCAGGCCATCGGTCTTCATCAGCACCTGCATATCCATGCGGTCCCAGGGGATTTCGACCTCGCCGCGGAGCATGTCCGGCACCACGCAGACGCCTTCGCTCGGCACCTTCATGCGCACCACGTTGGGTTCGCCGGCAGCCAGGCGCCGCTGCACTTCATCGCCAGCCAGGTGCATGCAGTGGCCGTCGTAGCGCGGCGTCTGCTTGGCTTCCATTTGTTCGGCGCGGACCTGGTCCAGGCGCTCTGCGCTGCAGAAGCAGTGGAAGGCACGGCCCTTCTCCACCAGCTCGGCGCTGTACTTCTGGTATATATGCCCGCGCTCGCTCTGCCGATAGGGGCCGTGGGGGCCGCCGACGTCCGGGCCTTCGCTCCACTCGATGCCGAGCCAGCGCAACGCATCGTAGATCTGCTGTTCCGACTCGCGGGTCGAGCGCACTTGGTCGGTGTCTTCGATGCGCAGAATGAATTCACCACCGTGCTGACGGGCAAAGCACAGGTTGAACAGGGCGATATAGGCGGTGCCTACGTGCGGATCGCCAGTCGGCGACGGCGCGATACGGGTACGGACGGTGGTCATGGCGGCTCTCAAGAAATCGACGCGTAAAACAAGGGGGCGATATTAACAGGCCTGCCGTCGCAGTCTCCAGCGGACACCTGGAGGCGGTTGCAGCAGACGAGTGTTTTTCACACCCTCTCAGCGCACATCGCCACGCAACGCCGCCACCTGCGCCTGCAACAGCTGGCGGTCGGCCTGCTCGGCGCCGAGCGGCGCGCCGGCCACCAGCTTGATCCGCGACCACAGACGGCGGAACAGGCGCTTGCGCGGATCGCGGCTGAAGAAGCTGCCCCACAGGCCTTGCAGCGCCATGGGAATCACCGGCACCGGGTTTTCCGCGAGGATGCGTTCGATACCGCTCTTGAACTCGTTGATCTCGCCATCGCCGGTCAACTTGCCCTCGGGGAAGATGCACACCAGCTCGCCATTACGCAGGTATTCGGCGATTTTCTTGAACGCCGCGTCGTAGATCAGCAGATCCTCGTTGCGCCCGGCAATCGGCACGGTGCCGGCGGTGCGGAAGATGAAATTGAGCACCGGCAGGTTGTAGATCTTGTAGTACATGACGAAGCGCACCGGCCGGCGCACCGCGCCGCCGACCAGCAGGGCATCGACGAAGGACACATGGTTGCACACCAGCACCGCCGGACCTTCCTCGGGGATGGCATCGAGCCCCTGGTGCTCGACCCGATACAGCGAGTGGCCGAGCAGCCAGATCAGAAAACGCATGCTGAATTCCGGCACCAGCTTGAAGATGTAGCTGTTGACCGCGACGTTCATCAGCGAAATCGCCAGGAACAACTGCGGAATCGACAGTTCGGCGACGCTGAGAAAGAGGATCGAGACGATCGCCGAAATCACCATGAACAGCGCATTGAGGATGTTGTTGGCGGCGATCACCCGCGCCCGCTCGTGCTCGGCGGTGCGCGACTGGATCAGGGCGTACAGCGGCACTATGTAGAAGCCGCCGAACAGGCCGATCCCCAGAATCGAGGACAGGATCCACCAGGCCTGACCATGGCCGAGCACCGCCAGCCAGTCGTGGGTCTGCGCGCCCTGGGGGAAACCGCCCGAGTGCCACCAGAGCAGCATGCCGAACAGGCTCAGGCCGATCGAGCCGAACGGCACCAGGCCGATCTCCACCTTGTGCCCGCTCATCCGCTCGCAGAGCATCGAACCCAGCGCGATGCCCACCGAGAACACCGTGAGTATCAGGGTCACCACGCTCTCGTCGCCGTACAGCCACTGCTTGGCATAGGCCGGAATCTGCGTCAGGTAGACCGCACCGAGGAACCAGAACCAGGAGCTGCCGACCAGCGAGCGCGAGACCGCAGGCCGCTGCTCGACCAAACCCAGGCGCATGATGCGCCAGGACTGGCGCAGGATATTCCAGTCCAGCACCAGCTCCGGCAGCGCCGCATGGGCGCGAGGGATGCCACGACTGGCCAGATAGCCGAGCACCGCCACCACCACCACGGTGCCGGCGACCAGGCTGGCATAGCCGCTGCTGGCCATCATGATGCCGGCGCCGATGGTGCCGGCGAGAATCGCCAGGAAGGTGCCCATCTCCACCAGGGCGTTGCCGCCGACCAGTTCATCTTCGCGCAGGTGCTGCGGCAGGATCGAGTACTTGACCGGACCGAACAGCGCCGACTGGGTGCCCATGCAGAACAGCACGGCGAGCATCAGCGGCAGATTATTCAGCAGCACCCCGGCGGCGCCGGCGAGCATGATCAGCACCTCGGCGAACTTGATCGTGCGGATCAGGCGGTCCTTGGCGAACTTCTCGCCGAACTGCCCGCCAAGTGCGGAAAACAGGAAGAACGGCAGGATGAACAACAGCGCGCAGAGATTGACCAGCAGGCTGCTGTCCGCGCTGGAGTTGAGTTTGTAGAGGATGGCGAGGATCAGCGACTGTTTGAAGATGTTGTCGTTGAAGGCGCCGAGCAACTGGGTGAGGAAGAACGGCAGGAAGCGCCTTGAACCGAGCAGGCTGAATTGCGAGTGAGGGGTCATCGTCCATGTACCTGGCATGAGGGCCGTGCAGGGCCGGGAAAACCGCGAGCGCCGCGACGCCCGTCCAGCATTGGACTGCAACAAGCCCCGGCAAAGCCACAGGGTTTAGTGTTTTTTGCCGGAAAGTTCGCGTGAAAGCCGGATGAGGGCTGCGGGCAAAACCACCGGCCTCAGAGCGGCAACTGGCCCAGCGCCCAGCGCAACAGGAAGAACACCAGCAAACCGCCGCCGATGGTCGCCAGCAGGTGCCGGCTGACGGCGGCGATGACGATAGTCGCCAGCCCCGCCCACAGGTAGGCATTGTCCAGGCTCAGCGCCCAGTGCTGGCCGTCCGGTAGCAGCATGCCCGGCAGCACGATGGCGGTGAGCACCGCGGTCGGCACGAAATGCAGACCCTGACGCACCAGCGGAGGGAAGCTCAGGTCGGGAAAGGCGAACAGGCTGTAGCGAATCGAAAAGGTGATCGCCAGCATGCCGAGGATCAATAGCCAGTTGTCCATCAGGCCAGTTCCTCCATGTCCACATCCTCGGCCACATCCGCTTGGTTACGCCGCTCCAGCAACACACCGACGACGATCCCGCTGAACGCCGCGGCCAGCAAACCCAGCTTGTACGGCCAGGCATGGCAGGCCAGTGCCACCGCGCCGGCCACCAGCGCCGCTGCCACCTGCGGACGACTGCGCAACATGGGCACGACGATGCCGATAAAGGTCGCCAGCATGGCGAAGTCCAACCCCCAGGCAGCGAGGTTCGGCACGCGCTGGCCGAACAGCACGCCGACCAGGGTGCACAACTGCCAGTTCAGGTACATGGCCAGCGCCGCCCCGAGAAAATACCAGTGTTTGTGCGGCGAACTATCGGACTCGGTGTAGCGATTGAGCACCACCGCGTAGGCCTCATCGGTCAGCCAGAAGGCCAGCGGCATGCGCCAGCGCTTGGGCAGATGACGGACGAAGGGTTGCAGACTGGCGCTGTACAGGGCGTGGCGCAGGTTGACCACCAGGGTGGTGAGCAGCAGCACGGCCAGGCCGGTACCGGCGCCGAGCAGGCTGATGGCGATGAACTGCGCCGAGCCGGCGAACACCAGCAGCGACATGCCGAGGGTCTGCCAGGCGCTCAGGCCGGCGGCGCCGGCCAGGCTGCCGAAGATAATGCCGAAGGGTATGGCGCCAAGCAGCATCGGCAGCATGTCGCGGGCGCCCTGGGCAAATTCGTGCGAGCGGGTCATGAATATTCTCCTCCTGACCCGGCAGCCTAGCGCGATGCTTGCGCAGCGTCTTGAACGATCTTGCGCAGAGGCCAGATAATGTCGCAAAAGCTCCCCGCACGACGCTGCACAGCTGCGGGAGTCGCGGGATAGGTTTTGTGGGAGGGGCTTTAGCCGCGAACCCTGCCGCATCGATCAGCGAAGTCCCCAGGCGGAACGAGCGCGATAATTCGACCCTGTGCAACCCGCGCGGCATTCAGAATGCGTGTCCGTTCGAGCTCGGTTGACGGCATTGATCAACCGTTGAAACGCGCCTCCAGCTGTTGCTTGAGCGCCGGCCACTGCTGGTCGGTGATGCTGTACAGCACGCTGTCGTCCAGCCGCCCGTCGGCCAGCCGGCGGTGATTGCGCAGCACGCCCTCGCGCTGCGCGCCGAGCTTTTCGATGGCCCGCTGCGAACGCAGGTTGCTGGCGGCGGTCTTCAACTGCACACGAACCATGCGCCAGTTCTCGAAGGCGTGGCGCAGCATCAGGTACTTGACCATGGCGTTCAGGCCGGTGCCGTGCTGGCTGTGATCGAGCCAGGTCCAGCCGATCTCGGCGGCAGGCAGCGCCGGCATGAAGTCGCCGAACCGCGTGGTACCCACCAGCTGCTCGCCGAGGCGAATGACGAACGGCAAGGCCTTGCCTTCACGCTGGTCGAGCAGGCCCTGACGGTACCAGTCCAGGCGCTGGGTGCCGCTCATATGGATCAGCTCCTGCCGATTGGCTTCGGCCAGGGTCACCAGCGCCGGAATATCGGCATCGAGCATCGGTTCTATGCGCAGCGCACCGCGCTGCAGGGTAATCAATTGCGGCTTGAACATGGGCTCCCTCCTCTGACTAGGCGCAAACGCGCCACGCTAACAGGGCAGACGCCCGACCACAATTGCCAGGACGTAGCAGGCGACTGGCCTGCGACCTTGGTCGCGCCTGACGGCACGGCACTTTACTGCGACACTGCTGAGAGTTCATTTGAAGTATTGTCTCGTCTTGGCAGGGGGCTGTGAACAGCACCTGACTTAAGACCAGCCAAGTCCCATATAGTTTGCCGTCGGAGTATCCATGTCGCTGTCCAGCGGGCTGATCGCTGCGGTCGCCTTGACCTATATGGCCATCCTCTTCGCCATCGCCTTTTATGGCGATCGGCGCCGCGCGCCCCTGCCGCCGCGCATGCGTGCCTGGGTCTACAGCCTGTCGCTGGCGGTCTACTGTACCAGCTGGACCTTCTTCGGCGCGGTCGGCCAGGCCGCCGAGCAGCTCTGGTCATTCCTGCCGATCTACCTGGGGCCGATCCTCCTCATGTTGTTCGCGCCCTGGGTGCTGCGCAAGATGGTGATGATCAGCAAAGAGGAGAACATCACCTCGATCGCCGACTTCATCGCCGCGCGCTACGGCAAGTCCCAGGCCCTGGCGATAGTGGTGGCGCTGATCTGCCTGGTCGGCGTGCTGCCCTATATCGCCCTGCAACTCAAGGGCATCGTCCTCGGCGTCAACCTGCTGACCGGCGCCGGCGCCGACTCCACGGGCACCCGTGCCCAGGACACCGCACTGATCGTATCGCTGGTCCTGGCGCTGTTCACCATCCTGTTCGGCTCGCGCAACCTGGACGTCACCGAACACCACCGCGGCATGGTGCTGGCGATCGCCTTCGAATCGCTGGTCAAACTGCTGGCCTTCCTCGCCGTCGGCGCCTTCGTCACCTACGGGCTGTACAACGGTTTCGGCGACCTGTTCGAGCAGGCACGCAACACCCCCGCACTCGACGAGTTCTGGGCCGAAGCGGTGAACTGGCCGGCGATGATGACGCTGACCGGCATGTCGATGATCGCCATCATCTGCCTGCCGCGGCAGTTTCATGTGGCCGTGGTGGAGAACATCGAGCCCAGGGACCTGCTCCTGGCTCGCTGGGTGTTCCCGGCCTATCTGGTGCTCGCCGCGCTGTTCGTCGTGCCCATCGCCCTGGCCGGGCAGATGTTGCTGCCGGCCGGGGTGAGCCCGGACTCCTTCGTCATCAGCCTGCCGCTGGCCCAGGCGCATCCGGCCCTGGCCGTACTGGCCTTTATCGGCGGAGCCTCGGCCGCCACCGGCATGGTCATCGTCGCCTCGGTGGCGCTGTCGACCATGATCTCCAACGACATGCTGTTGCCCTGGTTGTTGCGCCGGCAGAACACCGAGCGCCCCTTCGAGGCCTTCCGCTACTGGATGCTCACGGCGCGGCGGGTGAGCATCGCACTGATCCTGCTGCTGGCCTATGTCTGCTACCGCCTGCTCGGCTCCAACGCCAGCCTGGCGACCATTGGCCAGGTGTCGTTCGCCGCCATCGGCCAACTGGCCCCGGCCATGTTCGGTGCCCTGGTGTGGAAGCAGGCCAACCGCCGCGGCGTATTCGCCGGGATGATCTTCGGCGCGCTGATCTGGTTCTACACCCTGGTCATGCCCCTGGTGGCGCGCAGCCTCGGCTGGTCGCTGGACAGCTTGCCCGGCCTGCAAGGCCTGCTCTATGCGCCGATCGGTTTCGAAGTCGACGCCCTGACCCGCGGCGTGACGTTGTCGCTAGTCGGCAACTTCCTGCTGTTCGCCTGGGTCTCCTACTTCTCTCGCACGCGGGTTTCCGAACACTGGCAGGCCGGCCGTTTTATCGGCCATGATTTCGGCGTCAAACCGAGCAACCGCAGCCTGCTGGCGGTACAGGTCAACGACTTGCTGCTCCTCGCCAGCCGCTTCGTCGGCGAGGAACGCGCCCGACAGAGCTTCATGCGCTGCGCCTACCGCCAGGGGCAGAGTTTCAACCCCAACCTGCCGGCCAACAGCGAATGGATCGCCCACACCGAACGCCTGCTCGCCGGCGTGCTCGGCGCCTCTTCGACCCGCGCAGTGGTCAAGGCGGCCATCGAGGGCCGCGAGATGCAGGTCGAGGATGTGGTACGCATCGCCGACGAAGCCAGCGAGGTACTGCAGTTCAATCGCGCCCTGCTACAGGGCGCGATCGAAAACATCACCCAGGGCATCAGCGTGGTCGACCAGTCGTTGCGCCTGGTGGCCTGGAACCAGCGTTACCTCGAGTTATTCGACTATCCCGATGGCCAGGTATACGTCGGCCGGCCGATTGCCGAACTGATCCGTTTCAACGCCCAACGCGGCCTGCTCGGTGCGGGTGACATCGACATCGAGGAAAGCGTCGCCAAACGCCTGCAGTGGATGCGCCAGGGCACCGCGCACAGTTACGAACGCACTTTCCCCAACGGTCGGGTGATCGAGTTGATTGGCAACCCGATGCCCGGCGGCGGTTTTGTCATGAGTTTCACCGACATCACCGAGTTCCGCGAAGCCGAACAGGCGCTCAAAGAGGCTAACGAAAGCCTGGAACAACGGGTGGCCGAGCGCACCTTCGAACTGTCGCAACTGAACCAGGCGCTGATCGAGGCCAAGGGCGTGGCCGAGGCGGCCAATCAGTCGAAAACCCGTTTCCTCGCCGCCGTCAGCCACGACCTGATGCAGCCGCTGAACGCCGCGCGGCTGTTCTCCGCCGCGCTCTCCCACCAGGAGGACGCACTGCCGCGCGAGGCCCAGGAACTGGTGCGTCACCTGGACAGTTCGCTGCGTTCGGCCGAAGACCTGATCAGCGACCTGCTGGACATCTCGCGCCTGGAAAATGGCCGCATCACCCCGGAGCGCAATGCCTTCGTGCTCAACAGTCTGTTCGATATTCTGGGCGCCGAATTCAAGGTCCTGGCCGCCGAATGCGGCATCGACTTCCGCCTGCGCGGCAGCCGCCTGCGCGTGGACAGCGACAGCAAGCTGCTGCGCCGGGTGCTGCAGAACTTCCTCACCAATGCTTTCCGCTACGCCAAGGGTCGCGTGCTCCTCGGCGTGCGCCGCTCGGGCGGGCAGCTGCGCCTGGAGGTATGGGATCGCGGCCCGGGCATCCCGGAAGACAAACGCAAGGTCATCTTCGAGGAATTCAAGCGCCTGGACAGCCACCAGACCCGCGCCGAAAAAGGCCTCGGCCTCGGCCTGGCGATTGCCGACGGCCTGTGCCGGGTGCTCGAACACAAGCTGGAGGTACGCTCCTGGCCGGGCAAGGGCAGCGTGTTCAGCGTCAGCGTGCCACTGGCCCGCACCCCGGCGCCGACGCCTCAGCGGGTCACGCAGGCGCTCAATGGTCAGTTGCTGACCGGCAGCCAGGTGCTGTGCATCGACAACGAAGACAGCATCCTCGCAGGCATGCACAGCCTGCTGTCACGCTGGGGCTGCCAGGTATGGACCGCGCGTAATCGCCTGGAATGCGAACACCTGCTCAGCGAGGACGTGCGCCCGCACCTGGCCCTGGTCGACTATCACCTCGACGAAGGCGAGACCGGCACCGAACTGATGGCCTGGCTGCGCGCCCGTCTGGGCGAGCCGGTGCCTGGCGTGGTGATCAGTGCCGACGGCCGCCCCGAACTGATCGCCGAAGTCCACGCCGCCGGCCTCGACTTCCTGGCCAAGCCAGTCAAACCCGCCGCCCTGCGCGCCCTGCTCAGCCGCCACCTGACGTTGCGCTAGGCTGGTTGAACCGCTCGCGGCTGAAGCCCCTCCCACAAGCAACGACACGACAGCCGCGATTGTCAGTGACCGCGATGCTCACCCACTGACCTGCCGCAATACATCGCCCCGGCGACTGGCTAGACTGCCAGCATCAAGCCCCGTTCAAGGACGCAGCATGCCCGAGGCTCTCGACACCCTAATGAACTTCGCCAGCGCGCTGGCGGTTGGCCTGCTGATCGGCGCCGAACGTGGCTGGCAGGAGCGCAATACCGAGGACGGGCGCCTGGCCGCCGGTATCCGTACATTCGCTTTGAGCGGCCTACTCGGCGGTTTCGCCATGCTGCTCGGCGAACACTTCGGCGTGGTCGCCTGGGCGGTCGTCTTCGTCGGTTTCACCGCGCTGGTACTCGCCTCCTATTTTGGCGACCTGATGCAGTTAGGCGACCGCGGCCTGACCAGCGAAGTGGCGATGCTGATCACCTTCATCCTCGGCAGCCTGGCAGTAGCCGGACATCCCCCCCTGGCCGCGGCCGGTGCTGTGGCGGTGGCACTGCTACTGAGCCTCAAACGCACCCTGCACGGCGCCCTGCGCCAACTCAGCGAAGCCGAACTGTCGGGGGCGCTGAAACTGCTGTTCATCTCCCTGGTGCTGCTGCCGGCCCTACCCAACCAGGGCTACGGCCCCTGGCAGGTGTTCAACCCCTATATCACCTGGTGGATGGTGGTGCTGATCGCCGGCCTCGGCTTTGCCGCCTATGTAACCATTCGCCTGGTCGGCACCCGCCATGGCTTGCTGATTACTGCGCTGTTGGGCGGCATCGTCTCCTCCACCGCGATGACGATCACCCTCGCCCGCCTGAATCAGGAGCGCAGCCTGCACGCCATGCTGGCCTGCGGCCTGCTGGCGACCTCGGCCCTGATGTTCCCCCGCGTGCTGCTGGAAATCGGCCTGGTCAATGCCCAATTGCTGCCACGCCTGCTCTGGCCATTAGGCGTGACAGCCCTGGTCTATGCCGGGGGCGCGCTGGTGTATTTTCGCCTGGCCGGCAGCATGGCAGAGGAAAATGCCGAGCCGCCGCTGAAAAACCCCTTCGAGCTGGGCTCGGCGCTGCGCTTCGCCGCGCTGCTAGTGCTGATCCTGTTTCTCGCGGAAGGTGCGCGGCGCTGGCTTGGCGATGTTGGCGTGTACCTGGTGGCGCTGGTCTCCGGACTCGCCGACGTGGACCCCATCACCCTGACCCTGGCGCGCAGCGCCAAAACCGAGCTGGCTCCCCAGGTCGCGGTGCAGGGCATCTTCCTCGCGGTCCTGAGCAACAGCCTGGTCAAGGGCTTGCTGATCGCCCTGATCGGCGGCCGGCAGCTGGCCCTGCGCACCCTGCCGGTGATGGCCGCCGGCCTGCTGGCGGGGGCCGCGGTACTGCTGCTTGTTTGAGAGCGACCGGGTTTCCGTAGGGACGGTGGGAACGCCTAGTGTCGTATCAATCATGAAATGCCGGATCACTGTAGGGTGGGTTAGCGGCGCCGACCTCCGAGCGATCGGGCACCGCCATCAGTGGCGCGCCGCGTAACCCACCAGGCGATATCCCTGCGTTGCGCCGATGGTGGGTTACGGCGCAGCGGATCTTGCGGGTTCATCGCTATCGGCAGCGTGCGCCTAACCCACCCTACGCAAGCACGGCGTACCGTGCGCTGCGCCCTACTCGGCGGCCTCATCCAGCACCGCCACGCCGGCCGCCTGCTCGAGCAACTCGGCTGGCAGACTCTTGCTCGCGCGGGCGCCGAGCAGTTTGAGATTCTCCACCCGACTGATGATATTGCCGCGACCGTCGCACAGCTTGTTGCGCGCCGCAGCATAGGCCTTGTCCAGCTGCTGCAGGCGCGCACCGACTTCGTCCAGGTCCTGGATGAAGGCGACGAACTTGTCGTACAGCGCCCCGGCGCGCTCGGCGATCTCGCGCGCGTTCTGGCCCTGGCGCTCCTGGCGCCAGAGGCTGTCGATCACCCGTAGGGTCGCCAGCAGGGTGGTCGGGCTGACGATCACGATGTTCTGCTCGAAGGCCTCCTGGAACAGGCTGGCATCGGCCTGCAGGGCGGCGGCGAAGGCCGCTTCTATCGGCACGAACAACAGTACGAAATCCAGGCTGTGCAGCCCTTCCAGGCGCTGGTAATCCTTCAGCGACAGGCCTTTCAAATGACCGCGCAGTGACAGCACATGCTGTTTCAGGGCCTGCTGGCGGCTTGGTTCGTCTGCGCCTACGATGTATTGCTGGTAGGCCGTCAGGCTGACCTTGGCATCCACCACCACCTGCCTGTCGCCGGGCAACTGGATCAGCACATCGGGCTGGAAACGCTGGCCGTCCGGGCTCTTCAGGCTGACCTGGGTCTGGTATTCGCGGCCCTTCTCCAGGCCGGCGTGCTCCAGCACCCGCTCGAGCACCAGCTCGCCCCAGTTACCCTGGATTTTCTGGCCTTGCAGGGCGCGGGTCAGATTGGTCGCTTCATCGCCCAGACGCTGATTGAGCTGCTGCAGACGCTCGAGCTCCTTGCCCAGCGAGAAGCGCTCGCGGGCCTCCTGCTGGTAGCTCTCCTCGACGCGTTTCTCGAAGGACTGGATGCGCTCCTTGAGCGGATCGAGCAACTGGCCCAGGCGCTGCTGACTGGTCTCGGCGAAGCGCTGCTCGCGCTCATCGAAGATCTTCCCGGCCAACTCGGCAAACTGCGCCCGCAGCTCATCGCGCGAGCCTTGCAGGTCGTCGAGGCGCTGCTGGTGGCTGCCCTGCTGCTCACGCAACTCGGCACTCAATGCCGCCCGCTCGGCGCTCAGGCGACGCAGTTCGGCTTCCTGCTGTTCACGTTGTTGTTGCCCGGCCAGGGCGGCCTCGCGGGCGATCTGCCGCTCGTGCTGGAGCAGTTCGGTCTCGCGCCGCTTGGCCGCCAATTCGGCTTGCTGGTCGGCCTTGATCTCGCTGACCTCGGCGATCTCCTGGCGGCATTCATCGAGCTGCGCACTCAAGCCAGCCTGGGCCAACTGGGCATTGCCCAAACGCTCCTGCAGCAGGCTGGATTCGAGTTGCGCACTGCTCGCACGCCGCTGCAGCGACCAGGCCAGCGCCAGCAACGGCAGGCCGGCGGCGGCCAGGCCAAGTAGCAGCGCAGGGAGCTGGGAAGGTAAATCGATTGGCATAAGCGCCTCCGCGCAAGATTGCCGGGCAGTATAACCAGCCCGGCCCCACGCAAAACGCTCAGACGCGGATCAGAGAGCGTTCAGAGGCAGGGAAAATATCGAAGGCCGTCGCGAGAGCGCCGTCGGGCGAGCGAAACAAGGCGCGCCACGTGAAAACGAGGGAGTTTGGCGAGCCAAATGACTGAAGTTTTGACTCGCCTCGCTCGCCCTGCGGGCCAGCCTGCGGCTGTTACTTCGCTACGCTCCGTTTGCGTAGCGCAACGCAGTTGCAGCCGCCCGGCGACGGTCGCAGCAGGCAAGCGATTTTTTCTCAGCCGTTCAGCAACTGTCTGGCTTCAAGCGAGCCCTGGACGGCTGCCAGTTCCAACCAGTGGCGCGCCTGCATTGTTTCATGGCTACCCGGCTGGCTGTACAACCGGCCCAACTCCAGCTGGGCCGAGCAATCGCCGGAGCGTGCGGCCTGGCGCAATAATTCGAGGCCGATGCGCCGGTCGCGGGGATTGCCACAGTCGCGGCAGAGCAATTGCCCCAGCCGGCTCTGGGCCAGTACCACACCCTGGCGCGCCGGCTGCTTGAGCAACTGACCGGCGAAGCGCTTGACACTGGGCGCCTGACCGAAACGCGCACTGTCGAGCAGCCAGAGCGCAGCGCGCATCGGCAAACGCGGATTGACGGAGGAGGATGCAGCGGATACACGGGGCAATGCGCGTGACATAAGAAGCAGCTGTAGCGGGAAAGCCGGGCACTCTACTCCTTTTTTCGCCGAGGTAAAGCCCCGATAAACCTGCTCTACACCGGCCAGGGCAAACCCCTGCGACAATCCACAGAAGCTGTGGATAACTCAGTGGATAACATGGGAGCAAGACGCCTGATCGCCTACCCCATGGGGCTTTGGGTCAAACTGATGATTTTTTCACCAGCATAAAAAAACCATATTTTTCATTGACTTAAAAAATCCTTATGCAGAATCAAGGATTTAGCTCAATCACAAATTCAGCCTTGACAAGGCCCAGCGCAATTGTGCAAAAGTTTTTGCACGGGATAGCCCGAGAGCCTTTTTTGGGAGCAATACCGGCCCAAGACGCAGCCCTCAAGCGGCCTTGCAGCAACGTGCCGCCATAAGTAACACCACATCCTGGAGCGCCTATCGCCCAGAACCGACAGCACGGGAAAATACCGGCCGTCACCGCCCCACCCTGACAACGCCTGACCGCAACCATTCAAGCAACTAACAGGCAAATACCCGGTATTTTCAGACATATGACCGGCAAACAAGCGGGTATCGTCGGCAATAGCCACAATCCTGCACCATGGCCCGCCATGCCTCGCCCTGCTGGCCAGCCCATCGAACTGCGGCTGATGACCGCGGATCGCCATCGACCACAACAGCCATGGACGACCACTTGAACGATGACCGGCACGTCAGTTATTCCTGGCGCGCTGCAGTTGATTGGCAGCCGCGGGCTCATGGGTTAACGTCCTGGCAGCACCCTGCCTTTACCACAATGGAAATGTACTCATGATCAGCCGGCGCTCCGGGCTGCGAATCATCAGCGTGCTCATGCTGCTGGTGCTGCTTGGCGGTTACAGCTACTACAGCTGGCTGCGCCTGCTCGAGCGTCACGCGATTCACCGGTTCGACTGGCAGGGGGCAAGCCTGTCGCTCACCGGTATCGGCCTGGCTCGCCTCGACCTCGAGCAGCGCGCCAGTACCGGCGTCACCCGGGTCACTGCAGAGCAACTGCACCTGGGCTGGCAGCAATTCAGCCTGACGCCGCCCTTCTGGCAGCATATTCGCCTCGCGCGTCTCGCCGTGGCCTGGCAACCCGCCGCACAGAATAACCAGCAGGAACCCACCACTACTGCGCCCGACCTGCAGCAACTGGCAGCAGCACTGGCCTGGCTGCCGCTCAGCCTGCACATCGACCAGTTCACGGCCGAACTGCCCTGCGCCAGCGGGCGCTGCACGCTGCAAGGCGACCTGCAACTGAAGCAGACGCAAGATGCCCCGCGGGCCTTGGAACTGCTGCTCAACCTGCAACACCGCGAGCAACAGCTGGCATGGCGCGCACAGCTGCAGGGCGACGCCCAGGCAGCGGATCTGCAACTGACCCTAGCAGTCGACGGACAACGCCAACTGAGCCTGCACAGCAGCCTGCGCAACAGCCCTGCCGGACCACTATGGAGCGGCAACCTGAGCGCGCCCGACCTCAGCCAGGCCGTGGCTTTGCAAGACTGGCTCAGCCAGTGGGCGCTGGCCGCCGACGCTCGACTGCCCAGCGCCCCGAGCGCTGCGCAACTCTCGGCGACCTGGCAGCTACAGCTGGCCTCCGGCGCCCTGGGCCTGGAACAACTGCGCAGCGCCAGTGGCCAAGTCGACGCCAGTGCCAACCTGCCCGAGCCCTGGCCCATCCCGGGAGCGGGCCGGGTGCAAGGCACCTTCGGCGTCGCCGCCCGCGGTGTCGACGGCCAATGGTTCGCCGAACACCTGAGCGCCGACCTGCAGCTGGATCAAGTGCCCGCCGAGTGGCTGAGTGCGCTACCAACCGCCTTGCACCCCGACTCGCTGCACCTGCGGATTCAACCCACCAGCCCACTCGCAGAACTGCCCGGCAACCTGGCCGAGCGCTCGCTGCCACTGGCGATCAGCCTGACCAGTAGTGGCGCCAGCCAACTCGACCTGCAGGCCAATCTGGCCCTGGCCAACGCAGCGCCCTGGGCCGCGCAGTTGGACAAGGCGCAGCTCAAGGTCAGCAGTCCGGGCTTGGTGGTCGACGACTGGCAGCTGCGCGATCTGAAAGCAACGCTGCACTTCAACGGCTACCTGGACAGCGAGCAACTGCGCCTCAACCTGAGCAAAGGCTCGCAACTCGAGCTGGGCCAACTGAGCGGTGCGGAGCTGCGTGCGCTGCAGGTCAGGGCCACCACCCAGGATCTGCAACTGCACGCGCAGCATCAGGTCGGCAGCCTGCAAACGTGGCGCCTGCAAGGCCCCGTCACGCTGAGTAGCCAGCGCCTCGAACAGTCGGCCCTGAAACCGCAGGGCTGGCGCTGGCAAGGCACGCTAGCGGCCACCGAGCAGCAACTCACCCTCAATGGCCAGGTGTCAGCGGATGCCGACCTGCAGCTGGCCGTGCAACTGCAACACAACAGCCGCCTGGGCCTGCAGCTGCAGGCCCAGCTGACTGAAGTGTTTCTGCGTGCCGGCAACCCCCTGAGCAAAACCCTGGCTGACTGGCCGGCGCTGCTCGACCTGAGCAACGGCCGCCTGAGTGGCAACGCCAGCCTCAGCCTCGCCCCGGGCCGCGACCTGCCCGACCTACAGCTCGAACTCAGCGGCAAAGGCCTGGCCGGCATCTATGACCGCAGTGAACTCAGCGGCCTGGATGCGCGCCTGCACCTGCGCCTCGATCAACGTCAGCTGCGACTCGAGCTGAACGAACTGCGCCTGGGGCAAATCAACCCGGGCATGCCCATCGGCCCGGCGCTGCTGCGCGGCAGCTATCAGGCAGCACGTGCGCAACCGACCCAGGGCCTGCTCGAGTTGCAACAGGCCCAGGCCGCGGTCATGGGCGGCATGCTCCGGCTCGATCCGGGCCAGTGGGACCTGCAGCAGAGCACGCTGGTGTTTCCCCTGCACCTGCAAGGCCTCGACCTCAATCAGTTCTTCACCCTCTACCCGGCCGAGGGCCTGGCGGGCAGCGGCCTCATCGACGGCCAGCTGCCGCTGAGCATCGGCCCCGCCGGCGTCGAGATCGAACAGGGCCAACTGCATGCGCGCGACCCGGGCGGACGCCTGCAATTTCATTCGGCGCAGATCAGGGCACTGGGCCGCAGCAACCCGGCCATGCAACTGGTGACGCAATCTCTGGAAGACTTTCAGTTCACGACACTGACCAGCCAGGTCGACTATGATCGGCAAGGCAAGTTGCTCCTGGCCGTGCGCCTCGAAGGCCGCAACCCGGCAATCGAACGGGGTCGTCCGATCCACTTCAACATCAATCTGGAGGAAGACATCCCGACCCTGCTGGCCAGCCTGCAACTGACCGACAAGGTCAACGAGATCATCAAGCAACGGGTGCAGCAGCGTATGCTGGAGCGCAATGCAGCATCCCCGAAGGAGCCTTAATCAAGGAGAAGCGCCATGCGCTTGCATAGTTGTTTCGCGGCCCTGCTGATAGGCCTGTTGAGCGTAGCCTGTACCCCGACGGTGCAGCTGGCGATGCCCAACGAGCCGATCAATATCAACCTCAACGTGAAGATCGAGCACGAAATCTACATCAAGGTGGATAAGGCGCTGGACGGCATGTTCAGCGAGTCCAGCGGACTGTTCTAAGGAGCCACACCATGAGCCTGTCAAAACGAATCGCCAGCCTGTTCCTGCTGCTCAGCCTGAGCCTGCCGGTGCTGGCCCTGAACCTCAACGAAGCCATGTCCGCCCTCGGCGACGCCAAGGCCAGCGGGCAACTCGGCGAAATGCCCAACGGCTACCTCGGTGTGGTCAAACCCGGCCCCGAGGTGGACGAAATCGCCCGCCAGATCAACCAGGCCCGCCGCGCCGAATACCAGAAACTGGCGACCCAGAACGGTATCCAGCTCAGCGACGTGGAAGCCATCGCCGGCAAGAAAGCCATCGACAAGACCCCACCCGGCCAGTACATCCAATGGCAAGGGCAGTGGCGGCGCAAATAAGCCGACAGGCCATCCCCCACGCAACAAGCAAAACCCCTGAAGCCTGCGCTTCAGGGGTTTTTTCACTTTGGCGGGATCTGCGCCGTCGTCGTCAGCGGCGCATGGCATCAAGCCCGGCGACTCCTGGTCAACCGCGCGAAGGTTCGATAACGCACAGACCCCGGCCGGGGTCTGGAACAGACTCTGGATAAACCGGAGCAGCAGCAGCTGCAGCAGGACAGGCAATGAACGGCATGACCGAATCACCCCTAGTGCAACACATCAATGCACAGTGCAACCGCCCCGAGTGCTACCTGCACAAGCCCAGCGGCGTACGCTACTCGGCCGCCTTTGAGGCGGGCGACTACTACGCGCTCGATCCCATCTACGGCCAGTCGAAGCACGCCACCACGCAGGACTTGGCCAATGCCGAGATCTGGGAGCGGCTTTCATGAGCAGCCTACCGTGCGCGGCCATGGCGGCCGCCACGCCAACGCGCCACGCCATCAGACGCGAACAGGCGGCGTGGCCCATCCATGTGTCGCGGCATTAAGCGCCTCGCTTTGCCGCACGCGGCTAAATGAATAGTCATGCGCATTGTCTGTCATGACGTATAGTTGCACCTGAATCATCCCGCCAGCTCCATTACGCCCGCATGCCCCGAGTGACTTGCGGCGCCCCATCAGAAATTCAACCTTGATTGGGCTCGCTTTAGCGCTAGGCGTTCAGCTGCGGACGACAAATGCAGGCCTGGTACTGCTGAAAATCCTGGTGGCGGCTGTCATGGCGGCCACCTCTGCCCACTCCGGGCATCGTATGAAAGGAATTGCTAAATGTTAGTACGCATCATGGCTGTTGTTCTGGCGAGCCTGCTGATCTCGGGCTGTAGCCTGCGCTTACCCGGCATCGGCATCGATATTGGTGACAACGGTGGCGCTGGCGGCCCACCTCATTGCCCACCGGGCCAAGCGAAAAAGGGTAACTGCTGAGATTCGCTTGGATCGACTGCAGCATCCGCTACCCAGGAAAACCGGCATTCGCCGGTTTTCCTGCTTTGGCGTGCCGAGTACGGCGTATTTCGGCCCGCCGCGAGCGGTCGTTTCGCTAACGCGTGACCGATTTCCAGCATGTTCCGAAACAGGCGGTCATGACTTACTGAACTCACCGGTCACAGCTTAGCGAAACACTTCCACCCCGCTGCACATGACCTGACGCGACCGCCCCCTCGCCTGTTTTGGGGGATAGCAGGGGGATGGCGGCACAGCGAGTAGCCAGGCGTAATATCAAAGAATGCCAAGATCGCGCCCTTTCGCTGCGAAACACTCGATAATTCACTCGTGCCGCGAGCATCCAATAGCGACCGAATACCATCCCTCAAGCCACAAAAAACATGGGACCGTGGAGCAAAAGACTCGGTATATCGAATCGCGACCGGATTTACACAACGAAAGATTTTCTAGCGTCACTGGCCGGCACTCTGGATGACCAGCGCGCGGCCGGGGCTCAGGCAGGGCGTGCCGCCAACAGCCCCGGCAATGAGTCCCAGATCAGGCTGAAACCGGCCAGCGCCATCAGCACGAAGACCAGCCAGCGCACCGCGCGCAGGGACAGCCTCGGCGGATAACGGCGCACCAACCAACTGACCAGCAGTACCAGCGGCAAGGCTTCGGCACTCAGCCACAGGGTAGACAGGCTCAGCTGCCCTTGCGCCATGACCAGGCCAAGGCGCGCCGCAGCGTTGGCGGCGAACACCGTGATCAGGGTGTTGCGAATGACCTCGTAGCCCAAGGGCTGGCGGTACAGGTGATAGACAATCGGCGGCCCGCCACTAGAGAACAAGCCATTGAGCAGCCCGCACAGGCCTCCGGCCAGCCAGAACGAGGGTTGTCCGGACAGTTGCGCCTGCGGCTTGCTTTGCACCACCAGCATCAGGCTGCCGGCGATGATCACCCCTCCCAGCAACAGGCGCAGCCAGGCGACTTGCATATCGTCCAGAGCGCCCAGCCCCCAGATGCCCAGGCTGACCCCGAGCAGGCTGCTGAGCAGCACGGGCAGCAGCACCGCCCGGTCCAGCTGCGGCTTCGGCCCGCCCAGGGTGCCCATGGCGTTGCCCAGGGTGAGGATGCTGATCACCACCGCCACCTCGGCCAGCGGCACCACTTGCAGGGTGGCGACCAGCCCCAGCAGGATCAGCCCGAAGGCGAAGCCGGTGAGGCTCTGGGCGACGGTGGCCAGGGCCACGCACAGCAGAAAAAACCCATGCACCTGCAGACTCATGCCACCTCCATTGCCGGGCACGCCAGACGGCGTACCCTTGCAGTTACCGCGCGGGCGGCAGCCTGCTGATCAGGCGGGGCGTGCCCAAGTCACCTCTGGCGCTTGCTTCAGCCCAGCCACTTCACCGCGAACAGAATCAGCGTGGCGAGAAACACGGTTTCACTGACCAACAGGGTCGCCGGACGCCAGCCGACTTCCAGCAACGACTTCAGTGAAGTTTTCATCCCCAGTGCAGCGATGGCCGTGATCAGGCACCAGCGCGACACATCGCTAGCAAACTCCTGCACCTGTGCCGAAGCCACACCACTGCTGTTAATGGCGACGAACAGCACGAAGAAGATGATGAACAAGGGCAACGGCAGTGCCGGGCGCGGACCACCGTCACTGCGCTGACGCAGCAGTAACGACAGACTGAAGACGATCGGCACCAGCATCGCCACACGCAGCAGCTTGACCACGGTCGCGGTATCGCCGGTGGCATCCGACATGCTGTAGCCGGCGCCGACCACCTGGGCCACATCGTGAATGGTCGCGCCGAGGAATACCCCGGCCTGCTGGGCATCCAGGCCGAACCATTGAGCGATCGGCGGGTAGGCGATCATCGCGATGGTGCTCAGCGCGGTCACGCTGATCACGGTGAAGATGGTGTTGCGCTCGCTGTCCTTGTTCTGCGGCAGTACTGCAGAAATCGCCAGCGCCGCCGAAGCACCGCAGATGCCCACGCTGCCGCCGCTGAGAATGCCGAAATCGCGTGACTGGCCGAGTAGCCGAGACAGGAGGATGCCGAAACTGATGGTCAAGAACACTGCACCGATCACCACCGCCATCAGCGTGCCACCCAGCGAGAGAATCTGCTCAACGGTGATGCGCATGCCCAGCAGCGCCACGCCGATCCGCAGGATGGTGCTGGAGGTGAAGCGAATACCCGCGACCGCACGCCCTTCCTCGGAGAGGAAGCCCAGCGCCATGCCCAGCAACAAGGCCATCAACATCACCGGTGCACCGTAATGCTCGGAGAGGAAGGAGGCACTGGCGGCGACTATCGCCGAGGCGACGATACCCGGCAGTAACAGGTTGAGTTTCTGTTTGCGGCGTATCAGCCAGGACGCCGACGGCTGCGCCTCGTCCAGCGACTGGCTGTGCATGGGCGGGATTGTGTGGTGCTGTTTTATTGTCATGTGCTCACCTACACCCTGTGGCTATGAAATCACTGGGTTTCGATGCTAGAGAAAGCCCCGCCGCGCCATTAGGACCACCCCAACGCCGTCGTAGGGTCCAGCCGACACCTGCGCGCTTGGCCCAGACAGAAGCCGGCAGCTGGTGCTAATCGGCCCAGGGGGATCGCCCTATAGTGATGCGCGCAGCGTCTTGCGGCCTGAGCGGCGGTACTGCAGGCAAATCAACCCTTGAGGGCGTGCCCAGCCACGCGGAGACACACATGACCCTGGATAACCTGCGCCTCGTCCAGCTCGGCGAACGCCTGCGCCAGGCCTGGCAACAGCCACATCCGGCGTTTGCCTCGGGCAGGGATGTGCGCAGCAGCGAGAATGCCCTGTTGCTGCAGTTCTATGGCAGCCTTGTCAAGGCCGCCGGCTGCGGCTGGCAAAACGCCGGACGCACCCTGGTCGACAAGACCTACCTGCGCATCCTCAAGGACTGCTCCGGGCTAGACTTTCAGGGGTTGAGCGTGGACGAACTGGCCGCGCGCCTGGATGGCTTCATTCGCCAGGAGCTGGCACCGCGTTGGGCGAAAATCAGCGAAAGCCGAGGAGCCGAGGGTCTGCCGTTGGCCACAGAGATGCTTGATGCGTGCAGTCTGGCGTTGTTCGCCAGTGCGCGAGCGCACACGCCAACCCGGCAGTTGCTGTTCTACCTGTGTCCACAGTTGCCACTACTGCCCTGCCCCAACGACCCTCGGCAAAGTATCGACGAACAGCTGCAGGCCTACCAGACCCTGCTCCCTCAGCTACCGGTATTGCCGCGCCCGCAACAGTTCGCCGGTGACGCGCAGCAGCAGGCGCTGATCCGCCAGCTGATCGAAGGCAGCGACTGGTGGCGGCGGCGAGTACTTGCCGCCTGGCAGGTTGAAATGGCTCACGCGCACTACGCCATCGCGCGCTGAAGACAAAATCAGCAGCCTGGATGTAATCCGGGACTGGGTCAGCAGCGTTCCCGGATTGCATCCAGGCTACGCCGTGACTGAGGAATACGTGTAGGAGCCAGCTTACCGGCGATCCATCGCCAACCGTCAACCACAGTCGCCAAGCATCGCCAGCAAGCTGGCTTCTACAGACCGGGCTCAGGCCTAGCTCTGCTGCAGGCGCTGGCGCGTTTCGGGACTGTAGTGCACGGCAGCCACTGGAATTCGGTCGTCGATGGCTACGCGGATCTGCGCGACTTCGGCCTCGGTGAAGGCGCCGCACAGTTCGATCAGTTGCACATGCCGGGTCAACAATTCCTGCGCTACCAGCACCGCCTCCTCGACGCCCGCCACGCCACACAGGGTTGCCGCGAAGGTGTCGGACTCGAGGCGCCCGTTGTGGGTGAGGAACTGCATCCCCGGTGCCTTGAAGATAAAGCCATAACGTTGCACAGCCATCGTGGTACTCCTTGGGTCGCAGTTGCTTAGTTCGCCAGTAAGCGGCTACGCGAATGCCGACAGTAATAGATAAAAATGGAAGACAGGGCGCAGGACGCCAGCCGCGCCTCCAGCGGATCGGCGCGCGAGGTGAGGATGATCGGCACCCGCGCGCCCAGCACCAGACCGGCGGCCGTGGCGCTCATAAAATGCACCATCTGCTTGAACAGAAAATTGCCGGCCTCCAGGTTCGGCACCAGCAGGATGTCGGCATTGCCCGCCACCTCACCGCCGATGCCCTTGATCCGCGCCGCCTCCAGCGACACCGCGTTGTCGAAGGCCAGCGGTCCCTCGACGCAGGCACCGCGCAAGGCACCGATCGCCGCCAGCTTGACCAACTCGGCAGCATCCTGGCTCGACGGCATGTTGCGGCTGACTTCCTCGCTACCAGACAGCACCGCCATGCGCGGCAGATCGTAGCCCAGCGCATGCATCAGCTCGATGGCGTTGCGAGCGATATGAATCTTGTCGATGATCGTAGGTTGCACGTTGATCACCGCGTCGGTGATCGACAACGCTTTGTTGCTGCCCGGCAGAGTCATGTGGAACACATGACTGAGGCGACTGGCAGTACGCAGCCCCGCTTCGCGCTTGAGCACCGCACGCAGCAGAACGTCGGTATGCAGGTGGCCCTTCATCAGCGCCCCTGCCTCGCCGGCACCGACCAGGGCACAGGCGATCTCGGCGCTCTGCGCCTCGTCTGCCGCCGGCATCAGACGCACAGCGTGCAGGTCCCAGTCGATCTCTTCAGCCAACTGGCAAATGTGCGCCGGATCACCCACCAGAACCGGCTCGATCAGCCCCTCGTCGCATGCCAGCTTGGCGCTACTCAGGCTGAGTTGATTGACCGGATTGACCACCGCAGTGACCACCCGCGGCAGCCTCTTGGCGCGCTCGAGCAGGAAGGCAGGGCATTCGCGTGGAATAGTGCTCAACATGCTTGAATTCCCGATTGTTCACGGTTGAAACTGCAACGGCATTGAAGGCACCGTTGCAGTGTTCCCTAGCTGCAGGAGACCGGCACAGGCCGATCACCTCGGTGACTCAGACGTAGTCCTTGTACTTCTCGAGGAAGCGCACCGGCTTGGACAGCGCATCGCGGCGGAACGGATCGCCCAGTTCGCGGGTACACATGATCTCGATCACCGTGGTCTTGCCGGCCTTTTGTGCCTCGCAAGCAGCCTTGAGCGCCGGGCCGACATCTTCCAGACGGTCGACGGTGACGCCTTCGGCTCCCATCGAGCGGGCAATACCAGCGAAACTCTGGTTTTCCAGCTCACCTGCGACGAAGCGACGGTTGTAGAAGTCCACCTGGTTCTTCTTCTCCGCGCCCCACTGACGGTTGTGAAACACGATCGAGGTGACCGGGATGTTCTCGCGCACGCAGGTCATGATTTCCATCATCGACATGCCCCAGGCGCCGTCGCCGGCGTAGGAAATCGCGGTGCGGTGCGGTGCGGCGACCTTGGCGCCGATGATGGTCGGCAGCGCGTAACCGCAGTTGCCGAAGCTCATGGCGGCGAAGAACGAGCGTGGCTTCTCGAAGCGCAGGTAGCTGTTGGACACCGAGTTGATGTTGCCGATGTCGGTGGAGACCATGGCGTCGGCCGGCATGGCCTTCTCCAGCTCACGCAGGACCTGACGTGGGTGCAGGTAGTTGCCCTCCTCGCCGCTCTGCTCCTTGATCATGTCCAGCGAGTATTCGTCCTTCTCGTGGATCCAGCCGTTCAACTCGGTTTCCCAGTCGGCTTTTTCCCTGGCGATTTCCTCGGCACGCGCGCCCTTGTTTTCCAGGCACAGGACGTCGAGGTTCTCCAGGCGACCGAGCAGATTGACCGCCGCGGCCTTGGCGTCTCCGCAGATGCCCACGGTGATCTTCTTCACCAGGCCGAGCATTTTCGAGTCGCAGTCGATCTGGATCACCTTGGCCTGCTTCGGCCAGTAATCCATGCCGTGCTGCGGCAGGGTGCCGAATGGGCCCAGGCGAGTACCCAGGGCCAATACCACGTCGGCGCGCGACAGCAGTTTCATCGCCGCCTTGGAACCCTGATAGCCGAGCGGGCCGCACCACAGCTGATGGCTGGCCGGGAAGGAGTCGTTGTGCAGGTAACTGTTGACCACCGGCGCACCGAGGTATTCGGCTAGCGCCTGGCAGGCCTCGACGGCGTCGCCCATGACCACGCCACCACCGGAGATGATCACCGGGTTCTTCGCCCCCGCCAGCAGCTGGGCCGCTTCGGCCAGGCTCTGCTCGCCGCCGGCGCTGCGCTCGATACGGATCGGCGTGGGAATCTCGACGTTGATATCGCCGTAGAAGAAGTCACGCGGAATGTTCAGCTGGGTCGGACCGTTTTCCTGCATGGCCCGATCGAAGCAGCGCCCGGTCAGTTCGGCCATCCGCGCCGGATTAGGCACATGGGCCTGGTACTTGGTGATGGTCTCGAAGAACGGCAGTTGCTGGGCTTCCTGGAAGCCACCGAGGCCCTGGCTCATCGAGCCGGTTTCCGGAGTGATCACTACTACCGGGCTATGCGCCCAGTAGGCGGCGGCGATGGCGGTGACGAAGTTGGTGATGCCCGGGCCGTTCTGCGCGATGCACACGCCGTGACGACCACTGACCCGCGAGAAGCCGTCGGCCATGTGACCGGCACCCTGCTCGTGGACCACCGGGATAAAACGGATGCCGGCTGGAGCGAAGATATCCATCGCATCCATAAAGGCCGAGCCCATGATGCCAAAGACGTCGGTGACGCCGTTGGCGACCAGGGTTTCTACCATTGCTTCGCTGGGAGTCATGCGTGGCATGTCGATATTCCTCTCGTTACTTAAGGTACAGCGGCTGGGCCGCCGGTTACTCGGGGCTCAGCCGTTGAGCGGCATGGGCGCACAGGGATAGCCGAGGGCCTCGGCCACTTCCGGGCAGGTGACCTGTCCGGCATGGATGTTCAGGCCGTTGGCCAGATGCGGGTCACGGCGCAGTGCCTCCTGCCAGCCCAGGTCGGCCAAGGCGACGATGTGTGGCAAGGTGGCGTTGTTGAGTGCCAGGGTCGAGGTGCGGGCCACCGCGCCAGGCATGTTGGCCACGCAGTAATGCACCACGTCGTCGACTATGTAGGTGGGGTCCTGGTGGGTGGTGGCATGCGAGGTCTCGAAGCAGCCCCCCTGATCGATGGCCACATCGACCACCGCCGAACCCGGCTTCATGGCGCGGACCATTTCGGCGGTGACCAGCTTGGGCGCGGCAGCGCCGGGGATCAGTACGCCACCGATCACCAGGTCGGCCGAGAGCACGTGCTCTTCAAGTTCCGCACGGGTCGACAGCACCGTCTGCAACTGGGTGCCGAACTCGCTGACCAGACGGCGCAGCACTTCGACGCTGCGATCCAGCACCACCACTTGCGCGCCCATGCCCAACGCCATACGCGCGGCATTCGAGCCGACCACACCACCACCGATGATCACCACCTTGGCCGATTCCACGCCCGGCACGCCGCCGAGCAACACGCCACGCCCGCCACGGGATTTCTCCAGGCAGCTGGCGCCGGCCTGGATCGACATACGCCCGGCCACCTCCGACATCGGCGCCAGCAGCGGCAGGCCGCCACGGCTGGACGTCACGGTCTCGTAGGCAATGCAGGTGGCACCGCTTTCCATCAGGTCGACGGTCTGCTCGCGATCCGGGGCCAGGTGCAGGTAGGTGAACAGCAGTTGGTCGCGGCGCAGTTGCTTGCGCTCGCTGGCCTGCGGCTCCTTGACCTTGACGATCATCTCGGCGCTGGCGAACACCTCTTCGGCATTGGCGGCGATAGTCGCGCCGGCTGCGCGGTAATCCTCGTCGCTGAAGCCGATGCTGGCGCCAGCCTGGGTTTGCACCAGCACCACATGCCCACGGCTGGTCAGTTCCTGCACACTGGCAGGCACCATACCGACGCGGTACTCGTGGTTCTTGATCTCTTTAGGAATTCCAATAAGCATGCCGATCTCTCCCGTTGTTGTTGTGATGGAGTCTTGGGGCAAGTCAAACGAGCCGTCTCTTGTTCGCCTTGAAGCAAGGACGAGCTGGCTTGGCGCTAGAGTAGGAGCGCGGAGGAAGAGGCAGATAGAACCAGTTGCGGACCAACTGTTGCGCCAGGAAAGTCCAGCTTAGCGAGCAGGCGCAAGCGCCCTGCGGCAGGGGCGCAACACGCGGCGAGCACTGTTAGACCCCACGCCCGAGGCGTGCGGGATCAGAGGTTCAGCGACAGCGCGTTAGCTGAGCTGCTGGATCAGCTCGGCGAGCAGCTTGATCCCCGGACGGATGCGCTCGGCGGGAATCGACGAGTAGCCCAGGCGGAAGTAGTTGAGCGGCGGATTCTCGCCGTAGAAATGGATATCACCGGGCTCGATAAGGATGCCGTGGACCGCGGCCTCCTGCTGCAGGCGTCGTGCATCCAGGCTGTCGGGGCCCTTGACCCAGTAGCAGGAGCCGCCGAAGCTCGGTTCCTGAGAGGACTCCGGCAGGTACTCATGCAGGGCGTCGCCCATCTGCTGATGACGCTCCTGGTAGGCACGCATCAGGCTCATGATCAATGCATCGTGGTAGCCGCGCTCGAGAAACAGCGCTACCGAACGCTGATTGTTCGCCGCCGGATGGCGCACCATCAGCCGACGCAGAGCGCGGGCCTCGCGAATCAAGGGCTCGGGGCCGACCAGATAGCCAACCCGCAGGCCCGGTGCCAGGGTCTTTGACAGGCTGCCGACGTAGAGCACCCGATCATTCTTATCCAGACTCTTGAGCGCCGGGATCGGGTTGGCCTTGAAGTTGGTTTCGCTCTCGTAGTCGTCCTCGATGATCAGAAAATCGTGCTCATTGGCCCGCTGCAACAGTTCGTAGCGGCGTTCCAGGGGCATGGTCACGGTGCTCGGGCACTGGTGGCTGGGGGTGGTGTAGATCAGGTCGCAGCCATTCAGCTCGTCGCTGAGCACCAGGCCATGGTTGTCCACCGCCAGGGGCTGAACCCGCGACGGGTTGAGCATGGCAATATTGCGGATGTCCATGTAGCCCGGATCTTCGATGCCCATCAGACTGTCGGGGCGCAACAGCAGACGCGCCAGCATGTACAGGGCGTGTTGCGCGCCAACGGTGACCAGGATCTGCTCGGGCGAGGCCCAGACACCGCGACGCGGCAACAGGCGCGTCCTGATCTGCTCCATCAGCAAGGGATCGTCATTATCGAAGCGGTCCGAAGCCCAGTCGCGGATCGCCGGGATGCTCACCGCGTCGCGGCAGCATTCACGCCAGTTGGCGGTAGGAAACAGGGCCGGGTCGAACTGGCCGTAGATAAAGGGGTATTTAAAATTCTGCCAGTCGCGCGGTTTGCTCATGTTGCGCTGCTGCGAGGGCTGCACCACCAGCCGCCGCGACCAGTCCGGCGAGGTGCCGCCGGTCTCGTCCCGGGCCGCCCGCGGCGACTCGACCTTGCGCGCCAGGATGTCCGGATTGACGTAGTAACCGCTGCGCTCGCGGGCCAGCAGGTAGCCATCGTCGAGCAGGTGTTCGTAGGCCAGGACCACGGTGTTGCGCGCGATATTCAGCTGTTTGGCCAGCTTGCGACTGGACGGCAGCGAACTGTCGAGCGGGATATTGCCGTTGAGAATGACCTGGGCGATCTGCTCGCGCAGTTGCTGTTGCAAGCTGGTGGATTTTTCGGCAGACAAATGGAACAGCTGGAACATAGCGGCCTCGACTGAACGAACGACAAGCGCTGGCGCCGCATACCGCTAGGCCAGCCACTGCATGATGCTCTCGCCAGCACTTGCCTGGCGAGTGCCAGGCAGACTAGCAACAACACCTCGGCAAAACCATCTGGCACGCGGCACTCAACGCTGCAGACACGCCAAAACCGGGTCGCCCAGAGAAGCTGGGTGACCCGGTCTGCTGCGGTTTGGCCAACCCTATGGATTGGCTGCCAGGCGGCCGAAGGCGTCGTCCAGGGCCGCGACGATCCGGTCCAGATCATCCTTGGTGGCGATCAGCGCCGGACTGAAGCACAGGGTGTTGTTGAACTGCTCGAAGCTGCGGTTGGTCCGCCCGATCATCACCCCTTGGCGCATGCAGTCGGCGACGATGGCAATCGGTAGGCTCTCCGCTACCGGCTCCTTGGTCTGGCGGTCCTTGACCAGCTCCAGGCCACAGAACAGACCCTTGCCGCGCACATCGCCGATTACCTGGTACTTGTCCTGCAGCTCACGCAGGCGAGCCAAGAAATACTCGCCCATCTGGGTGACGTTCTCCAGCAGGCCTTCCTCTTCGATGATCCGCATGTTCTCCAGCGCCGCCGCCGGGCCTGCGGTGCAGCCGCCAAAGGTGCTGATGTCACGGAAGTAGCCCATACGATCGTCGGCCTCGCCCTTGAACGCTTCGAACACTTCCTCGGTGGTCACGGTGCAGGAGATCGCCGCATAACCACTGGCCACGCCCTTGGCCATGGTCACGATGTCCGGCTTGATACCGTAGTGCTGATAACCGAACCAGGTACCGGTACGGCCCAGGCCACAGACCACTTCGTCGATGTGCAGGAGGATGTCGTACTTCTTGCAGATCGCCTGAATCGTTTCCCAGTAACCGGCCGGCGGGGTGATCACCCCGCCCCCAGCGGTGATCGGTTCGAGCACCACGGCGCCGACAGTATCCGGTCCTTCGGCGAGGATCACCCGCTCCATTTCCAGCGCGGCGCGCACCCCATAGTCGGCCACATCACCGAACTGCGAGCGGTATTCGCAGCAGTGCGGAAACTCGACGAAACCCGGGGTGAAGGGGCCGTACTGGTTCTTGCGCTCGAACTGGCCGGTCGAGCTCAACGCGGTAATGGTGGTGCCGTGGTAGTCGCGCTCGCGGAACAGAATCTTGTACTTCTTGCCGCCGTACTTCTTGTGGGCGATCTGGCGCACGATCTTGTAGGCCTTCTCGTTGGCCTCGGAACCGGAGTTGGAGTAGTACACCCGGCTCAGGCCCGGCATCTTCTCGATCAGCTTCTTGGCGAACAGGGCGCCAGGAATATTGCCGGCGGAGTTGGCGAAGTAATTCATTTTCACCAGCTGATCGCGCACCGCATCGGCGATGCTCTCGCGGCCGTAGCCTACGTTGACGGTCCACACACCGCCGGAGACCGCATCCAGGTATTCATTACCCTTGATGTCCCAGACACGCATGCCCTTGCCTTCGACGATCATCAGCGGATCGTTCTGCTCCAGCGGTTTGTGCTGCGCCAGGTGATGCCAGACGTGGGCGCGGTCACTGGCCAAGGCCTCGGCTGCATCGTACTCGTAGGCTGGGTTGTTCATGGTTACCTCCTGACTGGGGCTTTGTTCTTGTTGGCGGGCGGGTGGCGAACCTGACGCGGCCGCCCTCCTCTGGAACAGAAGCTAAGAGCAAGGCGCAGGCGCGGTTAGAACCAGTTATCCGCCAGTCGTGATGCCAGCCCGCCGAGCGCGCCACTGGACCAGCCGCGCGCGACCGACTGGCCCTTAAAAGCGCGTGCAAATAGCCCGAGCATGGGACCATCGACAGTCCAGACGCAGGAGAGAGCGCATGATCGAGGTGCAGATCAACGGGGTGGCGCAGCAACTGCCGGTCGGCACCAGCCTGACCGAACTGCTGGCGCGCCTGCACCTGCAGGAACGCCGTCTGGCCATCGAGTACAACCTCGAGGTGGTGCCGCGCAGCGAGTACCCCGAGCTGCGTCTGCAGCAGGGCGACCGCCTAGAGATCGTGCACGCCATCGGCGGCGGCTGATCGCCGCCTGCATCCCCTAACCGACCCGGAGCCTCTATGACTATCGCGACTGCAATCCCCGACCCGCTGTTGATTGCCGGCCAGGCCTTCGCCTCACGCCTGCTGGTCGGCACCGGGCATTACGCCGACCTGACCGAGACCCGCGCCGCGGTCGAAGCCAGCGCGGCGCAGATCGTCACCTTCGCGGTGCGCCGCAGCAACCTCGGCCAGGATGCCGAGCAGCCCAACCTGCTCGAGGCGATAGCGCCCGAGCGCTTCACCCTGCTGCCCAACACCGCCGGCTGTTACACCGCCAAGGACGCGGTGCGTACCTGCCTGCTGGCGCGCGAACTGCTGGACGGCCACGACCTGGTCAAACTGGAAGTGCTCGGCGACGCTCAGACCCTCTATCCGGACATCGGCGAAACCCTGATCGCCGCCCGCCAGTTAGTCGAGCTGGGCTTCAAGGTAATGGTCTACACCAGCGACGACCCACTGGTGGCGCGGCGCCTGGAGGAACTCGGTTGTGTCGCGGTAATGCCCCTGGGTGCGCCTATCGGCTCCGGGCTGGGCATTCGCAACCCCTACAACATCCGCCTGATCGTCGAGAATGCCAAAGTGCCGGTGATCGTCGATGCCGGTGTCGGCACCGCCTCGGATGCGGCCATCGCCATGGAACTGGGCTGCGACGGGGTGCTGATGAACACCGCCATCGCCCGCGCCCGCGAGCCGATCCGCATGGCCTCGGCGATGCGCAAGGCAGTCGAGGCCGGCCGCGAAGCCTACCTGGCCGGGCGCATGCCGCGCCGACTCAGCGGCGATGCCTCCTCGCCGTTGAGCGGCCTGTTTCTCTAGGCATCAACCCTCAGCTTTGCTGGCGCGTTGCGGGCGCGCCAACAGGGCGATTCTGTAACGGCATGAGAGGCGGCTACTTTTTCAGTGGAATCGGTCGTCAGCTGCCGGTCAAGAGCGGGCGGAGTCGATCCAATCCAGCAATTCGTGACAGGCAGAAAGCAGCCAGAGGCAGCCCCTTATCCTTAATCTTTCCAAAACTGCCACATACCCTGCCGCTCCTTTGCTCGTCGGCGAGCGACTGGGATGTCGCGATCACTTGCCTTGATCGTGCCGACTCCTGAATAGGTTTTTTCAAAAGACTGCATGGGATAACCTTGCACCACGAATCAACCATGAAGCTGCGAACTGAACGATGGGTTTTGAACAACTAGCTGAGCTACGTGACCGCCTGCAGGCCGAAAAAGTGCAGGTACAGACTGATAGCACGAAGCAGCGCAAGCGGAAGCCCCCCCTGCAAACGAAGCCTCGTGAGCAAGACCCTGCGGTGGAAGCGATCTGGCGATTGCAGAAGCACTTTCCATTGGCCTTCCCGGTCAATCCGGCCCCCAAGTTTCCGCTAAAGGAGGGCATTCTCAAGGATGCCGAGCAACATCTGGAGCTGCTCGGAATATCCAGCGAACAGCTCAAGCAGGGCATCGCTACCTGGTGCCGGGGAAGTCGATACTGGGCAAGCATGACGGAGAATGCGCCGCGCTTGGACTTGAGCGGCCAGGCAGTTGGCACGGTGACGGCGGCTCAGGCGCTGCATGCGAAGCAGCAGGCTCAGCGGCAGCGCGGACAAGAGCGACGTATCCAGTCAAAGCCGAAAAAGCGTATACAGGCCCCCGCCGCCGATACCGCTATTGAACCGATCGTGGATTAAAATCACTCGCGCTCGGCATTGAGTCGCCCAATCACTCCAGTCACTGGCAAGGTGCGCGAGGTGATGGAAAGGCGATTCGAAGGGCAGCAAACGGCCAATAGCGGCCATTGAATACGAGTCTCTAGCATAGTCCAGCAGAGGGGGGGCTACTCTCATGCGTGGGGTAATAAAAGACCTACCATTGGCCCCAAGTCGCGTGGAGCGATGGCCTTTTGATACTCTGCCCCCGCATCGTGGCCTGAACAGCCGATACGAACGTCTTTAATTGCATGGAAGACAGACTGCTGTGACTATCTTGGAATATTTGGATTCTGCTGAAGAAAAGCTAAGAAAATGCCAGTTGGAAGCAGTACGTAGCTTCGTCAGGTATGCCGAAGAAAACGATACTGAGAGAGGTTTCTTGATCAACCTACCCACAGGTGCCGGGAAAACAGGGGTTATCTCTCTCATATCACATCTATCAGATGCCTTGAAAGTTCTTGTGATATGTCATCGAAAAGCTGTGAAAGATCAGTTGTTTCGAGAAATTTCAAGGAAATTCTTCCGCAATACAATTGACGACCAAGAGTTCGAGCTAAAGAAAACTTATCGGGACTCTAATTTTGATCATGGCGACGGAGTCTATATCACCAGTTTCCAGAAGCTGACGATGCTGGGCGACGAAGAACTAAAAAACGTACAAGGCAGTTTTGATCTAATTATTGTGGATGAAGGGCACTCTGAGCCTTCTCCTGTTTGGCGCGAAATAATACGTCAGTCCGCTGCAATGAAAGTGGTGGTCACCGCAACGCCTTATCGCAACGACTTGTTTGAGCTGAATGTAAGTACCAATCATTTTTATGTTTTTACATTTAAAGAGGCCATCGAAGATGGGGTCATTATGGAGCCCCAGTACGAGCAAATTGATGGGGAGGTTAAATTACTTGCAGGCATCCTAGACTATCTAGGCGCGAACGAAGATGTGAAGTGCATAGTGAAGTGCAAGAGTCTTGAGGAGATAAAAAAATACCATGACCTTCTTTCTCAATCATTCACCACTGCAAGCGTGCATGAGCGACTAGAAATCGACGAGGCGCAAAATACGTTCAAGCGAGTTGGTCCAGCGCTTAAAGTCGAAGGGCTTCGGGTGATCATTCACCAGCACAAGCTTGACGAAGGGATTGACATCCCTGAGGCTAAGTTGCTGATCCTCACATATGAATTGGGGAGTGGGCGTGAGCTAGTGCAGGCCGTAGGTCGGATCGTACGCCGCTATGGAGAGGTCCAGCCATTGGTGATCGATCTAAGCCGGGGTGCGAATGAGGGAATGTGGGAAGGGTATCAAAAATTTGATGACTATCTCGCCAATGGTGGCGCATCAGAATTTGTTGGCTCACTAAGCACAAGTTACCTGATTGAATCTTTTCTCGAAAGCTTTCCGAGATACAGCTACTTTGACGGTAAATTCAAAGAGAGAGTTGATCTTAACATCATTGACCCAGAAGACGATCTCAAGATCCCTCATGCATCGGTATGCTTTGTCCAAAAGGAAGATGATTTTTCTCTGCCACTACTGATGGATCGACTGTATTGGGAGCTGCATGGTTCTGGATCATTAGTCAAGGCTTATGAAAAGATTCTTGATTTGCAGGTCATGATTTATGTCGAGTTTAATAGCTCGAAGTTTTTTAAAAACAAGCTTTTCTTCGAGCCAAAGCTGCATGTCATTATTGTAAAAGAAATTGATTCGGGTGTAGCTATCTTCGACAGCGGCGGCGGACGGTATTACAACCAAGAAAAGTATCGACTTGGTGATGCGATTCATATTGACAAATTGACTGCTTTGGCCGCAAAAACAGCAATTCATCAGATCAAGGAAACTCACGCCCGCGCTATCGGCCAAGCTGTGCGTCGTCCAGAGTCCGTAGCACTGAAGGGGCAGAACCTTGATGGCGGGCGCGGCAGTCAGAGCAACTCCCGGTACGCATTAACTATGGTGAAGGTTGATAATATTGGTCTAGACGGAAAAAGAGACAGCAGCTTTTACATTGGCGCTAGGTCGGGACGGGTCGTCGACCAAAAAGAATCTAATTTTACCCTTCAAGATATTTCTCAATGGGTCGATGCGATCGGCCAATGCATCAATGCTGGAGGAAGTGCTGGGCGACTGATCAAGTCCTATGCGCAGCCTATCACCGAAAAACCCACTTCAGAAATTTTGTCCGTGCTACTGGATTTTACGGATCTTGAGGGGCCGATAGCGACTGCTAAGGGTGTAGTCTTTCCTGATTTTGTTTATGCTGAATATCAACAAGGGATTGCTTTCGACGCTCAAGGTGATCTTATAGAGCTTGCGTTAAATTATTCGGATGAGAACGGGTATTTTGAGGTTCTTCTAACTGGGGCTTCCAAAGGAAGACCCGATATCGAGTGGATCGTCGAGTATTTGAATTCTGGTCACAGATTAAAAGTACTGTACGAAGACGGCGAAACGTATCTGGCAGGAGCCTTTTACAAGCTGGCCTTGCCCTATGAGCGTGGAATTCCTGCCGAGGACAGCTTCGCAGGCAACGCCCTTTTTCCGCTTGATGCACTTAAAGCTCCCGTCCTCAAAGAGAAGGGGCACACCCTCGATCATAAGTACCATCGGACCACTAGAGATAATTTTGATACGGATTCAATTTTTCATCTGATCGACCTGTTAAAGGGGTACGGAGACCCAGCAACTCCACTTGGATCGCTTGGCCCATTTACAACATATATTCCTGGCTGCGATATCGTTCTTTGCTGTGACATGGGCGTTGAGCCAGCTGATTTCATTTTATCTTCGCCGGAGAAGTTGTGCTTCGTTCATGTTAAATGTGGTGGTTCCTTAAATCCAGAATCTTCAGCCGGTGCCATTGCCGAAGTTGGCAGTCAGGCAATAAAAAATATCCACATGTTGGTTTCAGGCCTTAAAAGCGTGAAGCCTGGAAATTTTTCTACATGGAAGCAATCTTGGCCAGCTACTGGTGCAGAGTTCCCGCTAGACACCCGCTATAGGTTGGTGGAAGGAACTATTAACCATCCTGCGCCATCTGATGATTCACTTTCTGAGAAAGTCTGGGATGTTATCTGCAAGCGGAGAATATCGATGAAATGCAAGAAGGAGATTTGGATTGTTGCCGGTAATTCCTTCTCCACTAAACACTTCATCAAAAGCATGGAAAGCCCGCTAGCCTGTTCGCCCACTAGTATTCAGGCATATCAACTCATTGAGGACTGGCTGAGCACTGCGGATGAGCTTGATGTAGATTTAAAAATTTTTACATCCCCTTAAGCTAGTTCCCCTTAGTTGCATAAAAATTAAAGTCTACAGGCCTCTAAGTTTCGGGACCTTTTGAACATGGTTGAATTAAACCGTGTACGCATGGGTGGCAATTTGTGATCGGCGGATACTTCAGTGATTAAGTATCTGCCCTATTCAGGCACGACCCACAGGAGCTCCGCCAACCCAAACCCATCGATCAAATGTTCGCGAGCACCTTTGCAAAGCGAGAGCTTGCTCTGGCGGTTTGAAGCAGCCATATGCCGACCGGATGTCACCTATGTGTTGCCGCTGACCGAAAACTGACCCAGGTGTTCAACTGCTTCTGCTCAATTTTTGAGCAGGAGAACACAGGGTGATCAGTATGGAAATGATGGGCAAAATTCGCCGGATGTATTTCCGCGACAAGCTGTCGCTGCATGAGATAGCCAAGCGCACTGGGTTGGCGCGCAACACAAAAAAAAAGGGGACGCATTTATTTAAAGGCAGAACTCAAGCAGCAGTTGGCACCGCCGCCAAGCCCGGACAGCAAGCCTGCAGACGGCCAATGAGCCAACGGGATTGCCACTGTTGCCGGCAATCCCGTTGCTGTTTCTGCGCGGCAGCAGTGCCCCAGGCCGAATGGCCCAGGGTGTTGCGGGCCCTCAGGCCACCACCGGGATCAACGGGTCGGCCGCTGCCAGGGCGATTGCCCGATCAGCCACCGGTGGGTAGATCCACTGGGTGTTGATCTGGGTTTTCAGTGCCTTGCCTTCCTGGCCGGTCAGCACCACCTTGCGCTCCCAGCCTTCGGTAAATACCGCGCCCCAGCCGCCCAGGTCCAGGCAGGTGACGTACTTGGCCTGGCTGTAGGCAATCGGCGCGACACCGATCAGGTCGGCCGCGGCGTTATTGCCGGCCGAGCGGCCCAGGGCGATGGCGTGCTGGCACGTCATCAGGGCGTGGTTGCCCTGGTCATCCACGGCGGCGTAGGCGGTGTCGCCGGTGGCATAGATGGCATCCTGACCGAGCACCTTGAGGTTGCGATCCACGTGCAGGCGACCATGCGGGTCGCGTTCGCCGTTGATCTGCCGGGTCAGCGCTGAGGCTTTCACGCCCACGGCGAAGATCACCGTGCTGGCGGCAATGCGTTCGCCGTTGCCGAGTTGCACACCCTGTTCATCGACCGTGGACACCGGGCTGCCGAGCCGCCAGGTGACGCCCAGGCTCGCGCTGGCTTCGGCGACGAGCCCGGCGATTGCCTCGCCCATGGCCCCACCAATCTGCTTGGCCATATCCACCACGATCACGCGAATGTCGGCCTGTTCACCGAGGATGGCCCGCAGGCGCGCAGGCATTTCGGTAGCGGTTTCGATACCGGTGAAACCGCCGCCGACCACCACCACGGTGTTGCGCGCTGCACTCTCCGGCTGCTGGCCCAGGCGCTGCAGGTGGGCGTCGAGTCGCTGCGCCGACTCCAGGCTGTCGACATCGAAAGTAAAGCGCTCAATGCCTTCCAGAGGTGGGCGGGCCACCTGGCTGCCGGAGGCGAGGATCAGGCGGTCATAGTTCAGCTCGGCCTCGGCACCCGAAGCGTCGCGGTAGCTGACGCGTTTGCTCGCCGCATCAATCTGCGTGGCGCTGCCCTGGACGAAGCGCACGCCCACGGCATCGAATAACGGGCCGAGCGGTGCGACAGTGCTGGCCAGGTCGGTTTCATAGAAGCGTGGGCGCACGCGCAGTTCCGCCTGGGGCGCAAGCAGGGTGACGGCGACATCCAGGCGTTGCTGTTGATCGAGCAGGCGCACCGCGCTGAGCGCGCTCCACATGCCGCCGAAGCCGGCACCGATGATTAGGATTTGCTGTTTCATATTCTGGGTTCCCGTAGTGAAGAGAAAGTCTGTTGGCTGACTGCGGACGTGATTCTGCCTCTGGCTTGGATCAGGGTATTGATCCATTCTTGTTCAATCTCACTGGTCCACTTTGGAGCGACCATGCCCGCCGATAAATCACCCCCGCAGGTGGTCTTCCTGCCGCTGGGCATGCCCGAACCGGGCGTCAGTCTGCAGCGCTGGCTGTATGAAGCGCTGCGCAGCGCCATTCTTGGCGGCCGCCTGCCGGCCGGCAGCAAGCTGCCCAGCACGCGCGCCCTGGCCGAGCATTACCAGTTGGCGCGGGGCACGGCCCAGGCGGCCTACCAGCAGTTGCTCTCCGAGGGCTATCTGGAGGCGCAGACCGGCAGCGGCACACGGGTTTGCCAGGTGTTGCCGGATGCCACGCTCAACGCCGGCTATGTGCGGCGCAAAGTCGTGGACACGCGAGAGGCGCCGCGCACACCACCGGCCACGCCGTGGATCGAACGCCTGGGCGCGATGACGCCAATATTTGCGCGGCGTCCGGTGACGCCGGGGTTGCGGCCGTTCTTCCCGCACCGGGGCGATGTTCAGGCTTTCCCGGTCGACTTGTGGCGCAAGCTGCATATCCAGCAGCTGCGTGCTTCGCGTCTGTCCATCCTGCTCGACTCGGACCCCGGCGGCTTGCCGGCGCTGCGTGAGGCCATCGCCGGCTACCTGGCCATCGCCCGCGGCGTGCAGGTGCCCGCCGAGCGCATCCTGGTGCTCAACAGCGTGCAGCAGGGGCTCGACCTGTGCCTGCGCCTGCTGGCACCGGCCAACTCCCAGGTGTGGATGGAAGACCCCGGCTATCCAGGCGCGCGCCAGCTGCTCGATGCCTGCGGTGTGCAGCGGGTGGATGTGCCGGTGGATGCCTTCGGCATGCAGGTGGAGGCGGGCATGCGCCTGGCTCCCAACGCCCGGCTGGCCTACGTCACCCCTTCGCGGCAGGCCCCGCTGGGCGGCGAACTGTCACCGGCGCGGCGCCTGGCGCTGCTGCAGTGGGCGGCGCAGCACGGCAGCTACATCTTCGAAGACGACTACGACAGCGAATACCGCTTTATCGCCAAGCCGATTCCGGCGCTGCGCTCGATGCCGGCGGCGGAGCAGTCGGTGATTCTCGCCGGCACCTTCAGCAAGCTGCTGTTTCCCTCCATCCGCCTGGCCTACCTGGTGTTGCCGGCGCATCTGCTTGAGAGTTTCACCCGTGCCGCCGCGCTGATGTCACGCCACGCCAACAGCCTGTCGCAGGCGGTGCTGGCCGATTTTATCCATGAAGGGCATTTCGACCGCCATGTGCGGCGCATGCGCAAGGTCTACGCCTCGCGCGCCGAGGCATTCGCCGAATCGGCCCAACGCCATTGGCAGGGGTTGATCGAGGTGCCGGAGATCCGCGCGGGGCTGGATATCACCTGTAACCTGCAGGTGGAAAGCGAGCAGGATGCGTTCGCCCGTCTGCAGGCCGCCGGTATCGATACGATGCCGCTGGCACGCTATTGCGTGAAGCCACATGCACCGGGGCTGGTGCTGGGTTTTGCGCCTTACGATGAGCGCGCCATCGAGGAGGCTGCCAAGGCGGTGGCTGTGGCATTAAGGCGATAAGACCACGCGACGCTGTCGCACACCTGGTTGTTCAACAGCGTCGGTCCACAGGAGACCTTGCCCAGGGCAGGAGTTGGCCGACCTGGCTAGGTGACCTGCATTACCCTGCCGTCACCCCGCACAAATTCTACGCCAAAACAAAGACGGGGCACCCTCCCCCGTCTTTCTCACAACCGCTCGGCCCTATTTCCAGCCGCCTTCAGACTTTGTGGTAGAGCTGTGCACCCTGTGCCTTGAACTCGGCGGCCTTGGCCTGCATGCCTTCCTCGACACCCAGGTCGAGGGCGGCGATGCGTTGTTCTTCGGCATAGACCCGCACTTCCTGGGTAATCTTCATCGAGCAGAACTTCGGCCCGCACATGGAGCAGAAATGCGCGACCTTGCCCGAGTCTTTCGGCAAGGTCTCGTCGTGGTAGCTGCGCGCGGTGTCCGGGTCCAGGCCGAGGTTGAACTGGTCTTCCCAGCGGAACTCGAAGCGCGCCTTGGACAGGGCGTTGTCGCGGATCTGCGCGCCAGGATGACCCTTGGCCAGGTCGGCGGCATGGGCGGCGATCTTGTAGGTGATGATCCCGGTCTTGACGTCATCCTTGTTCGGCAGGCCCAGGTGTTCCTTGGGCGTGACGTAGCAGAGCATGGCGCAGCCGAACCAGCCGATCATCGCCGCACCAATGCCGCTGGTGATGTGGTCGTAGCCCGGCGCAATGTCGGTGGTCAGCGGGCCAAGGGTGTAGAACGGCGCCTCGTCGCAGCATTCCAGCTGCTTGTCCATGTTCTCCTTGATCAGCTGCATCGGCACGTGGCCGGGGCCTTCGATCATGCACTGCACGTCGTGCTTCCAGGCGATCTTGGTCAGCTCACCGAGGGTTTCCAGCTCGCCGAACTGGGCGGCGTCGTTGGCGTCGGCGATCGAACCGGGACGCAGGCCATCGCCCAGCGAGAAGCTGACGTCGTAGGCCTTCATGATTTCGCAGATGTCTTCGAAGTGGGTGTAGAGGAAGTTTTCCTGGTGATGCGCCAGGCACCACTTGGCCATGATCGAGCCGCCACGGCTGACGATACCGGTGACCCGCTTGGCGGTCAGCGGCACATAGCGCAGCAGCACGCCGGCGTGGATGGTGAAGTAGTCGACGCCCTGCTCGGCCTGTTCGATCAGGGTGTCGCGGAACAGCTCCCAGGTCAGGTCTTCGGCCACGCCGTTGACCT